>CAKTUZ010000003.1 GCA_934621605.1 uncultured bacterium | reverse complement strand
CCTAAAGGTGATGGGCTTCTAAGGAGCTAACGCTCCTATTTAAGAAGTTTGATATTTAAGTTTCCACCTATTGCTAGGCAACCCTTATTCTTACGGGCGTGTCCACTTCGCCCCTACCGTATAGGATATTCATATCCACAACGCTACTTTTACGCATAATATTTAATGCACCATTTACATCAGCATTAAATGTCTTTCCGTTTGCCATTTTGTAAAGCCCACGATATATTCTGTTACCGCTAAACTGATATTCTTCTGGATTATCGCTATTATAGACCGGTATCGTATCCATATCCCAAAAACTTGCTTTTGATGTATAGGACTCTTCTTGCTTTACAAATGTGATACCATTGAGTTCACAAAGATATTCAAGTTTGGCACGTAATTTACCATAAGGAATATTTACAAAGTTTTGATTATTCCGTTTACCAATATTAGAACTTTTTTGAAAAGTTTCATTGTAACCTACGATAAGAGTGCCTATATCATTGATAATACAGTAGTCAATCACTTTACGAGCAGTCTTGTTCATATAATCGTTCACTTTATTGTTACGATCGCGAGCTATCGCTTTTTGTTTATTGGTAGTCTTTTTACCAAAGCCTTGTTTATCCTTAATTGATTGCAAGTGTGCATTCTTTTTGTTGAACCATTGGTTGATAGATTTTAGTCTTCTTCCATCAATAATGAAAGAGCTTCCATCATTTGATACAGCAGTTACAAGATTGTTTATTCCAAAGTCGAGAGCTAGTGCACGGTTTTTATTAAGATTTCTTTGAATACATTCCGCTTTGTAGATATATTGAATTTCAAAGAACCTAGCATTTGCCTTAGGAATAATCCGAATTTCTTTTACTTCTTTATCAAGTAGTATTGGAGGCATGACAATCTCAACAGGTTTATGTGTTTTCTTAAAACTGTTTGAAAACGGCAGAATCAGTTTATTGCCATTTAGTCTTACAAATCCAATGATTAATGTTGTATATCCGTCTTTGGGAAGATAGTGTGGCAACTTACAATCCTGAAAAGCATATTTACCCTGCTTAGCTAGTTTTAGCAAACTAAAGAACGATTTAAAAGAGCCGTCTACTTCCTTAAGTATTTGCTGTGCCATGTTGGAATTTAAAGCTTTATAGTTAGGACTGCTCTTTAAAAGAATATAGTTCTTTTCATACTTAAGAAATGCACCTTCTGTAAAGTAATACTGGCGGATATTATATATGGCTTCATTTGTAAGATTTTTAGCCACATGACATAGTTTTTTAATAGATTTATAGTCTTCCTTAGACAGATGTTTTATCTGTTGCTTTACAGTAAGATACATATGATTTCTCCTTTCTATAGATTTAGAATAGTACCATGTGTGTTACCGGAATATTATATTACAGCAAGGCTGCATTTCGTCCAAAGTTGACGCCATTCATCCCACGGTCTTTAGACCGTGGGATGAATGGCTGGGTATCTTATAAAATAATGGTTGCACGAAATGCTAAGGCTAGTACAATGTAGCTTATTCTTATTCTATGGTATTGAATATTGGAGCTAAGATATAAATGAGCCTATTAACCGAAGAACGCGACCTTGCTGGTGTGGTAGTTCCGCAAAACAATAATGACGAAAAAGAAAAATCCTATTCTGAATCTGAGCTGTTTGTAATGTTGCGCCGCCTAACGGAGGCTTCCGGAGGCAAATCTAGCGTTTTGGTAGTATGGAACGGAGTTGAAGGAAATGTGCAATTTCATACTTACAGTTATGGCTTAGAAAAATACCCTGGTGAACGTTTTAGTACCTTAGCTACTGAAGCGGCGCAAAGGATGCAGCGCTCCCCTTGGGATAATTTGGGAGGCGACTCTCTATACAGAAATAGA
Source organism: uncultured bacterium (assembly GCA_934621605.1). Classification (GTDB taxonomy): domain Bacteria; phylum Vulcanimicrobiota; class Xenobia; order Xenobiales; family Xenobiaceae; genus Bruticola. The sequence continues at coordinate 136,682 of CAKTUZ010000003.1, read as the reverse complement.
AAGTTACAGCGCAGTTTAGAAGGCGAAGCGGCACGTTTAGGTATGGGTAAATCTTATGCTTTGATTATGCCGGTTATGTCAGCCGAAGAAGCTGTTGGTCTATTTATTCTTCTCCATTCTCAAGATTTGCCAACTTTCTTACATCGCTATCCGCAAATGTATAACCTTATGTTGGATCGCTTGGAAGTAAGTATTCGTCATGCCAATTTAATTTATAGCCTTATGCGTGAGCGCAGTTGGCTTGATACTATGCTCAATCGCTCTAAAGACGGAGTTGCTATAGTAGATAGAGAGGGCAAACTGGTCGGCATCAATCCAGCTTTAGAAGCTCTTAGCGGTTGGAAAGTCAGTGAAGCGGTGGGGCAACCTGTCTATAAAATTTTACCCATAGGCTCAATAGATGCAGGCAGCGGAACTTATACTCCCAATAAGGGTGGTTACGGTTTAGCACTTTATAATCAGCCTAGTCCGATAAATTTAGCTATTAGCGCAGAGCCTATTGAAGCGGTTCTGACTGATCGTGACGGACAAAAAATTGATGTCGAAGTCATAGGCTTAACTGTAAGAGATGCTTCTGGTATTCCCAACGGTTGGGTAATGACACTGCGCGATATAAGTAAGCGCAAGGAAACTGAGCGTTTGGGTAAGGTTTTTCTTTCAGCCATGTCTCACGAGTTGCAAACGCCTATTGCTGTAATTAAAGGGTTTGCTGGTTTAATGAGTGATCCGGAAATCGATATGCCACGCGAAATGATTCAGCAAAAAGCGCAAGTGATTTTTGAAGAAAGTGAACGTTTGCAAAAAATGGTTAAGCAAATGTTGGAGGCCGCTTCAATTCAAGCCGGCGGTATTTGCTTAAGTTGCGATATGGTTGATTTGGATAGCATGGCCGACCGTACTATCCGTCGTTTAAGCGCCATGGCTGCCGTTAAAAATATTACTATAAGCAAAGAATCTGAGGGAAAAATTCCTGCCGTTTGGGGCGATATTTCTCGCTTAGAGCAAGTTATGACCAACTTGGTGGAAAATGCCATTAAATACAGCACGGAAGGAAAGGTTATTATAAAAATAAAAAAACAACTGGATAGTGTGGTCGTGTCTGTTGCCGATCAGGGACCTGGTGTTAGCGACGAGGATGCTAAAAGGATCTTTGGTCTTTTTGAGCGTGGTCAGGAGATGAAAAGGAAGGTGCGCGGCAGTGGCTTGGGGTTATTTATTTCTAAAGCTATTATAGATGCTCACGGCGGTACTATTGGCGTGAACCACGGTTCCGGCGGCGGAGCCTGTTTCTACTTCAGTTTGCCTTGCAAGGAGGGTAAAAAACATGATGACTCCGACACCGTCTTATAAAGGAAGGCGTATTGTAGCCGTAGAGGATGATCCTCATGTACTGGATTTAATCAGAACCACTTTGGAAAGCGCCGGTTTTGTTGTCTCTGGGGCCACTACCGGAGCCGAGGGTACTAGGCGTATTCGCGACGAATTGCCGGATTTGGTTTTGTTGGATGTTAATTTGCCGGATATGTCCGGTTTCGATGTTTTGGAAGATGTGCGTCGCTCTTTGGGTATCCCCTGTATTATGCTGACAGTTCAGGATAACGAAGACGCCAGAGTGCGCGGCTTGGAGTTGGGAGCTGATGATTATATTGGCAAGCCTTTCGGTCATCGCGAATTGGTTAGTCGCATAAAAGCCGTATTACGTCGTTTGGATGCTCCGGCTCCTTTGGCCAGAAATAGAGTGGTAATTGATTCGCGCTTAACGGTCGACTTCGATCGCCGTTTGGCAGAAGTTGACGGTCAGGAAATCCATTTGCGTCCTACCGAGTACAAACTTCTCCATCATTTTGTTAATCATCCCGGCAAATTACTTAGTCATGAAAACTTGCTTTCCAGGGTGTGGGGGCCGGAATATCGAGATGATACGCAACTATTGCGTTTGTATGTAAATTATTTGCGTAAAAAAATTGAGCCTGATCCCGCCAATCCGCGCTATATTTTTAATGAACGCGGGTTGGGTTATCGTTTTTGCGAGTATGAGAAAAATGATAATTAAAAAATGGACTTATAAAGTTTGTTTTCGTTGACTTTTCTCTTGACAAATGCTAAACTTCTATAGCTTTTCTGGGTGATAGGCTCAGAAATTTTCTAACTTTTTGTTATTTACCGACTGATAGAAGGCTTGTCTCCCGTGTTTTGGTCGGATAGGCCAAACTGATAAAGAGGTTGAGACAGCTAAAGTCGGCAAAAGTTTGAGGAGTAATTCATGCCCACTATTAACCAGTTGGTGCGTTACGGTCGTAAGAAACCTGCTTACAAGAGCAAGGCCCCCGCATTGCACTTCTCCAACAACTCTTTACTTATGAAGAGAATTGACACCGGTGGAAGCCCCCAAAAGCAGGGTGTTTGTACTCAGGTTAAGACCGTCAGCCCTAAAAAACCTAACTCAGCTATGCGTAAGGTTGCCCGTGTGCGTTTGACCAACGGTATCGAGGTTACTGCTTATATTCCCGGTATTGGTCATAACCTTCAGGAGCACTCCGTTGTCCTTATCAGAGGCGGACGTGTAAAAGACCTTCCCGGTGTGCGTTATCACATCGTTCGTGGTACTTTGGATGCCGGCGGCGTGGCTAACCGTCGTCAGGGGCGTTCCAAGTATGGCGCCAAGCGTCCTAAGGATGCCAAGAAGAAGTAATGTAAGCAAGTTCTCTGTTTTTTTTGAGTTAAGAAGCAGAAGAGAATTTGCCAAATATGTAGCTTAGCAAAGCTTAATTGTTGTCCTGCAGTCCAGCCTATGCCAAGGCTAGAGCGGAGTGCAGTAGACGGAGGAGACAAATAATGTCTAGAAATCGCCGCGCACCTAAAAGGATCACTATTCCCGATCCGGTGTACCATGATGAAAGATTGACCAAGTTCATCAACCGCGTTATGCAACGCGGTAAAAAGAGCGTAGCCGAGAAGATCGTTTACGGCGCTTTGGAGATCGTTGCCCAGAAGACCGGTAAAGATTCTATGAGCGTTTTCGCTGAGGCTATGGAAAATGCTATGCCTACCGTAGAGGTTCGTCCTCGTCGTGTAGGTGGTGCTACTTATCAGGTTCCTGTCGAAGTTCGTGAAGAGCGTCGCGTCAGTTTGGGTATGCGCTGGATTCTCGCCAGTGCCAGAACCAGAGCCGGTCATACTATGCGTGAGAGATTGGCTGATGAGTTAATCGACACTTCCAAGGGCATCGGCAAGGCCGTTAAGAAGAAGGAAGAAACCCATCGTATGGCTGAAGCCAACAAGGCTTTCGCTCACTATCGCTGGTAATTTCTCTATTAGGCTTTAGTCCTTTATTAAGTGGGGCGGAATCTGCCGAGTGCTCGGAAGGTTCCGCCCTTCCTAGGTTTTGTAAGTTGTGTTACCTAGCATCTTTTTGAATAGTCGGTTGGGATAATTGGGTAGCATACAAGCCAAGGGGAAATTTTGTATAATGCCGCAGACGCACGGAATGCATGCCGCTTTTTATTTGTCGGTTAGCGTAATAGCGTCAAGCCCGATTCTTGGACTTTTTTTTCGATAAGAATAAGATGAAGAATTGCAGGTGCGAGTTGAACGGTCGAAATGGTAAAATTGCGATCGCAGAGATGAATATTGTAGGAATGGCGCTTGTACCTCTCGATAATCGGTATAGCGCTTTTTTTGAGAATATCGAGTAGTACTTTTTTCGTATTTTTTTTCTCTCTCATATGAAGCGCCGTCTAAGTCAATTTATAGAAATTGAAAAATGGCTGGCTGTCTGATTTTAGAAACTTAGCACTATTGATAGTAATAAAGTGGGGGAAGACTTCAGCGGTTCTTGAAAGGCCGTGCTCTTTTTACTTGATCTTAAAAAGAATTGGGGCAGACATAATTTATGAGCGTAAACGTTAGCTCATCAGAAACAACAGATGGAACAACTAATCTCGCTAACGAGATAGTCAGGAATACGTGTGTGACTACTAAAGAAGATATAAATCTCGCTAAAGTGCGCAATATAGGTATTGCTGCGCATATTGATGCCGGTAAGACTACTACTACTGAAAGAATCCTTTTCTATACCGGCCGTACCCACAGAATTGGAGATGTTGACGCCGGTTCAGCCACTATGGACTGGATGATCCAGGAAAAAGAACGCGGCATTACCATTACTTCTGCTGTAACTACAGCCAGATGGCGTGATCATATAATTAATGTTATTGATACTCCTGGACACGTCGATTTTACTGTAGAGGTGGAGCGTTCTCTGCGTGTTTTGGATGGTATGGTAGCAGTTTTTTGTGCTGTTGGTGGTGTACAGCCTCAGTCTGAAACTGTTTGGCGTCAGGCTGACCGCTATAAAGTGCCTCGTATCGCTTATGTAAATAAGATGGATCGTACCGGAGCTAACTTCTTAAATGTCGTGGATAAGATGGTCGAGCGTTTTGGAGCTAACGCCGTACCTTGTCAGTTGCCTATCGGTGCTGAGAGTGATTTTATCGGTATGATCGATCTCATTACCATGAAAGCTCGTATCTATCAAGACGAATTGGGGCAGGTTTTCGAAGATACCGATATCCCGGCCGATATGCTTGAGCAAGCTAAAGAGTATCGTGAAAAGATGGTTTCTGAAGCTGCTGAGGGTGAAGAGGAACTGACTGAAAAATTCCTTATGGGCGAAGAGTTGACTGAGGAGGAGATTCGTCGCGGTTTGCGTGCCCGTTGTATTAAGAACGAGGTTGTTCCTGTTTTTTGTGGATCGTCTTTCAAAAATAAAGGCGTGCAATTCCTTTTGGATGCTATTGTAGAGTTTTTACCTTCTCCTTTGGAAATTCCCGAAATTCACGCTATTGATGCCAATACCGATGAAGAAGTTGTGCGCAAGGGTTTGGTCGAAGAGCCCCTGGCCGCTTTAGTCTTTAAAATAGCTACTGATCCTTTTGTAGGGAAATTGGCCTTTGTACGTGTTTACTCCGGTATATTGAGTGTGGGCAGTGCCGTACTTAATTCCATTAAGGGTAAACGTGAACGTATTGGACGTTTAGTTCGTATGCATGCCGATCATCGCGAAGATGTTATGGAGCTTCATGCTGGCGAGCTTGGCGGTGTGTTGGGTTTGAAGATTTCCACTACCGGTGATACGCTTTGTGATGAGAAAGCCCCTATTAAGTTAGAGAATATTACTTTCCCCGATCCAGTTATTTCTGTAGCTATTGAGCCTAAATCTAAGGCTGATCAGGATCGTATGGGCGTCGCTTTGGGCAAATTGTCCGATGAAGATCCTACTTTCAGAACTAGTACCAACCCTGATACTGGACAGACTATGATCGCCGGTATGGGTGAATTACACTTAGATATTATTGTAGACAGATTGCTGCGTGAATTCCAAGTCGACGCTAATGTGGGACGTCCTCAAGTGGCTTACAAAGAAGCTGTGCGCAAAACTGTCAAAGCTGAAGGTAGATTTGTGCGTCAGACTGGTGGTCGCGGTCAATTCGGTCACGTTTGGGTGGAAGTCTCTCCTTTGGAGCCTGGCAGCGGTTTTCAGTTCGAGAGCAAGGTCGTCGGCGGTACAGTGCCTAAGGAATATTTTAAAGCTGTTGAGCAAGGTTGTCGTGAGGCCGCTCAGTGTGGCGTTTTGGCTGGTTTTCCTGTGGTCGATGTTAAAGTCGTCCTCTTCGATGGCTCCTATCATGAAGTGGACTCTTCAGAGATGGCCTTTAAAGTGGCTGGTTCCATGGCTTTCCGTGAAGCTCTGAGCAAAAATGAGTGCTATATTAAAGAACCTATTATGAAGGTTGAAATCGAAGTTCCTGATAGTTATCTCGGTGATGTTATTGGAGATATCAACGGGCGTCGCGGTAAAATTGAAAGTTTGGATGTCGATTCTAACAATATTCAAATTGTTAAGGCTCAAGCTCCCTTGGCGGAAATGTTTGGTTATACCACTACATTGCGCAATATTTCTCAGGGGCGTGGTACTGCTTCTATGGAATTTGGTTTCTATGCTGAAGTACCCAAGAATATTCAAGATCAGATTATTAACCGTATAACCGGTAGGATAATGTAAAAGGCAGAGCAGTCAGGAGTTCTCTGCCTGCTTCAAAAATAAATGGGAATAAATCTTTCCAGGATACTTTACAAGACGATCCGTTTAGAGTAAAATCCCCGAAGGGTGTATTCTTTTTGTGTAAGAGCTTAAACGCCGTAATGGTGAAGCTCAACGCGATACAGCTGCTTTTTTGTCAGCTGATATATAGTTTTTTTACTACAAAATAGCAAACTCCGGGATAGCCAGTCTGCTCTCTCGGAATGGAGGAATAATAATGGGCAAGGAACATTTTGTTCGTAGTAAGCCTCACGTAAACGTAGGTACTATCGGACACGTAGACCATGGTAAAACTACTCTCACCGCCGCTATCTTGACGGTTCTCGCTAAGGCTGGCCAAGCTGAGTTTAAGCCCGTAGACGAAATCGACGGCGCCCCTGAAGAGAAGGCCCGTGGTATCACGATCGCTATCTGCCACGTAGAGTACGAGACCGAGAAGCGTCACTACGCTCACGTAGACTGCCCCGGACACGCCGACTATATCAAGAACATGATTACCGGTGCTGCTCAGATGGACGGTGCTATTCTGGTTGTAGCCGCTACCGATGGTCCTATGCCTCAGACCCGTGAGCACATCCTCCTCGCCCGTCAGGTAAACGTACCCGCCTTGGTCGTATTCTTGAACAAGTGCGATATGGTAGACGACCCCGAGTTGATCGAATTGGTCGAGATGGAACTTCGCGATCTCCTTTCTGACTACAGTTTTGATGGCGAGAATACTCCCATTATCACTGGTTCCGCCCTCAAAGCTTTGGAGTGCGGTTGTGCTAGCAGAGAGTGCAAGTGGTGCGGAGCTATCTGGAAACTTCTCGACGCCGTCGATACTTGGATTCCCGAGCCTCAGCGTCCCGTTGACCAGCCCTTCTTGCTCCCCGTCGAAGATGTCTTCACCATTACCGGTCGCGGCACCGTTGCTACTGGCCGTGTAGAGCGTGGTAAGATTCACACCGGTGACGAAGTTGAGATCGTCGGTGTTCATGAAGAGACCCGTAAAGTCGTCGTTACCGGTGTCGAGATGTTCCACAAAATCCTCGATGAAGGTATGGCCGGTGACAACGTCGGCGTATTGCTCCGTGGCGTAGATCGTAAAGATATCGTTCGCGGTATGGTATTGGCTAAGCCCGGTTCCATTAAGCCCCACACCAAGTTTGTGGCCCGCGTTATGGTTCTTAAGAAAGAAGAAGGCGGCCGTCACAAGCCCTTCTTCCCCGGCTATCGTCCTCAGTTCTACTTCCGTACGACTGACGTAACCGGTACCATTAACTTGCCCGAAGGCGTAGAGATGGTAATGCCCGGTGACCACATTGATATGACCGTTGAGCTCATTCAGCCCATCGCCATTGAGAAGAACCTCCGCTTCGCTATCCGCGAAGGCGGCAGAACCGTTGGTGCTGGTGTCGTAACCGAGATCATCGAGTAGGTTTTTTGTAAATAGGTCACTATTTAGTTTGTCATCCGGTTTTCGGCTTAGCAGTCGGGGGCCGGATGATAAATTGTGACCTGTCCATTAGGAGGAAAAATGTCCAAACAGAGGATCCGTATTCGTCTTAAAGCCTTTGATTACGCGCTTTTAGATGATTCGGCCGAAAAGATTGTGCAGATCGCCCGTCAAACCGGCGCTCACATTTCCGGTCCCGTGCCCCTTCCTACCGAGAAGAATGTATGGTGCGTAAACCGTTCTCCCTTCGTCGATAAGAAGTCCCGTGAGCACTTTGAGATCCGTACCCACAAGCGTTTAATCGACATCTATTTCGATCAGTCTCAGAAGACTATCGAACAGCTTATGAAGGTTGACCTTCCCGCTGGCGTCGATATCGAAATTAGAAGCTAATTAGCCAGCCAAGGCAACTGTGAATTATGTTGTCTTGCAGCCGCTGGGTAAGGACGAGGTCGATTGTCCGCAAGCTGCATCCCACCTCGCTTGAGAGCGAGCAAGAAAATAGAGGAATAACAATGAGAGCCATTTTAGGCAAAAAAGTTGGTATGACTCAGGTTTACGACGAGAAAGGCGTGATCGTTCCCGTCACCGTTATTGAGGCCGGTCCCTGTGTCGTAGTCCAAAAGCGCACCAAAGAGAACGACGGTTACGAAGCCATTCAGGTTGGTTTCGGTGAGATCCGTGATAAATTAGTTAACAAGCCCCGTGCCGGTCATTTCAAGAAGCACGGTGTAGCCAATAAGCGTTATTTAAGAGAATTCCGTTTAGATGATTCCGCTTCTTACGAGGTTGGTCAGGAAATTAAAGTTGACGTCTTCCAGGCTGGCGATAAAGTAGATGTTATGGGAACCTCCAAAGGTAAGGGTTTCCAAGGCGGTATGAAGAGACATAATTTCGGTGGCGGCGGTAACTCCCACGGTTCCATGTCTCACCGCGTGCCCGCTTCCAGCGGCGCTACTGATGCTGCTCGTGTATTCCCCGGTACCAGAAAACCTGGTCATATGGGTGATGTCCGCGTAACAACTCAGGGACTTACTGTTGTTCGCGTAGATTTAGAGCGTAACGTATTGTTAGTAAAAGGCTCAGTCCCCGGTCCGAACCAAGGCTTGGTCACTATTCGGACTTCTGTCAAGAAGTAATAAACAGTTTCAGGAAAGGCTCAGGAAATTACGATGCCTAAGGTATCCCTTTATAACATGAAGGGCGAGACTGTTGGGGAGCTGGAGCTCAACCAAGAAGTCTTCGCCGTGCCCTACAACGAGGCACTTATTCACCAGGTTATGGTTTCTTTGCGCGCTAATCAGCGTCAGGGAAACGCTAAAACCAAAACCCGCGGAGAAGTTTCCGGCGGAGGAAGAAAACCTTTCCGTCAGAAGGGTACTGGTATGGCCCGTCAGGGTTCCAGACGTTCTCCTTTGATGCGTGGTGGTGCTATCACCTTTGGTCCCGTCGTTCGCAGCTATACCCAGGCTATTCCTCGCAAAATGCGTCGTTTAGCTTTGCGTAGCGCTCTCTCCCAGCGCGTGAACGAGTCCGTGTTGACCGCTCTCGATGCTCTTAAGATTGAAGAGTACAAAACTAAGGCATTTATTGCCGTTTTGGATGCTATCAAAGTCCAGCCTACCGAAGGCCGTGTTTTGGTTGTTCTTAAAGATGCTGATGAGAAAACCTTAAAGTCCGCTGCTAACATCCCTAATGTTCGCGTGGTTGAGGCCCGCAACTTAAACTTGCTGGATGTTATCGATTATCCTAGGCTTGTTGCTACCAGCGACGCCTTGAAAGCTATCGAGGAGGGCTTAGCATAATGGCTACTCAGAAGATTACCAGCAGCGTACACAATCTCCGCTACAGCACTCACGACGTGCTCCTTCGTCCTCTTATCACTGAGAAGAGCATGGAACAGCATGCTGACAATAAGTATACCTTCTTGGTAGACCTTAAAGCCAACAAGTTTGATATCCGTAACGCCGTAGAGTCTATGTTCAACGTTACCGTCACTAAGGTGACGACCGTTCGCATGAGAGGCAAAGTTAAGAGACGCGGTCGCGTTTACGGCAAGCGCCCTGATTATAAGAAGGCTTATGTCTCCATTAAAGCTGGCGATAAGATTGAAGTAGCTGGCGCTCCTTTGTTTGAGAATTAATTTCTCGATCTAATGGAATGAAGAAGATGGATCGGATTAGTCTCCGGTCTGTCTTTTTTTTTGTTTAAAATGTAAACATAAGGACATAATTGCGTAAAAAAGCGGAAAAATTTTAAAAAATGTCTATATCAGTCATGTATGCTCTTGAAAAATTGCTATTTTTATGCTTAAATTGCCAAGCATGGCTATGAGGTTTCTCCCTACACCCATAAGGGTGAGGGGAGCGATTTTTTTTTGTGAAACCTCAGTTGCGGGTGCAAATGGCTGCCAAACTTTGTGGCTTTGGAAGCTAGCGTATACCCGCGGAAGGAGAACTTAAGTGCCAACCAGACTTTATAAGCCGACTACTAACGGTCGCCGTTTTATGTCGGTGATGGACAACAGCAATTTAAGCAAATGCAAACCTGAGGAGTCTTTACTTGCTCCTCGCAAGGTGACTGCTGGCCGCAATGCTCAGGGCCGCGTTACCGCTCGTCATCGCGGTGGCGGTCACAAGCGTCAGTATCGTATCATTGACTGGCGTCGTGACAAAGACAATATCCCCGCTCGCGTAGCTACTATCGAGTATGATCCTAACCGTTCTGCTCATATCGCCCTCCTCAACTATGTTGATGGTGAGAAGCGTTATATCTTAGCCGCCAATAATATGAAAGTCGGCGACAAGGTTATCTCCGGCGACGCTCAAGATATTAAAATCGGCAATGCCATGATGCTTCAGAGCATGCCTATTGGTACTATTGTACATAACGTCGAATTAAAACCCGGTCGCGGTGCTCAGATGGCCCGCTCTGCCGGTTCCTCTGCTCAGTTGATGGCTAAAGAGGGCCGTTTCGCTCTCTTGCGTCTGCCTTCTTCTGAAGTACGCAAAGTGCCTATCACCTGCCGCGCTACCGTTGGCCAGGTGGGCAATGTTGACCATGAAAATATGATTATCGGTAAAGCCGGTCGCTCTCGCTGGATGGGTAAGAGACCCCATATCCGCGGTGTGGCTACCAACCCGTGTGACCATCCCCATGGCGGTGGTGAAGCTAGGTCTACTCCTGGTCGTCCCAGCACGACTCCTTGGGGTAAGCCCACTTACGGTTTGAAGACCCGCAGAAAACAGCCTGGCGACAAGATGATTGTGAGACGTCGCGGCTGCTAGTAAGGTCAGCTAGGTACTTGGCCTTGCATAGGCCCGTACCTCATTTATGGAGGATTTAGATGTCACGTTCAGTGAAAAAAGGCCCATTTGTGGCCGAACATCTTCAGAAGAAGATTGAAAAACTCAACGCCAGTAACCAGAAAAATTTGGTAAAAACCTGGTCTCGTGCCAGCACCATCACCCCTGACATGATCGGTCATACTATTGCCGTTCATAATGGTCGTACTCACGTCTCTGTTTACGTTGCTGAAGAGATGGTCGGTCACAAGTTGGGTGAGTTCGCTCCCACCAGACTGTTCCGCGGTCACGCCGGCGGCAAAGCTGAGAAGAAGAGCAAAGTCGCTAAGAAGTAATTCTGGCTTATAGGAAATTCTTGGAGGAATTATGGCAGTTAAAGGTTCAGAAGCAGCCGCCAAGACCGAAGAATTAACGGTTAGAGCTGTTGCTAAGTATGTCCACATGACCCCGCGCAAATTGCGCCTTTGCGCTCAGGCTATTTATAATAAACCCGCCGTGGCTGCTGTTAATATGCTGCGTTTTACCAATAAACGCGCTGCTGGCACCATGCTTAAAGTTTTAGAGTCCGCTATGGCTAATGCTGTAAACAATCACGGTCTCGATGTAGACAAGCTTGTTGTTTATCGCGCTTTCGTAGATGAAGGCCCTACCGGTAAAGGTTGGCTCCCTCGCTCTCGCGGTCGTGCTAGTCAGCTCCACAAGAGAACTAGCCACATCACCGTCGTTGTTAAAGAGAAGGAGAATGTACACTAATGGGTCAGAAAATTCATCCCAATGGTTTGCGTGTCGGCATCATTAGAGGCTGGGACTCTCGTTGGTACAGTCAGAAAGAATATGCCAATTGGCTGCGCGAAGATATGCGCATCCGCGACTTCATCACCAAGTTCCATAAGAACGCCGGCGTAACTAAGGTAGAGATTGAGCGTGCTAGTAAAGTACACGTTATCGTTAATACTGCTAAGCCCGGTTTGGTGATTGGTAAAAAAGGCGCCGGTATCGATGATCTTCGCGGCCGTCTTGAGAAGATGACTTCCAAGTCTGTAAAGATTTCTATTCAGGAAATCAATCAGCACGAACTTGAGGCTTCTTTGGTTGCCGAGAATATTGCTGACGCTTTGGTAAAGCGTGTTACCTTCCGCCGCGCTATGAAGCAGGCTGCTCAGCGTGTTATGAAGGCTGGAGCTAAGGGTATCCGCATTCAGGTTTCTGGTCGTTTGGGTGGAAGCGAAATTGCCCGTACCGAGCGTACTTTCAACGGTAAAGTGCCTCTGCACACCTTGAGAGCTGATGTAGATTACTCTATTAAAGAAGCTAACACCACTTACGGTGTGATTGGTGTAAAAGTTTGGATCTATCGTGGCGACATTTTGTCTAAGCGCTAACAAACTGTTTACAACAAGACGCTAAGTTTTTTTCGCACGTAACTTGCAAAAGTTGGGTCTATGTTCTATACTAGTCCAGCATTTTGCAGTTACGATCGCGTGGAGGATAGGATTATGTTAAGCCCCAAGAGGGTTAAGTATCGTAAGACGCACCGTGGCCGTATGACAGGAAAGGCCCAGCGCGGTAATACCGTGGCCTTTGGTGAGTATGGGATCCAGAGCCTTGAGCCTTGTTGGGTGACCGACAGGCAGATCGAGGCCGCTCGTGTCGCTATGACGCGTTTCATTAAACGCGGTGGTAAAGTCTGGATTAAAGTTTTCCCTGATAAATCGGCAACTAAGAAGCCCGCTGAAACTCGTATGGGCTCCGGTAAAGGTGCTCCTGATTTTTGGGTAGCCGTTGTACATACCGGCAGAGTATTGTTTGAAGTTGCGGGAGTCCCTGAAGATGTAGCTCGTGAAGCTATGCGTTTAGCTGCTCACAAGCTCCCCATGAAAACCCGCTTTGTTACCCGTGAAAGATTGGGTGGTGAATAATTATGAAGCTGAAAGAAGAACGCGCTGGCTTGAGGAAGCTGGGTTTGGCTGTTCTCCGTGGACGTTTAGTAGATGCCAAGCAAGAGTTGTTTAACCTCCGCTTTCAATTGGCTACGGGTCATTTGCAGGATGTCTCTCGGGTTGGTCAAGTGAAAAAGCAGATTGCTAGAATTCACACCGTTATCCGTGAGCTCGAGCTTAAGGAGAGCAAGTAATGAACGAAGAACGCGGAATTCGCAAAATAAGAATTGGCGAAGTTGTTAGTAACGCTGGCGATAAGACCATCGTAGTAAAAGTTACCCGTCAGTTCGCGCACCCTATTTACAAGAAGTTCATCCACAAGAGCAAGAAATTCCATGCTCATGATGAGAACAACGAGTGCGGCAAAGGCGATATCGTAAAGATTCAGGAAACCAGACCCTATTCTAAGATGAAGTGCTGGCGTTTGGTTGAAATCGTCGAGAAAGCCCGTTAGTATTTTCTGACTTTTTTTTGCTAATACGGCGGAACGCCCGGGTATGGGGATTGCGCCGTGCAGAGAATTAAAGGAGTAACACAATGATCCAGCAGGAGAGCAGGCTCAGAGTCGCTGACAATTCCGGCGCACGCGAGCTCCTCTGTATCCGAGTTCTCGGTGGCTCTACAACTACTTATGCAAGTGTTGGCGATATCATCGTAGCAACCGTAAAGCAGGCACAGCCTGGAGCAGCCATTAAGAAAGGCGACGTGGTCAAAGCCGTAGTGGTTCGTGTAAAGAAACCCATCCGTCGTCCCGATGGTTCCTATATTAGATTTGACGAGAATGCGGCTGTCGTGATCAAAGATGATCTTAATCCCCGCGGCACTCGTATCTTTGGGCCGGTGGCTCGTGAACTTCGCGAACGCGAATTCATGAAGATTGTGTCCTTAGCGCCCGAGGTATTGTAAGTTTTTAAGGAGTTAATGATGGCTCACGTAAAGAAAGATGACGAAGTAGTCGTCCTTTGCGGCAAATACGCCGACAAGCGCGGTAAGGTTCTCGAAGTGAACCCCAAGGACAACAAAGTGACTGTCGATGGTGTCAACGTTGTAAAGCGTCACATGAAGGCTCGTCCTCCGCGTTTCCCCCAGGGCACTATTGTTGAGAAGGCTCTGCCTATCCACATTAGCAATGTTATGTTGGTATGCCCCAAATGCGGTAAGCCCACTCGCCCCGCCGTAGTAATCGGCGCTGACAAGTGCAAGCATCGCGTTTGCCGTAAATGTAAAGAACAGTTTTAGTATGTCAGGCAGCTGACTTGACGCTCTGCGAGCGCTCAGGTCGGTTGGCTTACATTGTCTAGTAGCCGTGGGTCGGAAATCCACGGGAAGAGGAGAATTCAAGTGGCCAAACAAGGAAAAGCCCCTTCTGCTCCCAAGAAAAAGAAGGAAGAGTTCGCTGCTGGTGGTCGTCCCCCGGTAGCCAACATTAAGCTCAAGAAGAGCTATCAGGAAGAAATTGTTCCTGCTCTTAAGAAAGAATTCAACTATACTAACCCTATGCGCATTCCTCGCTTGGTAAAAGTCGTTGTGAATATGGGCGTAGGTGAGGCGATTGCTAATCCGAAGTCTCTCGAAGGTGCCGTATCTGATATGCGCGCTATCACTGGTCAGGCTCCGGTTATTACCAAGGCTCGCAAATCTATCTCTAACTTCAAACTTCGTGAAGGCGCCAAAATTGGCTGTAAAGTCACTCTGCGCGGCGACATTATGTGGGCTTTCTTAGAGAAAGTTTTCAATGTAGTCCTCCCTCGTATTAGAGACTTCCAGGGTATCTCTCCCAAGTCTTTCGATGGTCGCGGCAACTATACATTCGGCCTTAAAGAACAGATCATTTTCCCCGAAATTGATTATGATAAGGTCGACAAAGTTCGCGGTATGGATATCTGCGTTGTTACCACAGCTCAGACCGACAAAGAGGGATTTGCTTTATTGCGCGCCCTCGGTTGCCCGTTCCGTCAGTAATTTTTTGGAGGAAGTTTAATGGCTACCACAGCACAAGAAGTAAAAGCCGCCAGAACACCCAAGTTCAAAGTTCGCGCTGTCAATCGCTGCAAACTTTGCGGTCGTCCTCGCGCTTACTTCCGTAAATTCGGACTTTGCCGCATTTGCTTCAGAGAGCGTGCCCACTTGGGCCAGATCCCCGGCGTCACCAAGTCCAGTTGGTAAGATTTTTTCGTTGCGCTTATTAAATAGCGCGCCGTCTCCGGAGGGATTGCCGGATTCGGCTTTATATACAGGGAGGAAAAGAAATGCCCACCACTGATCCCATTGCCGATATGCTCACACGTATTCGGAACGCTAATACAGCCGTTCACGAGCAGGTGGACATTCCGGCTTCCAAGCTCAAAGAGCAGATCGCCAAAGTCCTTTTGCGTGAAGGTTACATCGCTAGTTATCAAGTCGCTTCTACTGGCGTACAGGGCGTGATCCACATCAAATTGAAGTACGGCCCCGAAAATGAGGCTGTTATCAACGGCATTAAGCGTATCAGCCGTCCTGGTTTGAGGGTGTATGTCGGAGCTAACGAAATCCCCCGTATTTATGGCGGTTTAGGTACTGTAGTTATGTCTACTCCTAAGGGCGTCATTACTGGTAAGCAGGCTCGTAAACTTGGAGTCGGCGGTGAAGTTCTCGCCTACGTTTGGTAGGTAATTACTGCGCGGCAGTGCCAAGACAAGTACTGCAGGAGGAATAGTCATGTCCAGAATTGGCAAAACACCCATAGTGCTTCCCAAGGGTGTAGAAGTGCATGTTGAGCCCGGACAGGTTCGCGTAAAAGGACCCAAAGGCGAGCTCACTCAGGCCATTAGCGATAAATTGGAAGTCCGGGTGGAAGGAGACCATGTATTGGTCGTCCGTCCCGATGACGAGAGCGATACCAAAGCCCAGCACGGTTTGGCTCGCACTCTCATTAATAATATGGTTGTCGGCGTAACCCAGGGTTATAAAGTATCCTTAGACATTATCGGCGTTGGTTATCGCGCTGCTAAGTCCGGTAAGGGGCTCACCCTTAACTTAGGCTACTCCCACCCCATCGAAGTCGAGCCCATTGAAGGTATCGAATTTGACGTCGAGTCCGATGCTCGTACTAAGCTGAACCGCATTCACGTTATGGGTGCCGATAAACAGCAAGTCGGACAAGTAGCTGCTAATATTCGTGAATTTAGAAGTCCCGAACCCTACAAGGGTAAAGGTATTCGTTACGTAGACGAAGTTGTGATTCGCAAGGCTGGTAAGGCCGGAAAGACTGGTAAATAAGCTATGAGTAATAATGTTTCTCGTAACGTCTTGCGCCAGCGTCGCCATGCTCGTATTCGCAAGAATGTCAGCGGTACAGCTGAGTATCCCCGCTTGGCAGTTTTCCGCTCCAGCAAGCACGTTTACGCTCAAGTAATTGATGACCAAGCTGGTCACACCCTCGTATCCGCCAGCTCTTTAGATAAGACGCTGCGCGACGAGAAAGTATCCCCCACTGAGATGGCTAAGCGCGTAGGTATGCTTTGCGCCCAGAGAGCTCAGGAAAAGGGAATCAATAGTGTCGTCTTCGATCGTGGCGGCTACCAGTTCCATGGACGTGTGGCGGCCTTGGCAGAAGGTGCTCGCGAGCAGGGCTTAGAGTTCTAAGCTCAACTGAAGAGACTTTTCCATAGGCGCGTTGCCTACATCAGGAGGAAAATATGAGGAACCGCATCGATCCCGCTGGGCTCGACCTCAGTAAAGAAGTTGTTGTACAAGTCAAACGTGTGTCGAAGGTTGTGAAGGGCGGTAAGCGCTTCGGTTTCGCCGCGTTGGTAGTAGTTGGCGATGGTCAGGGCGTCGTAGGCGTTGGCATTGGTAAAGCCAGTGACAACACTGACGCGATTCGTAAAGGTAATGAAGAGGCTCGCAAGAACCTTATCCGTGTGCCTTTGATGGGAACTACCATTCCTCACCCCGTCAATTCTTTCTATGGAGCCGCTAACGTAGTACTTCGTCCTGCCGCTCCCGGTACCGGTGTTATTGCCGGTTCCGCCGTCCGCGCCGTAGTAGAGTGCGCTGGTATTGACAACATTGTTACTAAGTCGATTGGTTCTACCAATAAGATTAATATCGTTTATTCTACCATTAAAGGATTAGCTTCTCTCTTCAACGCTAATCAGGTTGCTCGCAACCGTGGTAAAGAAGTTGTCGAGTTGGTCGGTAAGAAAGCTGCTGCTGAGTTAGAGCAGAGTGCCCATCGCGTACAAAATACAGAAGAGGCTCAAGCCGAGTAAAATTTAATCGGGCGTCCTTAGGGTCGCTCGAATTGATTTTGCGACACCGTAAAGTTGCTCATTCTCAAAATGGGCAATTTTCATACTATGATGAAATGAAAGTTATGACTTCTCCCGGAGCTTTTGAGCTTTGTTTGGTTTCGGGAGAAGCATACGGAGGAAACAATGAATAATATGCGTTCTAACAGCATCGCTCCCAAATCCGGCGCTCGTCGTTCTCGCAAGCGCGTTGCCCGCGGTCACGGTTGTGGCAGTGTAAAAACAGCTGGTCGTGGTTCCAATGGTCAGGGGTCTCGTTCTGGCGGTTTGAAGGCCCCCGGCTTCGAAGGTGGTCAGACTCCTTGGTACCGCAGACTTCCTAAGTTCCGCGGTTTCAAAAATCCTTTCCGCGTTATCTTCACTGAGATTTCCGTCGGCAGCTTAGAGCGCTTCAATGATGGTGACACCGTAGATCCTTTGGCCTTGCTCAGCGTTGGTTTGGTTAAGAATCTCAATAATCCTATCAAAGTTTTGGGCAACGGCAGCCTCACCAAGAAGCTCACCGTCCAGCTTCATGCTTTCACCGCTTCTTCTAAAGAAGCTATCACTAAAGTAGGCGGAACGGTAGAGGAAATCTAGAAGTGGCCAGTTCTTTTGCAGATGCGTTAAAGTCGGACGATCTCCGCAGCCGTGTGGCTTGGGTATTTATCGGGCTGGCTATCTTTGTTCTGACTGTACATATCGGTATGCCCGGCGTAAACAAAGACGTGTGGAACGCACTGCTGAACAAAGGTGAACTGTTCCGCTTCTTGGGTATGTTCACCGGTGGTGCGTTAAATAACTTCTCTGTCGCTGCTATGGGTATTACCCCATATATTAACGCCTCCATTATTATGCAACTTTTGACTGTAGTTTTGCCTCAGCTCAAAGATTTGCAAAAAGAAGGAGGAGAACAAGGGCGCAAACAGATCGGTCTCTATACCAGACAGCTTACTCTGGGGTTGGCCGTTTTGCAGGCTCTGTTCATGACTGTGGCTTTGGCTCGCTATAGTGGTGGTGGAGGCGGAGTCTTTACCATGACCGGCTTCGGTTTCTACGCTATGGTAGTTATTGCTCTCGTTACCGGCACGATGTTTTTGATGTGGCTGGGTGAGCTTATGACCGACAAGGGCATAGGCAATGGCGTCTCCATGATTATCTTTGGCGGTATCGTATTACGTTTCCCCAACTACTTGATGGATAGTTTAAGAGTTGCCAACGTTCAGGGCGCTGCTTACTATATTTCCTTGGTCATTTTCTTCTTGATTTTGATCGCTCTGGTGGCTGGCATTGTCTATATCCACATGGGAGTTCGTAAGATTCCTATTCAGTATCCCAGACGTCAAGTCGGCACTAAAATGTATGGCGGTCACTCTAGTTATTTGCCTATCCGCGTGAATAACGCTGGCGTAATTTCCATCATTTTTGCTATCTCTATTATGTATATGCCTAATACTGTGGCTCAGATTATGGGCTTGCTGTGGGGTAGTCACCCTGGAGTATCCGCTTTGGTTGCCAATATCGAGACTATTTTTGCTCCTCGCGGCATTTTCTACAATCTTTGCTATGCGGCTTTGGTTATATTCTTTACTTACTTCTATTCGGCCATTACTTTCAATGTCAACGATGTTGCTGATAACTTGAAAAAATCTGGCGGTTTCGTACCTGGTATTCGTCCCGGTCGTCCTACTGCTGAGTATCTTGAGAAAGTTTTCTCCAGGACTACTTTCATTTCAGCGATTTTCTTGGCATTGTTGGCTGTGGCTCCTACCTACATTATGCAGCTGACTAAGGTAAATACTTTCTTCTTAGGTTCTACTTCTTTGCTCATTATCGTAGGTGTGGCTTTAGATGCTATGCAGCAGATTCAAGCCCGTTTGACTATGCGTAAATATCAAGGGTTCATGAAATAGGCCGAAAAGCTTTTGAGCTTTTGAAGTAAAAAACCCGCTCGATCTAGAAGGTCAGGCGGGTTATTTTTTTTAAGGAGAAGTTTTGTTATGCGCTGCGTTTTAGTAGGCCCTCCCGGCTGTGGCAAAGGCACTCTTTCCAGCTACATTATTTCCAAGTATGGAGTTACCCATATTTCTACCGGAGATATTTTCCGCGAACATCGTGCCTCTCAGAGTGAGTTTGGTAAAAAAATCGCTTCTTATATTGATAAGGGCGAGTTAGTCCCCGATGAACTCGTGTTGGATATCGTTTTTGATCGTTTACAGAAGCCAGATTGTGATAAGGGCTTTATTTTTGACGGTTTCCCCCGCACTGTGGCTCAAGCCGAAGCTTTGCAAGAGCGCTTGGAAAAAGCAGGTAAGCCTTTGGATGCTGTAATTGCTTTCAATGTTCCTGATAGCGTTTTAGTAGATCGCTTAGTTACTCGTCGCGTTTGTCCGTCTTGCAATGCCGTTTACAATATTAAAAACCGTCCTCCTAAGGAAGATAACGTTTGCGATCTTTGCCATCATGAGTTGGTGCACAGAGCTGATGATCATGAAGATGTTATTGCTTCTCGTTTGAAAGTTTATCGTGATTCTACCGCTCCTTTAATTGATTATTATTCTAATAAGGGCTTATTGGTCACTTTGGATGGAAGCCGTGGCAGGGCCGATACGGAAAAACAATTTACTGCTATGGTTGAAGCTAAAGGAATTTAGTCTGTTTATCTCTCTTTTTTTTGTTACCGGTTGCTTGCCGCAGCTCTCTTTGGGGGCGGTGAGCAACTTTAGGGAGTCTGAATATGCGTATTTATGAAAAAGTAAAAATAAAAACTCCGCATGAAATCGAGCTTATGAAAGCTTCTGGCAACGTTTTAAGCGCTTGCCACGATATGTTAGCTGCTAATTGTAAGCCCGGTATTACCACCAAAGAGTTGGATAAGTTGGCCGAGGATTTTATTCGCAGCCATGGGGGAGTACCCACTTTTCTTGGATACGGAGGCTTCCCTGGTACTTGCTGCATTTCTGTTAATGATGAGGTTGTTCACGGTATACCCGGTCCTAGAGTTATTAGAGAGGGCGATATTGTCTCTATTGATTGTGGCGTTACTTTGAAAGGTTGGGTGTCCGACTCTGCTAGAACCCATATTGTGGGAGAAGTTTCTGCAGACATTCGGCGCTTGGTTGATGTCACTAAAGAGTGTCTCTACTTGGGAATCGCTCAGGCTAGACCCGGTAATTTTATTCGTGATATAGGTGTTGCTGTACAACAACATGCTGAAAAGAACGGTTTCGGTGTTGTTCGTATTTTAGTCGGCCATGGAGTAGGTCGCCAGATGCATGAGCCGCCGCAAGTACCTAACTACGATACTCGTCTTAAAGGGCCGCAGTTAAAAGAGGGGATGGTTATAGCCATTGAGCCTATGATCAACTTGGGTACTTATAAAGTCTTCCAGTTGGATGATGGTTGGACTTATGTTACCGGAGATCGTAAGCCCTCGGCTCATTTTGAACATACGGTGGCTATTACTTCTGGAGACGCTAAGATCTTAACTGATGGTATTGACTAGTCTGAACTCTTGTAGTAAAATACCAAAGCATTGTTCCGACCCTTTTTATAATGGCTCTGTAGCTAGGAGTCTAAGGCTGCTAGGGTATGCCTCCGTTTCAGGCGGGAAGGATGCGACGTTGTTTTTTAAGGGTTTATATTTTTAACTAATGATCGCAAGATCAGTATTGATAATCTTAAGGTCGGCTTGCTAGGTTAGTAGTTCTTCTTAGTGGCCTCACCAATGAGATATCTGGAGGAACGAGTTATGAAGGTAAAGCCTTCTGTGCGCGTACGTTGTGAGAAATGCCGCGTTATTACGCGCAAAGGACGGGTTAGGATAATCTGCACCAACCCTAAACACAAGCAGGTCCAGGGATAGGAGGAATCGATTCGTGGCCAGAATCGCCGGCGTCGATTTGCCAAGAGATAAGGGTATCGGAATTGCTCTTACATATATTTTTGGTATAGGACGCACCACAGCCAGTCAAATTATTGAAGAAGTGGGTATCGACCCGCTTATGCGCGTTCGTGACGTCTCCGAAGAAGTAGTTACTCGTCTTCGTGAAATTATCGAACATAAACACAAGGTGGAGGGTGACCTTCGCCGCGAGATTACCCAGAATATTAAACGACTCATGGATATCGGTTGCTATCGCGGTGTCCGTCATCGTCGTAGTCTGCCTGTACGCGGTCAGCGTACTAAGACTAATGCTCGCACCCGTAAAGGGCCTAAGCGCACCGTTGGTCGCAGCAAGAAAGCGTAGGGTATTAGAACATGGCTAAAAAACAGAGCCGCGTTCGTGGTCGCGGTAGAAAAGTTCTGAAGAACGTGCCCAGTGGTATCGCCCACATCCAGTCCACGTTCAATAACACCATCGTCACCATCACCGATCCAGCCGGAAACGCATTGTCTTGGTCTACTGCCGGCGCTCACGGTTTTAAGGGCTCTCGTAAGAGTACTCCTTTCGCCGCCAGCGTTGCTGCCGATAAAGCCGCTCAGATTGCTATCGAGCATGGTATGCGTTCCATTAAGGTTCATGTGAAGGGTCCCGGTCAGGGTCGTGAAGCTGCTATTCGTGCTCTTCAGTCCGCCGGTTTAGAGATCACCCTTATGCGCGATGTTACTCCCATCCCGCATAATGGTTGCCGTCCCCCGAAACGTCGCAGAGTATAGTATTTTTCATAGAAGATTGTGCGATTATAAACGCAAGGGTTTTATAGTCGCTCCTATTTTTGGAGGAAATATTCGTGTCCAGGTATACCGGGCCGGTTTGTAAGTTGTGCCGGCGTGAACAGACTAAGCTGTTCTTAAAAGGGGAGAGATGCCTTACTCCTCATTGCGCGTTTGAACGTCGCCCTTTCCCTCCGGGACAGCATGGTTCTAACGTTCGTCGTCGCGCTACTGGGTTCAGCATCCAGTTGCGTGAAAAGCAGAAGTTGCGTCGTATTTATGGCGTGACCGAGCGCGTATTCAGAAACTATTTCTCCAAGGCTTCCAGGCAAGAAGGTATCACTGGTGATAATTTCTTGTGCATCTTGGAACGCCGCCTTGACAGTGTCGTCTATCGCCTTGGATTTACCACTTCTCGCCCTGCTGCCCGTCAGTTGGTTGCTCACGGCAACATTACCGTAAATGGTCGCAAGGTGGATATCCCCTCATTCTTAGTAAAACCCGGAATGGTTATCGAACTTCGTGAAAAGATTGCCAACAAGGAATTTAACCAGCAGTCTATCGCTTCTGCTCGAGTTCGTAAGGTACCCGCTTGGTTGGAATTAGATGGCGCCAAAGCTCTCGGTAAAGTTGTTGCTTTGCCTACCAGAGCCGATGTTCCCTTCGAAATCAAAGAGAACGTTATCGTCGAGTTCTACAACCGTATGGGTTAGTAGCAATCGCTTCGAGGGTGCATTTTCTCTGGCGGCTTAGCTGGGGAAAGGCACTCTTTGACCTAGTCCCGCTGTGAGTCATCCACTTCTTGAGTAGGGGACTAAAGTGGGCGTGGCAAGGTTGCTTCGTGATAATACCGTGGGTCGCACGGGAATCTACGCCTGTGGAGAGAGTGTAAGTTGTTATAGCTCCTCGGAGCTATAGTGCTGGTCTCGCGGAAGCAGGAAGCTCCCTCCTTTGTTATATAGGTGGGGGTACGTTCACGTACTACAGAATAGAGCAGCTTGATTCGAGGTGTATTGATGCTGGACACAAACATGATGGATGCCGTAGATGAGCGCAATCCTAGAGCGGAAGTTCGCCAGATTGGTGAGAACCGCTTTATTGTGGAACCCTTAGAACGTGGTTATGGTATCACGTTGGGGAACTCTCTCCGCCGCGTCTTGCTTTCTTCGCTGATGGGTGCTGCTGTCACTCATATTCACATCGAAGGGGTGCTTCACGAGTTCTCTACAATTCCCGGTGTAAAAGAAGATACTACTGAGATTATTCTCAACCTCAAGAAACTTCGTTTACGTATAATAGGCGGAGAAGAAAAAGCTCTTCGTATCGAGGCTTCGGGTGTGGGCGAAGTTACTGCCGCCGACATTGTAGTCGATCCGGAAGTAGAAATTCTCAATCCTGAGCTCAAGATAGCTACATTGACCGACGAGAAATCGCGTTTGGTTATGGATATGTCTGCGTCTTTAGGCACCGGTTATGTTCCCGCCGAGAAGCAATTCCGTCAGGAACAGCAGAGTATAGGTACTATTCCTATTGACTCCATCTTCAGTCCTGTAGTTAGAGTCAATTATGAAGTTCAGGATACTCGTGTCGGACAGAGAACCGATTATGATCGGTTAGTCTTAGATGTTGAGACTGATGGTAGTATTAAGCCTTGTGAAGCTGTGGCCAATGCTGCTGTTATGTTGCAGGAGAGGCTCGATCTCTTTACGCGCTTGCAGGCTCAAGCTGAGGGCGTCGTAGAGCAAGAACAGTCTCCTGCCGGAAAAGATGGCACTTGCATCGAAGATCTTGAACTGTCCGTTCGTTCTCTCAATTGCCTTAAGAGAGCCGGCATTATTTATCTGAGCGATCTTCTCAATTACAGTGAGACTCAGCTTATGAAGTTGAAAAACTTCGGACAGAAGTCTCTGGATGAAATTGAGGGTAAGCTTAGTGAGCGTGGCTTGTCGCTGCGTCCGAGCACTCCCGAAGGGCTCAATTAAGAGTTCGTGATTCTCCGGCTTAAATTAAGCTCAGTGAATCTGATTATTAAGAATTTTTTGTTTGGTATTTAGGAGTATATTCCAATGAGGCATAAAGTTCGCAGTCGGACTTTAGGACGTCAGACTGGTCACCGTTTTGCTATGCTTAGAAACTTGGCCACTTCTTTGTTGAGACATGAGCAGATCACCACTACGATCACTCGTGCCAGAGAAGTTGCTCGCTTTACCGATGAGCTCATCTCTTGGGCTCGCAAAGCTAAGAATGCCAGTGATGCCAGTGAGGCTTTGGCTTATAAGCGTCGTGTTTTCCGTCAGATCAGCGATCGTGCTGTTGCTCAGGATCTTTTTGAAAACTTGGCTGTGCGTTTCTCCGACAGACATGGTGAGAACAAGTGTGGCGGTTACACTCGCGTGATTCACAACGGTTTCCGCAAAGGTGACGGCGCTCCCATGGCCGTTATCGAGTTGGTTCGCTAATTTTCAGCTGACACAGAAGCCCCTTCTCTGCTGCAGAGTTGGGGCGTTTTTTTTATCCTTAAATTCAGGAAAAATAAACGACACTATGATAGAACTGAATAATGTCCATTTTTCTTACCCAAAGGTAAAAAATGTTGGCAGCAATGAAAATAATTTGTCCTCGTCCGGACTTGATGAGCAAATCATTAAAGGCGTCAGTCTTACAATAAATCCGGGAGAATTTGTATGTCTTCTTGGAGCAAATGGTTCCGGTAAAACTACTTTGGGCAAGCTTATCAATGGACTTGTTGTGCCTTCTTCTGGTTCGGTTAGTGTAGATGGTTTTTCTACGACTAGTGAAGCGGAAGTTTATGAGGTGCGCCGCTTAGTCGGTATGGTATTTCAGGATCCTACTCGTCAACTTGTTGCCTCTACCATTGAGGACGAATTAGCTTTTGGACCGGAAAATTTGGGTATACCTGCAGCGGAAATTAAAGAACGCATAGACTGGGCTTTAAATATTTTAAACTTGGAAAAAGTGCGCAACGCTGAACCCCATTATCTTTCTGGTGGTCAGACGCAAAGGGTGGCTATTGCTAGTGTTTTAGTTATGCACCCGCATTATATTATTATGGATGAGCCCACAGCTATGCTCGATCCTGCAGGTAGGCGCAGTGTACTTGAAGCTATCGATATTTTGCGCAATTCTTTAGGAATGGCCGTTATTTATATTACCCACCATATGGAAGAAGTTCTTTGCAGTCAGCGAGTTATAGCTATCAAAAACGGTTCTTTGTTTTTTAATGGAACTCCCGAAGAACTTTTTAAGGCACGTGAAATTATTGAGGAACTTTCTTTAGAAATGCCGCCGCTGGTTAAATTGATCAACTCTCTGAATGATTTGGGATATAACTTACCTATGAGTTTTTCTTGGAAAGAAACTGCAGAAAATATTGCCGATCGATTGAATATAGCTGATCGATTGAAAAAATAGTAGCGTATCGAATAAAGGGGGTTATTGGAGTGACGCTTTTTTTGCTAGGAGTATAAATTGCAGCGCAGAAAAACATAGTCGCACTTTTTATAGATAATTTGGTCTTTTATAATTTATTTTGCGTCTTTTGTTTTTGGGTAAAGGTTAAAATTGTATGCGCATTGCGTTAGATGTAAGACCACTACAAGTGGGAACTAAATATAGAGGCACAGGCACTTATATTAGAGAGTTGCTGGAGCAGTATTTGAAGCGTCGTCGTGAGGTGCTTCTTATGGCTTGGCCGGAGGAACCCATCAGTCTAGATCAGGGTATTCTCAATTCTTGCGAAATAGTCAGAGTACCTAAGGGTAGTAGTTTGCCTATTTTTAAATACTTCGGTTTTAAACGTGACGGATTAGATAACCAGGCTGTCTATGCCGAAATTGCCAGGAAGGCAGATTTGCTCCATTTTACCGACCCTCAAGATTTGCGCTTTGGTTTTCCTTGGAGCGATATAGGTGTACCCAGGGTATTAACTGTACATAATTTAATGTCGGTAACTCACAGTGATTTGTTTTTCGACTGTAATTTTATCAAGATGAATTTGCTAAAATTTATCTATCGTGATTATGTCCAAAATTATACCCACTGTGATGCTATTCTGACCGACTCACAATTTACAGAACACTCTTTACACTATTGTGTAAAGGGCAAGTTGCCCATCACTAAAACAATTCTGTTGGGCATTTCAGATAGGTATGTGCTTCCTTATGTAAGTCAGGTAGATGAATATCGATTGCAAAGGAAGTTGCCGCCTCGCTTTATTTTGCATGTAGGTGCTCTTATGGGCAATAAAAATGTGGAGGCTCTGTTGCAAGCGACTGCTCCGCGTTGCAATTGGCCGTTTGTTTTTGCTGGCCCGTATTCAGAGGAAGAACGCGATTACTTCTCTACTAAATATCCTCAACAACAGATATATTGGTTAGGATATGTTGACAGGGAAGAGTTGCCTATGCTTTACGCTGCGGCCAGTTTGATGGCCTTTCCATCTTTGGTGGAAGGTTTCGGCTTGCCTATTTTGGAGGCGATGGCTGTGGGAACACCAGTCGTTTGTTCTAATACTGCCAGTTTGCCAGAAGTGGCCGGTAATGCTGCGATAACCTTTGATCCTAACAAGCCTGAAGAAATCAGCAAGTCTATTCATATGGTTATGAATGATGAAAATTTGCGCATGCAAATGCGTACTCGCGGTTTAGAACGGGCTCAGCATCTTTCTTGGCGGCGTACGGCTGATACTACTTGGATAGTTTATGAAGGTATTATTGAAGAATATCAGCGCCAGCGTAAAAAACGGGCTTTGGCCGGAATTTAGAATCGAAACCTATGGAATCACCGATCATTAAGCTTGAAGACGTTTCCTTTACTTATATGGCCGGCACCCCTTTTGCCAAAAAAGCTTTGACCGGTGTCTCTTTGTCAATAAATCGGGGGGAGGCGATTGGAATAGTCGGGGCTACCGGAAGCGGAAAATCAACTTTAATTCAGCACTTTAACGGTCTTCTTATAAGTGACGGCGGCAAAGTTACGGTTAATGGAATAGTTTTAAATGCTAAAACCGACGGCGAGGAGTTGGCTTCAGTTCGTTTTTCCGTGGGTATGTTATTCCAGTTTCCGGAACAGCAACTGTTTGAAGAAAGCGTTTTTGCAGATGTAGCTTTTGGTCCCAAGAATATGGGGTTGTCTGCAAAAGAAGTAGAAGAGCGGACAGAGGAAGCTATAAATTTAGTCGGTTTAGGTCATATCGATTATCATAACGTCTCACCTTTTGCTCTTTCCGGAGGAGAAAAGCGTCGTGCTGCTTTGGCCGGTGTGTTGGCTATGCGTCCTCATTGTTTGGTTTTGGATGAACCTACTGCAGGTCTTGATCCTAAAGGCGCCAGGGAAATTTTAAATCTTTTAAATAATTTAAAATCAATTGGTACTACTTTAATAATAGTTTCGCATCGTTTTTTTGAATTAGCTCAAGTTTGTGATCGTTTGATTGCTATGGGCGGAGGTAGAGTGTTGGCTGATGGCTCGTTAGCTGAAGTGCTTTATTCTGAAGATTCTTTAAGTAAAGCCAAATTAGAAAGCCCGGATATTTGTAAGATCTGTGCTTATTTGCAGCGCGGCTTAGATAGGCAAGAACACCCTATATCTGTTTTAGAAGCGGCGAAATTTATTGAAAAGCTTCGCTGTCAGGCTCTTTTGTAAACCTTTTAGCCCATCTTTAACTAACCCTTAGTTTTAGGGATTAACTTGGTATATATCGAGTTGGATAATATAAGCGTAAACAAAAGCGGATTTTTCGCCCCTTGGGGGTCGAAAATATGGAGGTATAATATGGATACGCTAACTGATTATGCCAATAATTACAATTCTCAGATAAGTGATGCCCAGAGTAGTCAAAATAGAAAATCTCTGTTAAGCAAAATTGCTGGTGGTATTGCTGGAGCAGTAGGTGGTTTCTGTGTAGGTGGTCCTGTAGGGGCCGTTATCGGAGCCGGAGTAGGTGTGGCTGCGGGTAGTGCCACTAATAAAGTTTTCTCCAGTGAAACAGGCGGTACCCTTGGTGGTGCAGCTATCGGCGGCTTGGTGGGTAGCGCTTTGGGACCTGTGGGTACTATGGTCGGTGGAGCTATCGGTGGTCTGATTGGTAACAAGATCGGTGAGAAAAATTCTCAAGAGAGCGCTTTGGCCAGCACACCCTATTTGCCTATTTATTCTAATGGCAACTCCGTTACAAGTTCGGGGCTGGGCCTTTCGTCTGATTACAGCAGTGCTTTGACCGGCATTACTTCCGGTGGACTTTATAATTTTAGTAGTAGCTCTGGCAGTATTTCCAACCTTTTGTCTTACGGAAACACAGATACCAGCGGTTATATCAATAGTTTAACTGGCAGCAGTTCCTCACAGGCTGAAATTATGCAACTGTCCGCGCAGATGATGAGTTCATACTTAAATAGCTATGGCTCGAGCTTAAGTGGAATTACTTCTCTTTATGGTGGCACTGACGGTTTAATGCAAATGTATACTACTCAGAGCTCGCAATATCTTCAAAATATGGGTTCAGTGTTGGGTAATTCATAATTTTGGATATTGACTGAACGGTTAGTCTTAAGTCTCGTGTGGCCGCTTTATAGATGTCGCCGAGACTTTTTTATTTGTTTTTTTTTGAAAAGCACTTAACTTTTACTTAATTGTGCGTTATAAAAACAGTGCCTAATTATATAATGTTTTCGGTTTCGTATATGAGCTGAAAAATGGAGGAGTATAATGAGTTTAGCGAGCACTTTGAATTATACTAATAATCTTTACGGTCAGTTCGGTGCTGCTCCTGTAGAGCAGCCCAAGACTAGCACCACTGCTGGTAAAATTTTGGGTGGAATAGTCGGCGCTGTCGGTGGTTTCTGCGTGGGCGGTCCCGTCGGCGCTGTGGTCGGTGCTGGTGTGGGTGCTGCTGCTGGTACTGGCGTACAGAAAACTTTCTCTAGCCAGTTGGGTGGAACTATTGGCGGTGGTGTAGTCGGCGGTGTAGCCGGAGCTGCTATCGGTACCATCTTTGGGCCGGCCGGAACTTTGATCGGTGCCAAGATCGGTGGCGCTATCGGTGGTTTGCTCGGTCGTGCCATTGGCAATCACTCTGAGCAGAAGAGAACTCAGCAACTTACTCAGCAAATGATGACTCAGTATCAGCAAGCTGGTGCCAACATGGCCAACTACTACCAGAGCACTTATGCTGCCCAGTATATGAATGGCGGTTTGGGTTTCTAGTCTTTAGAATTATATAATTTTTTTGTAGTATAGAGTGCGTTCTGCCTTTTGGGGTTGGGCGCATTTTTCTTTTTTACTTAGAAAATGGGCCGCATTTATTTTTTTTTCTTTAGATCTAAAAAATGAAAATGTGATTTTAAAAAAAACTGTCTATGGAATTTGAATAGGCTGGTGAGCTAATGACTATAAAAAATGGGAGAAAAATAAAACATAAAAAAGCTTTACTTTCGTTTAAAACGTGTGATAAAGAGTTTAGATAAAAACAGAATAAAATTTCGGTTATAGTTTGTATAATGAGACCGAAAATTGGAGGTTTGTTATGGGAGCTTTATCTGTTGCTAATTCTATGTATCAGTTGCAATCTAATCACATTCAGCAAGCTCAAGAGCAGCAAGAGAAAAAATCTTTGCTCGGTAAAATCGCCGGTGGACTTCTTGGTGGAGTCGCTGGTTTCTGTGTAGGTGGTCCTATTGGTGCCGTAATCGGTGCCGGTGCCGGTGTTGCTACAGCCAAAGGCGCTGAGGCTGTCTTCTCTAGTGAAAAAGGCGGTCACGTTGGTGGCGCTGTTGTAGGCGGTTTGGTAGGTAGTGCTTTTGGTCCTGTCGGCACTTTGGCTGGCGGTGCTATCGGTACCTTAATCGGTGGTAAAATTGGCGAAAAGAACGAACAGCAGAATGCTCTCGCTCAGTATGGTTATATGATGCCCCCCTACATGATGTATCCTTCCATGATGGGTGGCCTTGGAGGTATGACCAGTTCCGGTTTGGGTCTCGGCGGTTTCGGTATGGGCAATAGCGCTTTGACCGGTATCGGCACCAACGGTCTCTACAACTACAGCAATAACGGTTACGACTTCTCTACTTCTTTGGGTACTTCATCTAAGAACCTGACCGGTTTGAGCACTCAGGATTATATAAAGAACATGAATAGTCCCGAGACTCAGGCTCAGATTATGGGATTGGCTCAGAAGATGATGGGCAGTTATCTTGGTGCTTACGGCGGTGCTTTGGGTGGTGTAGCTGCTCTTTGCGGTGGTACCGATGGTTTGATGCAGGCTTTTAATACTAATAGTGCTCAATATTTCAAAGGTATGACTTCCTTCATGGGTGGTATCGCTGCCAAGTAGCTTGGGGTTTTGCCATAAATAAAAAGTTCACTTAAGAGACGACTCCCTGTCGGTATAGCTGCGATGGGAAGTCGTATTTTTTTTGTAACGATTCCCTGGAGCAGTGGATAAAATTAATATCTTTTTTCTGTTGAATTGTCTTTACTTCTCCTCAAAGTGTGTGATAAATGGGGTAGGTAAAAATAAAATAAAATTTTGGTTCAGCTAATATAATGGAACCGAAAATCGGAGGTATATCATGGGAGTTTTAAGTACATCAGCTTCTATCGCTCAAACGATTGCTACTCAGCAGCAAAAAGCTCAAGAACAGCAAGATAAAAAATCGTTATTTGGTAAAATAGCCGGTGGTATTATCGGTGGTGTGGCCGGTTTTTGTGTAGGCGGCCCGATTGGTGCTGTCGTAGGTGCCGGTGCTGGTGTAGCGGCTGCTAAAGGTGCTGAAAAAGTTCTCTCTACTGAAAATGGCGGTAAGATCGGTGGCGGTGTAGCCGGCGGTGTGGTTGGAGCTGCTTTGGGCGGTCCTATTGGCGCTGGCCTCGGTGCTATGATTGGCTCTAAAATCGGTGGTAGCGTAGGCTCTAATAATGAGGCTCTTAATAATATTGCTGCTGGCAATGGTGGTTGCTATATGGGCGGTTTAGCCGGGCAACTCAGTCCCTTTGTACTGCAAGGCGGTCTTGAAGTAGGTGGCAAAATTCTGAATTTCAACGGTGGCCTTTTTGGTGATACTGCTACTCGTATTGGCGGCAGTAAGAGTGATATCATCAATATGAACGGCGGTCGTGGTAATGATACTCTCCGCGCTTACGGTGGTGGCGGCAATGATCGTATCAATGTAAATGGCGGTACCGGTAAAGATAATATCCGCGTTAGTGGCGGTAGCGGCAACGACCAAGTGCTCGTCAATGGTGGCAAGGGTAATGATAGAGTCCGCGTCGATGGTGGTAGCGGCAACGATGCTATTCGTGTTAATGGCGGTAGCGGCAAAGACAATATCCGTATCAATGGCGGTAAGGGCGATGATATTATCGTAGCTGATGGTGGCTCCGGTAAAGATACCATTCGCGTCAATGGCGGCGAGGGTAATGATCGCATTCTCGTTGATGGCGGTTCTGGTAATGACCATATTGTAGTCAATGGCGGCAAAGGCAATGACGAAATTATCGCTACCGGCGGTAAAGGCAATGATCGTGTGATTTTGAATGCCGGTGAAGGCGATGATAAGATTAAGTACGTCGTAGATGGAGGCAAAGATAAGGTCAGTGTCAACGGCGGTGAAGGAAATGATCGTTTCACTCTCCAGGTGAAGCCCGGAGACAATGTCACCGTAGTAGACAAGGATGGAAATGTCCTTTACAAGCAGGGTGACGGTAAGGGAACCACAGTTACTGTCGATAATATTAACGAGTTCAGCGTCCAGGGTCAGAATGGTGAGCCTATCTTCTCCGCTGCCAATTACGGTGGCGAGTTCCAGGCTGTTCCTGCCGGTCTGTTCGAGTTTAAAGATGCTATGGCTCAAATGAATCGCGCTTATGGCAACTATGGTAATTTCGGTGGCATTCAGACCGGTTATACCGGTGGCGGAGTACTCAGTACCGCTGCTTCTATCGCTCAGATGACTGCTAATGATTTCCAAAATGCTCAGATGATTTATGCCATGATGCAAATGCAGCAGGGCCAGCAGATGTATATGCCTACCTACGATTACTCCAATTTCTTCTCTAATAACCTCGGTGGTTACTAAGATGCTCAAGTTCAGTATCTTAACGGAACTGCAAGGTAAGTGCCATCAAAACTATTAGTTAGCTGTTAAGTTTCGGGTGTGAATAGCTTGCTGTTTGACTTGTAGTTATATGATGCAGAACCCCAGCGGCAGAAAAATATTTTCTGTGCAGGCTGGGGTTCTTTTTTTTTGTTTGTTACTAATTTGTTTTAGCAGGTTTGCGGCTGATATTCACTAAACACGGAAGCGCTTGCCTGGGGGGCTTTTTTTATGGTTGGCGCAAGTAAGTTTTATTGGCTATTTAAAATGGTAAGGTTTTTATAATATGGAAGAAATTTTTGCTTTTAAAGCTTGTATTGTAGGATGTGGTAAAATGGGCGAAGCGATTGTTAAATCGCTTTTGTCTAAGGGGACTTTTGCCGCTGACGATTTAATTGTTGCCGAAGCTAATGCCACAACTGCAGAGAAAATAAAGAAAACTTATCAGGTGGAGGTTTGTGAAGATATTCCTCAAGCTGCTCTCAACAGCAAATTAATTATTATTGCCGTTAAGCCGCATATTGTGCCTGCTGTTGCCGAATATTTGGGTGGTAAATTAACTAAAGAACAGTTGATTATTAGTATTGTTGCCGGAGTAACTACCACTCAACTTACAGAGATGTTTAAACATAAGCGTGTGGTACGGGCTATGCCCAATTTGGCTGCTCAAATTTCTCAGGCCGCCACGGTTTGGACTGCTCCAGTTGGACTTGATGGAGTAGGCCGTAGGGAAGCTGAGCAGGTTTTAAATTCTATAGGCGAAGCCATTTATGTAGCTAATGATCATTTAATCGATGTTGGTACTGCTATTTCAGGATCTGGCCCGGCTTATCAGTATCTTTTTATGGAAGCTTTAACTGATGCTGGAGTGCGTTTAGGCTTAACTCGTCAACAGGCGGCTAAGTTGACTTTGGGTATGGTACGCGGAGCGGCCAATTTGGCGGCAGAGAGCCAAGAATCATTTAACGAGCTTCGCTATAAAGTAACTACGCCGGGTGGAACTACGGCAGCGGCAGTGAGCGCTCTAGAAAAGGGAGCTTTTAGAACCGTTATTGATGAAGCGGCTGAGGCTTGTTACGAAAAGAGTCAGCAATTGGCTAAAATTTAAGCTTTAAATTGGGGGGCGATTTTTTTATCAGAGGTGTAATATCAGAATTCTCAGCAATTTGACTTTAGGACAATATGTGCCGGGAAATAGTTTTTTGCATAAACTGGATCCAAGAACGAAATTGAGCATAGTAGGTTTGGCCATGGTGGCAATTTTTTTGCTTGACAGTCCGATTGAACTTTTAATTGCCGGTCTAGCCGCTTTTTTACTGGGAGTTTTGGCAGATCTTAAGGCTGGTTTTATGTTGCGTGGGCTACGTTTTGTGTGGCTGTTCGCTTTTTTTTCGCTTATTTTTAATATGTTTTTGGTGCCGGGAGAAGCTATTTGTTCCTGGGGGAGTTGGCATATAACTTGTGAGGGAGTTGAGCGCGGCACAGCTATGGGATTGCGTTTAGTTCTTTTAGTTTTGCTTACTTCTCTTTTGTCTTTGACGACATCTCCTATATTGCTTACTGATGGGATGGAAAGATTGTTGTCGCCTTGGCGCCGCTTGGGAGTTCCTGCCCATGAATTGGCTATGGTTTCTACTATAGCTTTACGGTTTGTGCCTACCTTAGCTCAGGAAACGGAAACAATAGTTAAAGTGCAACTGGCCCGAGGGGCTGCTTTGGATCGTGGCAATATTATACAGAGATTGCGATCGATTATGCCTATTATGATTCCGTTGTTTGTGAGTGCTTTTCGTCATGCTGAAGATTTGGCTTGGGCTATGGAAGCTCGTTGCTATAGGGGAGGGCAAGGGCGTACTCGTTTGCGTGAGCTTAATTTCGGCGTCAATGATGTGACTGCTGTAGCTGCGGTAATAGCCTTTTTTATCTTGCTTAAAGGCTTGGAAGTTGTATTTTGATGGAAGAAAATTGCAGAAATATTGTTTATAAAGTTACTATTGCCTATGATGGTACGGCTTTTGTCGGCTTTCAAAGTCAGGCTAATGCCAAAGAGTTACCGACTATTCAGGATACTTTAGAAGAAAAGTTATTTTTTGTTTTTGCTCGGCCTATTTCCATTAGAGTGGCTGGACGTACTGATGCGGGCGTTCATGCTTTAGGACAGGTATTTTCTTTCCGTACTGATGTCGATCGTTCTGAGCAGGTTCTTTTTAACGCTTTGAATTCTCTGTTGCCGAATACGATTAAAGTACTCAGCGTAAGTAAGGAAACTGGTTCTTTTCATGCTCGCTTTACGGCTGGAGCGAGAGAATATGAATATTTAATAAAGGATGGCTCCGAGGTAGATCCTTTTTTCCGAGATCGCATTCTCTATGTTAAGCAAAAATTAGATTTAGAACTTATGCGTCGAGCTGCGCAGTATCTTATCGGCAGCCATGATTTTGCTACATTTGGCTCTCAAGTGCCCAAAGGCGATCCTACCGTTAGGCGCATGAATAGAATAACGCTCAGTGAAACTTGTGTCACTGGGCCGGGGCCTTTTGCCAATATTGGTAACTTGATAGTTTTAAATATAGAGGCGAATGCTTTTTTGCGTCGCATGGTGCGTATGATTTGCGGCTCGCTTATAAAAGTGGGGATTGGATTGTGGAAACCGGAAAAAATTAAGGAAATATTGGAAAGGGCCGATCCGCGTTATTGTGCTCCTCCTGCTCATCCTGGCGGCCTGTATCTTAAATCTGTTATGTATGCGCAGGATCACAGTGACAATATTTAGAAACTCTACGGAGTGTCAATATGCGTGTAGGAGGCCCCACTATGGAAAATGAATTTGAAGCTAAATTGAACGCTGCTGCCGATAAGTTAGGCTTGGCTATGAAGGCTGCTCCTGAGGCCGAACGCGAGATTTTAAAAGGTATGTATGCCGATTATAAGCGTTTTGTGGAAGAAAATAAGGATACTCAGGATGTTTCTGCTCTCTTTGCTATGGGGATTATCAGCCACAATGATATAAAGACTGAAGCTGTTATCGAAGCTGCCGTCGAGTATATCGATACTGATCTCGAGTATTGCCGCTGGCGTCAGAAGTCCACACAGAAATAAGTTTTTGTTTCATTTTTAGTATTTGTCTGTCGGTTTTAAATGAGGGCCCGAGCATAAATTTTTGTTCGGGCCTCTTTGGTAGGTGAGGCCTAAAAATATCGAGTCGATGTAAGCTTCTCGATCTTTGGCTGTGGGAGAATAGTGTAACCGTCTTTTGCGAATGTCCGGTCGGAAACGGTTTTTGCACAACTGAAAAAGGAGATTCATAGAAAATGCGTCAGAGTGGGGCTTTACCTTGTCAACTTATTGAAGAGCTGATACGTAGTCAGCGCATTATTTGCTCTAATCCTGTTCCGGTCGGAAATATCCAGCCGGCTAGTTTGGACTTGCGCTTGGGCAGAAAAGGCTGGCGCGTAGAAGCTGCTTTTTTGCCTCGTCAGGGAGAACCTGTTTCCGATTTGCTACTCAATAATGCTTTGGAAAATCTCGATTTGAGTTGTCCTGTGGTATTGCAAGAAGGGTGCACTTATGTTGTGGAAATTGAAGAACGCTTCAATTTGCCCAACTCCGTTCATGCTTATGCTAATAATAAAAGTACCACCGGACGCATGAATGTTTGGACGCGTATTTTGGCTGATGGTGTATCTCGTTTTGATAAGATCCCTCCCGGATATTGTGGAAA
Organism: uncultured bacterium; assembly: GCA_934621605.1. GTDB lineage: Bacteria > Vulcanimicrobiota > Xenobia > Xenobiales > Xenobiaceae > Bruticola. The sequence continues at coordinate 101,135 of CAKTUZ010000003.1, read as the reverse complement.
AATTTATGCTATGATCACTCCGCGTTCTTGGTCTATAAAAGTTTGTGAAGGCAATACACTCAATCAAGCTCGTTTAATCTGCGGAGATAATCATCTTTTGGACTTTGAGTTGGAAATGCTCCACCAAGAGACCGGTTTGGTATACGATGGTGAAGGTCAACGCGAAGAGGCTCTTATCGACAACGGGTTGCTTCTGACTATCGATTTGCAACAAGATATTGTCGGTTACAAAGCGATTCCTTGCAGTGAGCCCGTAGATTTATGTACTACTACTCCTCAGAAGGGTAGCCATTACTTCGAGCCTATTAGGGCTAAGAATGGAGAAGTTCTTTTAAAACGCGGCGAATTTTACATTTTGTCTACTAAGGAATTTTTGCGCGTTCCCCCTGATTTGGCTGTAGAAATGGTCGCTTATGATATTCATTCAGGTGAATATCGATCCCATTATGCTGGATTTTTTGATCCTGGCTTCGGGTATGGCGAAAATGGACATTTAAAAGGTACTCCTGCTGTTTTGGAGCTTGATGTTCATGAGGATGTATTATTCCGTCATGCTCAGCCTATTTGTAAAATGGCTTTTGAGTATCTGTTAAAGAAGCCCGAAAAAATTTATGGATCCGGTTTGGGCTCACATTACCAGCAGCAGCGCGGCCCTCAGCTTGGACGCCATTTCTGTTAGCGAGGTTTGGGAGTGCGTTTTAGCTGGTGCAACTTTGATTGGCCTTTGGTAATTTGTGTTTCTATTCTGGTACTTCTTGGATTGAGCAATATTGCCAGCGCCACGTTTCACGGCGCTATAAGTCCTGAGTTTGTACGTCAGGTCGGCAGTTTGCTGGTCGGTCTTGGTATCTTTTTGGTTTTTACTTTTACAGATATAAAAATATTTTTTCGCAGTGGAAATTGGCTTTATATAGCTATTTTAATTTTACTATTTTCTGTTATCGTCGGTGGAGTGACTGTTAATGGAGCTAAACGCTGGATTGATGTGCCTTTAATCGGCCGTTTTCAGCCTTCTGAAATTGCTAAATTGCTGCTAGTTTTGTGTATGAGTCGTTATCTAAGTGGAGATAAGGACGGGCGTTATGGGAAAAATCAGCTGACTTTTCCTTATTTTTGCTGGCTTTATTTCCTTTTAGGTATTCCCACTCTGTTGATTGTAGTTCAACCGGATTTGGGAACGGCTATTGTGTTCGCTGGCGTAGGCAGTGCCATGATGTGGGTAGCCGGCTACAATTGGCGCTGGTTTGCTTGTCTGTTCTGTTCGGCGTTGGCTGTACTGCCGTATATTTTGCATGATTACCAGAGAAAACGCATTATGGTTTTTCTAAATCCTGAGGCTGATCCTATGGGGGACGGATGGAATATTATTCAGGCAAAAATAGCTATAGGCTCCGGTGGATTATGGGGTAAGGGCTGGATGGAGGGAACTCAAAATCGTTTGGATTTTGTACCCGAACATCATACAGATTTTATTTTCACTGTTATTGGCGAAGAAATGGGATTGGTAGGGGCTTTTTGTTTAATATTATTGCTAGTTTGTTTAATTATGCGAGCTTGGCAATTGGCTTGTCAGGCAGAAAGCGCTTATGACAGTTTTTTGGCTTTTGGAATTGGTACGCTGTTTTTTGTTCATGCGGTAGGTAATATAGGTATGACAAGCGGTGTTTTGCCTGTCGTAGGTATTCCTTTGCCTTTTGTTAGCTATGGGGGAACGTCATTGATAGTGAATATGGCCGCTTTAGGATTACTGAATAATATTGCCCGCCGTATGCCTTCTCTGGAATTTAGCAGACAAAATAGGGTGTCTGCTTAAAATAAAAGCCTTTTTGTGCAGGGAAGCGTAGCTCAAAATATAAAAATATCCGCTATAGAATTTTTTACTAAATTATAAGAAGCAGAGAGATGTCTATACTAAGCAAAGCTCTATCTATTTTTAAGCCTGCCGAACCTATTGCTCCTCAGTATAAAACTGAAGAAGAAATGCGCAGTCAGTACGGTTATTGGCGTTTTCGTCAGCTCTATTCGACTTTTGTAGGTTATGGCGTTTTTTATTTTGTGCGCAAAAATATTTCCATAGCGATTCCTCTGTTGGAAAGTTCGTTGGGAATAAGCAAAGCCGCTATAGGTATGATTGTCAGTATTTCTGATGTTGTTTATGGTGTTTCCAAATTCGTTAATGGATTTTTGGGAGATCGCTGCAATGCCAGATACTTTATGGCAGTAGGTTTGCTCTTGTCGGCTTTGGCCAACTTTATGTTTGGTATGAGCAGTGCTGTCGCTGTATTGTTGGCTGCTTGGGTTTTAAACGGCTGGTTCCAAGGTATGGGATCGCCGCCCTGTTCTCGCGTCATTTGTCACTGGTTCTCTTCTAAAGAACGCGGTACTTACTGGAGTATTTGGAATACCTCTCACCAAATTGGCTTGTCTTTAATATTAGTTATGGGCGGCTATTTAGGTGAATATTTCGGCTGGCGCTACGTCTTTTGTGTTCCCGCAGCTATTGCCGCTTTAACTTCGCTTTTTTTACTGGAACGTATGCGCGATACTCCCGCTTCTATGGGATTACCCGATCCTGAAGTCTATACCAAAGAAAAGCCTTTTGTTCCCGTAGAAGAGCAAAAAAATACTAAAGCTGGCCAATCTGATAACGGTGAGGCTGTCGATAATACCAAAACTGCCGAAGAAAAACAGAGCGGTAAGGACTTTTTCCGTTTCCTTTGCCGTCACGTTTTTAATAACCCCTATATTTGGGCTGTATGTTTTGCTAATTTCTTTATTTATATTTTGCGCTATGGTTTCGTCACTTGGGGGCCTTCCTATCTGGATGCTCGTGGTGTAGCCTTAAGTCACGCCGGTATTACTATGGCTTGTTTTGAAATTGCCGGTATTGCTGGGTCTCTGTTAGCCGGTTGGATGACTGACCATTTCTTCAAAGGTAAACGCGCTCCGGTTTGTGCCTACTACACCATTGCTTCTTTGGTTAGTATTTATGTCTTTTGGAAATTGCCAGTTGATTCTTCCGTATGGGTTTATAGCCTGATGTTTATTGTCACCGGTTTCTTTATTTACGGTCCGCAATTATTGGTGGCCATTATGGCTACCGATTTTGCCACCAAAAAGGCTGCTGCTACCGCTGTCGGTATGACTGGTCTTTTTGGCTACTTAAGTAGTATCGTTTCCGGTTGGGGCATGGGGCGTATTTTGGATGCCTACGGTTGGGATGTTGCCTTTAAGATGCTTTTGGGTTGTGCTTTCTTAGCTGTTTTGCCCTTTATCTTCGCCTGGAGCGCTAAGCCTAATGACTTGGAAAAACTCGAAGCTGAAGACAGAGAAGAAGCCAAAGAAGGCTAATTACCTACATTCAAGCATGGGGACATAATGAATGTCTACCGAGTTTGCGTAAGCAATTGAAGGCGTATAACTATTGTCTTGATAAATGAACGTATATATGATAGAATGTCCCTCGGCTTTAACCTTAGCCTAAGGACGAACCTCCGTCCTTTAGCTCAGATTACAGCGACTACTATTGAGCATAGCTCTCGAGTGAGCTTATGTCAGAGGAAAGTTTCAACATGGAAAACAAACAAGAAGTTGTTAGCAAGTATAGCACTCACGAGTATGATACCGGTTCACCCGAGGTTCAGGTTGCCCTCTTCACCAACCGTATCATTCACCTCACTGAGCATTGCAAAATTCATCCCAAGGATCACCACACTCGTCGTGGTTTACTTATGCTGGTTGGTCGTCGTAAACGCTTGCTCGGCTATCTTAAGAAGGTTGATATTAACCGTTATCGTTCCTTGATCGAGCGTTTAGGTTTGCGTCGTTAATCGTTTTTTGTACACTGTTTTGAATGCAGGAAGGCAGTCTGTTCCCCGGGGTTCTCAAGCGAGAACACTTTTGGGGGGAGGCTGCTTTTTTTGTCGCTCTATGGCTAAAAATAAAAAACAGTTTTCTGCTCTTATTACTTTGTTGTTTAGGCAGGGTTATTCTTCTTGTGAATGAAATCTTGGGGGCTAAAGATTAAGTATTTTTGTATCGCTGTTGTCAGTCGGCGTTCGGAGACTGTCCGCACTAATTGAGACAGCGTTGAGGAAAGACTCTTGGCCGTGGCCTGCTGTTTGTTAGCCATTAGTTATTGATCGTATTATTTAATGTATAAAGAAGAATCAAAGGAGAGTCTCATAATATGAGTAAGTTGACAGACGTGCTTTCTCGAGTTGAGAAAGAGAAACATGTCGTCGAATGCCATGTCGGCGGTCGTACTATCCGCTTTGAAACCGGCGAAGTTGCCAAGCAAGCCGGTGGTGCCGTATTGGTCAGCAGCGGTGAAACCGTCGTTTTAGTTACTGTATGCGCCAGCCCTATGCCCAGAGAGGGAGTTGATTTCTTCCCCTTGACCGTAGATTATGAAGAGAGAATGTATGCTGCGGGTAAGATTCCCGGTGGCTGGATTAAGCGTGAGAGCCGTCCCCCGGAAAGAGCTATTTTAGTATCTCGTGTTATCGATCGTCCCTGCCGTCCGCTTTTCCCTGAAGGTTTCCGTAATGATGTACATATTGTCGGCCTGTGCACTTCGGTAGATACCGAAAATAATCCCGATGTTTTGGCCCTTTGTGGCGCCGGTGCCGCTTTGTCTATTTCCGATATCCCCTTCGACGGCCCCGTTGCTGGTGTTCGCGTTGGTTATATCGATGGTGAGTTTGTTATTAACCCTACCGAGACCGAACTTAAGAGCAGCACTTTGAATTTGACAGTGGCCGGCACTAAAGCCAATATCAATATGGTTGAGTGCGGTTGTCAGGAAGTACCTGAAGATTTGTTAGTGCAAGCTTTTGAAGTAGCTCATGAGGCTATTCGCACTATTATTGCTTCTATTGAAGAATTGGTTGCCGTTTGCGGTAAGCCTAAAGGGGATTATCCTGTATATACCCCCAGTGCCGAATTGGAAGTGCTTGTACGCAAATATCAATTTGACGAAATCGCCAAAGCTATGCGCGTTATTGAGAAGCATGCTCGCGAAGTAGCTTTTGACGCTATCAATTTAACTGGTCTTAAAGCTGCTATCGAAGCTGATGCCGCTTTGGGCGAAGCCGAAAAAACCGCCGCTTTGGAAATTTGTGCCGCTGCTGGTGCTGACAAAGATTATGCTGCCATTTCTAAGCACATTAAAGAAGATGAGCTTATGACTATGATAGTCGATGAAGGCATTCGTCCCGACGGTCGTAAGGTTAATGAAATTCGTCCTTTGTGGGCTAAAGTTGGCGTTATGCCCCGCACTCACGGCTCTGGTATTTTTACTCGCGGCCAAACTCAGGTGCTTTCCGCTTGCACTTTGGGCACTTTGTCCGAAGCTCAGACCTTCGATAACGTGTTCGGCGAAACTACCCGTCGTTATATGCATCACTACAATTTCCCGCCTTTCAGCGTAGGTGAAGCTAAGGCTATGCGCAGCCCCGGTCGTCGCGAAATCGGTCACGGCGCTTTGGCTGAAAGAGCTTTATTGCCTGTTTTGCCTAGCACTGACGAGTTCCCTTACGCTATTCGCGTGGTGAGTGATGTGTTGGAATCCAACGGCTCTAGCTCTATGGCTTCTACTTGTGGCAGCACTTTGGCCTTGCTTGATGCTGGTGTACCTTTGAAAGCTCCTGTGGCTGGTATTGCCATGGGCCTAATTAAAAAAGGCGACAATTATGTGGTACTGACCGATATTCAGGGTATGGAAGATGCTTTTGGTGAAATGGACTTTAAAGTCACCGGTACTTCCAGTGGTGTCACCGCCTTGCAAATGGATATCAAGATGAAGGGCGTAACTATGGATATTTTGGGCAAAGCTTTAGCCCAAGCCCGCGACGCTCGTTTGGAAATTTTGGAAATGATCCATGAGGTCATTCCTCAACACCGCGATCATCTTTCTCCTTATGCTCCCAAGATTGTTACTTTACAAGTTGCTCCCGAGCGCATTAAAGATGTTATTGGGCCGGGTGGAAAAGTTATCAATAAGATTATTGCCGAAACTGGTGCTAAAGTCGAGATTGAAAATGATGGTAAAGTCTTTGTAGCTGCCTCTAACAGTGAAGCTGCCGACAAGGCTTGCAAGATGATCAACGATTTGGTGCGTGAAGTACAGGCTGGTGAAGTCTATGATGGTACTGTGGCTCGTTTGATGGACTTTGGTGCTTTTGTAGAGATTTTGCCAGGACGTGAAGGTTTACTTCATGTTTCCAAGATTAAGCCTTTCCATATTCGCAGCGTAGAAGATGTGCTTCATGTCGGCGATCATGTTCAGGTTAAGGTTGAAGAAATTGATAATTTAGGGCGTATTAACCTCACCCGCAAAGGTCTTTGGAGTGAAGAAGAATTAGCTCAAGCTGATTCTCCTGTAGATGTAGGTGATATCCGTCCCGAGCGTCGCCCTCGTCCTGCTCGAGTTGAGCGTACCGACCGTTCCGAACGCGCTGATCATTCCGAGCGTTTGGAGCGTCCTGAGCGCGTAGAACGCTCCGAGCGTCCCGAGCGCACAGATCGAGCTGAGCGTATGGAACATATAGATCGCTTAGAGCGTATGGACGCCCCTGAGCGTTACGAGCGTGTAGAGAGAGCTCCCAAGCGTTCTCGTCGCGAACCTGAACGCGCTGACAGAGCTGCAGCCAGAGTTTTACGCGACGAGCGTTCAGTAGCTCCTCGTTATCAGGAAGATCTTTATGATAACAGAATGATGCCCGCTCGCCGTCGTGAACCTGCTTTCAACGAGCGTCCTATGAGTCGCCGTCGTGAGCCGATGTATGATGAGGTTCCTCCTATGCGCCGTCGCGAGCCGATATATGATGATGTTCCTCCTATGCGTCGTCGCGAGCCGATGTATGACGAAGTTCCTCCTATGCGTCGTCGCGAACCTATCATGCGTGAACCTGTCTACGATGAGCCCAGGCAGGATATCCGCCCTGAGGCTGATATGCCCACTCGCCATCGCCGTCGTCGCCGTTCCGAAATGTAGTAATAAACGCATGAGCTGACTTTTTAAGCTACCATAAGCCGGAAGTCAGTTGATCCGGAACTAAGAAAGCCAGTTTCAATTGCATAGTTGGACTGGCTTTTTTTTTGTTAATGAACCGGAGAACAGAGTTATGGCCGCTGAACAGAACGCAAATCTTGAAGCTTATCTCCACGATGTAGAACAAGTCTTTACTGAACTGATTCCTTCCCGTAGTAATTACAGCGTGCGTCAAGAACAAGTTAAAATGGCTTTAGCGACTGCCGAAGCTATTGCTAGTGGTGGGGTACTTTTAGCTCAAGCTGGTACTGGAGTAGGTAAGACATTAGCTTATTTAATACCTAGTGTTATTTGGCGCACAAAATATGGTGGCGGGCAGACTTTAATTGCGACTTATACCACTAATTTGCAACAACAAATCTTTGATAAGGATTATCCCTTTGTACGTGATCGCTTGGGTATATCTTTCCGTCTCATTCAAGCTTTGGGACGTACTCGATATTTATGCTTAATGCGTTTTTACCGTATGTTGCAAAATAGCCGACAATATCCGCAATATACTGAGCTTTTGGAACATATTGGCGATTGTATAGAAACTGACAATTACTCTCTATTCCATCCTGAATTGCAAGAAGAAGAGTCTCTGCGCGGTTTAGTGGCTGATTTTCGTCGTCTTACCAAAAGAAAATGTGCCTGGGATGATAGTTTATGGCCGCATATTTGTGCCGAATCGCTCAGTTGCACTAAACGCAGTTGTCGCTATTTCCACAGTTGTTATTTCTATAAAGAACGGGCTCTTTTAGGCGGTGCTGACATTTGTGTAGCTAATCATGCTTTATTGTGTGCTGTATTGCGTCAGGATAGTTTAAATAGGTTGGTGCCACAGATTGGCGTTTGTATTATTGATGAAGCCCATCACTTTGAAGATGTAGCTATTGAGCAAATGTCTAATGCCTTCGACGGCTCGGTTAGCAGCGAGTTTTTTACCGGTTTTGCGGCTGTCAGACACTCCAATTCAGAAGAATCCGAAGATATGGTTACAGAAGCTTCTGAGCAAATGGCACTTATTGATGATAAAGAAAATGGTGATAAAAAAGCGTCGTTTTTTGCCGAAGGTGGAAAAAACCACTATCCGCCTGGTTGGTTCAGCAATTTGGCCGAAGCTGTGCGTCGCTTGGGGAATTATTTGCCTTATGGGGCTGAGACCCATGTTTTAAGTGATTTAAAAGGCTTTTATTATGGAGCTTTCCAAGCTTTGCGTGAAAGTGTGGCTCCGTATTTTAGAGCTTTGGAAGATTATTATTCTAATGAAGCTTACAGTCGGTTGGAATGTTTTGAAAGAAAATCTCGGGTAGCCATGTTAAACAGTCAGTGGCTCTCTCTTTCCGGAAATTGGGGACACAACCTGGCTGTAGGAGCTGAAAAGATTAAGAGTGCCAGTAATAATTGCGCCGCTCAGCTTAGAGAAATAGAGGGACTTTGGAAAGAAATAGCCGAGCGAGCCGAAATTGAGGAAAGCAATAATCAGCCCGGAGTATTAATTTCTACCGCTTTAGAGCAGCTGGATTGCTTTATACAAAATTTTCAAATTTGTCACGATATAGACAATGATACTGATTCTTTGGGTCATTGGATGGAAAAATGGCGCGGTGGCGTAAGATTGAGAGCGGCTAAAATAGATATAAGCGACTATTTGGCTTCAGCTTTTTGGTCACAGATACCGACAGCTATTGCAACTTCAGCGACTTTAAAAATTGATAACAGCTTTGATTTTTTCTGTTCTAGAACCGGTGTAGATAAAATTGAGCAAAATTCGGTGAAAAAACTGAGTTTTAGCAGTCCTTTTCATTATGAATATCAAGCGCTGTTGGCAGTGGCTAGTGATTTGGGGCGTTCTGGTTTATCTGATGAAGCTGGTAGCGATGCTTTTTTGAGTCAAGCAGTACGCTTTATTGCCAAGACTGCCAAGTTGTGGCAGGGGCGTATGCTTATTTTGGCTACTTCACGCTATGAAGTAGAAAAAATATATGAAATATTGCAACATCCTTTGGCTAGGTCGGGCATAATTTTGTTAAAGCAGAGTTCCGGCCTTAGGGCTGAACAAATAGAGCGTTTGCGACGAGCCAAGGAAAAGGCCGAAAAAATAGTACTTGTTGGTACCGATTCATTTTGGGAGGGAGTGGATGTAGCTGGTGAAGCGCTTTCTTGTGTGGTCATTTTGCGTTTGCCTTTTACTTCACCGGATAATCCGTTTTTTAAGATTCGCTCTAAAAGCATGGGCGATCAGGCTTTTCGCAAATATGCTATCCCTTTGGCTGTACTTAAATTCTGCCAAGGCTTTGGCCGTTTGGTACGTACAGAAAAAGATCGCGGTGTGGTCTTTGTTTTGGATAACCGGCTCGATTTATATAGTGGTAAAAATTATCGTCACCACTTTTTGCATTCTTTGCCGTCTGAATGTCCGATAATTTACAATAAAAGTGATGTTCTGGCTGAACAAGCTTATCAGTGGTTTAGAACCGGTTTGCTTTCGGCTGATTTTCTTTGGTAAACATGTTAACGCCCAAGTGGTATGTTTACAACTCGGGCGTTATAGTGGAGAAAATGAGCTTAAATATCTGTTTCAATACCGCTCTTTTTGATGTTGCGATCTTTCTCGTCGATTAAAAGTTCGCGTTTCAATCTGATTTGGACGACGTTATGAGACATTTTGGCTCGATTAATGGGCAAGCGAGCAATAAAACCGCGCCAACCCCAGCGTTTTTTATCGTAGTCAAATAAGTTGCGCTCTTCGACTACTCGAATAGCTTTGCACCATTTCTGTACTGCAAAGACATTTTGCAAAGTCCATAAAATGCGGGGACGTTGGGCGCTTTCGGTAACATTTCCCTTTTTGGAAATTTTGACATTGGGCTTTTTTTTAACGACGACCGGGGGGAGGGTCATAGCATGATTTTCTTTCATCTCTTCAGTAGAAGGCAGATCGAAAATTACATCAATAGAAGAAAATTTATGGGCCAATTTAGTTAAAAAGGATTTTATTGTATCGAGCTCAATGTAGGCAAAAAGATCTTGGGCGATAATAACTTTGGGCTCGTTAGCCTTACTTATATTATCGATCCAACTGAAGTCGGTGATACTCTTGGCTATTACTTCCAATTTATCAGCTTTACTGAAAAAAGCGCGACGTAAATCTAAATTTAAGGGAACGTCGATATCGATCCATTTTTTGTAAGTATTTTCTGGAATGCGGTGTAAACGAGTATCTAAGCCGGGAGCTAAGTTGATAATAGTTACATCTTGGTTCTTTTCCAAGAAATTTTTCAGCATACGATCGATTAAGTAGTCGCGCACGGCCAAGCCTACCTGATCGATGCCCAGATCGGCAAAATAGCTGAAATCATAATTTATATTGCTGACTACATCTAGAGCGTTTTGATCCTCCAAAATAGGCACAGGTTGGCGAGCTTCCAAAGTGCGAGCCCAAAGGGCAGCCAGAGTGTTATAAGGATTGCCCATATAAAAGAAGGGAATTTTTCGGAAAGAACCTTCCTTTTGAGCGGTTAAGCAAATTTTGCCGTCTTCGCTGAGGTTGACTTTTATATTGATAAACTTAGTTTCTCGGGCAAAACTTTGTAACTCTTCGGAAGTATAGACACGCATGCCGGGAATTAAGTCGGTATGTTTTTTCTCGGCAATAGGATCGCAGCTATCGCAATAGATTGCTACGGTACCTCCCGGTTTGAGAACGCGATAAATTTCTTCGAAGCCTTTTTGGACGTTGGACCAGAAATAGACTGTTTCTGAAGCTGTAGCTAAGTCAAACCAATTGTCGGAAAAAGGAAGTTCGCAAACATCACCCTGAATTATTTTGGCTAGGCCCATGTTTACGGCTTCTTTGTTGTATTCAATGGAAGCTTTTACGCTCAAGGGAGAAATATCTATGCCGTATATGAGGGCACTGTGGCGCATTTTACGCAGCATAGATAAATGGTGGCCGCCTCCGCAGCCAATATCCAAAACTGTTCCGTTGGCGGGAATTTCAAAAAATTGGCTGGCGAAATGAAAAAGGGGTATATGCTCTTGATTCATACGGCGCAAAACATAAGAACCGCCCCATTTTATGCCGGGATTAGCAAAATTATGCATCCATTGCTTAAAAAACACAGTAAAATATCTCCGCCATCCATTCTTTTGTATTGGTTCAAAAAAACTACCGCTCAATATACTTCCGCTTTAGCAAAAATCCTAGATATGAGCCTTACTTTGTTTGAAATGTACACAAGACTTTAATTATGAAATTTACTTTTGATTTTGAGCAGGTTGCCCTAAGATATGATCGCCCGGATAACGGCAACATTCAGACCTGGGAACATGATAATATTTGGGATTGAGGGGTTCGTCCCACTCATAAAAGACGTTGTGACCGCATTGAGTGAGCAAGGTGGGAATGATAACCAGCCATATGGCCGTAATTACTATTCGGGCTTTAAGTGAAGTAGCTAAGCTTTTTATGCCTGTAGCTATCAGAAGGGCAAAAGCGGGCATGACAAAAATTAGGTTTCTGGTAATTATGAGCGGTTGAATAACTAAGGAAATTAGCCAGTGAAGGGCTAAGGGTATTATGAGCCAAGCAGCGATTGTTAATAAACGTGTATCACTTTTTTCTTTATAGATTTGCCAGGCTTTTTTTAGGCCGACAATTAAAAAGACGGCCAGCGATATAAGAGTGAGTAAAGAAGCCGGGGAAAGTAAATATTCTTTTAGACCGGCTAAGCAACAATAAATATTGAGATAAAGGTTGAAGTTTAAAGGCGGATAGCTGTTCATTCGTCCTAAAGCGTGGGTATCCCATAAGGGCATAGGTAAAAAAGCCAGCAGAGCTATTATGGTGGAAGTTATTAAACCTCGACGCAAGTTATAGTACGATGGATTACTGTCTCGGCAATTTGAACGCATAGTTAGATAAATAATTAGCCAATGGGCTGGTAGCAGAGTAAGGTTATTTAAGCTGGTGTAAATATTGATAAGTGTCAAACAGTGGTAAATAAACCAAGTACGGCTATTAGTTTTAGTCAAAACGGCTCTTAAGGCACAAGTGAGCAATATGGCTGCTAACAGACTGAAAATATGATAGCGCAGATAGTTGGAATAAAATTGATGGCATCCGTTGATAGTTAGTAAGCTTGTAGCTAGTAGAGCTGTATAACGATCGGTATAATTTTTACTCAGCTGGAAAAAAGCCGCCAACCCTAGTAAAGCTCCTGCCAGAGAACTGAGGCGACAAGCGTAAACGGTTTCGTCGTGTAAAACACGTCCGGTAAATTTTTGCCAAGGATGCTGGATAAATTTGTAATAAAATAGGCCATTTATTTCTATAGGATTGGCGCCGTGTTCAGGGCGGAAATATTCATATACGGAGCGATAGGAGAGAGTATTGGTTCCCGGTTCGTCGCGAAAAAAACCACAGCCCTGGAATTGACGAAAACGTATAAAAAAAGCTCCAGCTAGTAAACTAAATAGCAGAATTGGGACTAATATTTTTGAGTATAGGGTGGAACTATCCATATTGTGAGTGGCTGTCGGCTTTCTGATTTGATTATTAGCTGAGGTCAACTATCTATCACCTAAAGGTAGTGGGAGGAGCTTACTACAATCGAAAGGTCTTAAATTGATAAAGCGGCAAATTGTAAAATAAATGTAGGTTATATTGACATATCTCCTGCAACTGAGTAGCGCTAACTGACCAATAGGGAGCTAAAAAAGTGCATAGTTTCTTAAGGGCGGCTGAAGAGGAAGCTCCCCAAGGGGCATCGCTTTCCAACAAGAGGTTTTGCAAAGGGATAACTTTAGCTAGGGCCATTAATTTTACGCGCTCAGCACAGGTTGACGAGGCGGCCGCTTTGCTGACTAATTTACTGTTTAAGGAAATATAAAAATTGAATTTTATTAAACGTACAGCCAATTCCGGGGCTGCCCAAAAAGCGTGAATAAAACCTTTGGGCAACGGTTGTTTAAATTGTTGGTTAAGTTCGGATAAGGCATCGAACAAGTGATTGTAACTTTTTACACAATGGATGACTATAGGAAGAGAATATTTTTGAGCTAGTTGACATTGAGCTATGAAAAGTTTTTTCTGCCAAGCAAAATTTGCTTGTCTATTATGTACTTTATCAAAGCCTATTTCACCTATGGCACAGGGAAGAGGAACTTTACTGAGCAGCTTATCTAAGTATCTTAAATAATTTTGCAATTTACTTTCACCTTGATTATCAACTGCCAAAACTTCCGCCAGCCAAGGATGAAGGCCCAAAATAAAAGGTTGTTTTTGGCGGCAACTCCATTGGCGCAATTCTTCCCATTCCTGTGGACAAGAGGAGGCTCCCACACCTTCAATATTTACTTTGGAATTAGTGTAAATGTCACTTGAAGTAGGGAAATATTGCGGACAACTCAGGGGGTGGAAGTGCGCATCTAAAAGCAAAATCAGTTTTCTCCAAGTTCAGCAGATTCAATTTTGTCTATTCGCAATCCAGTAAGTAAATTGCCTGCGTTCTAAAATTAAAGGAGGTTAGCAAATTTTCAGCTAAATGCAAAGCGGAAGGCTCGGTTATAACCGAGGTTTAAGTTATTTTTGAAACCGGAGGACAATATGGAAGTTTCTGAAGCTATTAGAAAACGTCGCAGTATTCGCCGTTACAAAGCCGGAGCTGTAATTCCGCGTCAACATTTTGAGCAAATCTTGGAAGCGGCCATGATGGCTCCTAGCGCCTGTAATACTCGTCCCTGGGAATTTTATGTTGTTACCAATCGCGAGACCCTTAGTCGTTTGCAGCAAGTTATGCCCTATGCTTCTATGTTGAGCACCGCTTCGGCAGCCATAGTTGTTTACGGTTTACCTCAAGTGCAGAGTGGTATTTCTGATGGTTTTTGGGTTGTAGATTGTGGCGCCTGCACAGAAAATCTTATACTTGAAGCTGCCGGTTTAGGCTATGGTACTTGTTGGTGTGGAGTCTATCCCAAAGAGAAAAATATTGAAGGAATATGCTCCGTTTTGGGTACCAAGGGTGTCCCTTATTGTTTGATCGCTATTGGCGTACCAGATGAAGAGCCGACTGCTCGCGGTCAATATGAGGCTGCCAAAGCCCACTTTATAGAATAGGGGCGGTAGCTTTTCCTCAGTAGGCAAGGTTCATCAGTATCTCAGAATTCTCTGGCTTTGGCCATAATGCGCATTAGAGCTTCCACTACTTGTGGATCAAAGGCCGATCCCGAGCCGCCTTTGATAATTTCACAAGCATCGTAAGCGCGATAAGTTTTGCTACCGGGACGCCTTTGAATTAAAGCGTCAAAGGCGTCGCAGACGGCAATTATGCGTGCTGCCAGAGGAATGCGCTCTCCGGTTAAACTATCTGGCCCCCCGCGCCCATCCCAACGTTCGTGGTGGGCACGAATTACCGGGCACAATGCCCTCAGACTGGGGACGGAATTGATAATCTCTTCACTGTAGCGGGTATGATTTTTAAGGAAATCGTACTCTTCAGGCTCTAGGTGACGAATCGTTTGCAATAACCATTCTGGCCACCTGAGGCGACGTGCTCCTTTGGCTTGGAGCATCTCCTGATATTCGTTCGAAGCAATATAGTTAAAAAGTTCAGCTTGCTTATCGGCTTCTTCCTGTTGAAAGAATATATCCAATTCGCCAATATCTTTGAACATAGAGCCATACTCTATTTGACGGCGTGTTCTTATATCGTCGATTTTTAACTCAGCGGCTATTTTTTCTCCCAGCTCAGCCGTGCGTACTAAATGATCGTAAGCAGCTTTGCCGCCTAAGCGAACCATAAGAATGGCACCGTTAATACCATTTTCTTCTGCATTTTGCGAAGATACCAGAGAAGCGCAAAGCTGCTGAAATAAATCGGAAATAGCCGGTCGTTCGGCGGCATTGCTGGCTCCATAGCGTCTATTGCTAGCGGAGATGTATTTGGTTCGCATACCTTCCATACGTATAGGTGCTTTGGTATTCAAAATCCGCCTGCCTGACCAGCCTATATCGATAAGAGCTAGAGCTTCGTTGCCGTAATCATTGGCTGAAAGTGAAAGGTGCAGAGGATATTTCGCGGCCAGTCCTTTTAAGCGTTTGGCTGCAGATTCATTAAAGGAAACATCTTCTTCTTCATTGGTAGTGTAGTAGTCGCAAGCTTGGCTGAGCTTAAGCATACCGCTTCTCATAGTTTTGCCTGCTAAAGGATTAAAAGACATAGAGGAGAGCTTATTGCTTGATGAGCTCTCCGAAGAAGTAGGAATATCAGTGAGAGCCATTTTAATTGGAGTACTGCTGCGACCTATTTGTCTTTTTAATCTGGGCTGATAGAGATAGTCCAGTATAGGAGAGTAAATGGGAATTCGCGAGTTGGCCGGACGTCCTCCGAAATTGAGAGCTAACTCTAAGCGAATTTTGGCCATAGGCACACTTGAATCGACGGGCAGAGTCTCTTCGGTTATATTCGGTCTAGTTTGAGAAGCTGAAGCTAGTTTTGGTATGGAGCCTAAAGCAAAGGTTGAGTCCGGTTTGCGGAAGGCTTGAGTTGTTTTCAGGCCACCGGGCATATTCATTAAAGGAGTGCTGCCCGGAGGTAAGATTGGCTTACCTACCAGAGGAGGCAGCGGATTGGGTCGGGGAGCAGAAATGCTACTGCCCAATTGGGGCGGTTGTGATAAGGGCGCCTGAGAAGTATCGTTGGCTGCAGAAGTACTAGTGTTGGTAGCAGAATTGGCTGCGTCGGAAGTGGCGGTTGTAGGCCCGGCAGCAGTAGATGATGTATCAGCGTCCTCGTTTATAGAAGAAATCGCGGGAATTTGTCCGGCTTTGGGAGTAAAAGTGGAAGCGAAAACAGACTTGCGTTCTTCTTGAGCTTGGGCTCTGGCTTCTTTGCGACTGACTTCGCGAAAAGGTGATTTATTAAGCTGATTCATGATCAGCTTACTGGAAGTTGTTTGCAACTGGGGAGCAGCGTTCGGATTTTGCAAAGGTGTAGAAGCCAGAGGTGTGAAGGTACCTGGCTTAGAGAAAGTTTTGCGCGGCGCTACTTTAGGGATGTAAGTTTGGCTGCCGGTCTGTTCCTCTTCTTCTTCTTTTTTCTTGGCCGCGCTGCGAAGAGTATATGGCAAAGCTTCTTGTTTAAGGGTTTGTCTGGCCCAAGAAGTATTTCTGTCGACACTGCCGCTGAGATCAATACGTTGCCGGGCTGCCGTTTCATTTAAAATAACTTGGGTTTTGTCAAGCTGACGCTCTGAACTGACTCCGCGCAGAATGTCTTCAATATTGACTTCTTTTTTCAGCAATTCGGCTCCGCTGGGCAATTCGGCTTCCGGGTCGGGCTTGACGTGTTGAGCGGAGATCAGAGCCGTTTTTAAACTATTCTGCTCCGGAGCTGGAGTAACAGAAGGCATAAGCGGAACTGCTGTTTTGGAAGCACTGAGATCGCGCAGCTTCTTTAAATTTTCTGAACTGAAAGAATCGTCGGGAGCTTTGGATGTCTCCTCATCGCCATCAGAGCCTAGTGGAGTATTTTTGGCATAAGCTCTAAGTTTTTTATATAGCTCGTCGTATAGTGTCAAAAGCTCTTTTGGAGTAGGCGGAGCCGATTTTTTTTTCGGCTGTCTGCCGCCGGGCATACTACCAACAGCCAATCCGCTGTTAATAACAGGCGCAGCCGACTGATTGGAAGGACGCATGGCGCCGTCACTTCCAGAAGATGATGAATTGTTCCGGTTGCTTAAAGTCATTGTTGGCTCACCTAATAAAAAAATGAACGGACAAAAACTCTTTCAATTCGCCTTGATCCGCTCCGGCAGAAAAAACTTTTCGGCGGGACTGGGTTAAATTCTCTCGTCGCCGTCGAAGTCGTCTGGATCTAAATTATCGATAAATTTAGATAAAGTATCTTCTTCGGCAGTTAAATCCTGAACAGCATTGGAACCTGAGACGTTCTTCGTTTCATCGTCTCTGTCACTGTCATCTCGCTCAGATTCTTCTTCGCCTACATAAAATACGTCTTCTTCAGCTTTGGGAGCATCAAAGCTGATACCTTTAACTCCTTCGGATCGCAATACATCCTCTTCGGCATAAATGGGAGCGTTGGCCCTAAGAGCTATGGCTATACTGTCTGAAGGACGCGCGTCTATAACAATTTCTTCATCATTTTTCAATAACACTAATTTGGCGTAAAAAGTGCTGCGTACAACCTTGGTAATGATAACTTCCTTGATGGAAGCGCCAAGATTTTCGATGATAGTTTTTATAAGATCGTGTGAAGTGGGACGGGGAACTTCTGTACCTTCCATGGCTAAAGCAATGGCTGTCGCTTCAAATACACCTATAGTAATAGGAAGACTATGGTTTTTATTTTCATCAGTCAGAATTACGACTGGGTCGTGGGCAATAATATCGATACCTAACTTATAGACTTGCATTTTGCAAAGAGCCATAGATGAAGGAACCTTTCATTGCGGGAATATCACGCCTTGTATCCCGTCTCTCTGATATTATCTACTGTTTTCGACTATAACTCTCCAGATCCTAGCTTGCTCTATTGTATAATCTAAAATCGCTATCAAAGCAGGCGGAGATCTTCTTTCGCAGTAGAAAAGTTGGAACTTGAATAGGAACTTGGGGATAAATATGAGTAATGATTGTAAGTTAAATCTTTCCCTTATGGGCAATAGCGAAAACTTAATTACCTGGGGAACTGTTTTATCCAGAAAAGGTTTAACTTTAAACGGTATTTATATGCCAACTCGTTGGATAGCGCTGGCTAGCGTTTTATTATTAGGTTGTCCTGCTTACAATAACGCTTTGGAAACTGCCAAATCGGGCGATATTCTCTTTGTCGAAGCCGATTTTTTTGCTGCTTTGGAAGAAGCGGAAAAGCAATTGATACTGAGGGTTCAAGGGCCTCGAGCTCTTGTCTTTTTGTATTTCAATGAAGCTGTCCAAGTTGGAGAGTTAGCAAAAGAAACTCTTGGCGGGGACGCTGAATTGTTCGGTATTCGTCTTGATAACAGTAATCTGGTTTCCGATAATATTGAACTTTACGATTTAAAACTTTATGGCCGTTTGCCGATTGTGGGCAAAGATATTGTTAGAGTTGATGAAGTTTGTGGAGGACGTCCTCATGAACCGAATCCGAGTGAAGATTATTCTTTAAGTTGCTCAGACGTAACGTTTGTACTTCGTCCTCGGCAAGATGAGCACTATCAAGAGTCTGATATCAGCCGCATAATGGAAATTGTTCTCAGTTAAGGGAGGTTATTTTTAAGTGGGTGAGCGCTTTTCTGTAGCAGTAGTAACCGATTGGCAGGGAACGGCCGGCCCGGCTATTTGTAGTGCCCTAATACAGGCTGGTTTCAGCGTACTGATCAACGGCCCTCAGGATGTTCTTTTCAGTATCCCTCCCTCCGATGCTATGGGCAAGGTGTTGGCTCAACCTTTCGACACTACCAATGAGCAGGAAGTACAGGAAACTTTTTTAACTTGTGCCAACCATTTGGGCGGTATTGATGTTTTAGTTAACAATAATTATTTCTGGAATGACGCTGCTTTGGGTGATATTACGGAAAAAATGTGGGAAGAAGTTATTAACCGCGGCTTAAAGAGCACGTTCTATTGTAGCAGAGCCGCCAGTCGCTTTATGAAGGCTCAGGGGTATGGCAAAATTATCAATGTCATCAGTTCTTCGGCTTTTAATGGAGTTTATACTCAATTTGCTTCTATTTGCGCCGGTATCCATTCTTTGACTAAATCGCTGGCTAAGGAATTGGCTCCGGAAGTGAGAGTTAATTCAGTGGCTCCCGGTCTTATTGACGAACCTTGGATCGATGAGGGAGGCAAAGAACTCAGAGAAATGCTTATTAGAGACGTATTGCTCAAACGATTGTGCTCCAATGACGATATTGCCGAAGCTGTCAATTATTTAGCTTGTGGAGCTGATTTTATGACTGGTCAGATGTTGGTTTTAGACGGTGGAGAATGTTTGCACTGATGCTAGCATCGGTTCTGTGTCCGAACTATTGGGCTTTTGTCAAAAATGAAGCCTGTCGACAGCTGCTTTAGTATTGGCGGTTGTTTCTTTTATCGATAGATTGTTTATGAAAAAAATTAATCTGATTGTCGCAGCTTTAAATTGTTTTATATCAGCGGTGCTGGTTTTGAGTTTTACCCTTCCTGTAAAGGCTGAGCCCGGTCAGACTCCGCAAGTTATCCGGAAAGCGGCAGCTATTTCCACTTCAGCTCCACACAATTTGCGTGAACTTAGTTTGGGCTTTTGTCCCGGACAGGTGCGTTCATCGTCTTGTCGCACAGCTGTCAGACTGATAGGACAAGAGGGCCTTGTATTGGGCCCCGGAACTGGTGAAGAGATTGGTATTTATCGGCCTGAAGGTACAGCTTGCCTGGCGGGGCGCTTTTTTGTTTCTTTAGAAAAACATTGGTTAACCAGCACATCATTAAATGATGGTAAGTTGATGGCTAAAGTTGGAATAAAAGGCGAAGAGGGCCAAATTGTTATGGTGCAGGACGATACCGTTATCTTGCGCCAAGGCGACCTTCTCTCTGTTTACCGTCAAGACAATTTGCAATTGTTGTGGAAACATGATTTCTCTGCGGAGTTGGGGCAGCTTGTCGAAAATATGGCCTGCTGGACAGATTATATTTTTTTAGTAGGTCAAGAAAAAAACTCACAAAGTTCTTTCCGTGCTGCTCTTATTAAAATGACCGACGGTCAAGTCGTTTGGCAAAAAACATTTTCAGGCCGCTTTTGGGGAATGGCTGCTGCAGCTGAAAATGTTTATGTGGCCGTTTCTAATAGGAGTGTTTCTGAGGCCGATTATGCGAGTAGTGCCGAAGATGGGCATATTTTTGCTCTGAACTTGAAGCAAAAACGGATGAGTTCGGCGTCAATTACTAATTTCGAGCGTTTTTATGCTTACGGTCGGCGTTTGTATGTTTTTAGTTCCGATCCTTTTGGCAGTGAGTTCAATTACCGTCTTGTCGTTTATTCTTCCGAGTTGACAAAACTCAATAATTCAGAGGGTATTGTTTGCGAATCTTTGCCTAAATGGATCGATTTTGGCAAGGATAAGGTCAGTATTCTTTGTGCCGTACGAGTCAGTGCCGCTAGTTGGAATTTTATGACGATTTCTTCCAAAAGCGGCCTGCTCAGTTCTTGTATGACGGATAGTCGGGAAATAGTGCAGGCTATACCTGACAGAGTCGGAACTTGGTTGTTTCTTCGTGAAGAAGGAGCTCGCTATCCTAGTTTATTTTTGCTAACTGAGGAGAATTTGCTTCCGGCCGCAGATTGTGATGTCAATTTAGCTGACAGTTCTTATTTGGGTTGTAATTCTGCTATTTTACATGGTTTGTTGTACGCTTGGGGGGGTGGAGAGAACAACAGTACATTGCAACTTTTTGTTTTGGATTTTGATAAAAATTCCAGTTCGGTTTGGACATACAAAGATAGTGCTGCAGCAGATTTAGTTATATATGATTCTACCTTAGCTTTGGTTGAAAAGAAAAGTGATTGGCTTACTGGCGGGACCTTCAGCATACTTAAAGTTATTAACCCTGAACAAGGTGGCTTTTGGTTGACATCCGAAGCGTTTAGCGGAGATTTTGTCGCTAGTGGAGTAGGGGGCAAAAATAACGATACTACTTATGTTTTTACTTCTCAGGGTGAATTAAATGCTTTGAATATTACCGGTCGTGTTATCAGTAAGCCGGTAAAAAACGCTTTTTTTGATTGGACAAAGTGGAATAACCTTATAGGTGTACTTTTTTTAACCGGGTGTATTTTATGGTTTATTGTCCAGGCCAAAAGCGGGAAAAAATTATTCATTCGCAAGATTGTCGGCTTAAATGCGTTAGATGAAGCTGTTGGCCGAGCTACCGAAATGGGTAAGCCCGTATTGTATGTTCCTGGTGTCGGCGAGATAGACGATACACAGACAATGGCCGCGTTGTCTGTATTGGGCCATGTCAGCAGTTGCACGGCTGAATATGATTGTCCCATTATGGTGCCCAATTGTAGCCCTGTGGTTATGTCTATGGCTCAAGATGCCGTCAGTCAAGCCTATTTAAAGGCCGGTCGACCGGATTCGTATGTGAGCGATTATATATGTTATTTGTCCGGCGAGCAATTTGGTTTTGCGGCCGGAGTCTGTGGATTAATGGTACGTGAAAAACCGGCAGCGGTTCTTTATATGGGCACATTCTTAGCCGAAGCTTTAATGTTAGCCGAAACGGGCAATTCTACTGGCGCTATTCAAATAGCAGGTACAGCCAGCGCTTCACAATTGCCCTTTTTTGTGGCTGCTTGCGATTATACCCTTATAGGTGAAGAATTGTATGCGGCTTCGGCTTATCTTTCAAACGATCCCATGCAAATTGGCTCGCTCAAAGGTCAGGATGCTGCCAAAGCTTTGATTATGATCTTGATTGTCGTGGGAGTGCTTTGTTTGAGTTTAGGGTGCGATTGGATTGCTTATTTATGGTAATTTTGTTTGTAAGCTGCTTATTTGCAGAGGTTAAATCATGAAGCGCGAGATTCCCTTGCTGATTACTTTCATAGCCGGTTTGGTTATGATCGTTCAGTTCTACACTTATCCGCTCAATTGGTTGGGCGATCTGTTTAACGATTTTTATAATATTATTTTGACTTTCGCTTTTGTGCTGGGCGCTTTGAGTCTTTTTGCCGTCAATGGTAAAAAAATCCTCAATCAAACTCCGGGCTGGGGCTACAATTTGGTCTTACTTATTTCACTGGTGATAACATTGATTTGCGGATTATTTTTGGCTCCCCAAGGTAAATTGCCCACCGACGAAGGGACGGCTTTTAGTTGGATCTTTGATAATATTTTTACGCCCTTATCGGCAGCTACTTACAGTTTGCTGGCTTTTTACATCGCTTCAGCCTCTTTCAGAGCTTTTAGAGCGCGATCTTGGGAAGCGACGCTGCTTCTGGTAACAGCTTTTATTGTTATGCTTTTCAGGGTGCCTTTGGGAGAGCACTTGTGGCACGCTTTGCCTATTGTCGGACAGTATGATATTGCCAAATTTATTGAAGATTGGCTGATGGGAGCTTTTAACGCGGCTGGCCAAAGAGCTATTCTTTTAGGAGCTTCGGTCGGTTTAATTTCTGTATCATTAAAAATACTTTTGGGCATTGAACGCTCTTACTTGGGAGGCTCCGACTAATGTTAGCCAAATTGGCCCATTTGGATAGGCGTTGGATCTTTTTAGCTTTGGCTCTGTCCGTGGTTATACCTTTGCTTTGGCCGCCGGAATTGCCGGTTGAGCCCAGTCCTTTAAGCAAGAAATTTTACAATACTGTAGAGCAATTGCCAGAAGGCTCTTACGTCTGTTTGTCCTTTGATTATGGGCCGGGTACCAAAGTTGAGTGCCATCCTATGGCTGTAGCTATGTTGCACCACCTTTTCCGTCGCCAATGTAAAGTTGTCTGTATCGCTTTATGGCCTGAAGGTAGTTTGTTTGCTAGAGAAGCTTTGCAACAAGTGGCTCCTCAATACAATGCCCAAGACGGAATTGATTACGTAAATTTAGGCTATAAAAATGGTGGCGAAGTTGTGTTAAGAGCTATGGGCGAAAGCTTTAGTTCTATGTTTCCGGCCGATTTGGCTGGTCGACCTACCGAGAGCCTACCTATTATGCAAGAAGTTAAGGGCTGGGAAAGTTTCGCTCTGGTTTGTGATTGGTCTATGGGAAGACCCGGTTTAGCTGAATTTGTGCGTGTAGTTGTAGGACAATACCATCGTCCTTTGCTTTCTGGCACTACTGCTGTAACTACTCCAGAAGCTTATCCATTTCTAAACTCCGGTCAGGTAATCGGCCTTTTGGGCGGTTTGCGTGGAGCCAGCGAATATGAAGTTTTGATAGGCTTAAAAGGCGGTCAGGCTACTAGAGGTATTGACGCTCAATCAATAGCCCATTTCTTCGTGGCTTTTTTAATCATTTTGGCCAATGTTATTTACTTTTCTGAACGTTGGGCCGACAAAAATAACGGCAAAAAGCTGTAGAGAGGCTGAAAAATAGAAATGGAAGCTCATTCTTTAAGCGATATGGTGGGAATGTGGATAGGCGTTTGCCTAACCATGTTTATTTTTAGCTTTCTTTACAAAGATAATCCCTTTTATAAATTAGCAGAGCATATCTTTGTGGGCGTGTCGGCTGGCTATTGGATGTGCATAGGTTACTGGCAAGTAATTTACCCCAACTTGATTTTAAAATTGCAAGCTGGAGATTGGCGCTACCTCATAGCAGCCGCGTTAAGTATTATGCTTTTGGCGCGTGTTTGCCCAAAATATGCTTGGCTGAGTCGCTGGCCCCTGGCTTTTATGGTCGGTATTTTTGCTGGTTATAATATCGTTTATACGATGGAAGCTCAGGTTTTGCGCCAGTTGGAAGCCACAATTGTGCCTCTCTGGGGATGCGCCAGTTGGAAAGCATTTTTTATAAATTTAATTATTGTCACCGGTGTTTTGAGTGGCCTTATGTATTTTTACTTTTCCAAAGAACATAAGGGAACGCTTTGGGGAAAGACAGCTCAATTCGGTATTGGCGTTTTAATGATTTCCTTTGGAGCAGCTTTCGGATATACTGTAATGGCCAGAGTCTCTCTACTTATAGGCAGGGTCATGTATATTCAAGACGTTTGGCAAGCGACTGTGCGTTTTTTTAGTTAGAAATTAGTTATATAACCGATAGGAAACTACAGAAGGCAAGAGAGGAATTGTAAATATGGAAAATGGTGAAAACCGCTATCCAATTGGCAGTATGAATAGTTCATTGCCCGAGGCCAATAGTGATTCCGATTTATCTGCAAATGAGCTGAACCCAGTATCTTCCGGCAGTTCATTCTTCTTAAATTTGTCCGGTGATAATAATAACAAGTACCATCAGCTTTTCTCATGGATGGCCCAACTGATTTTTAAAATCGAAAGTTTTGGCGATCTTTTTATCTATTCTCTGCGTTGTGTGGCCATTGCGGTCGGTCTCACTTTCGGTTTCTATATTTTCCCCACAATTAATCTTTACAGTCGACGTGGCGATAATTGGGATATACTGACATTTTTTTGTTTGTTGGCAATTATTGCTCTTTTAAGTATAGTTTTTTCAGCTAATACCGGCTCAGAAAAAGCCACAATTATTCAGGAATATAAAGATCTTGGGGCTCTTGAGACTCTGTCGTATGGAAATATTCCCTTCAATCTTGATTTGCTGACTTTAAATTTCCAAAACCCTCGACGCCTTATTTTTTCCGTAGCTCTTTGTATTGCTGCTGTTGTTCTTTGTTTCGGATGTCTTTTGGGCCTTTTGTACCTGATGATTGTATTTGTAAGTCAGGAGTCGGTCTACGATTTGATCAGATTTTTGCCTTTTTCTCTGCCTGTGTTGGTAATCTTATTGGTCGCTCTGGTGATTGTCTGCCGACAGAATACTGTAATTGGTTATTCTTTGACTTTTGATGAAAACGGTATTAAGGGTGAATGTAATTATTGCGATAATATTAAGAGGCCGTTTGTTGAAGTCTACGGAAAGCCTTCAGCTTCTGATTCCTATGGTTTAATTAAATGTCAGGGCGACTATGTACGGTGGGAGAATTTTTTATGCTTTTCCTACCATAAAAATTGTATAGTTTTATGGAGAAGTTCCCAGCCTCGGGCGGATTTTAAGGCCGCCATGTTAATACAATTTGATTTATATCCCAGTCTCAGACAATGTTCCTGGTCTAGGCCGCTGAGAATTTGTGGCAGTGAACTTGAAGTAAGAGAACTTAAGGACTTTTTGAGCGGCTTTATGCCTTGTTTATCTGCATTAAGTCAGAATTGCCAAGCGATTATTTAGCTTTTATAATTCGCTTATAAACAGGAGGGTGAATTGACAATATGAGTAACGAGTTGCCCGATGATTTGCTTGAAGAATTAAGTAGATACGATGATACCGATCCCTTTGAAGGACTGGATGAAGCCAGAAGAATAGAATGCCTTATCGATTTCGAGAATTTTATGCTTAGCGATACTTGGCTCTATAGCATACGTGCAGCAGTTATATTACTGGATATTGTGGTTCTTCTTTTGGGTTTTAAAGCTATATGTGCTACTGGCGCTAAAGGCGGCGGAGTTGTAATCCCTATTTGTTTGTTTGCCGTAATTTTTTGCTTTGTTATTACTGGCGTAGTTTTTAGTATCGGTAATTGTAAGCAGCGTGTTGAGGAACGATTACAAGCTGAAGCAAAATGTAAGGCTGAGACGGAGTTG
Organism: uncultured bacterium; assembly: GCA_934621605.1. Lineage (GTDB taxonomy): Bacteria > Vulcanimicrobiota > Xenobia > Xenobiales > Xenobiaceae > Bruticola. The sequence goes on along the minus strand of CAKTUZ010000003.1, from coordinate 75,802 downwards.
CAAGATCGTCTGTCTCAAGTTGTGGCGCTTACTATTACTGATAAAGTTAATTTTAAACTGGTCTTAACTCGCTTATTGTTCTGTATAGTTTTTGTTTTTATACTCACATCTATTTTTGGGATCGGTGTGTTAATCATGTATGATGGTTTTGATGGTTTTATGCGCAGTCTTTGCACCCCGTTTGAATGTTTGACTACTATTATTTTTGTTACACTAGGCGCGTCTATAGTGCCGATTTGCAAGATTTTATTTAATTGGCATGGATCATGTTTAACCTTTAATGAATTTGGTATTAGCGGTCAGGTTTACGGCGCTTTTAACTATACTCAAGATGTTACCGGCTATTATGGCGAAAAAACACGAAGCGGTGAAGTTATAAGACCTTATTATGATATAAATACAGATTCGCAACCGCATTCTATAAAATGGATAAATTTTAAGTGCTTTTCTGTGCATCGCAATTGTCTTGTATTGTGGCAAAAAGAGCCAATTAAGGCCGATTTTTTAACCAAATTATATATTAAATTGGGTTTGAATATTTGCCTTAATCAGTATCCCCTGAGGATTGTAGGTAAGCCTGCGGAGTTAGCTGAGCTGAAATTAATATTGGCGCGTATTATGCCTTGCAAACATAATATTTTCAGCGGAGAAAGAGCCATTCTTTAAGCTATTTTCTGATTCGTGTTTAAACTAATGTGGATGGAATAAAAATAAGGAGCGGTTATGGAAGATAGTTTTTATCAAGGAGTAGACAGTCTCGATTCCGTAAGTGTAAATTATAAATCCGGATTTTCGAATTGCTTCAAAGTTATGGCTTTAGGCATGGCTTGCTCCATTGTGATTTGTACTATTGGCGCCATATTTATTTGTTCACTGCTAGGGGTATGCGATAGTTTCTTTAGTATAATAGCCCATCCCAGTCGAAGTTGGGTGGATTTTATAGGAGCAACTTTTATTTATTGGATAAGTTTTGTTGTAGTTGCTTTATTTTCTTTTAGTACAATTAACGGCTATAACTTAGTTTTTGATAATAATGGCATAAGAGGAACTTATAATAATGGTTATGTTAGCAATGGTGACTTTATAAGCGCTATAACAGTAAAGACTAGAACTGCCAGATATACGATTTATGATGTTGAATATGTGGAAGGAACTAAATATATCTCTTGGGATAGTTTTAAAAGTTTTTCTCGTTATAACAACTATATTGTACTCTGGCGCAGTAAAAATCCTCAAAGTTCCTTTGCGCTTAAGTTTTTTTTGAATTTCAATTCATGGCTTTTTCTGATTCCCAGCGAATGTCCCTTAAAGGTTTGTGGCAGTCGCTCCGAACTGGTCGATTTGCAAGATTTTCTTTCTCAGCGTTTTCCGCAAATTCGGCCGATATCCGTTTGATATAAAGGTTTGACGCCGTTCGGAATTTAGTGGCATTATAGATAAAAGTACGGGGAGCTAAATGTCGCAATTATGAGCAATGTCAAATACGAAAATCACAACGGTATTAACTTCGACGGAGTAGGAATTGCTAATAATGTTGTAATTAGGCATAAAACTGATAAGCGAATCCGCGATAGATTGTTGACTAAATGCTATTTACCGACTTTTATGGTCGGTTTATCGGTTTTGATTCCTGTATGTCTACTTTGTAGCCTATATGATTGTCCTTTTGTATACTTACTCCTATTATTCGTTGCGCTCGTTGCTATAGGAGTGATGGTTATACTCAGGTGCCATTGGCTTAATCCCGATTTTGATTGTGCTATTACGATAAGTTCGGAAGGCCTTAGCATAAGTAAAATGTCTGGAAATCGACACAGCGCTAAGCCTTTAATATATCCTTTCTTTGTCACTCCTCTGATGAAGTGGGATAAATTTTGTTATTACAGAGCCAATCCGATCAATGAGGAAATTTTTCTGATAAAATTTTTGCGTCAACCTGTGCCTTTTTATGAAATTGTCAATTGTTGTGAGAGTAACGAAATTGCTGTCACTATAGCTCTTTCGGAAAATGAAACCAATGAGCTTTTAGAGGCGATAGGCTCTAAGTTACCTTTCTATGACATAGAGAGAGATATGTTGATTGGAGTAACTGATGAGGCAAGCGAAGATTTAACGGGAGATGCGATAGCAGAAATTGTCCAAACCCAAGAAGATATTCAAGATGAGCCTCCGAGTCGGCCTCGTACTGCCATATCGCGTGGGCCTATTGATACCAGTCACAGTCGTCACTTATGTCGAGGTGAATCGATAAATCTTAGTTCTTATGCGCCAAGTACTAACCGCCGCAATACCAGAAACGATTCAGGCAGTAATTTTGACCATAGCAGTCAAATGGACGAATTGGAACAATACTAACTTTTTAGTGGAGGCTAGCTATGTTTCAAGAAATTGAAGATTATCTTAATCGCTACTCGGATGATCTGTGTAGAGACAGAGCTAATGAAGCTCCTTATTCGGCTTTAGTTGTCTTTCATAAACAATATTATGGCAAGGGTTGGACTAAGTTTTTTAATTTTTGTAAACCTATTATAGTTGTTTCTGTAGTTGCAGGTTCCGTCGGTTACGCGTCTATAGTCGGCTGGGGGGTACTTTTCCATACTTTTACAGCCTGGCAATTAGTTGGAGCTATTTGTGCTTTTATAGCTTGTGTGGCTTTGGGGCTAAGCTTCGGGGATCATAAAGACACGGAGCAAACTCTCATCTTTACTGATAAAGGTTTAACTGTAGTTATTCCCGGAGATTACAGTAGTCGCGGTTTGACTACCTCGGAAAATATCTTAAAATTCTGCTTCTCGGGTAGTAGTAGAAAAACTATCCCAGAAGAGGTAGTAAAATATCCTCCTTTTGCTTCCTCTCCGGAAGAAGAGATGGCTTGGAATAATTTCCGCAGCTATTCTGTTATTCATCACAAAAAGCGGGACAATGTCTCTATAAAATTGTGGCTAGTCGACGATCCTAAGTCGGGAAGCCAAAACGCCCGCCGTTTAAGAGAAAAACAGCTTGACTGTGTAGAAATTTATCTGCGCGACGATGGAGGAAGATACACTGGGTATAATGATGAAAAATCTGAGTTGGATGCAACTATAAAATTCTTAAACGACAGAGTCTCCTTGCCTTTGTATTCTGAAGAACAAGTAGAAGATTAGGATTTAATTGCTGCGGCAAACGGATGGGGGGCAACAAGCAAAAAGGTATACATGTATTCATTCTGAAAAGGGCGCTGGGCGCTTTTTTTATTAGAAAATGTAACTGATTAGAGGAAAGAAAATTGAGTAAAAAACATCGTCGGAACGAACGCAATCAAGCTAAAAAAGCTGAATTGACCTTGCCTTTAGTTATTAAACAACACCCGGCAGCTAAGCGTCCTTGGCTCACTGTGGTGATTGGTCTTTTCTTATTGTTGATGGTTTTTTCTATGTTTAGCTCTAAAGCCGGTTGGAGCGGTTTGTTGGTACCGGCCCTTTTGCTGGGTATTATTTTACATGGCTTGGTACCTTATTTCTTTCCTACCACTTTTACTTTCGACAAAGAGCAGATTGAAGTGAGCCGTTTTGGCAAGCCTTCTGTATTTAAGTGGGATGACTATCGTTCTTATTCAATACAAGGTAATGGCTTTGTATTGTGGATGGAAATGCACCCAGCTTCAAAAACTTCTTCTTTTTCCGCTTATTTTAAAAGCTTGCGCAGCTCAGTTTTTTTGCCTTTAGATGAAGAAGCTATGCAGAAAGTTGAGCCTTTAATTGCTCGCAAACTGGTTAAAACCGAATAGGCAGATTGGGTAATATGCAAATAAATTGGCGAGAAATGTGGTCTCTGGAAGAATCTGCTCCCGCAGAGGAAGAGAGGGCCGAAATAGAGGACGATATTTATAATATCGCTGGTTCAATAGTGGCTATCCATTTGGGAGTTCCGGCTTTATGGCTTTTGGAGTCGTGTAAGCCGCTCTCTTTTATTGCCAATCAGGCCTTGGTTTTTTTCTCTCCGGCTGCTAATTTTATGGGATTGGATTCTTGGTGGCGTAAGGCTACGGCCATTTCCTCTCGGCGTTCCAATATGGAAGCTTTTATAGCAGCTATCGAAGAATTAGAAATAAAGAAAAATGAACAATAATCTAGATAAAGATTCTATCCATTCTATATTGGCTACCGATTGTGGCAGCACCACCACCAAAGCCATTTTAATCGAAAAAGGGCCTGACGGCTTTCGTTTGCGAGCTAGAGGAGAAGCCCCCACTACTGTAGAGGCTCCGGCTGAAGATGTCACTCAAGGTGTGCGTAACGCCGTTAGCGAACTTTCTGAACTGGTGGGACGGCCGCTTTTAGATGAAGATGGTCAATTGATTAAGCCTTATGACGGCCAAAAAGGTATTGATATTTATCTTTCTACTTCTTCAGCCGGTGGTGGTTTGCAAATGATGGTAGCCGGCGTAGTCGCTAAAATGAGTTCGGAAAGTGCTCAACGGGCCGCCTTGGGGGCCGGAGCTGTAGTTATGGAAACGCTTTCCTCTAACGATTCGCGCCGCCCTTACGAAAAAATCGAGCTTATCCGTAAATTGCGCCCCGATATGGTGTTGCTTTCTGGTGGGGTTGACGGCGGCGTACAAAAACATGTTGTGGAAATGGCCCAACTTTTTGGCGCTGCTGATCCGCGTCCGCGCTTGGGAGTAAATTATAAGCTGCCGGTCATTTTCGCTGGTAATAAAGATGTACGCGAGCAAATTAAGAAGATTTTAGGCTCCAAAACTGCTTTAGAAATTGTTGATAATATTCGTCCAACCTTGGAAGAGGAAAATCTTCAACCTGCTCGCCTCAAGATCCAGAGTCAATTTCTAGAGCACGTTATGGCCCACGCTCCCGGTTATCCTAAACTTATGGCCATGACTGACGAACAAATTATGCCTACACCGGCAGCTGTGGGTATGATTATGGAGCGTGTGGCTCAAACACGTTCCATAAATATTTTGGGCGTCGATATTGGCGGCGCCACTACCGATGTGTTTTCCGTATTTGATGGTCGTTTTAATCGCACTGTGTCAGCCAACTACGGTATGAGTTATTCGATTTCCAACGTATTAACCGAAGCCGGACTAGATAACGTTATGCGTTGGGTTCCTTTTGAAGTAGACGAATCTCAGTTGCGCAATAGAATCAAAAATAAGATGATTCGCCCAACTTCGATTCCGTATCTTAGGGAAGATTTGGAAATAGAACAAGCTATTTGTCGTGAGGCTTTGCGTCTTTCTTTTGAACAACATGCTTTGTTAGCCGACGGTCTCAAAGGGGTGCAACATCAAGCTGAAATAGGCTCGATTTTTAGCCAGGGCGAAAGTCGTTCGCTTATTGATCCCATGCGACTGGATATGCTTATCGGCTCCGGCGGCGTACTTTCTCATGCACCTGAGCGTTGGCAGACAGCTTGGATGCTTCTCGATTCTTATTTGCCTTGCGGTATTACTCAATTGGCCGTTGACTCTATTTTTATGATGCCGCAATTGGGGGTGCTTTCTTCTATTTTGCCTGAGGCCGCAGCCTATGTTTTTGAGAAAGATTGCTTAATCGAATTGGGTACTTGCATAGCTCCGCGTTTTACTAACGGTAAAGCTATTGCTTACGGTAGAGATTTGCTTAAGGTTGAGCTCGAAGGCCAAGCGGCTTTCACTTTGCATATGGGGGAAATTATTGTCAAAAAATTACCGGTGGGACAGAGCATAAAGGCTCGTTTGCTTCCCTTAAGTCGTGCTGACGTCGGTCAAGGTGCCGGACAAGCCACAGAATGTGTACTTAAAGGTGGTACCACAGGTTTAATTTTTGATGGACGCGGTCGCGAACCGTTTGTACTTCCTCAAGAACGTTCGCTTCTTATTAAAAAGCTTCAGGAATGGAAGGCGGCCTTTAAGGGATAGATTATGAGCAGCGCTTATGTACCAGGATTAAAAGTTACTGAGCATACAGAATTGAAAATTGAAAGGCGCTTGCCTCTTAAGGGCAGTGTTGTAGTGGCTAAGGGAGAGAAAGTCGGCTGGAATACGGTGGTGGCTAATACTTTTTTGCCTGGTAGTGTAGAAATTGTCAATGCTGCGGCCAAGTTGGGCATCTCTCCGGAAGAAGTTCCGCAGGCTATGCTTAAAAGTGAGGGTGACCAAGTTCTCAAGGGTGAGACTTTGGCTCGCAGTAAGGGCTTTTGGGGATTATTTAAATCTAATCTCGCTTCTCCTATCAATGGCATAGTAGAATCTATTTCTGAAGTCAGCGGTTTAATCGTTTTGCGAGCTCCTTCCGTACCTGTAGAAATAAACGCTTATGTTGATGGTATTGTTGAGGAAATTCTGCCCGAAGAGGGAGTAGTTATAAAGACTTCGGCTGCTTTTATGCAGGGGATTTTTGGCATAGGCGGTGAGACTGCTGGAGAAATTTGCATCTTTACTGACGATACAGAGGAAGAATTAAAAGTTGAGCAACTCAGTGAAGCCCATAAAGGTAAAATTTTAGTTGGCGGCGCTTTAGTAACAGCTGATTTTTTGCGTCAAGCAGTTAAATACGGGGTAAAGGCTGTTGTAGTGGGAGGAATTTCCGACGCAGAATTAGCCGATTTTTTGGGCTACGATTTGGGAGTAGCTATTACAGGTTCTGAAGATAAAGGTATTACCCTAATTGTCACCGAGGGGTTTGGCAAAATTGCTATGGCTGAGCGTTCCTTGAATTTATTGAAACGTTGTTCTGGACGTTGGGCTTCCGTTTCCGGGGCAACCCAAATTCGAGCTGGAGTCATTCGCCCGGAAATAATTATTGCCGATACTGCCGATTCTAAGTTTGAGGGAAGTAAATCTAGGCCTATCTCTGTCGGCTTACACGTCGGCTCTAAAGTGCGCCTTATTCGTGAGCCTGATTTTGGCAAGTTGGCTGTAGTTGTTGAATTGCCCTCGGAAGCCGAAATTATTCCTACTGGCGCTAAAGTTCGTGTAGCCAGGGTTAAATTAGCCGATGGTCGTTTGCTTTCTTTGCCTAGGGCCAATTTGGAAATAATTGAAGAATGCTAAAAAAATATTCTCTTTTTTAATTTATTTTTTATCTATTCAGCAGGTATACCGCTCTAAGTGTAGGTATGTGAAAGCGATATTTGTTGAGGTTTTAATCCTGTGAAAAATAACGGTAATGTAGAAAATAATCCGGATGTCAGTTTGGCAACAACGAAGATTGGAGCTGAGTTTCCGATCAATCCCCAACTTTTAGAGTGGGAAAAAATTGCTGACATCAAAACTTTGCCGGAGCTTATCAGACGTACCGTAGATGAGTATGGAAACTGTAATTATTTGGGCGTCCGTGTCGGCAATGAGTATGAATTTAAAACTTACAATGAAATTTACCAGGAAGTTATCTTTTTCGCTTCGGCTTTGTTGGGAGTAGGGTGCCAAATAGGAGACAGGGTGGCCAATTTCTCTGCCAATTGTGTGGAGTGGCCGGTCATTGATTTCGGCGCTGCCCATGTCGGGGGTATCCATGTGCCCATGTATGCTACTTTAAGTCAAAGTGAATTCGCCTATATCGTTAAGGATTGTGGTGCTAAGATACTTTTTGTCCTTACAAAAGAACAGTTGCAGAAGGCTATTGCTTCCGAAGCTGATTTGCCGGAACTTAAACATATTATTGTCTCTTCAGCTGTAGACATAAGTGGTCTTCGGAGTACTAAGCAGCTCTGGACATGGCAAGATTTCCTGCGTTACGGCCGTATACATTTGGGTCGTTATCAATCTCTTATAGAAGATATTGTAAATTCTATAAAAACTACCGACGTGGCCAGTATTATTTATACTTCGGGAACTACTGGTGATCCTAAAGGCGTTATGCTTATGCATGGCAATTTTTGCAGTCAGGTCGCTTCTTTAAAAAAAGTAGTCAATACCAATCATGAGGATGTGCATCTCTCGTTCTTGCCTGTAGCTCACGTCTTCGAGCGTATTTTCTTCTACTTAAGTACTTATGTAGGCAGTTCGATTGGCTTTGCTCAGAGTTTGATTACCGTTTTGCAGGATATGCAAGTATTGCGTCCGACTACTTTTACCAGTGTGCCTGCTCTGTATATAAAAATTCACGACCGTGCCGTCTCTCATATGACTGGCTTTAAAAGTAAACCTTTTAAGTGGGCTATGAAAGTGGGGCGTTCTTACAATGCCAATAAACGTTTGGGCAAGGTAGATCGCGCCGGTCGTATTATCCACTCCATTACTCGCAAAATGCTTTTCAGCGACTTGTTTAAAAAATTTGGCGGTCGCATTCGTCTATTGATTTCCGGTGGAGCTCCTTTGCCTGCGGATGTGTGTGAATTTTTCCTCGATTTAGGTTTTAATATCCGCGAAGGTTATGGTCTTACCGAGACAGCGCCAGTTATTTGCATAAACGATGCCGATGATATTTGTCCCGGATCGGTAGGTTTAGCTATACCTTTTAGTTCTTTGAAAATTGCCGAAGATGGGGAAATCCTTACCAAAGGCCCCAATGTTATGCGCGGATATTTCAAAAATTTGGCCGCTACTCGGGAAGTTATCGATCTTGAGGGGTGGTTCCATACCGGTGACGTCGGTTATATAGAAAATTCTAAGCTTTTTATTACCGATCGCAAGAAAAATCTTTTGGTGCTCTCTAATGGTAAGAATGTTGCTCCCAGCCAGATCGAAGCTGCCATTATGAAGAGTGAATGGATAAATTCGGTAGTACTGGTCGGTAATAATCGCAGTTGTGTCGGCGCTATTGTTGTACCCAATTTTGAAAAGTTGCATTCTTTCTGTGACAGTAAAAAGATCGATATTGAAAATAATGAAGATATGGTAGCTCACGCGGCCGTTCAGGAAATCATTTGTAATGAAATAAATGAAGCCTGTTCTTCCTTCTCTCCTTACGAGAAGGTGAAACGTTTCTTTATTGCGCCGCGGGAATTTTCTTTTGCTATGGGTGAATTAACGCCTACTCAGAAAGTCAAACGCCGTGAAGTAGAGAGAAACTTTAGCGCAGAAATAGAAAGAATGTTCGGTTAACTTTTGACAGCTCCGGCAGTTATGCCCTTAATGAAATGTTTCTGTATGGCCAGGAAAAGGATTATTAAGGGCAAGGTTGCGGCTGCCGACCCTGCAGCGACTACACGAAAATCACTATCAAAACTGGAAGAGAGATAAGCTAAGCCTACGCTTAAGGGGTAGTGGGAGTCTGATTTTAGTACTACTAGTGGCCATAGGAATGCATTCCAATTGGCCGTAAAGGCAAACAGAGCTACTGTCGCTTGAGTAGGCAAAGTGAGAGGTAAGCATACATTTCTAAATATTTCCCATTCGCTGCAGCCATCTAGGCGAGCGGCGTCTTCTAGCTCTTGGGGTATGCTCAAAAAGGCTTGGCGACATAACAACACCGCAAATACGCTAACAGCTCCGGGTAAGATTACTCCGAGCATAGTATCGTATAAGCCTAAGCTTCTTATGGTAGTAAAATTGATAATTGTATTGGCCTGGCTGGGTAGAGCTAAAGTAGCCATTAAAACAAAAAGAACTGTGCCTTGGCCCTTAAATTGCAGGCGGGCTAGCGGATAAGCAGCCAGAGTAGCCAGGCTCACTTCTAAAACAACTCCTGCTATGCAGTAAATCAGCGTATTGAAAAAAAAGCGCAGCATAGGAAGTTGATCTTGGGCTAAAAGGAGACGTTTATAATAGTCGATAGTCCAGGTTTGTGGCCACAGTACATTCCAACCCGAGCCATAAACCCCATCGGCACGACACGAAGTAACGAACAGCCACCAAAAGGGAGCCAGTGCAGCGATTAGCAATATAAAAATAAAGACTAATTTAAATGCTTTATTTAACAATTCGGCTGTTTTATTAAGAGAGAGATTCACGCTATTTTAGGGACGGCAGTATTCTATTTGGGGACGGGCTGTCTTTTTTTTGTCGTTTCGATTGCATTCGGCACAAGTGCCATATAGAAATACCACATGTTCATCCACAATAAAATCACTGGGAATATTATGTGTATCGGCTCCTATACAGCAGTCTATTTCATAAACTTTGCCGCAATTTTTGCAATGAAAGTGATGATGATGGTGTTTACCAGCAATTTCATAGCAGGCGCTCTTACCGGGAACTTCTATAACTTTGAAAATTCCGTCTTCGACGAAAAACTTTACACTGCGATATACGGTTGCTATGCCTAAATTTGGTAAAAACTGTTGCGAGGCAATTAATATTTCTTGAGGAGACAGAGGACGATTCGCTTCTTTAACTACCTGGCGGATAATGTTTCTTTGTTGCGTTCCGCGTCTGACTACTTTACTCACACTAAAAACCTCTTTCGCTGGCAGCAGCTCTTGCGTGGCAAGACGGCTGTTTGTTTGATTAGTTTCTTGACAAACAAGAGCGGGGGCCGCTCTCTTGGCTTGGAGTCGACTCCCGCTTTATGTATTTGTTATACTGAGATATTCAAGAACAACTGCAGTTGTTCCTTATCAACTAAGGATGAGAGAAAGTAAAAGTCTGATCATCGGAAGTTAATTTTCTGCTCCATTTACCGGTAACTTCGCGGGCTCTCTTCCCTCTGCTCTTCCAGGTGATAGTTATATTGTAAGTTTCATCCAAATTGGCGTTGTCGCAGCGTAACTCGGTATAATTGTCACCGTTGTCGTCCCACCAAGTGTTTTGCCAATGTTTGCTGAGATTGCCATCTTGGGTTACTTCGATCTTGGAGATGAATAGACGACGTTCTTTGGGGCCGACACGCAAACTTTCGGCTTTGACGGTAAAATTGCCGGTTCTGACAACAGCTTCGCCGTCGGCTGTACGATCTTTAGGAAGTTTGGTCAGTTCGACTTTTACCCTCTTGGTTTGACCTTCGTTAAGAGCTATCTTTCCTCGGCCTACTTTGTAACCTGATTTGGATACAGAAATACGTACTAAACGATCTGAGGGTACATTTCTGATTATAAAGGCGCCGCTCTGATCGGTTAAACCGCGTTGACCGCTGCTTAAAGCTACTCTGGCTCCCTTAATGGGGCGACCTTGATAAGAGACAACTTCGCCTACCAAAGTGGCATTACCGCTTAAGACCGAAGTGCCGGGCAATAAATAGGAGGCGTCGTCATCAGAGGCTGCTTCTCTTAGTTTGTTTTGTATTCTGTTTTGTTTATCGTAGTAGTTACTATTGCTTTTCTGTCGCTCGGCTTCCAAGGCCGCCTCATCTGGAGAGACTGCTTTTACAATCTTAGCTTTAGAGGCAGAACTACTTTGGGATTTGTTGCTGACTTTATCAAGATCTATGTTGTCTAAGTCATATTCTATACTGGCAATTTGGTCATCGATGGAGTTTTGCTTTGTAATAGAGGCAGAATTGGTCGCTTTGGGAGCAGAAGTTTTGACTGCAGTTTGCTTAGTTGCAACTTTGGAAGCGGCAGTGGCAGGCTTGGCATGAGAGGCAGCTTTAGCGGCTGGAGTTGTCGCTTGGGCTACATTGAGCCTGTGGTTGGAAATAGCTATTAAATTGGCATGACTGGGCTTTCCGTTGACACTAACTCGCAAAGAACCAGAGGGGATGCCTTGGGCCATTTTAAATTTAATGTAGTTGGGCTGCCAATCTAAAATACAATTTTGGGGTAGGGCCATACCGGCAATCGATACAGTACCATTTTCTCGGCTGCCTAAACGATTGCCTTTTACAAAGACCGTATCTCCTACAGCTGGATTGTTAGGAGTGACTTGAACTACTTCGGGAAAAGCTTGGCTGGGCAAGTCTATATTCCAGTTTAAGTGTAAAGGTTCACGGCAATAGAGAGCAAAAATTTGGCCGGGGACTACCAAACTGTTTAAACTTTTGCCGGTTTTGACCCAGCGACCATTTACAAAGGTGTCGCTGTGAGGAGATATCCAAGTCCTTTGTGGCCAGCTATCCCTTTCTTTAAGATCTGCAGGCATAATGGTCTGGCCGCTCATATTGGTAAGAGTAACGGCAGGATTTTGTACAGCTTTCAGACTGGGCAGACCAATCAAGTTCCAACCGGGTTGTAAACGGGTGACAACCGACTGAGGCGACTGGTTTTTGCCTGTAAAGTAAATTTTACAGGGAGAATCCGAATAGGTTATGTAAGCTAAGCCCGGTTCCAGGCTTTGAGGATTATTTACCGGGTCGATAGGTACATAAGAATTGTTACTCATTTTATAGAGCATACGTTTTAAGCCCCAGACCGATTCAACCTGTTTAACGGGGAAAGAAACTATCTGCCATCCGGTTACGGCGCTTATCGAGTTGGCTTTTCCCACAGCAGGCGGGACCGTTTGGGGTGAATAAGTTATGGTTGGTGGCGGAGCTGCAGGCAAAGGAGGCGGAGCCTCTTGGCCTACAGCTTGGGCCGATACTTTAGAGCTGATTAAACAGCTTAAGAATAATACCGCTAAAAATATTCCTAGGCAGCGGTTCTGCGGTTGAGGCCGACTGCTTGGCACATTTCTTTTCACAGAATTCTTTTATCTCCCAATTGTTTGAAGAGGCTCGGAACTTTTGTTTATTCTGTCCAAAAACAGTGCCGCTCAAGGCAAACTTATTCAGTTCGAACCGCTCATTTCTTTAAGTTTAGCAACAATCTGTTGTTTCTGAAAGTGTACAATTTGTTTTGGTCTTGAAAACTTTGTCAATTCCTTTAGCAATTTTTTATCTATTGTCTTGTTTTCACGTGAAAAGGCAGATTTGTCAAATAAATTTTTTGACAGTTGTGCAGATCTTTATCTAAAGTAAGAGCGGAATCCAGTAAGGCCTGACTTAAATTACTGAGCTTGAGATTATCAGTTTTAGGTAAAAAATAAATAGAGTTGGCAAAATGGCGGCCTAAGGTTTGGCAGGCTAAGGCTAAAGCTCGGTATTGCTCTGAACTTACAGGAAGAGTCGCAAGATTAAGTTCTTGAATAATTTCCTGCGGAAGAGGATGGGCTTGGCGAAGCTCGGTATTACAATCTTGTTGATAAAATTTTTCCCAATCGAGTAGACAGCGGTAAAAGGCTTGAGTGAAAATTTGGCTATACTCGTGCGGAGTCTTGTCTATACTGTCTCTCGAATCGCTTATTTGACTCAAATCTCTTATGGGATATTTGTTGGAGCTGGGCCCTAAATTTTCTCCGATAGCCGTAAGTTTATTGGAAGAAAGGCCCAAAGCGCGTTGGCGTAGTACGTCCCATAATACTTTGGGTTCGTGCCAAGCAGCCAATAGAGAGCAACAGTCGGCAAAAGCTTCATGAACGGCGGCTGTTTCAAAATCGTTGTAATTATAGTTGTGTTGGCTGTCTAAGATGGCATGACCGGTTTCGTGGCTGATAGAGTCGGGGTGAACATATTCGGCACTGTGACTTATACCTATACACTTAAAAGGCTTTGTTTGGTAAAAAGGCAGACCGTCTTGTACTTGAGGATGACCTATTACAATAGGCAAAGGTCTATTGTTTAAATTAAAATCCCGCCCTAAATCGGCTGAGAATGAATTGAGCGTTTTTTGTGCCGTCTGTATGGCTTGCAAGTGCTGCCCCGAACATGTAACCGAGTTACCGTCAATTTGAGGTAAAATTTCTTCTAAGTTATCTTCGGGGCCGTAATGCCATACTTCAAAATCTCGACTGCGCACCACTACGGGTACAGACCAATGCTCATAAAATGAACGCCATTCCGGACCTTGCTGCGGCGGCAATCGTTCGTTTTTAATCGCAGTAAGCGAGACTTCACTTCTGTCTTGAGACTGGGCACTCAAAACTTCCAAGGCTTCAGCCGATTGGGTCGGGGCGGCTCGGTTAGGAACCGCGTGGCTGCGGCAATTTAAGCTAAAGCCTTCTAGGGAACGATAGGCTAAAGCGTTGACTGTCGCAGTTTGGTACATGTTAGTCGGCCCTTTCTTTTTTTTGTACTAAGGCCGACCGCTTCAGTCGGGGAGGATCAGCCTGTACCTGAATTATGGCAGACAAAAGTGAATATAATAAAACAAGCTTTTTAAGAGCCGATAGCCGTTATTTTACAAATATGTTAATGAACTTAAAAGTTGGCTGTGTTTTTATTTTTTGTTGGCAAGGTAGTTTCGGTGGCTGAGGGTACTGGTAAGCATAAAGCCAAAAAGTTGCTGATAAAAAAACCGCTTCGACCCGAATCGGCCGAAGCGGCACGTGCCTAACAATATATGGGCTATCGGTATCAATTTTCACTCGTCGTCTTCTTCGTCAAGAGGGGGGACAACTTCTTCTTCTTCTTCCTCCTCTTCAAAATCTTGTGAAGGTGGAGGCAACTCACTTTCTTCAAAGGAATCTGCGCTTTGAATAAGCTCTTCTTTAATTTTGGCTGCTTGCTCTTCGGCTTCGCGAGTCATGCGCAAGAGATCATCTTCACTGCTGCCAGCTTGTAAAATCTCTTGTGCCGCTGCTAAAGCTGCCGCTTGAGCTTCGGCTTGCATTTTGGCTTGGCGCTCAGCTTCTTTGGCTGCCTTGCGAGCGGCGATAGTCTGGCGCGCTTCTTCCTCAGCCTTTAAGATAATATGGAGCACACTGACGGCTTGCTCCATAAAGCGATTGATCTCAGCCAATTTATCATTGCTGATAGTGTCACCGTAAGTTGAACCGCGCACCAAAATGGCTGTGCGTTCGGCACTGCCGGTGAATGATTTAAATTCAACAAAACCGGAAATTTCTCGCCAAGTGACCAGAAGCTCGTGGCTAGTGACGGCCATAACTTTGCCTGTAAGGTTCATGCCATTTTTTAACTTCAAATTGACCGATGTGCCCGGTTCACCGATAGAACCCGATTTGGCCAACCATTTAGTTAAGCCATCTTCGTCTTTGTAATAGTGCATAAGACGGCTATTTTCGTAGGGGGCGGTAATAATGGCGAAAAAAGTTCGGCGGTTTTTATTCCAAAAATTTTCTACGTAGGTTTTGAATAAGGCTAAGGACATCTCCCAGCCCGATTTGGCGTCGCCGGCTCCAGCCTGACCCTCGGCGCCGGGACCGGTTTCGACAATTTCTACACGACAGCCATTGCCGTAGGAACGAATAGAAATATTGAGTGTTTGCGTACCTAACCCGGGAATAAGCGACTTCATGACCACTTTCTTGGGCGGAATAATGGTCGGCAAATAGTAATCGATACTGAAGCCGAATTTCTCCCACGTCATAGTTAAAGTGCCGCCATAACCGGGCCAACCCACAACCTTATCACAGAACCAGCGAGACAAATGCTCAGGCTCTGTCCAGGCTTCAAAGGCACGCTCTGGGGCAACTTTAGTAATTGTATATCGTCTTATCTCCGGGACGCTCATAAGCTCTGAAAAGTTCGCTTGATATTTGTGAATTCCTAGTCCTTTAGGAGTCGCCGTTCTCTTGCGTTTCCCTGCTTGCTTAGAGATATATTGTTTTTTTGCATACTTTGGGGAAAATGTATTCAGTTAATTGCTTTTAGGGCGGAATCGTTTGGCTTTCCTTGAATAGGCGCGACGGCTTATCGTTTAATTTCCGGCACCAGAGAGGTTATTTCCATGTATACTTTTGTTTCGGCTCCAATTTTTCACGCCGTAATTCCGCCCTATTGTTGCAGGTTTGAGCGTAGTAATCGTTTACTCCTTCGCTTGCGTTTAAGTAAAGAATTGGCAGTTAAACATATTTACGTGCGCACAGCTCCCGAAGGAGAGGAACGTTTTATTGAAGCTATTCGTCGGCGCCAAGACGAATTGCCGGAATTGACTGAGCATAGTGCCAATGATTGGGAGTGGTGGGAAGTTGGTCTGGAAGTAGATGTGCCTTTGCTGCAATACCGTTTCTATTGCGTAACTGACCGGGGTAATTTTAATTTTAATGCCAAAGGGCTATGTGCGTTTACCCCTCTGGATCGGGACGATTTTAAAGTTTCTTTACTAAATGAGCCGCCTCAATGGGTACAGGACTCAATTTTTTATCAAATATTTCCCGAACGTTTTTGCTGTGGTGATAGTTCTACCAATGTAAAAGACAGCGAATACACTTTAGCGGGCAAGATCGTTAGGTCTTTTGCTTGGGGTGAAGCACTTGATAAATCCTGCGGTAATTGCTCTTTCTACGGTGGAGATTTGCCCGGTATTACTTCTAAATTGGCTTATTTGAGTGAATTAGGCATAAATGCTCTTTATTTGAATCCTATTTTTACCTCTCCCAGTAATCATAAATATGATGTGGCCGATTACTATAACGTCGATCCTCATTTTGGAGGTAACAAAGCTTTAGCCGAATTGCGTCGAGCAACCAAAGATAAGCATATTCGCTTGGTGCTCGATTTAGTACCCAACCATTGCGGCAATCAGAATGATTGGTTCAAAAAAGCTCAGCAGGATAAAACCGCATCTGAGTATTCTTTTTTTACTTTTTATAATGATAATCCTGACCAATATGAAATGTGGTTGGGAGTTAATACTTTGCCGCGTTTAAATTATCGTTCGTCCGAATTGCGTAGACGCATGTATGCCGATAGAGATTCTATTATGCGCCGTTGGTTGCGTGAACCTTATGCTATAGACGGTTGGCGTTTGGATGTTGCTAATATGCTAGCCAGACAAAAAATGGATCAGTTAGGTCACGAAATCGGTCGAGAGATGAGAAAGGCCGTAAAAGAAGAAGCGCCACAAGCCTGGCTTTTGGGTGAACAATTTTTCGATCCGAGTGATTATCAACAAGGCGATGAGTTTGATGCTTCCATGAATTATCGGGCTTTCTGTATGCCTATAAATCAATGGATGGCTGGTTTTGATTTTGAAGCTTTTAAGGGTGAAAGTTGGGGAGACAGGGCTCCTTTGGCCAGCATTGACCTGGTTGAACAGATGCAAAGTTTCCGAGCTGCTATCCCTGAAAAAAATGCTTTGAATATGCTTAATTTGCTGGGCAGTCACGATTTGCCGCGCATAAAAACTTTCAATCAAGGTCGCGCTGACAAGGCTGCTGCTCTGTACACTTTTATGTTCGCTTATCAAGGCGTGCCTTGTATTTACTACGGAGATGAAATAGGTATGGAAGGTGGTCAAGATCCTGATAATAGGCGTACCATGATCTGGGATGAAAGTAAGTGGGATCACCATATGTTGGCGTTGATGAAAAAGTTGTGCGCGGTGCGTAGGCAAACCGAAGCTTTGCGTAGCGGCGGGTTGCAGTGGCTTTATGCCGAAGGCGGCAGCTTAGCTTTTATGCGTGAAGGTCAAGGGCCCAGAGCCATTTGTGCCATTAGCAGAGAAGATGGTCAATCATCAAATGGGCAAGCACTACTCGAAAAAAAATACAAGACTATTTCGGTAAAAGCTGCTGCTTTACCTGAAGGTACGCGCTTTAAAGGAGTAATTGGCGGAGAAATTGCGATTGTAAAAGATGGCACCTTATCGGCCGTTCCTTTAAAAGTAGGCGCAGAAATTTGGTTGGAAGTTTAGCTCTACGGTAAAATGCCCAATAATCACCCTATTGTGTGCAGGATAAAATGGGATACTGTCTAAGCTAGCGCCAGTTGTTTTTACCATTTCTTTTGGAGTGTATATACTGTGGCCGACATTAATCTCGACAGAGTAAAAAAAATCATTAACGAGTTAGAAGCTAACCCTACTAATCTTTATAACGACAGCTTCTTTATCACCTGGCGCTATCCCAAAGAGACCATTAACGCCGTTCTTTTGGTCGCCGAAGCTTTGCAGCGTTTAAATCGCGCCGGCAAGTCCGTGAAAGTTTTTGATACCGGATTAGGTCTGTCTATCTTCCGCGATAAGTCCACCCGTACCCGTTATTCTTTTAAGTCCGCTTGTAATATGCTCGGCTTGGGTACCGAAGAACTTGACGAAAGCACTTCTCAGATTGCTCACGGTGAGACCGTCCGTGAGACCGCTACCATGATTTCTTTCTTGACCGAAGTTATCGGTATTCGTGACGATATGTTTATCGGTGAAGGTCATCGCTATCAGAAGGAAATGTCTGATTCTATTCAGGAGAGTTACGATCATGGTATTTTGCCTAACCGTACTTCCGTAGTTAACTTACAGTGCGACCTCGACCACCCCACCCAGGCCTTGGCCGACTTGAGTCACATCATCGAGCGTTTTGGTGGTGTAGAGAATTTGCGTGGCAAGAAAGTGGCCATGACTTGGGCCTACTCTCCCAGCTACGGCAAACCCCTCTCCGTTCCTCAGGGTATTATCGGTTTGATGAGCCGTTTCGGTATGGATGTAAGCTTGGCTTATCCTGAAGGTTACGATCTGTTAGATGAGCCCGTTGAAGCTGCTCGCAAATTCTCTCAGGAGACCGGCGGTAGTTTCAAGGTTACTCACTCCATGGAAGAAGCCTTCGAGAATGCTGATGTTGTTTATCCTAAGAGCTGGGCTCCTTTCACTGTAATGCAAGAGCGTACTGAATTGCTCCGTTCCGGACGCGCTTCTGAACTCAAAGCTCTCGAGGAGAGAGCTTTGGCTCACAACGCTACCCACAAAGATTGGGAATGCACTGAAGAGATGATGAAGCTCACCCGCAATGGTAAGGCTCTTTATTGCCACTGCTTACCCGCCGACATCAGCGGTGTCAGTTGCAAAGAAGGCGAGTGCGCCGCTTCCGTATTTGAGCGTTATCGTTTAGATACTTATGCCGAAGCTGCCCACAAGCCCTTCGTTATTGCTGCTATGATCTTGCTCACCCGCTTCCAGAATCCCGTCAATACTCTCGTTCAGCTCCTCGAGCGTGATAGAGAGCGTCGCATCGTTCGCTAATTCTTTGGAATTAGTCTTGTTCGATTGTTTGTCATAAAGGCCCTTAGCTGTTTCGATTCCTTGTAGGAGAGAAAGAGCGTACAAAATAAAGCAGCCTGCCTTCCGTTTGGAAGCAGGCTGTTTTATTTTTACATCGGCAAATAATAATAGTCGATTACTTATCTTTATCTTTTTTTGAAGGATCAGCTGCGCCGTAAGTAGAGGTATCGATAAGGCAGAACACTTTGATCAGGCCGCGCTTGGCGGTAATCAGGAAATGCTTGTCATTTTTGACGCTATTTAAAGCTTCTTTTAAATCTTTAGCATTGTGAATAGGCTTATCGTTTATCTTGGTAATGACGTCACCTACGGAAAGGCTGGCATTGGCAGCTGCGGAACCTTTTTCTACTTTGGAAACGAGCATACCGTCACGATCCAAGAGGCGATATTCTAACTCTGAAGTTACGGTAATTTCATTGGCGATAAAACCATAGCTGGTTTCGATATCGTTGGTACTTACGTTGGGTTGCACTCCCAAAATGGCAGTTGTCTCATAACTTTTGCCGTTGCGATTGTATTCAATGGGCACCTTGGCATTGGGCAGTAACTGGGCAACTTCAAGTTTGACACGATTTAAGGCTTCATCGCTGTCAGCGTTGACCACTCGGCCGTTAAGCTTGGTAATAACGTCGCCGCTGCGTAAGCCGGCTTTATAAGCGGGGCTGTTTTTGGTGGTATCACTGACTAAGAGACCACGCAAGTCAGGCTGTTTAATAAAGGCTGCATATTCCTCGGTAAAGGGTTGCATAAAGACGCCTAGCCAACCGCGCTGGATGTGGCCTTCTACTTCAAGACGACTGTCTACATCTTTTACTATATTGGAAGGAATGGTAAAGCCTTGGCCGCGGCCTACGCCAATGGAGTTGATACCGACAACTTCGCCGTTCATATTGACTAGCGGGCCTCCGGAGTTACCGGGATCGATGAGGGCATCGATTTGGATAAAGTCGTTAATCAAAGGTACACCGTTGTCGGCGCCAGGGATAAAGCGCCCCTTGCCGCTGACAATACCGAACGAGACGGTGCGGTCAAAACCATAAGGATTGCCTACGGCAATAATCCATTCGCCAACTTGTACTTTATCGGAATCAGCCAGTTGAGCGTAAGGTAGAGCGCGATTGGGCTTAATTTTCAAGAAAGCCAAGTCAGTTTGTTGGTCGTCGCGAATAATTTCGGCGGTATATTTACTCTTATCGTCCAAAATGACCGTAATTAATTGAGCCTTATCGATCACGTGGTAATTGGTAACTATTTTGCCGTCGGGAGACAAAATCAAGCCGCTCCCCGTAGCTTTGCGCCTCTGATTGCCAACTTTGGAGAGTACTTCAATATGTACTACGGTACTCTTTATGTGGTCAGAAATCTTAATAATATGCTCTTGCATGCTGTTGAAGAGAGCGTGGCCTTGGCTTATAGGTTGAGTTGCTGGCTCTTCGGCCCAGGCTGCGGCGGGAGCAACCAGGCAGGCGGCAGAAGCTAAAGTGATAACTAAACTTTTGAAAGAAAAGGGGAAATTCTTCATAGCCGCCTATTTTTCGCAATATAAAGCGGCAGACCTGCCCCAAAAAAGGGGAAGATTATTTCCATTCTACAGAGGATGTTCTTTCTTCCAACGCATCTCCAACCACTCGACGATGCTGGGTTGTACGGTTTTGGCCATAGCCGTTTTCAGATCCGACCCGTTCTTGAGATATTCGGCTATTTTATATTTCCAAGTAGGCCAGTGGCGCTCTAAATCGTGTGACATTAATTCCTGTAACTTGAGCATTTGTTTATCCAGTTCCAAAGAATGGAAGCAAGACTCGGGGCGATCGACAAAAGGCGCACCTCCCCAAGCGTCGGGGGCCATAGCTTTAAGCCAAGCATTCATACCCATACTGTTCATTTGTTGTTGACGCCATTTTAATAATTCCTGGTAGAAGTTATTTTCAAAGAGTAAGGCTTCCACAGGATCAGCAAATATTTTTAAACAAGCTCTGATTGAGGTTAAATCCATCCATTTATTGCTGGTAAGGCGCAATTCTTTATCGTAGGAATTGGGATCTTCGCGCTCCTGTAATACGCCAAACTTAAAAGCCGAAGCCAATAAAATTACTACGTTGAAGTGGGTGCGTTTATCAACTTTGAGCAATGACTTAAATTTGACGTCTTTGCGGGTTTGTATAGCTCGGCTGCCTCTAGTGAGCGATTCTAAGTAGGCCTCTCTGTACTCTGATATTTCCAAATCTGCCAAAGTAAAGCCGCAAGTTAGCTCCACAAAGTCTAAAGTTTCGGAGCCTGGTTCGTTAATAACCGTTCCTAATACCGAAAAACGAACTTTTTGTATGGCTTGGCTTAAATATTCGGCCTGTTGGCGGCTTGATAGTTTAGATGCAGAAGATGCATCATCAACATTTGTACAGGTATCAAAAGCGGCCAGAACTTTTCTTTTGGCAGAGCCGACTATGCTATTAAATGGAGTTGCATAGACAAAACGTGAAGTAATATCGTTGCCGATAGCGGTTAGTTTCTTAGCTAATTTGTCGTCGGGATAAGCTTGCAAAAACTCGTCAGCCGTTTGGGGATCGTGCATAGGATAAAGCTTAGCCACCATGTCTCTGAGGGCAGACAGCCAAGCTTGAATTGAATAATGTTCTGGTAAATCGAGTAAATTAAAATCTGTAAATTGGTCGAGAGCTTTGACAAATGACATCAAATCAGGCGGAGAAGCATGTGAAGCAATGTAGCTTACCGCTTCTTGTGAAGAGATTAAAGATTCATCGGCATCTTCTAAAAATTGTTTATATAAATGGCGGTTGGAACTTTTTAAAGCTGAGGTTGAATCATCCAAAAATTGGCGCAGCTTGTGTAAACGTTTGGTGGTATTTTCGCAAACGTTGAGCATGTTGAAGAAGGCGTTTACTTCTTCGCGTCCTACGTAGCTGACAAAAACATTATTGTAATACTCGGTAATAACTTTGCCCGCTTCTTCTAAGGGTGCAAAGTCGACTTTACGCATTATTCTTTTCCAAAGAGAAGGCTTAAAAGCTGCCAAACCTTCAATAGCTTGATTCTTTTGTTCTTCTAAGCGAATCATTTCCGATTTGGCATTGTTGGTACGTTCGTGCAAAGCGCTTAAACTGAAAGAAAGTTGCTTATTCACTTCATCGATCATGCTTTGCATAGCTATACCGTTATGCTGTCTGTTGACTGTATCGCTGATAACATTATCAATGCCGATAACAAAATCATCACTTATATCTTTGGTTGTTTGGGCCAAAGCGGCAAAAAAGTCGGGCTGAGTTTCGCATTCTTCGGCTAATTTGCGTAATTCGGCGTCGAAAGCTCGGCAATAGGCTACTAATTCGGCACCATATATCGGCTTTTGACGCAAATTAGCTAGTTTCTTTTCAATAAAGGAAGCAGCGTCGTAAAGACCGTCTTTCAGTTGGTGCCAGCATTTTGTATAGCGTTGGTGAACTTCCAAAGAGTCTAAACTGCGAGTTTTGATAAACTCTTTGCCCATTTCCAAGCCGCGCACGCTGTCTTGTTCTAAATCTTTTTCAAAGAAAAGGTTATAAAGTTCGGAAATAACTGCTTGGCCGGACAAATTGCGGGCTACGCTCAAGATTTTCTGTGTAGGCCGAGCTACTTGGTAAGAATGCAAATCGGCGTAATGATGATTCTCCGCTTCTTCGTCGTTGTCGCTTGAACCAACAGATAAGGATGTTTGGCTGTTGGCTTCTTGAGTGGATGCCAAGGCTCGGTCAAGATGATTATACAAATTATGCCCTTCAAAGCGCCAGTAGGCCAAACGCACTAAGGTATGGCTGAGTATTTTATATTCCAGATCGTCGTTAAATCTCTCCAAACTGTTGAAGAAAACCAGATCGTATACTGCAGCGGAGGATTGATTAAAGTCTATATTGCCACCGACTCTTTTACTGCTGGTATTTTCTTCTGTTTCAGTGGAATTGTCTTTTGGGTCTTTGCCCAAACCGGGATTTACATTTCTGACATTTTCGGCTAGATAGATATCCAACTTGGCCAGAATTTCGGCTGTACTTTCATCGCGTTTATTGGCTTTACTTTCGTCTTCGGGAATTTCCCAGAGATCAACTTCGTCGAGGTTACAAGTTAATTTATATAAAGTGGAATCGTCCATCCAATGATTGAGTTCGATTAGACCGGCATAGACGTTAGCGGCAGTGGTTTCAGATTCGGGCAGTTCCTTGGAGTAGGGGAAGAGAGCGATGATTTTATGTTTAATTTTCCAACTCTCTAATTTAGATCTTAACAAATAGGCTAAATCGGCATGAGCCGAGCCGGTGCCGCCTCCCAGAGAGCAACAAATAACTACTTGCACTTCGCATTTATCATCAGTTGAGGTGGTCAATTCTTTGATCAGCTCTTCGAAAGTGGCGGCAGTTTGTACGATATTTATAATTAAGGCTAAGCGCCCCAGAGCTTTATTGCCGAAAAGGCCGCTGCCGGGTTCCAAAGTTAGGGGACAATTGGGCAACCAACTATCCAGCACTTTAGATTGAGAACGCAATTGGAGCGCTCTGACGCCTTTAAGAGTGTCCAAGTATACGCTTTTTATTAGGGGAGAGGGAGAAAAAGATTCAACGGAAGATTGGGCAGTGTCAAGCAAAAGGCCTCTGACTGAATGGGAGTAAGCTTCGGCCACGGTACTTACGGCTTTATGTACGGCTTGGCAGCCGATATTGCCCAAACCTACAAACAGAAACTTAGTTTGATCTTTAGTCACGTTTTTTCTTTCCTCTCAATTAGCTGTTTTTTTCGTTTGCAACTCGGGTGTGGATAGCTTTTTTAAGCGGAGCGTTTTAGTTAGGATAGGAGATGCTATTGTAACAGCTCAGTCAGCCGTTTTCCAAAGAGACGGCAAGCGTTAGCTGTGGTCTGTTGGGCCACTTCTGCGATGCTTTGACCACGTAATTTGGCAATATGGGGTAAAGTATATTCTTTGAGCCAAACAGGTTCGCAAATTCGGCCGCGTTTAGGAACTGGTGCCAGGTAAGGGCCGTCCGTTTCAATAAGCAATTTGTCGGCCGGACATTGGGCAGCTATTTCGGCTACGTCTTTGAGCTTCGGAAAAGTTACCATGCCGGTAATACCTATATAAAACCCCAAGTCTAAATATTTTTGGGCCGTATTCCAATCGGAACTACAACAATGCACGACGCCACCCTTATGGGGCACTCCGAAACGTTGCAAAAATTGCAACATGTCTGTATCGGCTTCGCGAATATGTAAAATAACGGGCAAGTCAGCCTTTTCGGCCAATTTAAAATTCTCTTCCAGACACTTTAATTGCTGCTCGGGTTTAGAAAAATTGTAATGATAATCTAAGCCGATTTCGCCTATGGCTACAGCTTGAGGAAAGAGCGTCTCTATACCTTGCAAAGCTTCGGTACTTAAGCTGTCAGCTTCGT
The DNA here is from genome assembly GCA_934621605.1 of uncultured bacterium. GTDB lineage: Bacteria > Vulcanimicrobiota > Xenobia > Xenobiales > Xenobiaceae > Bruticola. The sequence goes on along the minus strand of CAKTUZ010000003.1, from coordinate 51,578 downwards.
GAGGATGGATGCCTACGGCAGGCAAAATGGAGCTTTCCTGCTTTGCCATGGCCACGGCGCTCCGGGAGGTAGTTAAATCGGTACCGGGTACGATAAAAGCTGTCAAACCTACTTGCTTGGCGGCAGCGATAAGTTGCGGCCAAGTGGCTTGATATTCTTCGCTATTGAGGTGGATGTGAGTATCGGCAATATTCATTTCGAAAAAAAATAATTTGGCACGCTTGTTTGGCAACAGCGGTCCGTAAAAGAACTTAAACTAAAACGCCGGTTCGATAAAGAACAGACGGAATAAGCTAATAAAAATTTCTATATATCTACTTCTCTTACCTTGCCATGCCATGGAGGTGTTTGTTTGGCATTGGCAGGCTAACCGGATAATAAAGAGGAAACAAACCGTTTTGCTTGTAAAAACAGGGCGGATTTTTCTGATTACGCTTAGGAAAGAATAGGCGCCAGAGCTGGAGAATTTGGCATTATCGGTTGTTATGCACAATAAATTACGGAGTTTAACTTTTATAATTGCTTGTTTGATGTGCTTATGTTTAGGTGGGCAAGCTTGGGCTGATCCTTCCGACGATGAGGACGGAGTGGCCCCAGTTCTTATTAAAATTCCTGACGATCCTCTCAATAGCGGAAGCGAAACTACTGTAAACGGCAATGCTTCGACCAAGGTTGCCCCGTCTCAGGCTGCCCCGGCGCCAAACGTTAAAACTTCTTCTAAATCTAAGAAAACTTCGGTTAAAACTTCCACCAAGAGTCGAAGTCGCTCTTCCGGAAATACTAAAAAAATTACCGGAACCAAAGGCTTCCCTTGGGGACGTGTTCATAGTCGGAGTACGAGCAATCAAAAAACTCACACCAAACCTTCTGTCCCTGCTCCTAAAGGTACGCCTACCTACAATAAAAACAAGACTTCTTCCGACTCGAGTGCGACAACTGTAAAAGTTTCGACTACAGTACCTGCCTCCAAAGTCGATTCCAAAAACAATAACGCCAATACTACTGTAAATAATACCAGGCGTGGGCGTGCCAAAAATCCCAAGCAAGCTTCTGCTGATTTGCCTGCGCAAGTTGTAGTCGGTTCGCCTAAAAATATCAGCGTAGCGGTTAAAGGTAAAAATTATCCTTTAACTATACGCACTACCGGTATTGAGGACGAGTACTTCGTGCCAATTGAAGCTCCGAGCATAAAATCTATAGCTTCTCTATTTGGAGCTTCGGCTTGGAATTGGAACCAAAATTCCAAAACGTTGAGCGTAACTCGCAACGGTAAGACCAATACATTAAAGGTTGATCAAATGAAGATCGCCGACTCTTTGGGCGGTCGTACCTTAGATGTCGGTATAAGAGAAATATCTGGTGCCTATTTTTGCCCTATTTCTATCTTGGAAGATTTCTTGGATGTGCGCGTTACCATAGATGGTGCCAAGGGCAAAGGTTGGATTGATCCTTTAATTACTTCTGTTCGTTTGGATGGCAGCGGAGCCAATTTAACCTTGAATGTGGTGGTTAGTGCTCCGGTTTCTTTCTCTACTTTTAGACTTTCTAAGCCTGATCGTTATGTTATTGATGTGGCTGGTGCCGTTTTAGATACGACCAGTTTGAGGGTAAACCATCCGGAAATAGGCGATGTCCGTTTGGGACAATTCTCTTTGGGCCCGGCTGTTTCGCGTATCGTAGTGCCGACTACTCCCAGACTAAAAATTACTCCTCCGAGCGGTCGCAGCGGCACTAATTTTAAATTTGCGCTCAGTTTACCTCAGTCAGCTGTTTCTCAGTACAAAAATGAGCGAGTTGTCAGTTGTGAAATAGGTCGTTTTAGCACTGCTAATTCTACCAATAGTAATGTTAACATCTCTTTTAGCGGTCCGGTGGCTTATGAGTGGTGTCGTTTAACCGAAGGCAAAAACCGCTTTTTTATCGATTTTAAGCACGTTATTTTCCCCGATAATAAGATTACGAAAAAGATTGATGGGAAATTGGTTGAGCAAGTGCGCATTTCTCAATATGCGGCTAAGCCTGTTCCCATTACTCGCGTGGTGCTCGACTTAAATGATGCCGTGGGAGTAAAAGTTAGTTCCGGTACTGCTCCCAACAGTATTTGTCTGGCTATTTCCGCAGATAAGATTGATACTAATGTGGCTGTTTTGAGCGGTTCAGGATCTTTAAGCGGTACCTCTTTCTATACGGCTATAGGCGGAGGAGGTAAAACTATTTGTATTGATGCCGGTCATGGCGGTTCCGATTCAGGTTGTGTTAGTCACGCTTATGGTTATATGGAGAAAGATGTTACTTTAGACATCTGTTTAAAGCTGGCCGATAATTTGCGCCGTCGCGGTTGGAATGTAATTATGACTAGAGAAACCGATAGAGATGTTACTTGGGCCGGTTCTTCCAATACTCAAGAGTTGGGCGCTCGCGTAGATGTCGGAGCTAATGCTAATGCCGATATTTTTGTCAGTGTCCACTGTAATGCCGCCGCTTCAAGTGTTGCTGAAGGTACGTCATTGCATGTTTACAAACGTTCCGACCGAGCTTTGGCTGAGTGTATCCATCCGCACTTATTGCGGGCCAGCGGACGTTACGACCGGGGCATTCAGCAAGATCGTTTCTTTGTTTTGGTTCATTCGCAAATGCCGGCTGTATTGATTGAAACAGCCTTTTTGAGTAACACTACCGAAGCCAAATTGCTCGGCGATCCCAGTTACCGTCAGTCGATTGCTGACGGATTGGCTGAAGGCGTGTGCGTTTATGCTTCTAAATATCTTAATAAGTAGCCGTTATCTGGTGCCGGATTTGACTGCTCGCTTTTGCAAGTGTTGTTGGTAGAAACGGGCCAGGCCATTAACAAAATAGATGGGAGCCGGGTTTCGCACAATCGAAGCTGCGGCTCATTTTGTTTGTCAGGTAGGGCAGGAGCTTGCTCGTAGTTGCTGAATGGCGCTTTTTATGAACAGTTCGGAACGCATTCAAGCCGCTTTGGCGGGGGCAGAGGTCGATAGACCTCCTTTTTCTTTTTGGTACAATTTTGGTTTGCAGCATATGTCAGGCGAAGCAGTTGCCGATGTACATATCGCTTTTGCCAGACGCTTTGAGCTCGATTATCTTCGAGTAATGAACGGATATCCTTATCCTTTGGCCAACTTGCGCAGTTTTGACAAAGCTAGTGATTTCTTACAGATTCCTTACATAGTAGCCGAAGAGGGATTTTGGGGACAGCAATTGCGTGCTTTGGACAAGATTGTGCGCTCTTTAAAGAGTGATGACATTTGGGTTGTCGATTCTGTGGATAGTCCTTGGACAGTTTTATGCAAATTGTCCAGTCCGGAGATGGTATTGACCACGGCCAGACGCCGTCCGGAAATAGTTAGAGCTGCTTTAGATATTATTTCTTCTTCTCAAGTAAAGTATGTCCATAAAGCTATGGAACTGGGCATTAAGGGTATTTTCTTCACTCTAACCGAGGCTGCTTATGATGTGCTTGATCCTTTGAGTCATGAAGAGCTTTGTCAGCCTTACAACAACAGAGTTTTGGAAGCGGCTACTTCTGCTCCGTTTAATATTTTGCGTATCGATAGCAAGCGTCTTTATTTTGATACGCTTGAATCTTACAAAACTCAAGTGGTCAGTTGGCCTCACTTTGCGGCTAAGCAGTCTTTGCGCAATGGTATCGCCGAGTGGAAACGCTCTGTTTTGGGCGGTATCAACCATGAGACTGTCGCTTATGAGAGTCCTAATAAAATTAATGCTTACTTTGAAAAGTATGCCGAAGAGTTTTTCCAGCCTAACGTTTTGGTAGGTCCCAGTGGTATTTTGCCCACCGACATTTCTACCTATGTTTTAGACGGTATCGGTGATGCTATCAGAAGGTTGCCCAGTATGGGACGCATGTTGCGCAAAGCTGCTTCCAGAGAGCGTACAGCGGCTCGTCCTTTTGGTATGGAAAACCATTATGCCGACTCCGTCAAGGAAGAATTGCGTAATTATACTCGCCGTGAGAAGCCAGTTGTGCGTGAGTCCGACAGTGAAAATGTGGACGCTCCTTCTGAGTTCGCTGCTGCAGACGAAGCTCAGCTTCAAGAAGTGGCCGCTCCGGTAAGTGCTGTTTCTTTGGACGAACAAGATTTTTCTGCTGCTGAAGTTGCTCCTAAAGCTGAGCATGTGCGCCTTGTTGAGCGTCCTGCCGCCGAGAATACTGAAGTTGCTGCTGAAGTTAGTGCCGAAAACAGACGGGCTCCTCGCTGGGCCGCCCGTTTAGTACGCCGCGACTATGATCGCAATGAACGTGACCAAGATGGACGTCCGCCTCGTGAATTTGCTAAAGATGATCCTCGTCGCTTTGATATGGCCTATCGCCAGAATGACAGAGGACACAGCCGTTACGAAGATGACGAGCGTCGCTCTGAGCGTTACCCTCGTCGCGGCGATCGCAAGTTCGAGCGCAATGGACGTGGTGATAGACACAGCGACAGACGCGGCGAGCGCTTCTCTGGTCGTGAAGGGCGTCGCGACGATCGTTTTGCCGGTCGCGGTGACAAACGCAGCGAACGCTTCTCTTCAGGACGTTCCGGTAATAATGAACGTCGTTTTGGTGAAAAAAGCTTTAGTCGCAATGACAAGCGTCATGAGCGTTTCTCTTCCGGTCGTGACGGGCGTCGTTCCGAGCGTTTTGGCAATCGCTCTTATGACAGGAAAAATGATGGTGGCATTAAGCGTATCCGTGTGCCGCGTGAACGCCGCTCCTAAATTATTTTATATATAATTAAAAAATAAAATCGACTCAACTATTTTTCGGTTGAGTCGATTTTATTTGGGGCTATCTTCGGCGGAGGTTGATGATTTTGTGGCTTCGGCGGCAGACCCAAAGCCGGAGGGTGGCAGGCAACGCAACGACCATCCTATCAGCCAAGTATAGAGTGGGATATGAAAAGCTTGGGCTGGTAGTGAAGCCCAACTTATATAGCACCAAGTGGTCAGCCAATTGGGGGTGGGACGAAAAAGTATATGTTGGAATATGGGTATCAATAAAAATTTAGTTAGCAATTGGCCTGTGGCTATGGCTAAAAAGAGACGCAACCAAGAGCGCGGTTGCGAACCCAATAGTTTAGCGGGAAGGTATCCAGTTAGTCCTTGAGTTAGGGTAAAACCGGGAAAGTAAGGGCCGCTGGGGAAGAGCGCCCAGCCTAAAATATCACTAATGGCTCCTACCCAAAAACCGGCTTTGGGATCTAAGATAAAACCGGATAGGATAATGGGAAAAGCTACAAATCTAAAAAAGCCGTGCATAATCGGCGGAGCCGGCAAAGCTCTTAAGGTCAACGTGATGGCTATAAAGGCAGCCATATAAGTAATTCTTGAAGTTCTATAAGCAGACAAGGAATTTATGACATTTTAATTCCCGGTGGGAAACAAATTTTTTTATTATATCTTAATTAGAGTTAAGGGGAAACGAGTTCGTGACTTGTAAATAAAAACCCACATAATTACCAAATCGATATTATACAAATTGGAACATAAACAAATAAGCTGAGAGCGTATAGCATGAATTTTTTCTACTCAAAAAGATGGCTTCTGCTTTGTGTGGCCATAGCTGGAACCGCCTTGAGCCTTACTCAAGCCGGTAGCTGTTCGCCTGAAGCAGAAAGTGTACCTGCCAGGGGCCTCGGCGCTTCTCTAGTTCAGGCCAACGACTCAACCGCTTTAGAAGCTGACAAGAGTGTGCGTGAGCAATATAAGTCTGTAATGCAAGTAGATCGGAATAAGTTGGAACGGCTTAGAAAGGAAGCTTCCATTCCTGAAGATGCCGCTCCGCTGACTTTATTTCAAGCTGAAGAATATGCTTTGCAATACAGTCCTGTTCTGCAATCCAGCAAGTATGCGGCCATGGTTTCTCATGAACAGCTGGGACAGTGGCTAACTAATATCTATCCTTCTATATCTTTTTCGGCCGGTTTTACCCATAGTGGCGTATTTGTCAGTCAAGATGAAAGTACTATGACCGATCCTACTACCGGCCAAACTATTAAAGTGGCTTCCGGAGGCAATAGCCGTTCCAGTAGTCGCGTCAATGCTGGCATTACAGCCAGTCAAACTCTGATCGATCTGAGTCGTCGTCCACGTTTGCGTCGTGCCGAGTTGGCTGAAGCTTCGGCTTTAGCCACTTTGGAAAGCCAGCGTCAGCAAGTTTTGCTCGAGGTGCGTAAAGCTTGGTTTTCCTGCTATATCGATCAGACTTTATTACTGATCGCCTTGGAAAATGTGCAAAATCGTGAAGTTCGCTTAAATGAAGCTCGCCAACATTATGCAGCTGGTACTAAAGCCAAAGCTGACGTAGTTTCTGCTGAGGCCGACTTAGCTTCGGCTCAACATGAAGTAGTCAAGGCCAAGACCCAGCTTATGGTTGATTGGGTAACGCTAAACGTCAGTATGGGGCGCTCCGAAGCCGAACCGTACCAGTTGAGTTTAGATCCTTACTGGGAGCGTGTGGGACAACTTGATTCCGACAAGTTGTTGCAAACAGCTTTGGCTAATCGTTCTGAGTTGCTCAATTGTCAAATTGCACTGCGTTCCGCCTTAAATGAATTGGATGTTATTCGCACTGATGGTTATCCTACTTTGCGAGCTAGCGCCAATGTGGGGGGCAGCGGTTCGCTTTCGCCTTTTGAAGGCAACTGGAGCTTGGGTTTGAGTCTAAACTGGTCTTTATTTGACGGTTATTTGCGCAAATATGAAGAGAGCGCTCAAAAGATAAAGGCCAGGGCTTTGGCTGAAGATTTCCAAAATCAACGCTTACAAATTTTCCAAGAAGTAAAGAGTGCCGAAGTTTCTCTACGTCAGTCCGAAGCCTCTATAGCTTCAGCCGAGGCCGCTATGGCTTCGGCTCAAGAAAAGTATCGTTTGGCTGCCGCCCGTTATAAAGTTGGTGTAGGCAGCAGCGTGGAGGTATCCGACGCTGAAGTGAGCCTTTCTCAAGCTCAGGTTAATTATGCTTCTGCCTTAAACGATTTGCGTATTGCCAAAGCTGTGATGATAAAAGCTTTGGGTGTCGATGATATGGACAATTTGCCTGAAGTTAAAGAAGAAATACGTTTGGACTCTGTTCCGGAGTTGCCGCAACTTTTCGACAGCGGCCCTTCGGCAGAAAAAATAAAAGCTGAATTCCCAAGCCTTAGAGAGGAAAAATAATGAAGCGGATTCTGATAATTTTAATCATTGTCGCCATTGTCGTGGGCGGGGGATTCCTGTTCATGCGTTCGCGCAGTTCTAACGCTAAGCAAGTTTTTAGAACTAAACCGGTCAGCAAAGGTACCATTCAGTCAGTGGTTACAGCCACCGGCGAATTGGCAGCCGTAACTGCCGTAGACGTCGGTTCCGAAGTTTCTGGTGTGATCGATAAGATCTATGTTGAGCACAATTCTAAAGTAAAAAAAGGTCAGATTTTGGCTCAAATTAACCCGGAAACTTTGCAAGCGCAAGTTGACAAAGCTGAAGCCAGCTTAGCTCGCTATCGTTCTTCTTATGATAACGCTGTTTCTAAAGCTGGCAATTCCAGAGCCTCCGTCAAAAAGGCCGAAGCTTCTCTGCTTTCTCAGCAAGCTCAAGCCAAAAAGAGTCAAGCTGCAGTAGAAAATGCTCGGGCTAATGTTTCCAATTCTCAAGCTAATTTCCACACGGCCAAAGCTAATTTAGCTAAGAGCGAGGCCGAATATGCCAATGCCAAAGCCAATTATGAGCGTTGGAATAAGCTCTTTACCCAAGATTTGGTTTCGCGCAGCGAACGTGACGATGCTTATACTTCTATGCTTACCAGCAAAGCTTCCGTCGAGGCTTCCAAGGCTGGTTTAGATGCTGCCAATGCTTCTTTGAAGAGTGCTCAAATTGATTTGCAATCGGCCTTAATTAGTCTTGAGGGGGCGCAGGCCGATGTGGAAGCGGCTCGCCTTCAGGTTGAGGCCGCTCGTGATGATGCCACCGCTTCTGAAGCTTCTGTGGCTGGTGCTGCCGCCGATGTCAAGCAAGCTGAAGCTAGTTTAAATTCAGCTAAAGTTGATTTAAGTAAAACTAGCATTACTTCTCCCATTGACGGCGTTGTGCTAAGTATTAAAGTTTCCGAAGGTCAAACTGTAGCTTCCCAATATCAAACTCCTGAATTATTTAAACTGGCACAAAACTTAGATTCCATGCAAGTAGAAGCTACCGTAGACGAAGCTGACATCGGTCAGATTCAGGTTGGCGACCAAGCCAGTTTTACAGTCGACGCTTGGCCTAATAAGATCTTCCAGGGCAAAGTTCAGGAAGTACGCAAAGCGGCTGAGACCACCAACAATGTAGTAACCTTCCCGGTTATTATTGCTACCAACAATCCTGATATGTGCCTTATTCCCGGTATGACGGCCACTGTTAATATTCAGACTTTGAAGCACAGTGATATCCTTTTAGTTCCCAGTGCCGCTCTGCGCTTTAAGCCCAGTGAAGTTGTGGATATTTCCGGCAAAGATGGCAAGGCTATTGACGGAGTTGCCAATACTGTAGCTAATGGTGATGTGGTTGAGAAAAAGGCCATTCGCGCTCTTTACATAGAGGATAAGAGTGATCCCACCAAATTGGTGCGCATAGAAGTAACGACCGGATTAACTGATGGTACCAATACGGAAGTTGAATCCCCAGATTTGCAGGAAGGAGATTTGGTCGTAGTGGGCAGTACCGACAAGAGCTTGATTAAGTCAAGCAGTAAGAAAAAACGTGGCGGGCCTCCCTTCTAAACGATAAAAACTATGAGTTGGTTTATGATTGTGCGCATTGCGGGCTTAGCTCTGCTGCGCAATAAGATGCGTTCCTTCCTGACAATGCTGGGTATTATTATCGGCGTTTCTACCGTTATTACTATGGTAGCGCTTGGTACTGGTACACAAAATTCCATTCAATCCAGTATTGCCAATTTAGGAACTAATACAATTACAGTTTCTGCTTGGGCCGTACGTCAAGGTGGCGCTCGCAGCGGTGCGTACGGAAGCTCGCGCCTGACTGTCCAAGATAGCGAAGCTATCCGCGAATCTGTGCCCGATTTGGCTCAGGTCAGTCCTATAACTCAAAATACAGCTCAGGTAATTTTCCAAGAGCAAAACTGGTCGACTACGGTAGTTGGGTGCGCCGAGGGGTATCAAGCTATTAAGAGTTGGAATTTGACTAGAGGACGCTTTATAACCGATGAGGATGTGCGCGGTCGCGTTAAAGTGTGCGTTTTGGGTGCTACTGTAGCCGATGAACTTTTCGCTAGTGTCAATCCTGTAGGCCAAAGTGTACGTATTAACAAAACGCCCGTTTTGGTTATAGGTGTTTTGGAAGCCAAAGGCGACGGTGGTTTTGGCCCCAGCCAGGACGACACCGTTTTGGTACCTTACACTACGGCTATGTATCGTCTGTTTAGTTTGCGTTATTTGCGCAATATTCAGTGCTCGGCCAAGAGTGAGGATACTGTCGATACTTGTGTGGATGATATTACGGCTTTGTTACGCTCTCGTCATCGCTTGCAAGATAGCGATGAAGACGATTTTAGGGTAAATACCCAAGCTGAATTGGCCAGCATGATGGCCGAGTCAACCCAAACTTTTACTCTCTTCTTGGGAGGTATCGCTTCGGTTTCTCTATTAGTCGGCGGTATCGGCATTATGAATATTATGCTGGTATCAGTTACCGAACGAATCCGCGAAATCGGTATTCGCATGGCCTTAGGAGCTAAAGGAAGCGATATTTTGCGCCAATTTTTGGTAGAATCTTTAATGCTCAGTTTGGTAGGAGGTGTAATCGGCGTGCTGTTGGCCTTTGTGCTGACGACTTTGGCTTCAAAGTTTATGTCTATGAGTATGCAAATTTCGCCCGCTGCTATTATTATGGCTGTACTTTTCTCGGCTACGGTAGGCGTCTTCTTCGGTCTTTATCCTGCCGTACAGGCTTCCAAGCTCGATCCTATTCAGGCTTTACGTCACGAATAAATCTAAACTTATAAAATAGGCGATTCTTCGGTTAACTTTAGCAATAGTTGGCTGTAAGGATCGTCTTTTTTTAATTAGTTTATAAACTTAGAGGCTCACTATTGAAACGGTCTTTCAAATTCGATATATTCTCAATACGATATTTTATAAAAAATATCTTGAATAATCGTCGATGTGCACAAAAATATATATTTATTGTGCTAAAATGTCTAAACATCGTCGAAGTTGAGAAATTACAATATGACCCTTTCCGCTTTATCTAAAAAATGTGAGACCGCTTGTGAAACAAAACGCAGTCTTCTCCCTCTTGATATTGTAGGTCACTCTCTGTTTAGACCTGATGCGCCCGGTAAATTGACAGGCCAAGCCAAATATGTCAACGATATGGCAGTGCCCAACATGCTTTATGCTGCTGTGGTGCGCAGTAAATATGCGAAAGCCCGTATAAAAAAAATTGATTTTAGTAAAGCGGAGAAATTGCCCGGCGTGGTAGCTGTTATGAGCAGCAAGGATTTACCTGGACCTAATTATATTCCTCTGGTACGCAATGATTTACCGCTTTTAGCTGCCGATGAAGTAGATTATGTCGCTCAACCTGTGGCTTTAGTAGCAGCTGAAACTTTAGAGCAAGCTAGAGTTGCCGTTGCTGCCGTTGAGATTGAATATGAAGAATTGGAGCCGGTTCTTTCTATTGATGAAGGTTTGAAAAAAGATTGGATACTGTGGCATTATCAGCAGTTTCAGGGTGATGTGGACAGTATCTTTAATAACCCTGAGCCGGGGATGCACATTTTTGAGGCGACTTACACTACCTCGCATCAGGAACATGCTTATTTGGAAACTAACGGCGCTTTAGTTATGCCCGATGATCGTGGCGGTTGGATCGTTTATGGTTCTTTGCAATGCCCTTTTTATGTGCAGAAGGCAGTGGCTGTCGTTTTAGGGGTAGATTTTCAGAAAGTACGTGTAATTCAAGCTGTTACTGGGGGTGGATTTGGAGGAAAAGAAGACGCTCCCAGTACTCCGGCGAGTTTGGCCGCCGTACTTTGTCATAAGACCGGCCGCCCTGTAAAGTTGGTTTTCAGTCGCGAAGAAGATATGGAATCTATGACTAAGCGTCATCCTTCTCGCACAGTTTTTAAGAGTGCTGTTGATAAAGATGGCAAAATTAAGGCTGTAGATATTCATTATTACGTCGACGGTGGCGCTTTCTTAACTCTTTCCAGCATTGTTCTTTGGCGCGGTATGCTCCATGCTGGCGGCCCCTATAAAATTCCTAATTTGCGCACTTTAGCCGATGCGGTAGGTTCTAATACCGCTCCCAATGGAGCTTTTCGCGGTTTTGGTCAGCCTCAGGTTGTTTTTGCGGCTGACGCTCATTGGGATGATGTGGCCGGGCAAATAGGTATGGATCCTATCGAGTTTAGAAGACTGAATATGCTACACGTTGGCGATAAACTGTCCAGCGGTCAGCTCTTAGTGGAATCAGTCGGCTTTGATGAAGTTGTTGAGCGGGTCAAAGATGTGGTTGAATATGACAAAGTAAAGCGGGAAATAGTGCAAAATTCCTCAGCACGTTTCAAGCGTGGAATCGGTTTTTCAGTTAGCCATTACGGTGTGGGGTTAGGGGCTAACGGAGGCCCCAATAATTTCTCTTCTGCCAACGTGGTTGTTGGTTCCGATGGTTCTGTCCGTGTAGCTGTGGGTACTACCGAAATCGGTCAGGGCATGACCACGGCTCTATTGCAAATTGCTTCAGAAGCTTTGGGCTGTCCCTACCAACGTTTGTATTTGAGTGACTCCGACACTTCTCAGGTTCCGGATTCTGGCCCTACTGTAGCCAGTCGTACCACACTTTGTGCCGGTCGGGCTGTGTATGACGCTTGTCGTAAAATTCGCAGTCGTATGAACGATTACTTAAAAGGTAAAGGTGAAATGGATTGGCAAGATTCAGTGACGACTTGCTGGTTGGGAGGAGTCCATATGGCTGCTCAGGGCTATTCACGTCCCGGTTATAAGCAGACTTTTGAAGATAAATATGGGCAAGGCGACGCTTACGAGGTCTATACTTGGTGTGCTAATGCTGCTGATGTTACAGTTGATACTTGGACTGGCGAAGTTAAAATAAATCGTTTTGTCAGCGGTCAGGATATTGGCAGAGCTATAAATCCGGCTTTGGTTGAAGGACAAATTCAAGGTGGCGCCCTTCAGGGCATAGGTTATGCTCTAATGGAAGAATATAAACTTAACGATAGAGGGCATATTATGAATAATAATCTGTCTACTTACATTGTGCCTACGTCTACTGATGTGCCGGAAATTATTCCTGTAATTGTTGAACATCAATATTCTTGGGGGCCTTTTGGTGCTAAAGGTTTTGGGGAAACTCCGTTGGTGCCGGTTGCTCCGGCTATTATTAACGCTATTGCTGACGCCACAGGCGTACGTATAAAACATTTACCGGCTACTCCGGAGCGAGTCTGGGAAGCTTTGCAAATTTCAGGAGTTCAATAATTATGAGTGATAAGACATTTCGGTTGCAGTGCATGGTAAACGGCCATGCGGTAGATAAGATGGTCGATCCTAGCGCTCGTTTATTAGATACTTTACGCAACGAACTTCATTTAACTGGTGTCAAAGAAGGGTGTGGCAAAGGTGAATGCGGCGCTTGTACTATTTTCATGGATGGCAAGCCTGTAGATTCATGTCTGGTAATGACTATTCAAGCGCAAGGCCATAGGTTGGTAACCATTGAGGGAATGGCTTTTGAGGGACGTTTAGATTCTATTCAGCAAATGTTTGTGGAAGAAGCCAGTGTGCAATGTGGTTTTTGTATACCCGGCATGGTTTTAGCTGCGCGAGCACTTTTGGAGGAAAATGCTGATCCTACATTAGAGGAAGTGCGCCAAGCTCTGGGAGGCAATGTTTGTCGCTGTACCGGTTATCACAAGATTTTTCGTGCCGTTTTAAGGGCTGCCAAAATAGAGCAAGAACGCAAAAAAGCTGGTTTACTTCCCAATTTAAAAGATATAGCCGGAGTGCATCCTGCACCTATTGCAGATGTGAAAGACTAAGTTTAGGTTAAGGATCGCGATATTATGGGCCTCAACGTACAGCGTTATACCAATTTAGATTCTCTTTTATCGGCAGCTGCTCACTGTAGGGAAAAGATCTTTTATTTGGCTGGTGGAACCGATTTAATGGTGCAGCTTTCGGCTGGAGTGCTGCCTCCTGCCGTTTGGATGGAAATTTCTGATATCCCCGAGCTGCATGGTATTAGGCATAAGGATGGTCAAATTATTATTGGCTCCGGAGTTTCTCATCATGAAATTATGCGCAGTCCGTTATTGCAAAAATATGCTCCAGCTTTAGTATGTGCCAGCTCCAATGTAGGCGGCCCACAAGTGCGCTCGCGTGGTACTGTAGGTGGCAATTTGGGTAATGGTTCGCCCGCAGCCGATACGGTACCGGCTCTTTACAGCTTGGGTGCTGTGGTAAATATTATTTCCACCAAAGGGCGCCGCAGTGTGCCTGTGGATGAATTTACCTTAAGGCCGCGTCGCACTGTGCTGGAGCCGGGAGAAATTATTTTTAGTATATCTTTTCCGGCTAGGGAAAATATCTGTGGTCTGTGGGAGGCTAAAGCTCAGCGTCATTCTTTGGCTATTAGCAAGATTAATATTGGTTTTAGTTACGTTTTAGAAGATAAGAACCAAAAGGAAGCTATTTTTAGCTATTTAGGTTTAGCTTTTGGTTCTGTTGGGCCTACGGTACTGCGAGCTAAACATACTGAGGAGTTTTTGCGCTCTGCCCCTTTAACTCAGGAGCGCATACAGGAAGCCATACAAGTAGTTACTGAGGATGTTTATCCTATAAGTGACATTCGCTCTAGCGCAGATTATCGTAAAGCGATGGCTAAAGTGTTGCTGTATGATGCTTTGCAAATAGTATTGAACTAGCGAATTACTCACCATTTAAAGGCAACGGGCTTTTAAGGAGCTAACCGGCGGGGTCACTACTTAGCTTCTACCGTATAGGATATTCATATCCACAATGCTGCTTTCGCGTATCGTATTATCTACTTTATCAAAAGTATAGCATTGTAGTAGAAGTTTAAAACTAAAACCACTCATCCCACGATCCAAAAAGACCATGAGATGAGTGGTTGAGATATCTTATAAAATCATTCTATTCGACTTCCAAGCGGATTTTCATAGAATTAGTGCGTTTGTGACCGCTGGTTTGGACAAAATGCAACTCGCCCGAACCTCTGGCATTACTGCTTGAGGAATCAAAATAAAAGACTTTACATCCGTTTTCCGGATAGTTGTTAGAGGGTTGTTGGAATTTCTCAACGCCGGCTAAGGGAAAGTGCTTGCTGGTGCGAGTGAGTTCTGTTTCAATAGCTACTTCTCCGCCGGTTGGAAATTCTATTCCAAACAGGCCGGTGTCATAGTCTATCTCCAAAATTCCAGGTCGTGCGGGATAGATGCGTCCTTTTTTCTTCAACTCTTTATAAAGAGGTGAAGGCGGACGGTGTAGAGTTGGGACAGATAGAGGGGTGGCCGACAAATTATGCCTCCGGCATATATTATTAACCGGTTAGATTATTCTGGTGATCAAGCCAAAATGTATGGAACCGGTCGAAGTTTTTGAGCCAATTCCCCAGGGAATTGCTCAAGGTGTTTGTTTTTGGGGAGTGCGTTTAGTCTGTTTAGCCCACCAGCGCTCGCGCTCGATATTGGCTTCAGAACCAGATTCATGCAAGCCTATATCAACAGCTAGCTCACCTTTACCGCAATAGCTTCCTATTTTCCTATCGACGTTAAGAGGATCGCAGGCAGTAATATAGCCTATAAGTAAGGGAGCGTTGGGAAGTTGGCGCAGATTCCACCCCAACTTCAGACGTATAAACAAACTAAAAAAGTCGGGTAGTAGTTTTAGCGCTTGAAGACTTAGTAGAGAAAATCCCAAACGCAGGAACCACATGATTTTATCGAGAGGTGTTTTTACCTGAGGAAGCATATCCAAAACAGGTTCCACCTTATGCCAATTTACAAAATCTGAAATAGATAAAAATTGTTTTTTGTGTCTAATTAAAAGGTTATGCTGTACATACAGACATTTGCGTACACCCAAGAAGGACAGTAGAGCAAAATAAAGTTTTTGGAAATAGAAGCACTCTTGGCGCGGACAGAGACCTTCGCTCTGCTCGTGAACTAAATCAATGACCTGATCGGGCATGAGCAAAGAATCGCTTTGACGAAAATAACCCAGAGCACGGGTACCCAAAAACATTACTTCGCGTATAAAAGTATGATTCTTGGCATAGTCGAGCACTTTGCCAATTTCTTGCTCGTTACATTTGGGCATAATCACCATTACTAAGCTGGTAGCGATACCCAGTTCTTCCAAGTTTTTGAGCGTTTTTAGCTTGATATGGGTGAGACGGGCGCCTCTTATACGCATATAAGCCTCGTCATCAAAACCGTCGAATTGAAGAAATACTTCATCCAAACCGGCCTCTTTTAGCGATTTAGCATAGCTAAAATCGGCCAATTTTATTCCATTGGTATGTAAGGAAGCAATATGACCGCGTTTGTGAATTTCTTGTAAAAACTGCGGCAAATTCTGACAAAGTGTTGGTTCAGCAGAAATCAAATCTATTTTTAATTTGCGCCCTTTATGGTTATCCATAAAAGTGATTAACTGTTCTAGCTTAAGGTCGGGAACGGGTGGAGGGGTATTTTGAAGATTCGATTCGGCACTGGCCAGACAGATGGGACATTGCAAATTGCATTTTTCTGTCATGCGGATTAGATAATCGCGTTGTTTCAGTTCTTTATCTTGCATTACAGAAAAGAAATAACGATCTAGAGGTGCGTAGTAATCGGCGTGTTCAGAAAGCAAGCACTGTGAAGGTCCATGTTCCGGGCACTCTTTGCAAAGATATACCTTCCCGTCGATTTCTGTCACTTGGGCAGGCACATCCTGTAAACAAATCGGGCATACAGAATAGGTATTGCGTATTGTTTTCGACTCGGTGCACATTGTAAAAAATCCCAAAAAAAAGCCAGATAAACTAATATATCCCAGAAAGCTTTTTAGCCTGTACAAGGAATCCTGCTATTTAGATTTTATAAAATGTTTTTTTGCGAACTGGATCCTAAGTGCTGCAGTTGTGCTATATTAGGGGGTATTGGCTGTGCCTTAAATGATATTTATGCGGCAGGCAGGGAATTAGAGCTTGATATCGCCCAAGGATGATTTTTCTTCATGAATTTTCAATCATTTATAAAAAAAATCAGTGTTTTATGTGTTGGCTTTTTTTTCTTGATACCTACTCCGGAAGCCGAGGCTGAGGGAGTTTGGCGTGAAGTAAAAGGAAAAGATCGCACTCACGTAGTGAAAAGTGGTGAAAATCTTTATACTATAGCCCAAAATTACGGATTAGCGATCGAACATATTGCTTTTGCCAATGGGCGTGATCCCAATAATATCAATGTGGCTCCCGGAACTTCTTTAGTTGTTCCCGGCCGTCGGGTTCTGCCTGGCAACCCTCCGGAAAATGGCTTAGTTGTTAATTTGCCTGAACGCGGTGTTTATCTCTTCCGCAACGGCTCTTTTGAAAAATTCTATCCCATAGCGATCGGTCAGCCGGGTAAATTTGAAACGCCCGTAGGTAGCTATAGGATAGAATCCCGCACTAAAGATCCCACTTGGTTTCCTCCTGAATGGTCGGGTTTGCCAGACGAAGCCGTTCCCGCTGGCCCGAGTAATCCTTTAGGGGATCGCTGGATTGGTATAACTGCTTCTGGTATAGGTTTTCATTCTACAACTGCGCCCATGTCTATCGGTCAGGCTGTTTCCCATGGCTGTATGAGAATGTATCCCAATTCAGTGCGTGAGCTTTTTGAAAAAGTGCAAGTCGGTTGGCCGGTGCGAATCGATTATGAAATTTCTAAAATTGGTTACGATTATGATGAAAGTCGTTACTATTTAGTAACTTATCCTGATATCTATAACAAAAAATCTCCTGCTGCTTCGGTAAATAAAACTTTGCAAGATGTTGGTCTGTCTGTTGCTCCCGAAGACTTAAAGTATTTTGCCAAAACTGATGGTATTTGCAAAGAACTTTATGTCAGCAGTGTCAGTGTTTCCGTAGGTGCTCAGCGCTTGCGTGAGTGGCCGGTTGAACCTTCTATGGTAGATGGCAGTATTTGGGGCTCTCCTAAAATTGCTGCGGCTGTCGGCTTAAATGTAGAGTGGGATAACGAAAAGCAAGTTGTCAAAGTAAGTCGCAATAAGGATATTCTTTATTTCCCCGTCAATAATGATTACGTGCTCGATTTTAATGATGTGCCCGTAGGTTGCAAAGCTTGGGTGGCAGGTTCGGCTCGTAAGGTTGGATCCACGACAATTATTCCCTTGCGTCCTGTTCTGCAAGCATTTAAAGTGCCCAACCAATGGATTGAAAAAGAACGCGAATTGCGTCTTTCCGTATTGCCCAAAACCAAAGCTAAGCCCAAGACCGCCCCGACTGTTCACAAACAAGATCTGCCCGCTGCCAGTGAGCCTGATTCTGAGGTAGCTCCAGTTGGGCCTAAGGCTGCTCAATCTGAGGTAGCTCCGGTTGAGCCTAAGGCTGCTCAATCTGAGGTAGCTCCGGTTGAGCCTAAGGCTGCTCAATCTGAGGTAGCTCCGGTTGAGTCTAAAGCTGCTCAATCCGAGGTCGCTCCGGTTGAGTCTAAAGCTGCTCAATCCGAGGTCGCTCCGGCGGAACCTAAAGCCACCCCCGAGGCTGCTCCGTTGGAACCTAAAGCGGTTGTTGAGTCTCAGGAGGCTAAAAATACTTCTCCGACAGTGCCGGCTTCGTCGGCGGTAAAGCACAACGAGCAACCTAATTTGATTGTGCCTCAGGCTGCTCCCTTACCTGAAGAAAAAAATACAGAGTCGGAAGAAGACGTTGAAAAAGTAAAGTTTCGCACTTGGCACCAGGTTCGGCAGCAGAACTTTATGCCTGAACAGCAGAACGATATTACTATCGACTGAGATTCCATTTCTTTAGAGGAGTTAAGTGAGTTTTGTCTTCTAAAAAAAATATTTGTCGAATAATCTTAGGATTTTCGTTATTGTTGACTGCTTGTACGGCTACTACGCCGGACGGCCCTAATCTTGGGGCTATTCAGCCAGGGCAAGGGGTTAAAGAAGTAGCTCTTTTTGATACCCAAGATAAGGTGGAAAAGAGTTTGGGACAGCCTGAAACTATTACCAAAAATCCTTTTAATCCTAGCAATGTAATTGTGCAATATCCTGCCAAAGGTTTGGAAATCTCTTATTTAGACGGAACTGTGGGCAGTATTTTGCTCTACTCGTCCGGTTCTAAAGATGGAGTTACTTGGCAAGCTTACCAAGGCTCTACTGCTGAGGGGTTGTGGCCGGAATCAAGTCTCAAAACTATTAAGTCTAAGTTGGGTCAGCCTCTAAAGGAGCTGCCCCAAGCGGTAGTTTATCCAGGGTTGTGGATCCGTTTAGATTCTAAAGGTCAGGTAGATAGTTTTAGTATAAGTAAAGACGAAGCCAACCAATTAAAAGAATTGGGCGACTAAGTTTCTTTTAGGTCGAGTTAAAGTAAAGGCGCATTCTCTCAAAAAGAAGAGAGTGCGCCTTTATTGATATATAAAAAATTAGGCTTTAGTTAAGGCTTCCAAATCGTGCTTGGCGTAAGCGTTATTAGGATCAAGCTCTAAAGCTTTTTTCAAGCTTTCGATAGCTTCTTCAGTTTTACCCTTTTGAGCCATTACATTACCGCGCAAGTAGTGGATCATGCTATTGTTGTTATCCAAACCGGAAGCTTGGACAAGCTGTTCGAGGGCTAAGTCTAAGTAGGCGCCTCCCTTTTGGGCGTAGAGGTTAGCCAACATAATCCAGCCGTCGATATTCATATAATTTTCGCGCAGGCTCTTCTGGATAAAATCTACAGCAGGGTCGATAAAGCCGGCCGCACCGTAAATCTCGGCCAGTTTGTAAAGCACTTCCGCGTCACGCGGATCGAATTTATAAGCTTCGGTAAATTCTTGAACGGCTTCTTTTATTTCCCCGGCTTCGTAGCAGCGCTTGCCGCGTTCGCGATGGAGTTCAGCCATGCGATAATGTTCATTACTCATTGTCATAGCATAATTACCTTCTACTGCAGAGTTTTTCTCCCGCCCCTGTTTCTGCCACAATTGGGTAGAAACCTCCACGAAAGCTTAATATCAGCTATTTTCTCCGTATGGAGCCTTGAAATCGAGCCAATGGTTGGCTTCTATCCATTCGATAGTTTTTTGGGCCCAATAGGCATGAACTTCGGCGTTGGGATGATTGTAAGGTTGTTTGGCTACGCGATATTCCGGCCCCGTGAATTTAGAATTGCCTATATTGACAAGGTCATTGAGCTCGGATATTTGCTTCTCGGGTGTAAGGGGATCCATATCTAAAGCGACAAAGCGAGCTCTATGAAGGGTGGCAGTTTTTTTCATTTCTGTAATAAGTGCCGCAGAGAGCGCTTGGTATTTTTGCTCCTGTCGCTGAGGAGAATTGAATTGATCCAGTTTATAGAGAGTTAAGTAGTAATAATAGCGCATAAAGCTGTAAGCTGAAGAGCTGAGCGAAGCGAAATTATCTAAAGTGTAATAGGGGTGAGTATGTAGGCGGCCAAAAATATCAAAATCGGCATAAGGGCCTAAACGATATTTGTTATTAGGAGCGGGTAATAAATGCAATTTGGCACTGCGCGGGCCATGATCTCCGATATAAAAGTAAAGTACGCCGTCGTAGTGGCGCTGCTCCAACCAATATTGCATAGTTAGCAAGCATTGGTAAGTACCATAGCCTTTAACACCGAAATTATCGAAGCGAGTGCGCGGATAATGTTTATTGAGCAGCCATACTAAAGTTTGTTCGTCGGCTACTCCCATACCGAAAGTTTGCGAACAGCCTACGACCAAAATGCGTGAATCGTAATCTTTTTTCTCGCTGCTCCAACTGCGACGGGAAGTGTCTATATTGGTATTTTCCAAAACGTTGGGATCTTCTTGGGAAATAACGCTACCGCGCACGGAAAGATGATCGGTTAATTTTAACCAATCATAGAGTGGATCGGGATCACAGCGAACTAATACACTTTGAGGATAATAACCGTGCGCTCGTAAATACACTTCAGCTTGCAAGAAAAGGAACAGAGCAAAAACTATAATTAGATATAATGTCCTGGGCCAGCCATGACTGGGCGCCAAACTGTGTCGCCAGTTTATGTGAGGTAGAGTAAATTTAAACATGAAACTGCTTTTGCTGTGAGGCTCTATAAGGCGTGTGTCTCAAGGGGCCAGGCTAACTCTATGCCGCGTTCCACTAGCCAATTTTGGAAGGAGCGCATCTTTTCGATTTCAGCGTGCAGCTGGCCGGGTTTTATATGCTCAGCTAAACAGTAGGCGGCGCATAAAGCGGCCGCTTCGCCGACGTTCCATTCTACGGGATGGAGGCGATAACAGCCGTTGGTTATGTGAGTAACAGAAAGGTTTTTGCCTCCAGCTAGGAGATTCTCTGTGTCTTGAGGGATCAGAGCACCTAAAGGTATCTGAAAAGGCAAGGCGCTCACATCTATGTAATTATCGCCTGCAGTAGAAGGGTGCAAATCTAGGCGATAAGCGCCTATACCTACGCTGTCGGCAAATTCGGCCGCTTTAACTCGATCGGCACTCAAACCTGTAATAGCTTGGCGGGCTTCTAAACTTACGTGTTGTTCCAAAACTGTAAAGAGGCCTTTTATGCGTCTGGATTCTCTAATGTAGGGGGCCGCCGCCAAGCCATCCGGCGTTTGGGTAATGTCAGGGCGCAAGGCTAAGCCCGGCCAGCCGGATTTTCCGTCTTCGCGGGGCGCTTCCGTCTGCATCCAATAAAGCATACTCAAACTGAGCTGCCTGGCCCCTTCAAAGTGTTTTTGTTTTTCTGCTGCGGGCACGTCGATAACATTGCCTAACAGATAGTCTATTTGCGGCCAATTGACCAGCACAATATCGGAAGTACCTGGCGGATAATTAAAATTGGCCGCACAAGATATGCGCCGAAAAGTCCACAAATCCATAGGGCCGCGTTCCGGTTGGGGATGGATAGGGTGGAAGGAGCGCACTACCGGCTCTAAAGTAATGGGGTGGGTAGCTTGCCAGGAAAGCAAGGGGCCGCCCCAACCTGGATTTAACTTAGGAATGTAAGAGCGCCAAAAATCGTAACTTTCTGGTTTGGCGATCACGCTGGTTCTGTTGGGCTGATAGTCAATAACAAAGCACCAGGAGATAGCTTGTTGGTTTTGCGGATCAGCCTTTAAAGGAGCGTGGGGTTCTTGCGTTTCGCTTTGCGCTTCGCTGCCTATAGAATAAGGTGTATCGGTAAGGGGCAGTAAATCTCCGGTTTCGGTAGCATCAATAAAGTAGGGGGCGACTATGCGATAAGTTTTAGAGCTGCTGTCAGGTTGCCTTTGGGTAACGGTTACGGCGATTACTTTATTGTTCTGTTTTTCTGCTCGGATAGGATCGCTGTGCAGCAGTACGGCAAGTTGTCCGCAACTTATATAAGGGCGCAGAATTGCTTCAATAACGGCAGAACTGATCGCTGGTTCATGGCACAGAGCTGAAACGCAACCTTCACCAGGATTTAGTTTTTCCCAATGGGCTAGAGCTTCAGCTTTTAAGGGATACCATTGACTATAATAAGAACGCACATATTGGCGAAAACGGCGATAAGACTTAGTTGAACCGCAACTTTCAATCCAGGGATGTTCGTCCGGAGGTACGGCTTGGGAGGTAAACTGGCCACCCAAACGGTCGTAAGTTTCGGTAATAACTACTTTCAAGCCTTGGCGCAGAGCTGCCCAGGCAGCGGCAAAACCGCCCGTGCCTCCGCCAATAACGGCCAATTGGCAATCTAACTGAACATTTTTCTGATTGGGGCAGAGCGCTGAGGTGAACATTTGAGCGACAACTCCGTGAATATGCCCATCGCTTAACACCTCTCGGCGTTTGAAGCGGGGGGGCCTGCTTCTGCGAAAACTATTTTTTATACTGAAGTATAAAGTCTGACGCTTTTTTGCAGGCGTAATTTTTTCGTATGATTTACAATAATCGCCCGATTATACTATTAGGCAAAAAAAAAGTCCACCTTCAATTGCTCTCGCAAATGTCGATGGACACGGCTTTACTCTTATTTATAGAGCTTAAAGCGGATAAGGTTAGGTAGTGCACCTAAAAATAGTCAACGCTTATGAAGCACTTTCCACTGTTTTCTTTTTGGTGGAATTACGTACTAAAATTGGACTATATTGTTTAGTACGCACATCTTGAATAAATTTGTCGATTGCCACGTCTTTAACTTTTAGCAAGATCATAATGTCGCGCATCATGGTCAAGCTGGCTTCATATTCCGGCACTAAAGCTTCGCTACAACCGCGTTTAATAAGTTCTTTCATGTGCTCCAAGCTGCGGGCGCGAGCCAACACTTTGAGTTTGGGATTGATGGTATGGACGGCTTCTTGCACCATTGTCGAATCGATAGGATCGGGGATGGTAATAATTAACATGGCAGCTTTGTCCAAGTCGGCGGCTTTTAATAAATCAGCGGAAGCGGCATTGCCTCCGATAACGGCATAACCGTCTTCTTTGGCTTTTTTGACGCTTCTCGGGTGGGATTCAATAATTAAGATCTTGGTAGAATCGGGAATGGCTTCAGCCAAGAAACTGCCCATATAGCCGTAGCCTACAATAACTACGTGATCTTGGAAACCGACTTTAGTCATAGGGATGCTGTTGGAGGGCTTCGTCTTAGTACGTTTTCTCCACCATTGATAGATAGGATCGGCCATATTAGCAAATAAAGGCGTAATAGCGATAGTAATAGCCGCTACGGTAATGCAAAGTAAGTAAATATCGTTGCTGATACCTTGGCTGGAAATACCGGTACGGGCCAATACGAAAGCAAATTCACCAACTTGGAACATGTAAAGTCCCACGGCGATGGGCATAATATTCACATAACCGAAGATGCGGGTGACAATACCGAAAATAAGTACCTTACCGACTAAGAGTACTCCTATGGTGACAGCAATTAAGCCCCAGTGATTGATAATAAATTGCGGTTGAATCAACATACCGACGGAGCAGAAGAAGAGCAAGGAGAATAAGTCGCGCAAGGGAGTAATCTCGCTTAAAGCGTGGTGACTGAATTCGGAGCGAGAGAGGATCATACCGGCTAAGAAAGCGCCGAAAGCGAAGGAAAGTCCGATGGCGTAGGTGAGCAAACCTAAACCTAAACCTATAGCCAAAACTGTTACCATAAAAAGCTCGCGAGAGCCTAAAGCGGCAATTTTGGCGATAAACTTGGGAACAGCTGTAGAACCGATGGCCACTACAGCGGCAATTAACACTACCGATTTAATGATAGCCATGCCTAAAATGTCTAATCCCTGACTTAAGTTGTTCAGTTCGGGCAGTAAGATCAACATAGGGATAACAGCCAAGTCTTGGACTATTAGGATTGCAGTCATGACTTGACTAGATAAAGTACCGGTTAGCCCCTTTTCACCTAAAATTTTCAGGACGACCATGGTACTGGAGACGGAGATAATACAGCCAAACCATATGCAATGTACCCAATTCCAGCCGAAGCAAGCTCCCAAGCCACAGCCTAAACCTACGCAGGCCAAAATTTGCAAGGGCGTGCCGATAAGAGCAATCTTTTTAACTGGCGATAATTTTTCTACGGGAAATTCTAAGCCTGCGCTAAAGAGCAGCAGAGCCACACCTATATCGGCTAAAACTTCTATTTGCTCGACATGAGCAACTTTAGGGCCTATGGTATTGGGGCCAATAAGTATGCCTGCCACAATATAGCCTAAAAGGGCGGGCATTTTTAAACGCTGGGCGATTAAACCGCACACCAGCGCTACGACAACGATTTGTACAATATCTCCGGCTATTCCCACTGAATTGTCCTTTTTTATAGAATTTTTGGTCTTGACACACAATAAAACCGGCTGTTAGTTACAGCTTCGTTTTAAAGTTGATTTTTCTAATTTATAGATGGCCGCTTGCGAGTCTGCATAAATCGGAGGGCCGTAACTTTTGGAAAGTTCGTTTTGAAATTGTTTATAAACTTCTTTGCCATATCCTGGAGCCAGCCAAGTACAATTAGCTTTATGCAGTATCAAATAGCGTAGGCCGCCTTGAAAAACTAACTCTGCGTCTCTTTTTACCATACTATTAGTTATATTGCCTGCCTCTAAATCCTGGTCAGCGGAAGAACCTGATTTTTTATCAAAGCGTGAAGGAGTGGTGTCGCCTATAAAGCGGTTGGGCAGTTCCGCTTGACCGTATAAAATTTCTGAGCTGCCTTCATTGGGATAGGGCGCTTTGTTTAAGGTCGACGTGCAGATTTCGTTTAATTTTAAAAATTTGGCGATATAGCTGTTATTGCGGGCCAACCAACTTAGAGAGCGTTTGCCGTGGGCAGAAGGGCAGCCGTGCAAAAATTGTGTTTGCCAAACGTTAGTGCAATAACCTAGCGGTAAGTCTAAAGTAGCATATTTGTGAGGCTGGGCGGCTAAGAAAGTGCACCAATTTGGCGTTGGGGCTGGAAAAGACGGATAGTAGGAGTCGCTATTTTGAGGCCCGGCCGAAAATAAGCGTATATTTTGGCCGCTTAGAGTGAAAATTGCGACGAGGCTTAATGCCAATATGCAACTACACCAGCCTCCGGCTCGTTGTTTTGGTGAAGCTTGCGGCCAACTTTGGAGTATAGTTTGGCTTAAGAAAACGGTAGCGAAAATTAGACAAGTTAAAACTAGGGGCCAAACTGTTTGAGGAGTGCGCCAATAATAAAATAGGCCGCTGTACTTGGCTAAGTAGGCCAGAGGAGCACGTATGGGCTGCCCTTGGGTGTCAAGCAACAAAGCGCCGTTCCAGGTTAAATATGGGCCCAACCCGATAATGGCCAAAAGTGCCGCTAACCAAAACCAAAGCAGAGCCGGACTTTTTCTGACTTTGAGCCAGCAAGGAAAAAACAATAAAGTTGCCGTCAGCAGAGGCGTCAACAACTTAGCACCTCGGCTGATGGTTAGGGTACGTCCAGAGTGAGGTGGGCTCAAAGTTAGCTGGAGCATACGTTCGAAGGCTCTGCTCTCTTCGCGGGCTCGTTCTGATTGAGCGCTTTGTTGGTAGCGTTGCAAATCTGGGTCGATGTGCAAAACGTATAGGGCTGCCGGGCCTGCTGCTAAGGCTGTAAATATAATGCACAGGACTAAGCGCTTCAGTGACACTTTATCTAAAAAGGCTGCGCGAGTAAGTAGTAAGGCTAAGCCTACCACGGTTAGGAGCGCAGCCCAGATCCAATATACGCCGGCGGCAGATAGAACTGATAAGGCTAAAAGCCAGTAAGTTGCCGCCGGAACAGGCGAGGGCTCAAACGTGGCTGAAGCGCTTACAGAGGCGGCCTGCTGTGGTAGTGGCGCTTGAAGTGTTTGCTCCGCCTCGGACTTAGTTTGGGCGCAGGTAGGAGAGGTTGAGTCCGAGGAAGCATAGGGGCGGCTGGGGCGAGTAAAAATAAAAGCCAAAGAAGCCAGCGTTAAAATAGCTGGTAGGCTAAAGAGTTGAGGTATGTGGCCCCAGCCGATCATTTGCTTGGTAAAAGGCGCCGCCAAAATAGGCAGGCCGCTAACCAAGGCGAGCAGCAGGCCCGGCACTTGGCATTTGGGGGTAGCATCGCTTGGGGGTAGAGCGCTCAGCTGCAGTACTGCCCAAGCTAGCCCCCAAGCGCTGAGCCAAATGGCGCTGACGACAGTAAGGTTCCACCAGGTAGGCCAAGGCAAAAAAGCTTGCCAAAAACAACCGATAAGAGTATGTAAATAAGATTTATGGGTAATAACCAGATTTATTTTTTGAGGAAATTCCCAAGCTTGGCTGGTTAGAGGAAAGTGGCCTTGCCTTAAATTATCGGCTACAGCGCAGGTTAGCACCATTTCGTCAAAAGTATCATCGGTGATGCAGCCCAAAGCCAAGGGTGAAGAACTCTGCCAAACGTTTTGGGACAAACCAAAAATAATGATAGCGTAAATTAAGGCTATCAAGGCCAATTTTAGCTTAGAACTATGCAAAAATTGTGGCAAAAATTTTCTCCGGCAATTAGAGACTGAAGTTTTTTAAGAGTGCTGCCAAACTTGGAAATTCTAAAGAGCTAGCGTCTCTTTTAAGAATTTACCCGTCCAGGAATGTGGGTTTTGGGCTACCTCTTCAGGAGAACCGCAGGCCACCACTTGGCCGCCGCGTTCACCGCCTTCGGGGCCTAAGTCGATTAACCAGTCACAACATTTTATCACGTCTAAATTATGCTCAATAATAATCATAGAGCCGCCTGCCTCAACTAAACGGCGTAGCACGCCCATAAGTTTGGCCACATCGTCAAAATGGAGGCCGGTAGTCGGTTCATCCAAAATATAGAGTGTATGTCCCAAAGCTTTTTTGGAAAGTTCACCGGCTAACTTTATGCGTTGAGCTTCGCCGCCGGAAAGAGTGGTAGCTGCTTGTCCTAGGCGAATATAGCTCAAACCCACATCGAAGAGGGTTTGTAATTTGGCGCGGATTTTGGGATAGTTGGCAAAAAATTCCAATCCTTCTTCTACAGTCATATCCAAAACTTCGGCAATAGTTTTACCTTTAAAGTGGATTTCCAAAGTCTCGCGATTATAGCGTTGCCCTTGACAAACTTCACAAGGGACGCAAACATCAGGCAAAAAGTTCATTTCGATTTTGAGTATACCTTGGCCTTGGCAAGCTTCGCAGCGACCGCCTTTAATATTGAAAGAAAAACGGCCCGGCTTATAACCGCGCATTTTGGCTTCTGAAGAAGCAGCAAAAAGATTGCGAATAGCGTCGAACATACCGGTATAGGTAGCTGGATTGGAGCGAGGAGTGCGTCCAATGGGAGATTGGTCTATAACGATCAATTTGTCGATAAGTTCTGCACCTTCAATTTTGTCGCATTGGCCAATTTCTTCAACTTTTAAGTCTAAATGTTTAGCTAGATGTTTGTAAAGTACTTCGTTGACTAAAGTACTTTTGCCCGAACCAGAGACGCCGGTAATGCCAATCATCATGCCTAAAGGAAATTGGACGTCAATATTTTGTAAATTATTCTGCTTACAGCCGTAAAGGGTAATCTGTTCTTGACCTCGGGAGCGACGTGGATAGGGAATAGTAATCATTTTGCGGCCGCTTAAATAATCGCCTGTCAAAGAGCGTGGCTCGCTGAGTATATCCGATAAAGTGCCGGAAACTACCACTTCACCGCCGTGTACGCCAGCGCCTGGGCCTATGTCGACAATATGATCAGCCGCTTTTATAGTATCTTCATCATGTTCGACAATAACCAAAGTATTGCCCAAATCGCGCAATTTTTTCAAAGTTTCCAAGAGGCGTTGATTATCGCGCTGGTGCAAACCGATGGAAGGTTCGTCCAAAATGTAAAGCACGCCGACTAAGCCGGAACCGATTTGGGTAGCCAAACGAATACGCTGAGCTTCGCCGCCGGATAAAGTAGCTGCCCCTCGATCTAGACTCAAATAATCTAAACCCACGTTTATTAAGAATTGGAAGCGGGCCTTAAGTTCGCGCACGATAGGCGTAGCAATAGCTTGATTTTTGGCCGATAAATTTAGGCTTTCTAACCATTGCAAAGCTTTGATTATAGATTTTGAGCATAATTGAGCAATAGTTAAACCATCAACTGTAACATAACGGGCTTCGGGTTTTAAGCGAGTGCCGCCACAGGCTTCGCAAAGGGAAGTGACGCGAAATTGGTTTAATTCCTCTACAGCCCACTCCGAACTGGCTTCCTGGTAACGTTTTTCCAACATTGGCAGAGCCCCGGCAAAATTGGGTAGATAGCCGTTAGCTTGGCAGCCGTATAAAATTAAATGCTGTTCTTGCGCACTGAGATTTTGCCAAGGTTTATCCAAGTCGATTAGGCCCAGCTCGGCTAACTTTTGGGCTTGGCTCCAGAACCAAGTTTCGCGCATATGATAGCGCAGCGAGTGGATAGGTTTCCCCCAAGGAGCCAAGGCGCCTTCATTTAAGCTGAGGCTCTGATCGGGGATAACCAAATTTAAGTCCAACTTGGAGACAAAGCCCAAGCCGCTGCATTCCGGACAAGCTCCAAAAGGCGAATTAAAAGAAAAAAGGCGAGGTTCCAGTTTGGCAAAAGAGAGGCCGCACTCCAAGCAAGCCAGGTTTTGACTGTAAAGTTGTTCGCCGCCAGCTAAATTTTGCAGTAGAATTACGCCTTCGCCTATTTTTAAGGCTAGCTCTACCGATTCGGCAATGCGGTGACGGGCGGCAGGTTTAACTACTATGCGGTCGACAACTGTCTCTATATTGTGAATAACGTAACGATCTAATCGGGGCAAATCGCCTTCGTCATCTAGGCGGACAATTTCACCGTCAATTCTGACTCGAGTAAAACCTTTATTAAGCGTATCTTGCAGCAATTTATGAAACTGACCTTTGCGGCCGCGTACCAGAGGAGCTAGAATATTAAATTTGGAGCCTTCAGGGTTATTAAAGATAATTTCCACAATTTGATCTAAAGTTTGGGGAAAGATCTCGCGACCACATTGAGGACAATGAGGCAAGCCGACCCTAGCGTAAAGTAGGCGCAAATAGTCATAAATTTCGGTAACTGTGCCAACTGTGGAACGTGGGTTAGCTGAAGTGCCTTTTTGATCGATAGAGATGGCGGGAGACAAACCATCCACGCTGTCTACGTCCGGCTTATCTAGACGCCCCAAAAATTGGCGTGCATAGGAAGAGAGCGATTCCATATAGCGGCGACGCCCCTCAGCATAGATGGTATCAAAAACCAGAGAGGATTTCCCCGAACCGGAAAGGCCGGTAACTACGGTCATTTTATCGCGCGGAATAGTTAAATTGATATTTTTTAAATTGTTTTCCCGCGCCCCTTTAATGATGATTTCTTCTAAAGCCATGTTCTTTTCGTTTTTTATTAGATTTTGCGTTGCCGCGCTTTGCTTTTTTTATTTCCAGTTACAATGGTAGATTTTGGCGCCGCTTCGGCTTTCTTGCGATGCTTGAAAGGCAAACTTTTGTCGCTTTCGGCTAACTCTAAGGCAGCAGCGGCGGGCAAGCCTTCCAACACTGAGCTTAGTTGCCTTTTTAAAGAGTACATTTGATCGCGCAAAGCGGCTGCTGTTTCAAATTGCATTTCAGAAGCGGCTTTAAGCATAGCTTCTTCTACTTTATCTATTAAAGTGCGCAATTGCTCAATATCCATGCGGCTGCGCTCTTCTGGAGAAGCAAAGAAACTGTCGTTAAGTTCGGCCGTTTGGCCTTTTAAGTTGGGATCTTCTTCGTTGGTGCGGCTGCCGGAACTGACCATACCTAAAATATCTTTTACCGCCTTATTGATCGTTTGCGGCACGATATGGTGCTCTTTATTATAGGCTATTTGGATAGCGCGGCGGCGAGCCGTTTCCTCCATGGCTGCTTGCATCGATTTAGTGATCTTGTCGGCGTACAAAATAACTTTACCGCTGACATTGCGGGCAGCGCGGCCTATAGTTTGGATTAAGCTGGTATTGGAGCGTAAGAAGCCTTCTTTGTCGGCATCTAAAATGGCTACCAAGGATACTTCGGGCAAGTCCAGACCTTCGCGCAATAAGTTGATACCTACCAAAACGTCGAAGCGACCTAAACGTAAGTCGCGCAAAATTTCAATGCGCTCCAAAGTATCAACGTCAGAATGCAAATATTTGACGCGAATATCTAAATTGGCTAAATACTCGGTTAGATCTTCGGCCATTTTCTTGGTCAAAGTAGTAACTAAAGTGCGCTCGTTTTGAGCGGCTCTTTTTCTTATTTCGTCAACTAAATCGTCAATTTGGCCTTGAATGGGACGCACTTCAACTTCGGGATCGACTAGACCAGTAGGACGAATAATTTGCTCGACAATTAGTTCCGAATTATCTATTTCGAAGGGGCCGGGAGTAGCGCTGATAAAGACTATTTGGCCGATTTTTTGTAAAAATTCGTCAAAAGATAAGGGACGATTGTCAAAAGCTGAAGGTAAACGGAAGCCAAACTCAACTAAACTGCGTTTGCGAGCTTGATCGCCTGCTAGCATAGCTTGCAATTGCGGAATGGCTACATGTGATTCATCAATAAAAACGACAAAATCTTTGGGGAAATAATCTAACAAAGTGTAAGGGGGCTGTCCGGGTTCTCGGGCTGTCAAATGGCGGGAATAATTTTCAATACCGGGACAATAGCCTAATTCTTGCAATACTTCCAAATCGTAGTTGGTGCGCTGTTCGATACGTTCAGCTTCCAAGAGCTTACCTTCTTGACGTAAAGTTTTTAAGTGTTCGGTTAGCTCTTCTCTAATGGAATTAATGGCTTTAACCATTTTTTCATGAGGCAGAACGTAGACTTTAGCCGGAGAAACTACAATGCGCTCCGGTTTGGAAACAACATTAAAATTGAGCGGATCCAGCTCGTACATGCGATCTACTTCATCGCCGAAAAATTCTATGCGATAAATTTTATTTTCATCAACAGGGTAAATATCCAAAATTTCGCCGTTTAGGCGAAAAGTACCGCTGCTAAGTATGTCGCAGCGGGTGTAAAACATATCTACCAATTGGCGCAACAAAGCTTCGCGATCCATTTCTTGGCCGGGACGAAAGACTAAAAGCATACGCTTATAATCTTCGGGATTGCCTAAGCCGTAAATGCAAGAAACGGAAGAAACGCACAAAGTATCTGGCCTATTTATAGCAGCCTGAATGGCTGAATGGCGCAATCTATCTAATTCGTCGTTGAGGGAAGATTCTTTTTCGATATAACTGTCCGTCTGTGGCATATAAGCTTCAGGACGATAGTAGTCGAAATAGGAAACGAAATATTCGACAGCATTTTTTGGGAAAAATTCTTTAAATTCGGCCGTAAGTTGAGCTGCCAGTGTTTTATTGTGACTGATAACCAAAGCAGGGCGGCCTAAACGGGCGATTACCGAAGCTACCGTAAAGGTTTTGCCTGTGCCGGTAGCGCCTAAAAGAGTGACAAAGCGCTTGCCTTCCTGCAGGCTTTTGACCAAATTGTCGATAGCTTGAGGCTGATCGCCTTTAGCCGGAAAAGGGGCGGCCAGTTGAAAGACTTGTTTGCACATACGTTGAACATTTTAGCAAATTGAGTGTTAAATCGGTAGAGAATTCAATACTAAATTGTAATATCGTAAATTGCAATATTGAAATTTGGAGCACAATATGAAAAGAATGTGGCAGACGGCGATGGTCATGACCGTCGTTTTTAGCGCTTTAATTGGTGGAGCATATGCAAAGGGAGCTGACGACGGTCAGGCCGTTGTTTGGGAGGATCTTCAAGCTGTCAGATATGATTTGAAGATTGAAGAGGCCAGGCCCAGCTTGACCCCTATTTATTACAATCAGTTCCAACAGGACTTTTTTCGTCCTAACCTGACTTTTATCAAAGTGTATGATCTCAGTGCTTTTGCTAATACTGTGCCGGGCACTTTAGCTAAATTTGCCGCTATTGTTAATGAACGCTCTTTGGAAGCCTGGAATATTATTACTGCCGAAAGCCAGCGATATATTATCGATACTATGGCCGAAGCTTGGCATAAAAACAATCCTGACGAAAAAGTAGAGTCGGAAGCTAAGCTTAAAGAAAATATGCGTGCTCTTTTTGAAGAGCCGGATAACCAAGTGGCCAAAATTTTCTGGCAAGCTTACTTTATAGGCACATTTGGCGAAATGGAATATAAAATTGATTTAGATAAGCTTTCGTTTAAGGACTTTAAGGAAAAAACCGATAAAGAAGTAGTTACTATTGGCTCACGCACTTTTGTTTTGGTTAAAGAAAAGTCACAATGGAAGATAGACATTATCAATTCTAAGCTTGAATTAGAACAGTAAAAGATTTACGCTTTTTCGGAGGCGATTTTTTTGTATTTTGGGAGGCTATTATGAAAAAAACATGGTATATCTGGCGCTGTATTTGTTTGGTTTTAGCTTTTATTGTTGGTTGTACTTTATTTGCCGAGGCTCGTCCTTGGCCCGCTGCTTTGAATAATAACGGTTTGAGCAAGAGCGAAGAAGCTAAAATCAAGAATGAGGCTATAGCGATTTTTAAAACCGGTATGGAATTATATGCTGACGGCAATCCCCGCACTTGGAACTTTTTGAGTGATCAATCTCGAGTAATATTATCTCAATTGGCCGCCAGTAGCTTGATTTCTAGCGGTCGTATTCAGAGCGATTTGTCCACAGCCACTTATGAAGTTATGGAAACTTTAAGCTATCCTAACGGCGATTTAGCTCCTCGCTATTGGGCCTGGTGTAAATTGGGCAATTCTCATTTACCTTTTATAAAAAACGGTAAGTTGGACTTAAATGAATTTACTGTAGGAGTGGGCTCCGATAAAGCTGTTTATTTCTTTTATAACAAAAGTAAGGATTTTAGATACTGTTATATGGTACGTCGCTCAATCCACGATAACAATTTGGATCTCTACTTATACGATTCGGAATTATATTTTGAAAAATTGAAGTAAGGGAGTAAGGCCTATGTTAAAGAAAAAGATTAGCTCTGCTTTAGCTATCGTTTTATGTTTGCTAGCTGTTCTCTTTAGCTTCGCTCCTTCAACTCGAGCGGCTCAAGCAAAACAAAGCGAAGAAGCTGCCGCTATTGAGGCTTTTATTACTTTCGTCAATTATATGCAAAAACAAGATACTAGAGCTTGGAATTATATGAGCGCTCAAACTCAGGATTGGCTTCTTGAGACTAGATTGGAGCTATTGGAAGCAGAGCCTTATTTTCAAAAATGGATGCAGCAGAAGGGGATATCTCGGAATGAGCTGATAAATTATGTCAAGGCGGAGATGTCTACGCCTGAAAGTGAAATTGCCAAAGAATGCTGGGCGGTTATTTGCCGATATTTTCCTCAAAATGAGACTATAGATATAGAACTGAAAGCTGTCATAAACGGTGATATAGCTGTCATTAGCGAACCAAAAGATAATACTGACGATTTTGTTACCATGAAAAAAGAAAAAGGACAATGGAAATTTGATGTATTTGGCATGCTTGAAGATTAGTCACTGAATTTGAGCTATTTTTATGGGATAGTTATTTTATCAATTGAGGAAGTTGAGTTATTTTATGATATTTGTAACAAATAAAATAAAAAAATTGTGTCAAATCATATCAATAGTTGCAGTTATTGTTTTTTCGTTATTTTTGCCTTGTTTAGCTCAAGCTGCCCAGGGTGAAGAAGCTGCAGCTATAAATGTGTTTAAGACATTTGTAAAATATGCCCAAATACAAGATGGCAGAGCTTGGAGTTTATTTACTGCGCAGAGTCAGAACTTGTTTATAGAAATGAGTGTTGATGCTGCTGTGTCCGATCCTAATATGAAGGCTCTTATGCAAAAAGAAGGTATGTCTCGTCAAGATTTGGTGCAGTTGATAAAAGTTGAATTAGCCAATCCTAATAGCGAAATGGCCAAAGCTTGCTGGGCTGAAGCTAGCAAGTATTTCCCTACAGAAGATATAAGTAATGTTGAATTTACAGCTGTAATCAGCGGTAATACGGCTACTATTAGTAGTCCCGGTAGTTCTGGTTCTTTAACTATGATTAAAGAGAACGGTCAATGGAAAGTTGATGCTATGAGCGTTATGGGACAATAGGTTAAAAAAGAAAAAAGCAGCTTGTACTTATAGTCAAGCTGCTTTTTTTGTGGGATAGTTAAGTTATCACTTAAGAAAGTAGAGTCCCATTTTATGATATATAAAAAAATATGCCGCAATTTGTGCTTAGCTTTTGTTTTAGCCGCTATTTTCTTGTGTTCAGCCTGTAATGCCAAAACTTCAGGGCAAGCTGAAGAGCAAGAAGCTTTGGCTACTTTCGATAAATTCCTTAAATTGGGCGCTCAGGGAGATCCTAGTGCTTGGAATTTACTAACCAAAGAGGGCCAAAAAATCGCCTTGGAAATAGTTGCTCAAGGTTATATAGAGGGAATAGCCGAGGATAATGCTGAGGAAGCTGCCCAAATTGATATTGATGAATTAGTTGAGAAATTCCGCAGCGAAATGGAAGATCCAGAAAGTAAAATTGCCAGAATGCTTTGGGAAGGCTTAAAAGAAGATATAGCCACTTTGGATAATGGCAAAACGGCTTCTACTTGGAAAGCTAAAATTGAAGGAGATAAAGCTTTCTTGACGCCTCCAGATGGTGATGACCCTATGCAAATGGTTAAAGAAGACGGACAGTGGAAAGTAGGCATTTTTGAAACTTTGCGCAGTGTAGGTATACTTTAACTAAAATCTGAATCGCGGGGAAGAACAAGTATTTAAGTTTGCTCATATGTTGAAGTGAACTTTTAAACGGAGTAGATAATAGTTATGTTAAAAAAAATTAGTCTTTTGCTGGCTTTTCTAGCTGTTACTTGCTTACTTTCCGCTTGTAGCGGCAGTCAAGACACTGCGGCAGTCAGCACCGAGTACGAAACTTTTATAAAGTTGTGTCACAGCGGTAGTCCCGAAATATGGCAACATCTCACCAAAGAGAGTCGCCGACAGATTGTCGATAGCTTTGTGCAATTCGAAATCCAACAACAGCATTCTGAAGAAAATCCGCAAGCTTTAGCTGCTCAAGCCGAGCAAAAATTGAGTAGCGGTTCCGATCAGGCCGCTCAAGAAGGTTTAGCTAATTTTGGCAAAGATATAACCAACTTCTATTATGATTTGCAAATTGGCAAACATGGCACAGCTATCAAGGTTGAAGGCGATTTCGCCGAAGTTGTCAATGAAGACAAGATGAAATATATGGAATTTCACAAAGAAGACGGAGTCTGGAAAGTTGCCGCTGTAGAAAGTCGCTCTACGCGCTTTTCCAAACGCCATTTTGGATCCAAAAAGAAATAATATTTTACGACAAGACTGACTAATATAAGCGCCTTATTTTGGCCAATTTTAGGCAGTCTTTTTTTTGTAAAAGAGCTTTACCAACTATGGAGAGAAAATTTTATCTATGAATAAAAAGATTAGTCTCAGTTTAAGCTTGGCCATGGCTTTATGCTTAACTTCCGCTTGTGCGGTAAAAAATAACGATTCAGCTTCTTTCGAGCCGGTGGCCAAGCCAGCGACTGCTACAGCAATTTCTGCTAATACCAATGAATATAACAATCAAACAGAAAAAGAGGCAGTTAAGGCCAATTTGCAAGCCTTTTTCCGCTGTGCCAAAGCTAAAGATCCTCGCGCTTGGTTTTATCTTACCGATGAAAGTCAAGTTGCAGTTAATAAATTCTTAGCTAGAGCTACCAGTTTAGCCGATAAAAAGATTGCCGCTCAGAAAAACAATCAAGAATTGGCTGCTGAAATTGCTGTTGAAATGCAAGATCCAACTTCCAAAACTGCCACCAGTTTTTGGCAAGAAAAAGGCCAGGCTATAGCAGATGAATATGCTGCTTTTGATCCTGAACTAGCTGACCTTAGCATAGAAATTAAAGGCGGCGCCGCCAAAATTATCAATAAAAAAAATCCGAACTTGCTTTTAACTATGTATAGGCAAAGAGGCTTTTGGAAAATGGCTGCCGATTTGCAATCTTCGAAAACTTCTTTCGATTTGCAAACTTCCGACTACGGAACCAAGTGCGCCTTATTTAACGCCAAAGCAGAAACTGAAGCTGTCAAGAAGTGCTTTAGTGAAGGTTTGCAATATGCTAAAAGTGGCAACGCTAAATTGTGGAGTCTTTTAGACAATCAATGCAAAGAAGGCATCTATTCTTTCTTTATTGTCAATATGAATGATGGCGCCGAACTCGATGCTGCCAAAGTTCAAAAACTCAAAAGCCAAATAGCTCAAGCCTTTAATGAGCCTAATTCAGAATTAGCCCAAGAATTTTGCCAAGCTAGAGGGCAGGTCTTTGTTAAAAATTACGGACAAATAGAGCTTAACAAAGGGCAAACCGATATAAACGTAATTGGTGATTATGCCGAACTTGTCGATAAAAAAAGCGGCCAAGTGCTTTTGAGCTTTTATAAGCAAGACAATGTATGGAAAATGGCTGTGCGCAAAATTTAGTTCTATTTTGCAAACGAAAAACGCGACTTGGTCATAAAATTTCCAAGTCGCATCTTTTGTCAACATTGATAGTGATTTTTTATCGATTTCGCCTATAGCTGTCCGTCAGCGCAGGTTATATCGTCCGTCAACTGCCTAACATATTCTGCATAACCAATACCAAGTTGCCTGAAATCCGTTGAAGAGATTTGGCTATTGTACTCAGCTTCAGTAATTGTGGCAAGTTTCATATGCAAACATTCAACAAAAGCTTGGCTTTTTGTTTTTTTTGCTACGTCTTCAAAGACTTCTCCTAATCAAAAAAAATCCTCAATAGAACATTTTGTTAAGAGAAAATTGACAGTATCTTGCATGTTTTTGGACATAACAGATATTTCTTGGTTCCAACATTTTTGCAAACCAAATTCATCATTGATGTTTAATCGCAAACGTTTAGCTAGCATTGACCTTAGTTTATGCATGTTAGCTTTTAATGTCGCCAAAGGAAAGTTGGTCTACTGTTTTACTAATCGGAGATGAGAGAACGTTATAAAGAGCATCTTCTAATTCCAAATTAAGCTTGTGTCTGTAATTTAGGTAATATGATATTACAAAGGCTTTATAAACGTCTCCTAAAGTAACATACTCGAACTCTTTGCCCAAACCATAAAAATTGCCGTTGGGAATACTTAACTTACTAATGACATCTTCCACAACTTCTTCAATAGCTAGGCAATGGTTTATATGGGCAAATTGTAACTGTTTGGTAAGTTCTTTTTTGGGAAAAAGCTTAATAACATCTGAAATATAGTTGTTAGTCTCTTGAGCTATATAGACGAGAAGACTACACACATAGTGGAGATCGCTTTCCATATTGAAAGTAAACTTCATCAACTAGCTAAACCTCCTTACAATTGATAAACTTTAAGCATTTTAAAGCTTTTTCGTTGCAGAAACAAATCTGATGGGTGACTTTGTCTCTACTCTTTGCTAGCTCGAGAACTTCTTTTTTTGTCATAGCACCGCTTTTTAAATAGCCCAAATATCGCCAAAACTGATCATCTCCGACTGGCCCTTCTACAATATCGTAAGCATGTTGTACGCCATTACGACATTCAGCCATAAAATTAAGCCATTCATAAGATTGTAGAAAATTTCAATATATTAAGGTTAGTATTGGGCGTATAGTGGTAAATATTTACAATAGCTATACAGTCTTCTGACCTGGCCGCTCTATTCATTGCCCATTCTTTGGCTTGAGAGTAAAGCTCAGTGCAATAGAAGCCCCATGAAAAATCTTTTCTACCATAATTAGTATTTGCGTGTGGAACTGGAACTTCTATTACAGCATTGGAACCATGATATAACTTCATAATTATATATACCTTTTTATGCAAATACTCCCGGCAGCGGTGTGGCGCAAGCTTGGCAGCAGCCTTTGGCGGCGTCGAAGTCTTTGTATTCAATTAAATTGAGCAAGCGCTCAATAAGTAAGCGGCCGCATTTTGTGCAATAGGTAGACTGGCTGGCCGGATCGGCTATGTTGCCTGTGTAGACGTAGTGTAAGCCAGCTTCTAAAGCTATCTTTCTGGCTTTAAATAACGTTTCCGGTGGAGTATTTTCTCTGTCACGCATAAGGTGAGCCGGATGGAAAGCGCTCAAGTGGAGCGGTACGTCTGGGCCCAGTTCTTTATAAATCCATTGGCTTAAATCTTTTATTTCTTGCTCTGAATCATTTAAGCCAGGAATAATTAAAGTAGTGAGCTCCAGCCAACATTTAGTATGCTCTTTAACATAAATTATGGTATCTAGAATTGGCTTAATGTCGGCTTGGCAATAGTCTTTGTAGAATTTGGGATTGAAAGCTTTTAAGTCGATATTGGCTGCGTCCATATGAGAGAAAAATTCGATGCGCGGCTTGGGATTGATATAGCCAGCCGTTACCGCTACGGTACGCAAGCCTAAAGAATGGCACACTTTGGCACTTTCAATAGCATAATCAGCCCAAATAATTGGATCGTTATAAGTGAAAGCTACGCTATCACTTTGATAATTCAAAGCGATAAGGCCTACTTTTTGTGGAGGCATAGGCAAGCCTAATTCTTTGTCGCGGCAATCTTTAGTAATATGTGAATTTTGGCAAAACTTGCAGCCCATATTGCATCCCAAAGTACCAAAAGAGAGCGCTCGGCTTTGGGGCATAAAGTGATAGAGAGGCTTCTTTTCTATAGGATCGATAGCGGCGCCGGTAGTTAGGCCGAAGGAAGTATTGACGATATGGTCACCGTTATTTTGGCGAATATAGCAAAAACCGTGTTGATTGGCAGCCAATTGGCATTCACGCGGACAGAGTGTACATTGCAAACGGCCGTCAGCTAAGTGCTTTTCCCAACAGTTGGGGGTATATCCGGAATTTCGCGTACGTGAATTGTTTCGATCCAACAAGTTTAAAGCCTCCCAAGTAAAATTAAAGGCTGCCCAATCTTTATGAAAAATTAGACAGCCTCCATATTTTGTCAAAACTTATCAAGCTGCAGTTGAGTTTATAACCTCAAACTGAGCTTGATAAATATTTTATATCAACTAATTAGAAGAGCCAGAGATATTTCTCTTCCAAAGTCTTTAAGAGCTTCTCGAAGTCTTTGCAAACTTCGTCTTGGCCCAAAACGATATGTCTTTCGCTGCCGGGCTCGGCTAAACGAATTTCATAAACGTTCTTTTCTACACGGAAGAAACCGGGCAAGTCGCTCTCTTGGAACTCTTTGAGAGTAGCGAAGAGGTTGATCTTTTCGCGGAACGGATCACTGTTGTAGGGGCAGAAGGTCGTGCAATTGCCGCAGTAGTTGCACATTTGATCGATATGGAGGATGACGGGCATCTTTTCGCCTTCGATCTCAATGGGCACATAAGCGCGGTTGGGGCAAGCCTGGACGCAATTGGTGCACACGGTATTGCAAGACAAGCAACGCTGATTTTCCTGGGAAGCTTGAACGTAAGGAATCATTAAGCCGTGTTTGGCATAAATCTCTTTAACGCGAATTTCGCTAGCCTGAGGAATAGCGTAAGTGTAAGCGCCGACAATAGCTTGAGCGGCTTTGGTAGCGTCGGCAATACCTTCAACTACGGTGGCGGGGCCCTTCTTGGCGTCGCCGATTACGTAAACGTCAGCGTCGGAA
Organism: uncultured bacterium; assembly: GCA_934621605.1. Lineage (GTDB taxonomy): Bacteria > Vulcanimicrobiota > Xenobia > Xenobiales > Xenobiaceae > Bruticola. Next base: position 12,232 of record CAKTUZ010000003.1, on the reverse strand, counting down.
ACGGTGCTCAAGTCTTCGTGTAAAGCTACAGCTCCGCGCTCGTTGAGCTCTAAGCCCTGAGCCTGGAAGAATTCGCCTTCAACTTTCTCACCGACAGCCGCAATTAAAGCGCTGCAAGGCAAAGCTACTTCTTCTTCAGTTTCGACGGGGGCGCGGCGGCCAGATTCGTCAGCTTTGCCCAAAACGACTTTGCGGCAAATGAGCTTGCCATCTTCCAAAGACTTGGGAGCCAACAACTCGGCAAATTCTACGCCATCTTCCAAAGCCAAAGCCAACTCTTCTTCGTCGGCGGGCATGTAGCGGCAGGTACGACGATAGACCAACTTGACGTTCTTAACGCCGTCAAGTCTCTTGGCAGCGCGGGCTGCATCCATAGCGGTGTTGCCGCCGCCGACGACGATCACATCTTCGCCTAAGCCTTCTACTTCGCCAGCTTTGGCTTGACGCAAGAAGTCAATTACGTTAATAGCTTCGCCTTTAGCTAAGCGGAGCTGTCCGGGCTTGTAAGCACCGACGGCGTAAATCACTTTGTTAAAGCCAGCTTTTTTTAGCTCGGCCAAGGCGGGGGCGGCGCTATTAAGCTTAATTTCGCAACCCATAGCTTCTAAAAGTTCGGCGTCGCGCTTAATGGCGCAATCGGAAATACGGAATTGAGGAATGACCCAAGAGACGATACCGCCGAGCTTGGCGCTCTTCTCGAAAATGGTTACGCGACAATTCTGGCGAGCCAACAAGAAAGCTGCAGCCATACCGGCAGGGCCGCCACCGACGATAGCTACTTTGGTAGCGTCGGCAGCTAAGACGCGCTTAGTAGTTTCGGCCTTAATTTCGGCTAAAAGCTCTTCGAAGCCACCGCGAGCGGCTTGCAATTTGGCTTGGCGAATATGTACGGCATCTTCATAGAAATTGCGAGTGCACTTAGTTTGGCAATTGTGAGGGCAAATAGTGCCGGTAATGAAAGGCAGAGGATTCTTGGCGGTGATTAAGCGCAAAGCTTCCAAGTGGCGGCCTTGACCAACTAAGCTAATATATTCGGGAATGTCCTGGTGGATGGGGCAACCGTGGCTGCAAGGGGAGATGAAGCAACGGAAGCGAGGCACTTTTTCTTCAATTTTGCGAGAAGGCAAAGGCTTAATGGCTTTGAGATTGCGAGCATTGGTGCGAGCATCTTCAGCCATGGTGCTGATAAGGCCAACTTTGACGCTGTCAAAAGGTTTGTAGTCTTCCTTAACGAGCTCTTCGGCAATTTGGGTGCAACGCTGATAGCCGCCGGGCTTAAGCAAAGTGGTAGCCAAAGTAATGGGCCAAATATTGGCTTTAAACAAAGGAACAATGTTTAAGGCATCGGCGCCGCCGGAGTAAGAAATGCGCATATTGCCATCAAAGGTTTGGCTAATGCGTTTGGCCAGCTCCATAGTTAAAGGATAGAGGGAACGGCCGCTCATGTACATTTCGTTGCCGGGCAACTCTTTGTGAGCAATATCTACAGGGAATGTGTTGGTGAGCTTCAAGCCAAAGCTGACGCCATTTTCACCAGCCAACTTGAGCAAGCGAGTGAACATAGGCACAGCGTCGCTCCACTGTAAGTCGGCTTTGAAGTGGTGATCGTCAAATTCTATATAGTCGAAGCCCATTTTGTCCAAAGTGCGGCGAGCAAACTCGTAACCCAGCAAAGTAGGATTGCACTTTACGAAAGTGTTGAGCTTTTTGGTCTCGATAAGGTAAGAAGCAATGCGCTCAATCTCTTGGGGCGGGCAGCCGTGCAAAGTGGAAAGAGTAATAGAGCGGCAAATGTGAGGATTGATTTTTTCGACATATTCGGCGCTGACGTTGGGCAAACGATCTAAATTATCTAAAGCCCACTGGCGGCATTCTTGCCAAACTTCAGTTTTAGAAGCGTCTTTCAAACCTTCAATGAAGTTGTCAATCTTGGGAGAGCAAATGCCTTTGAAGTCGTAGCCTACGCTCATGTTAAAGACGAAGCCGTTAGGATCGCCCCAGCCGAATTGAGCGCTTAAAAGTTTCAAAGCCCACCAAGCTTTGACATATTCGCCGAAAGCCTCTTGAACGCGAAGTTCGGTAGACCACTCGACGTTGTAGCACTCGTCGTTGGCGGCAATACAAGGCTTGGCAACGGGCAAATCTTCGCCGTCCAAAGTTTGCACAGTTTTAAGCTCGAAGAAGCGGCTGCCAGCGAAGTAAGCGGCAATAATATTTTGGCTCAGCTGAGTGTGGGGGCCGGCAGCAGGGCCAAAGGGAGTCTCTAAAGACTCGCCAAAAATTTCCAGCTTTTTGGCAGCGGGCTTAAAGGGGTGGTTGATGGAGAAGACGGTGCCCTTTTGTGCATACTCGTTGAGGATGCGGTTCATTAAGGGGCCAAAGGCCAAAGGCGTCATTCTGTCGGACATGTAAGAAAACTCCTTAAATATTGGTAGGTAGTAGATAAAAACTTAGGTAAAATTAGGCGTTGACGGCTTCCCAAAGCTTGGCGGCGCTGGCGCGGCACTGCTTCATCAAGTCGGCTTCATCGGCTACCAAGATCTTGCGGTCGGCCATGAGCACCTTACCATTACAAATGGTGTGAGTGACGGAGCGTCCGTTCATACCAAAGAGGATGTGGCCATTGCAATTGGAGCCATTCATGGGGGTGAGAGGATCGTAGTCAGTGACGATTACGTCAGCATAGGCTCCCTCTTTGAGCACGCCCAAAGGTTTGCGGAAGAAGCGGGCCGCGATTTTGGCGTTATTTTCAAAGAGCATAGCGGGAATTTCGCCCCAAGCTACGGTAGGATCGCCAAGGTGGTGCTTGTGGATAATATTGCCCACTTTGTAGCTTTCCAACATATCGTTGGTATAGCCATCGGTACCCAAACCTAAGGTGAGTCCTTCTTTGAAGAGCTGGATAACGGGGCCGCAACCTACAGCGTTACCCATATTTGATTCGGGGTTGTGGACGACCATAGTGTTGGTCTCTTTAAGTAAGTGCATTTCGGCGGGGCTGACGTGGACGCAGTGAATAGCTAAAGTCTTTTCGCCTAAAATGTTTTGCTCATAGAGGCGCTCGACGATACGTTTGCCATATTTGTGCAAAGAATCGGAAACGTCGGAAGGACCTTCGGCTACGTGAATGTGGTAACCAGCTTCGCGTCCTTTGTGATCGGCGCAGAAAGCTAAGGTCTTATCGCTCAAAGTGAAAGCGGCGTGTAAGCCCATCATGGCGTGGATCATGTCGGAGTCATCTTTGGCGGCTTCGTTGATCATGCGCTCATTTTCGAAAACGGATTCTTCCATTTTCTGCTGACCATCGCGGTCGGATACTTCGTAACATACGCAAGCACGTACGCCTAACTCTTTGGCGGGTTTGACGATCTGATCGAGGCTGTAAGGAATGTCGCCGTAGCTGGCATGGTGATCAAAAATAGTGGTGACGCCGTTTTTAATGCAATCGGTGAAGACTGCGTAAGCGGAAAGAAGATCGTTCTCCAAGGTAAGCTTGCGGTCGATTCTCCACCACATTCCCTCGAGAATATCGTTGAAATTCTTAGGATTGTAATTAGTAAGAGAAAGGCCACGGGCAAAAGCGCTGTAAATGTGATTGTGAGCGTTGATAAGGCCGGGCATAATAACGCCGCCTTTGGCATCAATAAATTGAGCGTCGCTATATTTAGCCTTGAGAGCTGCGAAATCGCCCACTTCTTTAATGATATTTCCTTCGATGGCTACAGCGCCATTCTCGTAGAAACCGTTGTTGTCGCGGGTAATAAGTCTTCCGTTACCGATTAAAAGCATTTTTTTTCTCTCCATTGCGCAGATTGAACAGTCGGTATATTTTCTCATATAATGCCTTTTTATCCTGTTATTTAGTGCACTTAAAAGATAGTTAGGCTCGATGTCTGTCTGCTTATTGGTCGAGGTGCGGTTATTTCGTTTCTGCTTTTAATGTTGTAAAATATACAGTGGTCGATTGTTTTTTTTGTTGTCCTTTAGCAAATTGAGGTGGCAGTTGTTTTGGCAATTGCTTCGGGGAGCATTTTTAGGAGAAGCGGAGATTTTTGCCATGGCATATAATGGAGCGCAAGATTCGGATCAGGGCTGGAAAAGACCGCGTCTCAAGACAAAAAAAAATCAGCGTTCTGCTGAGGATAGTGCGGCGGCCAAAGATGGTGTCAGTGGTGCTAAGGAGTCGGGGACATCTATAGGCAGTAGCCTTAAGGCAAAAATTAAGGCGCGGCGTGAGCAAGAACAGGTTAAAGGTGTCTCTCAAGGTATAAAGGCTCGCTCTAAAGCTCTTAATCAAAAGCAAGAAGAAAAGGCCGCTCAGGAAGAGATCGGCGGTGAAGTCGTTGGCAAAAAACGTTCTGCCAACAAGAAAAAGTTTAAGAACAACAAGTTGTTTGGCCTTACTTTGCTCGCTCCCGGTCTTGACGAATGCGATCCTGAGGGCGTGGCCGCTTTAGATGGTACTTTGGCCGCTTGTTTGGGGCAGGCTCCAGCTGCCGCTAGATCAGCTTTCACAAACGAGAGCTGCAGCGCTCGTCATCCTGCTCCCGACGAAATGGAACCTTTGCCTATGGCCGCGCCGTCGGCTCCTGTGCTGTCGGTTGTCGCTCCTGTCGAGGCTGACCCTGTGTCATCGGCTGCTACTCATGTCGAGACCGCTTCTGCGTCGACGGCTGCTAAAGCACATATCGCTGCGCCTATTTCTCCGCTTCGCCCCTACCGAAAGCCACCTCAGCAGGCCGCCTCTGAGCTTCGTCCCTATATACCAGGTCGCCGTCCTGCTGCTTCTGCCGAGTTGCCTGATGCCGAATCGTCGTCCATTTCGTCTAATAAGGCCGAGTCTGCTGCCGCGCCTATTGTTGCCTCTTCCGCCAAGCCCGCTGCCAAGTTGCAACTGGCTATACCCACTTCGCCGCTTCGTCCTTATCGGGGGCAGCCTCGCGAAGTTGCCTCTGAGCGCAAGCCTTATATCCCGGGTCGTCGTCTTACTTCGCCTGCGGGAAGCCAGCCTGTTGCGCCTAGCTTCGGAACTGGCACGGCTTCGGTCTATAGTGCTCCGGTCAGTGCGGCCAATCTCGGTTCTTCACCTTCCAAAAATACGGTTTTGCCTTTGCCAGTTGGGCGCAGCCATAAAGCGGACGCCAAGAAGGAAGAAATATATCACGAAGGCGAGGGTAATTATCGATCTTCGGCGCGGGTTAATTCCGGTACCAACTTAAAAGGCGCTGCTGTCCGGGTAGACGGCTCAAAAGAAGACTGCAATCAAAGAGAAATCGCTCCTTCCGAAGAGGAAGATGCGGAAGTTAGGACTGAAGGTCAATCGCTTATGGAATTACTCAAAAGTGTGCCGGTAGCCAAGCAAAAATTAAGAGGCAAGTAGAGTCGAATTGTGGAAAAAAATCGGTCGAGAAGGATAACGCAAAACATTTTAGGATATTAAACACCCATATATTAGAGTTGATGGTGAGGGAGTTGTGAACAGCTCAGGTTATGATAATAAAAATGGAGGGCTGGGCGGCGGCGACGACGCCGGTCGCCTAGGATTGAAGTTTGACAATGCTCTTAATGGCGGACATTTAGATCCTGCCACTGTAGTTCATCGTCGGCCCAGTGCTTTGGCTATGCGTCGCGGTACCAACATAAGCCCTTACAGACGGGCTAAACCGACGCCCAGTTCTACTAATAGAACGGCTCCCAAAAAGTATGATACGCCGCCTAGTTTAAGCGCTCAGGGCTACGGAGACGGTACCTCTGTAAATAGGAGTCCGCAAGGAGGGTTTGGTACGACCTCTCAAAATTACGGCGGCGGTTTCCAAAGACAAAATAATTTTGTCGGTTACCAAGGTCAACAGCCGGGATTTGGCAATACCAATTTGGGTAATAACGGTTTCCAGGGGCAGAATCCCTATGGTGGCTATCAAGGTCAGCAGCCCGGTTTTGGTAACACCAATTTGGGCAATAGCGGTTTTCAGGGACAAAATCCTTATGGCTACCAAGGTCAACAGCCGGGTTTCGGCAATACTAATTTGGGCAATAGTGGCTTTAGTGGACAAAGTCCTTATGGCTATCAGGGGCAACAGTCCGGTTTCGGAGCTCAAACTAATTTAATGGGACAAACTGGCGGTTTTGCTGGACAAAACAGTTCGCCTTTTCCCAGTGGATACGGCGTCAATCCCGGTATAGATCGGCGCGAAGGCAGTTTAAGTGATGTTTTATTGGCTTCGCGTCGTAGTTCCAATCCCAACAGTGTCTTAGGCGAAGGAGCTTCGGGAACTGAATCAGGAGAGTTATCGGAGTCTTCTGCCCATTTGAGCCCGGCCGAAACTTACGCCAAGTTGGTGGAAGAAAGTCAACAAGAGCGTAACTCTTGGCGTGGTTTTGTAACTTGGTTTAAAGGTGGCGGCAAATATACGGTACTGAGCTTTATTATCGTTGTCGTGGCTCTTTCTGTTTTTGCTTTGTTTTTGTTCCACCGTATAAATCAAAATAATGATGATATTGTAGATGAGCCCGGCAGTCACCTTACCGAATCACTGTCTGGGGAGGCTTTAGGCGGCGACAATACCGAGCCTAAGTCTAAAGAACGTGATCAACCCGTTGTTTCCAATAAAGTCAATAAAAAAGCGGCTGTTGAGGAATACAGTCCACGAGCCGAAGTTTTGAAATCAGCTCCGGCGGCTCAGTCGAAGTCTAAAGCGGCAGCTAAGAGTCAAGCTAAGGCTGCTCCGGCCAAGAAAGCTGCGCCCAAACCGGCTCCAGTTAAAGAAAAAGTCGTCGATGACGAGCCGACTTATTACGGAGAAGAGGGCGACGATTCCGCTTTCCGTATGGATGACGATGACTTTGCTCCTTCGGTGGAAGAATATTAGTCTTGGCAATCGGCCTTGAGCTATTGAAGCTTGGGGCCATTTTTTTTGCCTTATCTCTGTCTGATTATCAGTAAAAGTGCCGACGTTGGGGAAGGTAAAAGGCCCACCTGTTCGAAGAGGTGACACTGTTTGTTCTTTTTTGCCTTCTATAAGGCAGACCTAGTTTGTTATGCGAGGTTTTTTTATAATGGTCGCTGCTCAGAATAAATTTGAGACGACTGGTAGTGTTTTGGTTGCCGGCTCGTTAGCGTTCGATTTTATTATGCGCTATGCCGGGCTTTTCAAAGAGCATATTCTGCCTGAGCGTTTAGATTCTATAAATTTGTCGTTCTTGACTGAGCGAGCCCGCAAAGAGCGCGGTGGCTGCGCCGGCAATATCGCCAACGCCTTGGCTATGTTGGGGGAGCATCCTCGCATAGTGGCTACTGCAGGCGGAGATTTTGAGCAGTATCGTTTTTATCTTGAAAACAGAGGAGTGGACACTTCTTGTATTAGTGTTTATGAAGACGAACTGACCGCTACTTGCACAGTTTGTGCTGATAAGTGTGATAACCAACTGACTTTTGTCAGTGTCGGTGCTATGGCTGAAGCTCACAATTTGGATTTAAGTAAATTTGCCACTCCGCAAACTAAGCTGGCCATTATCGCTCCCGACGATCCCCAGGCTATGAACCAACATTGTGAAGAAGCCAGGAAGGCCGGTATCCCCTTCATTTATGATCCCTCGTTCCAGGTGATCGCTTTTTCCGGTGAGCAGCTTCTAAGCGATGTTAAGGGCGCTAAAGCTTTAATTGTCAATGATTATGAGTTCTCGCTTTTCTTGGATAAAACAGGCTTGACTCAGCCTCAGCTCAATGAAGTAGTGGAAGTTATTATTGTCACCAAAGGCGGCGAGGGCAGTACCGTTTATACTGATAAAGGTGAAGTTTTGCATATCGATCCGGTTAAGGTTGAAGCTGTTGACCCCACCGGTGCGGGAGATGCTTTCCGTGGTGGCTTGATCTATGGTTTAATTCACGGTCTGTCTTTAAAGACGTCCGCTCAGTTGGGAAGCGTTTGCGGTGCTTATGCTGTCGAACATTTGGGTACTCAAAATTACAGCTTTACTGTGGATGACTTCAAAAAGAGATATGAATCCACTTTCAATGAGTCTGCGCCCGCTTGCTTAGCTTAGTTTAGCTGGTGCAATTGTCAAAAAAAGCTCTGTCCGCAGTTTGCGAGCAGAGCTTTTTTATTCGGCGATCAGTTTGTGTTGACAGACTACCCATGCTTAAATGCAGGGGCTTTAGGCACTATTAGTAAAACTGACTCGTGTCAATTTGGGTGTAAGGCCCGGAATACTTATAAGGTAGCCGAGCCTGATTGATGCTGTTAAGGACACACGGCGATACCCCAAGGAGTAGATTGGGGCATAGGCGAGCTGGTATTGATTACACCTCCGCTGTGGCCGTCTAAAATGCTGATATTGCCGCTGCCGGTACAAGCTATAAATACTTTGCTGCCGTCGGAAGTGCAGGCAATGCCGACAGGGCCTTTACCTACCGGAACGGTGGCAATAGGAGATTGGTTTTGGCCGTTGAGGACGGTGACATTGTCGGAACCTTTGTTGGTGACAAATACTTTGGAACCGTCGGGAGTAATGGCTACGCGCTGAGGATTGACGCCTACGCGGACGCGGCCCATTTCCTGGAAAGTCCAGGCGTCAACTACAGAAAGATCGCCAGAACCGGCATTGGCCACGTAGAGGAAGCGTCCGTCGGGAGAGAGCTCCATACCGCAGGGGTTGGCGCCTACCTGTAAGGCTTTTTCGGGAATACCGGTAGATAAGTTGATGGCTAAGAGTTCGCCGGACGAGGTTGTGCCCATGGCGATAAACATGCGAGTGCCTTCGCGGTTGATAACGGCAGCGCGAGGTTGACCTGCTTCACCAGTACGCATACGTGGCAATACGATAGAGCGTTGCGGAGCGTTGCTCACAGGATCAATTAATATTACATTGGGAGAGGCGCTCATTACCGTAGCGACAATGTAGTTGCCGTTTTGAGCCATACGCAAGTCTGTGACAATGCCGCCGGCGGGGATAGAAGTGAGCAATTGATTGTCGTTGGCCGTATCGTAAATTTGGATCATGCGATCGGAGGTACTGACATAAAGTCTGGTACCTGAAGCATTGAAGGCGGCCCAGAAAGGTTGACTACCTAATGCTTTGTAGCTGGGATTGCCGGGGGCATCGCCATTCATAATCATTAAGGAGTTTGGATTGGCATTAAAGGTTGAGCCTTGCATGGCTGTCATCATATCGTGAGCGCTACCCACTTGATTGGGCATTTGGGCATTTTGAGCCATGGTATTAGTGACGCCGAAGGGGTTTCCTTGGCCCAAAAGGAGCATTTGGGCATACGATTGGGTGGTGGTGACCGGAGGAGCGTTGTAGGAAGTGCTGCTACCTGCTGGAGCGCCCTGACCGGCTTTGGCAGCTAAGCAAATATAAGCTGTGCCGGGGTTTATAGGAGCGCGCACACCTTGCATACCGTTAGACATAGTATTGCCTGGGGTCATACCTGGATTGAGGATGACAGTAACCATAGCTCTTTCGCCAGGCCCTTTGGGAACGGTAACACTTTTGGTAACCATACCCACACCGGCTTTTTGCACCATTAAAGTATATTGGCCGGGTTTAACAGTAAAGTAGAAAACGCCTTGAGAGTCGGTTACGGCTTTTTGTTTAGTCTCTTGAACAGTTACTTCACAAGAGTCTAAAGGCTCGTAAGGTACGTCAATGGCGCTGCGCCCGGGGCGAGAAGTAACTACGCTTCCGCACAAGTTTGGATCGCGATATTTATCGAATTTTTTATCATTATAGTCAGCTTTCTTTTTGGCTATAGCTGGAGCTGCCCAAAGTCCCGCGATAAGAGCGGTAACTAAAAACAGCCAAAGAAAATTGACTTTTCCGGCATGTCTGTGCATCTTCACCTCGCTGTTTTTCTTCGATAATTTTGGCTTGATTTTACTATGCCAATGCCATTAACTGCAACAAAGCCTCGCCTTGTTTCGATTTTTTTTGTTAAATGTGTAAACAGGTGAAACTGTTTCCGGCGCTGTTGCTATATTTTGTAACAAAAAATAGACTGTAGCGTTGAAAATGATTTAACGAAAAGAAGGCTTTGAAGCAACAATTATGAATTTTTAAAGCCTGATTTTTTGGGCGCTTAGTTTAATATTTCAGAAAGTTTGGACTAAAAAATGACTGTAATGACGGCGGTTTTTATCTCGGCAGTTTGTCTTTTGCTGATTGTCAAGATGATTTTTACCATAAAAGATTTGCGGCGCAGACAGCGTGAAGGTGAAGAAGCGGAAATTGCCAGCTTAAAAAAGGCTGAGCGCACTTTAATAGTTGTCGCTTCAATTTTGGGAATAGTGGTTATTCTCGGTTTTCTTTATGCTGGTGCTGCTTATCTTTTAGTTTCGGCTATAGACTAACCTATATTTTACCCCCCTTATAAGGAGTTTTTTTTATGTGGTTTAAATTTACGCGCAGGAAAATATTCAGCCTTTTGGCTTTGCTTTTGATTTTGGGTATCTTTTGTCCGACGCAAGCTTGGGCCTCTAAAGCTAAAGTTACTCGCAATAAAGTGAGTAAAAAGGGTGACGCTGTAACTTATAATTTAAAATATACGGCTGCTTCCAATTGCAATACGCGTTTCAAGACTTGTCTTATCAATTCTGACGGCTATATTTTAGCTAGATGGGATGATATAGAGGTTGCTAAAGGTAAGTCTCACAACGAGCCACAAAGAATGACCAATGTTAGTCAATTGCCAGCCAAAGGCGATTTGTTCATTGTGGTAAAAGCTCAGCCGGCTGCCGGAGGTAGTGAAGGTGAGTTTGGTAGTTGGAAATTCGCTTTTAATCGCTCCGGCAAACCGGCCATTTATTGCACTTCCGTTAAGCGAGCCAAAGTAAATGGCGAAACTGTTCAACAAATGAAGTTCCGCTTTGAGGGCGCTTATCCCAAGCATAGTAAAATTCGCATTGAAATTTACAATTCTGACGGAAGCAAACTTGTATCTAAAAACCGCAAAGCCGGTAAATTTAAGGGCAATTATACTCTCAATTGGGATGGCTATCCCGATAAGGGCGGTACTATGTGCAAGAACGGCAAATATATTGTTAAGTATTGGATCGAAAATTCCAAACCTAAACAAAAAGAAGTCAACTTGAAGTTTTAGTCTAATTTAATTCACGGAGAATAATATGAATTATAAAGGTATTACTTTTACTTTGGCGTTGGTAGCTGCTTTCAGTGTCGCTTGTACAGCCAAAACTGCTAATCAGGCCGCCGAGCAGGCTAAATCTGCCGCTTCTGAAGTTGTTGCTGTTTCGGAAGAAGCCAAACCTGCGGTTGAAGTTGCTCAAAATGACGAAAATATTCCAGTTTTGAGTTCAAAAGTCAACCCTAACTTTAAGGTAATTGGTTCTTATTACAGAGAAAATAGCAGCCAGTATAATAATGGCATTTTAGTAATTACCGATTTTAGCGAAGGCTTGAAAATTTTCGAATTTAATATTCTTAGCGGTAGTGAGGCTACCGATTCGGCTACCAGTTATCGTTTGGCCGGTGTTTTTAATGTCGACTTAGATAAAGTTGGACAAGGTGAATTTGATAGTGTTGTGGCCGGACAGAATGGTAAGATTCATTTTGAGTTGAGTAAAGACGGTAAAATGATTAACGTAACTGCTGAAGGCCCAAAAAATCAAGTATATGTAGGCAGTTATTCTTACTATCACCCCGGTTTTGATATTAGTCTCGGTTTGGCTAAGGCTGTATTGGAAGAATTGCCCGGCGCTGTTACTGGTTTAACTCAAGCTGCAGGTAAATATACCATTAAACTTTTTGATAATGAAGATCCTTTGCTTGGCATTTACTATGAAGTAGAAGCTATAGACAAGCGTGATCAAGTGATTGGAAGTTATCTTGTTTCTAAAGATTTGCAATCGGTAGTGCGCACTGACATTGGAGATTTGAAAGCTATTCGCGGTGATTTGACTCCAGAAATGAAGAAGGCACTCCTTGAGGTTATGCCCAAAGGCTAAATTTTAGCTTTTGTAATAGCACAAAGGCTCCGCCGCACTGCAATCGAGTCGGCGGGCTTTTTTTTATTATTTTGTTGCCGATTTATAGCTCTTTTATTAAGATACCCAGCCAGAAAACCCACGGTCTTTAGACCGTGGGATGAATGGCGTCAACTTTGGACGAAATTGCAGCCTTGCTGTAATATAATATTACGGTAACACACATGGTACTATTCTAAATCTATAGAAAGGAGAAATCATATGTATCTTACTGTAAAGCAACAGATAAA
>CAKTUZ010000002.1 GCA_934621605.1 uncultured bacterium | reverse complement strand
AGCTTGCGAAGATTAAAAGTCTCCGTTTCTGTATTTTTTAAAGCGTAGTTTAGCCTATAGCAAAGCGAAAGGCTCGGCAACGCCTGAAGCTTGCTATAGGCTAAAACGCAGCCAACAAACAAAGAAACGGAGACTTTGACGCCTGTACCTTAGCCTCGCAACCGCTATAAAATGCCTGCCAGTCATAAAATGAACGCACTCAAAACACAAATATCGGCGCAGCAAATACCATAAAAGCTGCACGGTGCAAACACTTCGATATGAAATGTTCATCGACTGTTAAGGTTTGGTTAGTTGCAGTAAATAATGTCCATTAGCTTCTTTTATTGGTAAATTATGTACTGCAAAATCGGCATTTTTGGCAATATCTTCTACAATTTCGGCAGGGGCCATAAGTTCAGCGCTATCGTAAATTAGTATAGAGCCATGGGCTTTTAGTTTAGATTTTAAATTAAGCAAATATTGCTGGCCGCTTTGGCGGCGTATGATTTCGTTAGTAGGACTGAATTGATCGTAAATATTATGAACGTCAAAAATACAAATAAGATCGGCTTCTTTATTTTGTAAAGGAATATCCTTTCCATTTGAGTTAGTTAGGCGATAGTCTATATTTTTAAAAGTAGGGTCATATTTACCGATAAAATTACTAAACTCTGCTAATTTAGGTTCAATATCGATACAAATTAACTTTCCGCTTCCTGAAAGCTTAACATAAGGAGTTAATTTTGCTAACAAAAGACCGACCCCGCCGCCGATGTCGACTACGGTTTTACCATTTAATTGGACAAGCGGTTCAGCTTTAGCGACTAAATTACATAGAAAATCGGCGCGCTCTCGACTTAGCATACCTACTTCTATATGGTTTATAGCCGAAAATTTATGATCGGTTCCAGTACGATACTGTTGGCAAGCAGTTAATTCTTCGGCTAGATTGGTTCTGGAAATTATATAATCGTAAGCTGCTTGCTGCCAGGGATCGTTGTAGCTGGGGGGAGATATCGCTTTGTATTGATATTGCAAATAGGTCGCCAGATAGGGAAGGTGTCCTGGACATTGATTGCCCAGACTTTTGATAAATTGGGCATCAGTTAAAATTTGCTTGCGCATAGCTTTTTGCTGAACACAGTTGACGGTGAAATATTTTATAAAATTATTTTCTGCTTGCAAAATATCCTGATCGCGTTGGCTTAACCCTTTTAATCGCTCGTTGGTACGTTCTTCTTGCATTGGAATGGTAGGGGAAGAAGGTGGAGAAGACACAGCAAGTTGAGTTGATTTTTCCGCATTACAGGAACAGCCTGAGGTCAGCCAGCAAAGCGACTCCAGAGCTAATATCAGAACGAAATATAATGGCTGCCGGAATTTCACGAATGGCTGATCCTTTGTCCTAACATAAAGAGTGGTTGTCCACTTTGTCGGGTGACAAAAACTGTTATCGCATTTTTTGTAGGACAAGTTTTTACTTTTTGTCTGATAATTTCCGGCTCGATAGCTGAGTTGCGTTTCTTAATTTCTAAAATACCGATATCGAGATCTTTAATGCGTTTTTGTAAAGTCTTTAAGGAGAACTTATGAATTTCAGTAATTAAAAAGGCGTCAGCCAAAGGCTCTTCTATTAACTTATCACTGATAAGCCAGCTGGTTTGTTCGTCAAACAAATGAGCTTGAAGCTTTTCGGCATATTTATGTAGGAGACCGGCACGCAAGAGAACGGGCTCAATTTCGTAAAGATATTGACCTTCATGCATAGAGCCGACGGCAACGGGAATTTCTTGGCCTAGAGGAAGGCTCTCTTGGTGCCAAGTTTCGTCCTTAAGATAAATAGAAGCTTGCAAAGAAGGCTCAGCAAAACAATTGAGCCACAGTACCGCCTCGCGACACTGTTTATTGAGTCCCACAAATTCTAAAGAGACACCAGGTAAATCTTCAAGTAGAGTTTTATCAAAACTGGGGGACAATTTTATGGCAGTAGGAATATCTAGAAATTTCGCCAGTCCGACAACCTTTTTTAAGGGTGGGAAAGTTTCTTCCACTTTATAAATGCGCTTGCTGTCTATACGACGAGCCGGATCACTAAAAGCAGCTGCTGCCTGGGGAAGCCTATTCTTGATATAGTCTAGTTGCAAAGTTTGGATAGGATAAGGTACTGCTAAACTTTGGGCATTGGCTTGTAAAATATCTAATCTGCTTGGCTCCAAGTCTATAGCAATAACTGGGCGATAATGAGCTAGAGCCAGAGCGTCACAACCCATGCCGCAGCCTAGATCTAAAATAGGGCCTTCTGGAGCTACAGATTGTAGCTTTTGTGCTCTGTGTAAAGCTAAAGGCCAGGATGTGGCTTGCTCCAAGGCTTTCTCTTCAAAGTACATTTTTTCAACCATAGCGCTTGGAAATTTGCGCAGCGCTTTTTGGCGCAGTTTAACTTGATTAAGTAGCCAGGAAGTTTCCTCAGAAGTAAAGTCGTGGTGCAATTTTTTGATAAGCTTAAACTCTTCGGTGCCGCCTAATTTACTTTGAGCTAATTCTTTGATAATATTTCGCGTTTGTGGTTGTTCTAAAAAAGACAGTTTTTGATTTTCCATATGTAAATTTTCCTTCGAAAATTATTACTAACTTTCATAAAAAAAAAGAAAACCCTGTATCTATTTTTAAGATTAAAAAATGATACAAGGTTTATTTCTAACAGATTATAATGCTAATAGGGATAAATTAGGCTTGCTTGGCTCCGCATTCGGGGCAGAATTTAGTGCCGGGAGCTAATTCAGCGCCGCAGGAGCATACTTTCTTATCTGGAGCTACCTTAGTGCCGCATTCAGGGCAGAACTTGCTGCCACTGGGAACGGGAGCTTGGCAATTGGGGCAAGGAACGGTACCAGGAGGCATCATCTTAGTTCCGCAACTTGGGCAGAACTTACCGCCTGCAGTTACCGGCTGCTGACAATTGGGGCAAGGAATAGTGGCTGCTTGCTGAGGAACAGCCGGTTGCGGCTGTTGGATATTGGTTTGCATACCGCTTTGCATAGCTTGTTGCATCATTTGCGGCATCATCATGCCCATACCCATGCCCATACCGGCACCCATGCCGCCGCCAACCATGCCTTGGTTGTTGGCCATATCGCCCAGAGCATCGGCAGCTTTGAGTTGCATATAATTTTGTACACCCAAAGCACCCATGGTAGCACGTTTACGGAAGGCTGCCTGAATCTCTTCAGGTACAGACACATCCTGAATAAAGAAGTCACGCAGAGAAACACCGTACTTGCCAAAGTCATCTTTAACCTTGACTTTCATGGCGGCTACCAGTTCGTCTAAATTGCTACGAATGCTGGCATAAGATTTGAAAGTAGTGCTTAAAAGATCGTTAAGGCGAGTGCGGATGCTGCCTTTAAGAGTGGTATTTAAGTCTTTGGTGCTATAGCTGGAGCGAGTACCGACTAAAGTATTGACGAAGAGCTGAGGATCTTCAATACGTACAGACATAGTACCGAAAGCACGTAACTGTACCCAGCCCAAATCGGGATCTTTAAGATCGATAGGGTTGGGAGTGCCCCACTTGAGATCGGTCATAACTTGCTGGTTTACAAAATAAACCTCGGCAGCAAAGACATTGCTTCCGCTGGTAAAGCGACTAAGGAACTCGGTAAGGAGAGGAATATTGGCTGTGGAAAGGGTATGACGACCGGCTTTAAATGTGTCCATCGCTTGGCCGTCGCGGTAGAAGATGGCAGCTTGACTTTCGCGGACAATCAGCTGAGCACCCATTCTGATGTCAGCGGGGCCCTCTTCGGGAACTCTGCCCACCAAGGCAGTAGGATCATTGGGACGCCATTCAATTACATCTAAATATCTAGCCATAGTTTAAGCTTTAATCCCTTTCAAGATAAGTTCGCGCTCGTTGAGAGCATTGTCAAAGTTGGTTATGCAAGTGGTAAGTGACCTCAAAGCCATTTTGGGATCGCCACCCTCATCAGCAGCGCTCTGTACAGCCATCAAAGCTTCTTCGGCATTACTGATAATATTGACAAGTGATAAATCGTAGTCATAAATGCGGGCCAGCTCGGCTTCATTTATCTTTACGGCGTCGAAGAAACCGGTATAGCCGCGGTTAGCGTGACGTACACGCTCGATAACACGGTCTAATTTATTGGCCACCTTGTCGAAGGGTTCCATTACTGACAAGTTGCCGGTTCCCAAAAATTCTTCCTGAGCAGATTGCATACTGCTCTTGAGGTTGGTCAACCTGGAAGCCATGTATTCGCGATGAACAGCGTCGCTCTCGCGTCTAGCTGCCCTTTCTTGCATACCGGCATAGCCGGGAATTTTATTCATGAGGTTGTTAAGTTTTTCGGAGATATTTCCGAGATTGAGTTTATCCACTGAAAAGCCTCCTCGCTGGCAGGATTGTAAGAAACCCTTATGCTGTATTTGTAAACGATTTTGAACCGTGGCTTCTCCACCTAAGGATGTGGCTGTATTTATAAACAATTTTAACAAAAAATGTTAAAGATATTTATAAATTTCGTCGCTCTTAAATTGTTGCAGTAAAACCCAGTTATGGTTTACTCAATAAATATTACAACCGGACACAGCACTATGCCCTCTCTCCCTTTTGCCGAAGCAATCGGGAATATCTTTCTCACTATAGCTGACGCCGCAAGATAGTGAACATTTCGTTAAATAGAGACTTTCTTCCTTGTGCGTCTTAAATTGAGTGTTTTTTTTGCTCTGTTATTCCAAACCTAAACGCTTCAAGATACGTATCTCTCGGCGGCGACGTCCGGTTAGGCGGGTTGCCCAATGATCTTCTCCCAAAGGACGGACTAAAATTGTATACATTCCTAGTTTTTTGCCACCCACAATATCAGTAAAAATTTGATCGCCTATAATTGCCGTAGTCTCTGGTTGAGAATTCATCATGCGCATAGCTTCCAAAAAAGGTTTGGCTCCAGGTTTTCTTTCCCAAAATCGGGCGGCGAAATAATGTTCAATCTCTAATTGCTCAGCAATTTTGCGTACTCTTTCTTCTCGAGAACGGCCCCAAATAATATTAGAAACAATGCATAAATTCTTTATATTACCGTTTTTGCGAGCTTTAGCCAGAGCTTTGACAGTTTGATAATCAATCAGCAGTGAATCGCGTTTGGCCAAAGTATTGTCCACATCTAAACAAATATTGACAATATTTTTTTCAGCTAAACTGGCAAAAGGTACGTCGGCTACATTGTGACAGTAAAGATCCGGCGTATAACGGTGCATATTTCAAGCCTCTCAATCCTAGTTTAAGTCGATAACTTCACAATCTCTGGAATTGGTATCATAAATTACCATAGTGGCTCGACCGGTTAGCCAACCGCAGCATTCGCCGGGGTTGACAATAGTGCAATTGCTCAGTTTTTCAATTTTAAGTTCGTGAGTATGACCGTAAATGAGCAAACCGTGCGGTTGAGCTTGCAAAATATCTTTAGCGGATAAAGTTTTACCTTGGTGATCGTTCTGCCGCCGCAGCTGTTTGGCTGCCGAACTGGCAGCTGACATATAGGATGAAAGTTCGGTAGCCGTGTAACTAAAATGTTGTAAATTGATATAAGTATCACTTAAGAAAAAAGTAACTGCTCCTTCCCAAAAATGGGCCCCCATCATGGCAAAGCGGCGGCGTAGACCGTCACGTTCGCCGTCATTATTACCTAAAACGGCATGTACGGGAATTTTGCTTTCTTCCAAGGGAGCTAAACTAAAAGGAGAAATAAAATCTCCAGCATGGAGAATAGCTCCTACTTCGGCTTTTTGACAGACTCGCATAGCCTGTCGCAGTTTATCCAAATTGTCGTGACTATCTGATAAAATAGCAATTTTCATTTCTTTAACCCACTTTGAGTATAACCTAAGGCAACTTTTTGTTATTTAGGCTTCTCTCCCTTTTTTTGCTAGTCTTCAATTGAACATTAATCAAAATGATTTTGCTTTCTAGCAGGTAAGGGTTATCATTTTGCAGTATACCGTCCAGACGGAGCGATCCTTATAGCAAAGGTTTTTTTTTCAGCTTCGTTTTATGGTGCGGCTTGTTTGTATGAGAAGCACGGATTCGGTCGGCTGGCTGTTTCTTTGGAACGTGCGGCAGATTTTGGCATACAACATTTTGATTGACTGCATTTTGAGGTTTTATGGCATCTGAGCTACAGGGGCGGTACAGACTTATAAGCAATTTAGGCCATGGTAATTTTGCCACGGTTTATTTAGCTAAGGATAATAAAGCTAACGGTGCTTTGGTCGCTGTTAAAGCTATATGCACTGAAGGGTTCTCGCAGGTAGAATTTAAAGATCTTAATGTTCAGTTTGAACTTGAAGCTAAAATTTTGATGGCTTTGTCTCACCCCGGATTGCCTAGAGTTATGGCTTACTTTAATCAGGGCATGTATTTTTACATAGTCATGGAGTGGATCGCTGGCAAAACTATGCATCAAGAGGTGCTTGAATCTGATGGCATTACCCAAGATACAGTTTTGGAGTGGGGTATAAAGCTTTCTGACGTGTTGAGCTATTTGCATTCTCGCAAACCTTACCCCATCTTATTGGGCGATTTGAAACCTTCCAACGTTATGCTTACTTATAACGGTGATTTGAAAATTATCGACTTCGGTGTAGCTCGTTATTTTGCTCCCAGTAAGAGTCCGCGCACATTTACTATGGTGAGTCCCGGTTTTGCGCCTCCGGAAAAATATAATCGCTTTGATTGTGATTTGCGTGGTGATATTTACTCTTTGGGCGCTACTCTATACTGGTGTTTAACTCAAGCCAATATGGCTAAGTTCAATTTTAACATTCCTCCGTTGCGTAAGCTTAAGCCCGGCGCCAACCATTGGTTGGAAGCTGTTTTGGCTAAATGTATGGAATATGCTCCCGAGCGTCGCTATAGTTCCGTTGCTCAAGTGCGCGATGAGTTGGTATCTGTGCGTAAGGAATTACAAGGACGCGAGGAGAGGGCTACCGAAAAAAGTTCCAATATTTTAGAGCAACTCTATCGTCAGAAATACGGTGACAATCATTCGTAATTTTAGTATTTTCTTATCGTTGTTTGTTAGCGGAAGAAATGCATTCAACTCGATGTAAAGCTTCTCACTTCGCTCAGTCGCAGAGAGAAGCTCTTTTCTTGTTAGTTTCATCTATTCTGGAACGATAAATGCAATTGGAAAAAATATGAGCAAAATAAATTTTAAGATTATTACCCATAATGATGTTGAAACAGAAAGTTGGGGAGAGCGCTTGGCCGGAATTTTAGGCCCTGCTGATGTAATTGCTTTTTACGGGGATCTGGGAGCTGGCAAAACTACTTTTGTGCGCGGTTTAGCCAGAGCAATGGGGGCTTCTGAGCGTGTTTCCAGTCCGACGTTTGTGCTTATGCATATCTATGAAGGGCGTATTCCCATTTACCATTTTGATGCTTATCGCTTGGAAAATAGTGAGGAATTGCTCAATATTGGTGCGGAAGAGTATATCGGTACCGATGGCATAGCTTGTATAGAATGGTCGGAGCGTACAGAAGAGTTGTTGCCTAAAGATTGTTTGCGCTTAAAAATTTATTATCGTACAGACTTGGGCCCTACCGGACGAGAATTGGTTTTCGAGTCTGATGGCGGCCGCGGTCAAAAAATAGTTGAGGCTTTGCAGAATGATTCCCCAAAAAATTGATTATAATAAATCTTTGATTATTGGTCTTGATTGCTCTGGTGAGAGTTTTAGTGTCGCTGTGGTGAAGGACGGCCGATGTTTGGCTGAACGGGGCGGCTTTAGTCCTCGCTCTCATTTATGTCGCCTTTTTCCTTCTATAAAAAGTGCTCTTGAAGAGATTGAGGCTTCCTTTGCAGATATTGGAGCGGTGGCTGTTACGGTTGGCCCTGGTTCTTTCACAGGTTTGCGTTTAGGTATTGTTACAGCTCGGACGATTGCTCAAACCGTAGGTTGCGCTTTGGTAGGCGTCAATACTCTGGAGGCTTTGGCTGCATCTCATCTCGGTTGTTCTTGCCTTTTGGCGGGGTTGGATGCCAGAAGAGGGGAAATTTTTGCTTCTTTTTTCGATACTTCCGAAGGAACCTTGCGTCGTCTGGAGACAGATAAAGCTTACACTCCTCAGGGGTTGGCAGAAGAAGCTGCTCGGCTTGGATGTAAAGTGGCTGTAGGTAGCGGTCCGGTTCGCTATCGAGAAATATTGCAAGAAAAAGCCTCCCTACTGGTCTCTTCGTCTATCGATGCTCAGGTGCGTGGAGCTTGGGTTGCTTCTTTGGGAGAGAGCGCTTTTAAGGTCGGCCATACTCAAGGAATTTTGGAATTGGCTCCCGTTTATCTTCGTTCGGCCGACGTTCAGTTAGGCTAAAAGAAAATGGCTGTTCCTAAAATAGAAATTCGCCGCTTTACCAAAGAGTTTTTAGAGCAGGCTTCGGAATTGGAACTTCTGGTTTACGGAGAAAAAGAAGCCTGGCCTAAAGAGTCTTTCGCTTTTGATATCGAACGTGGCTATGCTCGCTATTTGGTACTTTTAGCTGACGGTCAATTGGTAGGTTATGCTGGCTCTTGGAATTTACTGGGCGAATTGGAAGTTAGTACAGTGACTATTGCTCCTCAATGGCAAGGTCGCGGCTTGGGGGTTTATCTTTTTGCCAATTTAATCGCTAAGGGATTGGAAGATGGGGTAGAGGCAGCCACTTTGGAAGTCCGTTTTAATAATGAATCTGCTCTATCCGTCTATCGTCGTTTTGGTTTTAAAGCTGTCGGTATCCGTAAAAAATACTACGAAAATCGTTATGACGCTATCGTTATGCGAGTTGACAATATGCAGGATCCTACTTATGGTCGGCAAGTTAAAGATTGGGCCGATAATTGCCATTTGAAAGGATTGGATTAGAGGGAGATTATGAGTAATCGCAGCAGTGCCAATTATATTAAATGCGATCCGTTTTATCCTAAGTATATTTTGGGGCTGGAATCTTCTTGTGACGAAACTTCCGCTGCCATCTTGAGAGACGGGCACGAAATTTTAGCCAATTTGGTTTCCACGCAAATACCCTTGCATGCCAAATACGGCGGAGTTGTGCCCGAGGTTGCCTGTCGCGCTCATATGGAAGTTATCAATCCTATGATTGAAGAGGCTCTGGAAAAGGCCAATCTTAAGTTCAGCGATTTGGAGGCTGTAGCTGTGACTTGCGGTCCGGGTTTGGTAGGAGCTGTTCTTTTGGGAGTAGCGGCAGCCAAGACTTTGGCTGGGTGTTTGAATATTCCCTTAATTGGCGTCAACCATATGGAAGGTCATATCTTTTCCGCCCTTTTGGAAAACTCTAATTTGGAACTGCCTATGATTTGCCTTTTAGTTTCTGGCGGCCATACTATGTTGGTTAAAGTTGACGGTCCCGGAACTTATGAAGTGCTTGGTTCTACGCGAGACGACGCTGCAGGTGAAGCTTTTGACAAAGTATCGAAAGCTTTGGGTATGGCCTATCCTGGTGGTCCCAAAATTCAGGAAATGGCTCTTAAGGGTAATAAAGATGCCATTCTTTTTGCTCGCCCTATGCTCAATCAAGGCTATGAGTTCTCTTTTTCTGGCTTAAAGACTGCTGTATTGCTTCACCTGCAGTCTGAAGAACGGGGTAGTGATGCTGATATTTGTGCATCATTCCAAGAGGCAGTTGTTGATGTGCTCAGCACTAAGGCTTTTAGAGCTGTGCGACGCTGTGGCGCTAAGTCGTTGGCTCTGGCTGGCGGTGTGGCGGCTAATAAAGCTTTGCGCGAAAGATTAGCCGAAGGAGCTGAGCGTTTGGGAATAACTTTTGTTTGTCCTAAATTTGATTTGTGCACTGATAATGCTGTGATGATTGCTAAGGCCGGTTGGGAATTGGCTGCTCAAGGCTGGCGTTCTCCTTTAACTTTAGATGCCAAGCCCAATTTAGATTTAGTGTAGCTTGCCGTATGCGATTGGGTTTCTGTTTAAGCGCTGAGCAATTCTCGCCAACTCAGCTGATTGAGCAGGCGAAAGGAGCTGAGAAGGCTGGTTTTGTCGGTTTAATGATTTCCGACCATTTGCAACCTTGGGTACCTTGGCAAGGACAAGCCAGCCATGCTTGGACTATGTTGGGTGCTTTAAGTCAGCATACTAGTTTGCCACTTTCCACTGGAGTTAGTTGTGCAGGTGGTCGTTGCCACCCGGTCATTTTGGCTCAGGCGGCGGCTACTTTAGAATGTTTGTGCCCAGGTCGCATAACCTTAGGTTTGGGTATAGGTGAAGCTCTCAATGAGCATGTTTTTGCATCTTATTGGCCGGAGCCCAAAGAGAGAGTGCAGCAGCTTTTGGAAGCAGTCAGCCTGATCACAAAATTGTGGAGTGGTCAGGAAGTGCGCTTTAAAGGTGAATACTTCAAAACCGAAAGTTTACGTTTGTATACGCTGCCTGAAGTACCTCCCCGGTTAATGATTGCCACTTCTGGCCCTTATTTATGTGCAAAAGCGGCTTCTTTGGCGCAGACTTGGTTGACCGTATGGGCCGGTCGAGAAAAGTTGCAAAAGCTTATTGGTAAATTCAGAGAAAATAGCGGTTCGACTAAGAAGACGGCCCGCTTACAATTGCATGTGAGTTGGGATCTTACTCAAGAGAGAGCTTTGGCTGCAGCTATGCAAGAGTGGCCCAACGGCGGCCTAAATTTTCCCAAAGGCGACGTCCGTTTTCCCGAAGTGTTGGCCGAAATGGCCAAAATGGTACAGCCAGAAAATTTTACCGACAGAGTACTAATTGCCTCTACTCCGGCCAGCATTTTGGCTGTGCTGCAGGAAAGCGCTGCTTTAGGCTTCGACGAAATATATATACATAACTGCGGCCGCAACCAAAGCGAATTTTTACAGATGTGCGCTCAGGAACTTATCCCGGCTTGGAAGAACACCGAGCAAGTTGTCGACCGCTTATATTGACAGTTCTAAGCTTAAGGGAAAAAGTTTTTTTCTTCCGGCCGCAGCAAGGCTTGAGCTGTTAAAGTGCTGGGGCGCCAGGCAAAGCCGCGAGCAATTACAAACGGCGCTCTTTTTAGTTTGCCACAAGCCAGCTCCGCACCGGCTGCCAAAGCGTCGGCGCTGGCCATGCGAGTTACTTTCAAAGTGCGGCCGGCACTGTCTGCTTGACCGCGATAGTCTGTAAAAGGATCGAAGCCGCAGCAACCTATCGCCACGTTTACTATACCCTCACGCCAAGGCCGCCCAAATGAATCGCTAACAATGACGGGCACGGCAAATCCTGTCTGCGCTTGTAACTTTGCGTATAGTTGTTGGGCTGAAAGGTCAGGATCTTGAGGCAGCAGACAGGCTGTAGGCTCGCTGCCATCTTTTGGGTCTTGGCCTATATTGGATAAATCTATACCGGCATTGGCGCAAGTGAAGCCTTGTTTGGTCTTTACAATCAGGCACCCGCGGCTCATGCGCACGATGGCTGCACTTTCCTGCAGCACTAGCTCCACCAATCTAGCGTCTTTGTTGTAGCGCTTTCCGTAATTTAAGGCTAAGGGTGAAGGCCGTACTTGGCTTAACTTAACCAGTCTGCCTTCTGTTTTGGCTACCGCTTTATGGGTAACGATCAGAATGTCACCTTGTAGCAAGGGAATCGGAGTGGCTTCCAGCAATATCGAAATTAGATCGTGGCCCGGTTTTAATTCTTTATCGGTAACTACGGGAATAAAGGAAACAGTTCCTGGTGCCGTATTTGTATGAGTAAAGTTATCGGTAGCCAAACTTTTTTTTCTTACCTTTCTGACTCTAAGGCCAAAATAAGGCCTTTTGTTTCAACGTCAGTTGCCGCTGCCCTGGAAAAAATCGGCGGGCTTAATCGGTTTAATTATTTCGAATTACCACGAGTGTCGTAAAGCCCCATCCTTCAGGCATGGGGATATAAGGCACGTCCACCGAATTTGCGTAAGCAATTGAAGGTGGATAACCATTATGCAGCTTGCTATCTGCATATTCTATAGTAGTATAATTCCTACTTTATGGACAAATAGTTATTTTTGTTCTACTATCGGCGGAGCGCCGCTATCCGCTGTTAAACAATATATTGAAAATCAAAAATTCAGATAAATTTGAATTTAAAAGCCATGTAGAAAGGCTATGGTAGACAAATATCTGATTTATGCTTTGCAGACTTCGTAAATAAACTAAAATACACGGCCTGTACTCTTCGCATAGTTAGTACATAAGTGTATGGGCAGGATATTGTCCATTGTAGAGAGAGCTCGTAAGACCTGCAGATTCTCAGTAGGCAAGGCTCGTTCGTATCTCAGAATCCCCTGGCTTTAGCCATGGGGAGTATGTCAATAAAACGGAGGCTCATAAATTTATGAATTTGGCCGATTTTAAGCGCTGGGAAATTATCGGCAGCGGCGGCAAAACTACATTTATGTCGGAAAGTGCTCGTCTTTTGGCGCAGCAAAAGGGCGGCCAAGCCAAAGTAATTTTTACTACCAGCACCCATTTGGCTTGGCCGAGCGCCCGGCAGACCAATTTTTATCCCGGCCAACTTTTGGAGTGTGGCGGCCCGGAAGATGGCAGTTTGGAAGTTGCCGAAGCCAAATGGAGGGAACTAGGGGCTCAAGCTTCGGCTAAATATATGTTGGCTAAGGGCGAAGGTTGTGTGTGCGGTTTAGCTCGCCTCGATGCAAAGCGCAGCAAATGGATAGGATTTTCTTCTGGCGAGCTGGACAAAATAAGTTCTTGGCCGGGATTGGACTATTTACTAGTAGAAGCCGACGGCTCTAAGTGCTTGCCTGTCAAGGCTCACGCGTCTCACGAACCAGTTTTTTACAGTCGGGCCGATTTGGGCGTAGCTATTATTGGTATGCGAGGTTTGGGACGACGCGTGGAGGAGGGGCAAGTGCATAGGCCTGAACTTATGTGTCGGCTTTTGTATTGTGAGCCGGGCGCTCCTATAGGCACAGGCCAATTTGTACAATTGGCCTGTGCCTATTTAGCCCTTTTGCCCACACGGGCTAAGGTGCTTGTTTTCAGCCAGGCAGAAAATTCGCCGTCTAGTCTTTTGGCTCAGTTGGCTGCTCAAGTGCGAAAACATTATGCTGAAGTGCTGATCTTGAGCCAAGCAGCCGACAAGCAAGGCCAAATTGTGTATCGCGAATTTTAGCGTTTGCTTTAGGGCCGCTCTTCGGTTAAGCCGCGCCACCACCTTTGAACCTGCTTGATAAGCGCTGCCGGTGAGAACAATTATCGCAATTTCCACAATATTGATCACCGGCCTGAGCGAAACTTTGCAGCAATAGCTGACGGCGGCATAGTTTGGTGCGGCAATAATTTTCCATAATATCTAGCCGTCTCTGTGCCGCCTCTTTTAAGGCTGCAAAGTAATTGAACAAATATTCAGGTTCAAGCTTAAGCTCGGCTGGTGCTTTTAAGTCGGCTTCGTATCCCAGAGCGGCCCTAATTAGCATGGCCCAGGCGCCGGAACTCATAGCCCGAAAATTTGTGCGTCTCATTTCGGCAGCTGAAAGCTGCCCTGTCTCAGCTAAGTGCACAAATTGAGCGATTTCTTGCATTTGCGGAAATTTGTCTTCTAAATAGCGTTGCAAATGCTTAAAGTCTTCCGACGCCCACATAAGTAGGCAGCGCCCCGGGAGTCTGTCACGTCCGGCGCGGCCTGACTCTTGAAAATAGCTTTCCGGAGCTGCCGGAGGAGCCATATGGATAACTTGGCGTATATTAGGTTTGTCTACGCCCATACCAAACGCTACCGTGGCTACAATTAAATCCAATTTTTCTTCTAAGAAGTCATTTAAAATTTTGTGTCTACTTTCGATTGATAAACCGGCGTGGTAAGGGGCAGCTTTAAAGTGGCGGCAGCTGAAAAAAGCAGCTATTTGCTCAACTTGGCTGCGTCTGGAGGCATAGATTACGGCAGGCAATCCTGCCGAACGGCGCAAGTGGGCTAAAGCCAGCCAGGGGCGCTGTTTGGAAGCGATCTTTATTACTTTATAGCTAAGGTTAGGCCTGTCTAGCGATAGGCGTGACAGTAAAGGATGAACCAGCCCTAAACTTAAGCTTATTTGGTGAGCGCCTGTCAGATCGGCAGTGGCTGTTACAGCCAAAATTGAGCGCGGATGTAAAGTTTTGACAATTTCGCCCAGACGCAGATAGCTGCTGCGAAAATCGTGGCCCCATTGATTTATACAATGGGCTTCGTCTACAGCCAAGAGTGAGATTGTTTGTTTTTGCAATTGGGCCAGAAAGCCGTCTTCTAGAAGACGTTCCGGAGCTGCAAATAGTATTTTTAGTCGTTTTTGTTCCAATTGGGCTAATATTTCAACTTTTTCTTGGGCAGATTGGGAACTGCTTAAATAGGCTGCTGGCAAATTGCGCTGCTGTAATTGTTTGACCTGATCTTCCATTAAGACTATTAGGGGAGAGACTACAATGGTCAGTCCCGGCATAATGAGGGCAGGCAATTGGTAGGTTAAAGATTTGCCTGCTCCGGTAGGCCAAAGGGCCAGTACATCTCGGCCGGAAAGTAAAGCTTCCACAACTTCGCGCTGGCCGGTACGAAAATTTTCTTTACCAAAAAAAGATTTCAGCAAATATGTTAAATTGCTCAAAGTTGGCCTCCAAAATTATATCTTGGAAGCAGTTTATATTTAAGAATGGAAAATATCCTGAAATGTTATGTCGGAAAGTAAATGTGCCTTAATTCTCTTGGGAGCCGGAGGCTCTGCGCGTATGCATGGGCCTAAACAGCTTTTGCCTTGGAAAAACGAGAGTAATTTGTTGGAACATGCTTGTCAAACTTGTTTAGCCAGTCAAGCCGTTTGGAATATCTTCGTATTGGGAGCCAATATAGAAAATATTTTGCAAGTTTCTCCTTGGTTGAAGGACGGAGTTTTTCAAACCACTTGCAAAATTGATTGTATTGAGAAAAATAAACGTTTCAGTTTAGCTGTCAATAAAAATTGGGTTTCCGGCATGGCCTCTTCTTTAAAAGTAGGTTTGGAAAAATTGATAAACCTTTTTCCGCAAGAAGATACTTTAGACAGTCTAGCTGTCTGTTTGGCGGATTTACCTCTGTTAAAAGCTGAAACTATCAATAATATTATCAAAGTAGGCGACAATTTAAGCAGAAAAGAAAGAAGACATACAATTATAGTGCCTACTTGGCAAGGCAAACGCGGCCACCCGGTCATTTTTGGTCGGGATTTTTGGCCTGAACTTAGGCTACTTAACGGCGATAGAGGAGGTGGAACTGTTTTAAAAAAATACCCCCAGCGTTGTCTTTTTTATGAAACAACGGGCCCTGAGATATTTACTGACTGTGATACTTGGTCTGCATATGTAGATTGCTGCCGTCAGGAAAATTTGTGTATCTCATCGTCAGAAAATGCAGGTAATGATAAAATACAAGGCTCCTTTAATTGGTATTCGCGGGGGCGGTGATTTGGCCAGTGGTATAGCCTATCGTTTATTTCAGGCGGGTTTTCCTGTACTAATGAGTGAATTGTCTCAACCACGCATGGTGCGGCGCAGTGTTTGCTTTGGTGAAGCCGTATGGGAAAAACGTGTTTGTATTGAAGGAACGGAGGCTCGACTGATCCAAGCGGAATCAGAACTGGAAGGCCTAGAAAAGCGTTGCTACATAGGCGTAATCGTAGATCCAGAAGGCAGAATTTTTGACAAAATGCAAGTACATTTCTTAGTCGATGCTCGCATGTTAAAAAAAGAATTATCTGATCAGCGTCGTCCAGATCGATTTGTTATAGGATTGGGACCTGGATTTTGTGCCGGAGGCAATGTTGATTGTGTAATTGAAACTATGCGCGGTCATACCTTAGGCCAGGTAATTTATCAAGGAAAAGCTCTTCCCAATACCGGAATTCCAGGAATTATTGCTGGCGAAAGTCTACGTCGCCTTATTAAAGCTCCTTGCCAAGGTATTTTTCAAGCTGAAGTCGAGTTGGGACAAATAGTTAGCGAAGGTCAAATTGTAGGGCGGATAGGTGAAATTCCGGTGAAGGTATGGCTAAGCGGTAAGTTGCGTGGTCTGATTCGCAGCGGTACTGCAGTAGAGGTCGGAGAAAAACTGGGCGATTGCGATCCTAGAGGAGAAAAAGTTAATATTTGTACTATCTCAGATAAGGCTAGAGCTATTGGCGGAGGCGTCTTAGAAGCTATAGTCGGTCGAATATTTAGTTAACAATCTTAACCTTTTGCCAAGCCTCTTTTTGCCTAAACATTACAAAAAAAACTGCATAAAAGGGCAGGAACCGATCTTGTAATTTAGAAACTAAGTGGGTCGTTTGGGGGAAAAATACTTTTTGACAGATGTGGCTGCGGTTTTTCGACTGTTGCTTTCTGATATATCGATTTAGGACTAAGGAGTTCTTCTCTATATGACTCGTGGTACGGCAATTCGTGCAATGATTATGGGCATGACCGTTATGGTCTTGACCGCCGCTACCGGCTTTAATGCCGATGCTAAAGCTCCCAAAAACAAAAGTGTCGATCTGGAAAAAGGGCGTAAGATTGTTATCGTTCATACCAATGATCTTCACGGCAATATTGAGCCGGACAGTAAACAACGTGGCGGTCTTACCCGTATCGCTTCCTTAATTAAGAAGATCAGAACCGAAAATCCCGGCAAGGTTGTTTATTTCGATTGCGGAGACGTAGCTCAGGGTACTCCGGTTTCTAACTTATTCCATGGTGAGCCTATGTATAAAGCTCTGAGTTATATAACTCCTGTGGCCGGAACTTTGGGTAACCATGAATATGACTGGGGTATGGATGTCCAGAAAAAGATGCTCAGCAATGCTAAGTATCCTATCGTAGTGGCTAATGTGGTTAATAGCAAAGGTCAAAATCCCTACAAGCCCTATATGATCACCGAAATTAATGGCGTAAAAATTGGTGTCATTGGTTTAATTGCTCAGGATATTCCCGGTTTGGTTAAAAAAGGCAATACTGCCGATTTGAAATTCTTAGATCCGGCTCAATCCTGTTTGAAGTATATTCCTCAAATGTACAAAGATGGCGCCGAGATGATTGTAGCTGTCAGCCATTGCGGTGTAGATACCGATAAGATTACTGCCGAAAAAGTTCCCGCTATCGATTTAATTGTAGGCGGGCACTCTCATACCAAGCTCGATAAGGCTATTAACGTAGGCGGTCACACTTGGATTGTTCAAGCTGATCATTACGGTCGTTATTTGGGCCAGATTGAGATGCATGTCAATCCTTACAATGGTAAAATTTATGATTTCGATTATAAGTTAATCCCTGTGGATAAGAATTGTACTATCGAGGCCGATCCTACGGTAGCAGCCATTGCTAAGAAATATAATGATCAAGTTCGTCCTTTAATGGAGAAGGTCGTCGGTAGTCTTAAAGATGATTTGAGCATCAGCACTGTCGAAGGTCAGTATGATTCTTCTTTGGGTAATGCTATTTGCGATGCTATGAGAAAAGAGGCCGGAGCCGACGTCGCTGCTTATAACTGGGGAGGCATTCGTCTTGAGCAGATTAGTGCCGGTGAGATAAAGTTAGATACTCTCTTCCGTCTGTTGCCTTTCGATGATCCGGTTGTAGTGGTCAAAATTAAAGGTAAAGATTTACTCGAACTTTTCACTCAATCTATTCGTATGACCGAGACCGGCCCTCTACAGGCTTCCGGTATAGAAATGGTGGCCGATGGCAATACCAAAGAGATTATTTCTCTCAAGGTTAATGGCAAGGACGTCGACCCTGAGTCCGAGTACACTGTAGCCACTACCGAGTTCCTCTCTAAGGGAGGAGATAATTTCAGCGCTCTGGGTCGCGGTGAAACTGTGAAAACTATCGGTATTACCAGAGATGTTTTTGCCGATTATTTGAAGAGTTTTGACAGTATGCCCGCTCCGGCTACCGGCAGATTGATTAAAAAGTAGGATATTTGTGTACCCTCTTTTGTTTCAGCGAAAAGGGATGTAGAGTCTCTCGCTTTAACTATGAAGATGTTGGCCGTTTTTTCTTTGTCGGTTAACTGAAATCTTCCGATTTTAGCTAGAGAGGATCTCAAAGGAATGAAGTGCGCTTCGTTTTTCATGGATTTTTTTCACGAGAAACGGGGCGTTTTTTTTACATGAGGTAATTGAGTTGTAAACTAGAACACTTAGTTCCGGCAGACAGGCTGAAAAAAACTTTTATTTTTATAAAAAGTACTTGACTTAGCTATATTCTGTATATATAATGCATTCGTTCCCGAGAGAGGACGGCGCGTTGCGGTTCTAGAGCGGGACAGAGAAAAGTGTATATGGTAGTGAAGACTACAGTGCCGAATCGTCTAACGGTAGGACAGCGGACTCTGGATCCGTACGTGAGGGTTCAAATCCTTCTTCGGCAGCCAGCTTCACGCCACGTTGGTCTAGAGGATCAGGACGTCGCCCTCTCACGGCGAAAATCGCGGGTTCGAATCCCGCACGTGGTACCATTTAGGGTCGGTAGCGTTTCCCCCCCCCGCGTGCCGACCCTTTTCTTTATGTATAGAAGTTCGGCACTTGGTAAGTGTCGGGCTTTTGTTGTTTTTTTATTATTGTTGAGCTGCCTAAAAAAGAAAGTCGACACGACAGCTGAAATAAGCTTAATATTTTTCATTGATGTAGTACAATGGGCGAGTATGAAAAATGTGTTCGCAGCTTTAAAAAAAGAAAGGCGCTTCAGGTGTCTGCTTTGGATATTTTGTTTGATATTGGCTTTAGCAAATTTGAGCCCGGCTTGGGCTCAACAGAAGGTCAATTATTACAGTGAAATCTTGCCCAACGGTATGCTTTTGGTTCTATCGGAGAATTATGCTTCTCCTACTTGTTCTCTCAATATCTTTTGCAAAGTGGGCGGTTTTGAAGAAACAGCAGAAACAATGGGAATATCCCATTTCTTTGAACACTTGTTCTTTCGCGGTACGCCGACTCTGAACGGCTATCAGTTTAAACGAGCTATTGAAGCTTTGGGAGGGCAAACCAATGCTTCTACAAGTCGCGATTTTACTCATTACTACATAAATTTACCCAGTAAGAATGCCGTTAAGGGTATGCGTTTGTTGGCTGATGCTTTAAAAAATGCTGAACTGGATCAAGAATCTATCGATCAGGAGCGCAAGGCCGTTTTAGAAGAGTATCGCATGAACTTGGAAAGCCCGGCGCGTATTATGAATCAGTTGATTAGCGAAATGGCTTATGGCGATCATCCTTATGCCAGACCGATTATTGGTACCGAGTATACGATAAAATCTTTTAATCGTCCCGAGTTTTTAAAGTTTCGCGATACTTTTATTGCTCCCGAGCGTACTAGTGTAGTAATTGTTGGCGATTTTAACAGTGCGGAGATGCTCAATGTCTTGCGCGAAGAGTTCGCCTCTTTTACGAGGCCGCAGAAACGCATTATAAGTAACTATGCCGCTATAAAGAAGCCAGAAAAAGAAGTTGTCAATACTCAGGAAGTAAAGGCTCAATCGAGTTTTATTATGGTCGGTTTTGTTGGGCCTTCCATTCATGACAAGCCTGATATCTATCAAGTAGACGTTATGTCATTTTTAATGGGGTTGGGACGCGGATCTTTAATACAGCGTGAACTGGTAAAAAAAGGTAAAATTCAAGACGGTGGAGTGCAATTTTTGACTCAGCGTTTTCCTGGCCTTGTTTCTTTTTACGGGATAGGTAAAGTTGGCCAAGAAGAGCGTATTAAACGTGAATTGTTGTCTATAGTCGACTCAGTCTGTCAAGGAAAATTTACCGAGCGTGATTTGCGTCGAGCCAAAGCTTTTTTACGCAGCAATTACTCGTTTTCCGAAGAGACTAATGCAGGAAAAGCTGAAAATTTGGGTTTTTATGCTTCTATTGACGATGTAAAATTTACTAATCGTTATTTGGAAGAAATTGAAAAAGTAACTAAAGCCGATGTAATAGCTGCAGCTCACAAATACTTGAATGGAGGCTATTATTGTGTGAAGCTGGTAGGTCAACCTCCTAAAAAAGCTAACGGCGCCGGTATTAAAAATGAAGGAGCGGCCGCCTCCGACAATTATGCAGTCGAGCATTGAAGAAAGGCTGAGCTTATGTTCAAAGTTTTTTGTAAAATTGTCGTCGGCTTAGCGGTAGCCGTTGGCCTTCCGCTGGCAGTTTATGCTGATGAATTTAAGGAAAACCGGTTAAAGTTACCTACGCTGCCCAACTACAATCGGTCGGCTTCAACTACTTACCAAATTGATAACTTTTCTATTTCCGGAACTTCTGCTGCTTCAGCTTCGGCTTCAGCGGTAAAAAAGCATATTTTGCCCAACGGGTTAGTATGCTTAACTTTGGAGGCTCCGGGCGAAAATTTGGTCGTGCTGGACTATTTGGTGCGTTGCGGTGTTAGTCAGGAAGGCAGCAACTTGCAAGGGTACAATTTTTTAATTTTGAAAATGCTCAATAATCGCATTTCTGACGACGGTGAAGGTGATGACGTGGTAGAAATTACCGGAACTTTAGTTGATGACGGAGCTTCGGCTGATTACAGTCGTTTGAGCATTACCACCTCGCCTGTAAATTATATGTTTATGTTGCGCCGCTTATGCAAAGCTGTAGCCAATCCTAATTTTTCCGAAGCAGAATTGCAAAGAGCCCGCGAGCAAACTTTAAATCGCATAGGCGAAGGCGGCGGTACTTCCGATCAACTTTATGATATTTTTTTAAGTTGTTTTTATAGATTGCATCCTTACAAACGTTCGCCGCAAGTAGTACCTGTTATTTTAAGAAGGGCCACAGCTGCCGATGTCAGTGCTTATTTTCAGAAAAATTTTACTTCGGATCGTACGGTAATAACCGCAGCAGGACGACTTAACGGGCAAAGGATACGTGCGGAAATAGCCTCTGATTGCAGTGCCATGATTCCGGCTCGAGAAAAAATTTTAGAAGTTCAATGGGAGCCACAAGCTTCTGAAAAAGAAGTTTATTTATATTCTCAATCGGAACTGGCCTGGGTTTTACTTGGTTATCAAGCTCCCTCTTTGCAAAGTTCAGACCACGCGGCTATGCAAGTTATTTACGGAGCTTTAGGCGCTGGACTCAGTTCGCGTCTCTGGACTGAATTGCGTGAAAATCGAGGCTTAGCTTATGAGGTAGGGGCCAAATATCCAGAACTTTTAGGCCCTTCGCATCTTTTATGCCATGTAATTACCAAGCCCGGATCTGTGGGAGTGGCTAGACGGCGTATGTTGTCGGAAATTAATAAGTTGAAAAAAGAGGGCATAAGTGAATTGGAGTTGGCTGAGACCAAAGAAAAACTTTTGGGTATGTACTTACTGGAAAGGGAAAGTTTGAGTGGGAGGGCTTTGCACTTGGGTATGGCTGAGCTTTCTGGAGCCGGTTATGAAAGTGATACTCGCAAGTTGCAAGAATTGCAGCATGTAACTGTGGCTGACGTAAAAAGAGTGGCCAATGAATATTTACGAGAGCCGACTTTGATTATGGCTAGACCTGGCGGTCGTTTCTATTTTGATTGGTAAAAGAACTCCCTACTTGGCAGGTGAGCTAACTGCAATAGGCTAAATATTGGCCGTTGACACATCTTTTTAAGTGAAGTGACGCTGGTTGGAAAGAAATTAGAGTTTAATATGATTTGGTTATCGATTTTATTGGTGATTTGCTACCTGTTGGGCTCGTTCCCTTCAGGAGTCGTGGTAGCTAAACGCTTTAACGGCGCCGATCTTTCGAGCTTAGGAAGTGGTAGCGTAGGCACCACCAACGCTTATCGTGTTTTGGGGCTAAAGGCAGCGTTAATTGTGCTATTTTTAGATGTCTTAAAGGGATTTTTGGCAGTTTGTCTGGCTTATTTTGTGCTTGTGCCTAGTTTTATGCATCCCTTTATTAAGTTGTTGTTTGGTTTGGCGGCTGTAGCAGGTCATAACTGGTCGATATTTTTAAAGTTTAGAGGGGGTAAGGGTGTGGCTACCACTTGCGGTGTCTTTTTGGCTTTGGCTCCTCAGGCTGTAGGGATAGCTGCACTTTTATGGCTGGGAGTTGCGCTTTTAACTCGTTGGGCTTCGGCAGCTTCGCTTTCGGCAGCTTTCGCTTTTCCTTGTATAGCTTATGTCTATGGCGCTTCGGCCTTTGAAATAGCTTTTGCTACAATAAGTGCCGCCATTGTGGTTTTTCAACATCGGCATAATATTGAACGCCTTTTGGCTGGACAGGAAGAGCATATTAACATTAAGTTTTTCTAGCTTGAAATACTGTTAAAAATGTTGGGATAGTTTTTTAGGCTGCTGAAATTGGAACTAGAAGGAGATAAAATATGGAATTTGAAAATCTGAGAGCGTTGCTCGATAAGGTGTTGGCTCTTTCTTATCAGCAAAAAGCTTCCGACGTTTATATCAAAGCCGATTTGCCTCCTTTTTTGCGTATTACCGGCACTATGTATCCGGTACAGTGCGAAGCTTTAACTCCGCAAATGACGGAATATTTGGCCTTGGCCATTATGCCGAGCCATTTGCGCGAAAGATTTGAAGGCGGTCATCCTGAAGCCAACTTTGTTTACCCTTTGAAGCACATAGGGCGCTTTCGTGTCAATGCTTATCGTCAAAAAGACAGTGTCGCTATGGTCTTTAGACGAGTTGAAGAAGATATTTTGGATATTGAAACTTTAGGGCTCCATCCGGTGCTGAACGATCTGGTGATGGAGAGACGCGGCCTCATTTTGGTAACAGGCCCTACCGGCTCCGGTAAATCTACTACTTTGGCTTCGATGATTAAGTATCGCAAAGAACATTTCAGCGGTCACATCGTTACTATTGAAGACCCTGTCGAGTATGTGCATACCGATACCAACAAGTGTTTGGTCTCCCAGCGCGAGGTAGGTACTGACACTATGTGCTTTCGAGATGCTTTAGAAAGCGCGTTACGTCAAGCTCCGGACGTTTTGCTTGTTGGTGAGATGCGAGATCTCTCGTCTGTAGAATCGGCAGTATACTTTGCTGAAACCGGTCACTTAGTATTGTCTACACTACATGCCAACAATGCTGTGCAAACTATCGAACGTGTATTGCAATTTTTCCCTGATGAAATGCACAATCCCGTATTGTATCAGCTTTCTATGAATGTTAAAGCCGTCATAGCTCAGCGTCTCATTCCGGCTATAGGCGGAGGACGTGTACCTGCGTTAGAAATTATGATTAACAATGCTCGTATTCAAGAATGCTTGCGGGAAAATTCTCTCACTACAATTAAGCGAGAATTGGATTCGTTTCATCCTGACGGTATGCAAAGTTTCGATTATCATTTATTGCAGTTATTTAAGGCTGGAAAAATTACTGCCGACGACGCTTTGCGCAATTCTGACAATGCCAACGACTTGAAGTTGAAGATGCGTCATGCTATGCAAGAAATGAATGAAGCTGGTAATATTATTAAAAACGATTGGTAAAAAATTAGATTGAGGAAAGAAATGTCTGAAGAAAAAGTTTGTTTGGAAAAAGCTGCCGAAGAGAGCAATCCCTACATTGTTTCTCCTGATCAAGAACTCTCTGCCAATTCACAAAATCAGGAGGAGGGCGATTCTTTACCAGAACATCTTCCTCTTTTTCATAAAAGAGCCACTCCTTTGCCGAATCGCATTAAGAGTGGATACTTTACCGACGAAGCCTTGGTGGGAGAGACCTCCGGTGCGACTATAGAGATCCCTTGGGATAGTATCGAACATGTGGCTTTAGGCATGATTATTGAACGTAGTGAACAGGATGCGTCCGCTTACAAAGTGCAAAAATTAGTTAAAAATTTCTCTCGTATGGCTCAAGGCAATGTGCGTGATGACGATAAAGACAAGATTGTTACTCTGAAGCCTACTAATTTCTTGGATATTTACTGTTCTAATCGAGAAGAACCGCTGCGTTTCGATTCCTCATCCATTAATTACAGAAGCTTTCTGAAAGATAAGCTCTCTCACGTCTCTTTTCAGAATTTTTTCCGTTTAGTGCGTGAAATTTGTCAACACAGCCAAAAGGCTTATTTTACTGATTCTGTACAAGCTTTTTTGGAGTGGAAGCGCGATAAAGTAAAGACCTATAATACGGTTCACGACTTTGAACATGATACTTTTTTGTGCTTTTCTCGGGGACGTCATTTGGTATCCTGGGCCGATTTGGATTTTACTCGAACTGGCTGGGCCGACGGCTGGCAAGAAGATAAGGAAACGTCAGATTGGTCTCTGGAAGATTAACTTTTGACTATAATTTGCTGTAGCTTTTGCAGGCAGGAATGATGCAAGGATCCGAGAATTGGCGGGCTCTATGTGGCTAGCTGCTAATGAAGTTTTTGATACGCTGCGCATGATCGAGAATGAACATCTCGATGTGCGTACCGTAACTATGGGATTAAATTTACAGGATTGTGCTACCGGTTCTATGAGCACAACCTGCGACAAGGTTGTCGAGAAGATTCTGACCGTAGGCGAACGTTTAGTTCCGGTGGTGGAACAGGTCTCTCAAGAGTTTGGTGTACCTATTGTAAACAAGCGTATTGCTCTTTCGCCTTTGTCTCTTTTGGGCGCTTCCACCGGTGCCGATTCTTATGTTCCTTTAGCGATAGCTGTTGATAAAGCGGCTAAGGAAATTGGTGTCGATTATATCGGTGGCTTCAGCGCTTTAGTACATAAAGGTTTTACCAATTCGGATCGCATTCTCTTTAATTCTATACCAGAAGCTCTCAATGTTACCGATAGGGTCTGTGCTTCTGTTTCTTTGGGATCTACCAAAGCCGGTATTAATATGGATGCTGTTAAGCTGTTTGGTGAAATCGTTATAAAGACCGCTTTTGTGCACCCCGAACTGGAAGGCTTGCCTTGCTGCAAATTAGTTTGTTTCTGCAATATGATGGAGGATAATCCTTTTATTGCCGGCGCTATGCACGGGATAGGCGAACCTGAATGCTCTATCAATGTAGGTATCAGCGGCCCCGGTGTAGTTAATGCCGCCATCAGGCGTCTTGGTGACGGAGCCGATTTGGGAAAAGTTGCCGAAGCCGTTAAGCGCACAGCTTTTAAGATTACCCGTATGGGTGAGCTGGTCGGTCGCGAAGTTTCGCGTCGACTCAATGTCAATTTTGGTATTCTCGATTTATCTTTGGCTCCCACTCCTGAACGTGGCGATTCGGTGGCTGATGTTTTGGAGGCTATGGGCTTAGAGCGCTGCGGAACTCATGGTACTACTGCTGCTTTGGCATTGCTTAACGACGCCGTTAAAAAGGGAGGCACTATGGCTTCTTCTTATGTCGGTGGCTTATCTGGTGCTTTTATTCCGCTTTCTGAAGATGAGGAGATGGCCTATTGTGCCCAAATCGGAGCTCTCTCCTTAGAAAAATTGGAGGCTATGACTTGTGTATGCTCGGTCGGTTTGGACATGATTGCTATTCCGGGCGATACTCCAGCTTCTACCATTTCAGGTATTGTAGCTGACGAAATGGCTATAGGTATGGTTAATAGCAAGACCACAGCGGTGCGTATTTTACCTATCCCTGGTAAGAAAGCTGGAGAAAGGGTCGATTACGGTGGGCTCTTGGGGGCTGCTTCAATCATCGCTGTTAATCCCCACAGTTCTTCGATATTTATTGAACGCGGCGGTAGAATCCCGGCGCCTTTACAGGCTCTGAAAAACTGATCTCTTAAAGGTTAAATATTCCATTGGTGGAAAAGCCGCCGGAGTTTTGGCAATGTAAGGCCGGACTTTAGCGGCTTTTTTATATAAATTGGAGACGTCGGCGTTAAGGAGTGAACTTATGCCTAAAGATTCTGATTTGCAGGGTGGTTTATTTGCTGCCAATAATGAGTCCGATTCGCCAAGTGAATCTGATGTTTCAAAGGCGCCTCTTTTTCGCCATGATTTTGTAAGGCCGGGTGTTGAAGAAGTTGCCGCCCGCCCTTTGGCGCAATTGAAAGCTGAAAGCAAAAAGGGAGCCATCGCCAATGAGACTCAAGAAGGTCAAATGGATGCTGAGACATCAGGGACCGATTTCTCTGTTCCGCTTTCAGCTCGTATGAGGCCGCGCACCTTAGATGAATATGTGGGGCAGAAACATTTAGTTGGGCCTGGGCGAGTATTGCGTCGTCTGTTGGAGTCTGGCTCTTGGCCTTCCATGATTTTATGGGGGCCGCCGGGCACAGGCAAAACCAGTTTGGCCCAGCTCCTAACTGCCGGAGCCAAAGCCACTTTTGTACCTATGTCTGCCGTTACTGCTGGAGTAGGAGAAGTGCGTCGTATAGTGGCCGAAGCCAAAGAGCGCTGGCGTTTAATGAAGCGTCGCACTATAGTTTTTCTCGACGAAATTCATCGCTTTAATAAGGCCCAACAAGACGTCGTTCTGCCTCATGTAGAAGATGGCTCTATAATTTTGGTGGGCGCCACTACCGAAAATCCTTCTTTCCAAGTGGTGGCGCCGCTTTTGTCACGTTGTCGCGTTTTCACGCTGTCAGCTTTGAGCACCGAAGATATCGCTATTTTATTGCATAGAGCTCTAAATGATAAAGAACGCGGCTTAGGCAGTTTTAATGTTCAAGTTTCTGACGAGTTGCTGGAAACTTTGGCTGGAGCTTGCACAGGTGACGCTCGCACAGCGCTCAATATTTTGGAAGAAGCGGTCAACTCTTTGGAAACAGATGATAATGGAGAGCGCATTCTTACCGAATCGCATGTAGCCGAAGTTATGGGGCGGCCCAATTTGCGCCATGATAGGGCAGGAGATTCGCACTACGATACTATTTCAGCGCTAATAAAATCGGTGCGCGGCAGCGATCCTGACGGAGCTATTTATTGGTTGGCTCGCCTGTTGGAAGCTGGAGAAGATCCTCTATTTGTGGCCAGACGTTTAGTTATTTTAGCTTCTGAAGATGTGGGCTTAGCCGATTCTCAAGGTTTGGTAGTGGCTATGGCCGCGCAGCAAGCGGTCCACTTTGTAGGTATGCCGGAAGGCTTTTATCCTTTGGCTCACGCTGTCTTGTATTTAGCTTTGGCTCCGAAATCTAACAGTGTAGGTAATGCTTATATGGCGGCTGCCCAGATTGTGCGTCAAAGTCCTGGTGAGCCTGTGCCGCTCCATTTGCGCAACGCTCCTACCAAACTTATGAAAGGTATGGGCTACGCAAAAGGTTATCGCTATGCTCACGATTATCCCAACCATTATGTTAAGCAGCAATTTTTGCCTGATGCTTTGCAAGGCAGTCAATTTTATCAGCCTGGACAATTGGGCTACGAAAAAAAATTAGCAATTTGGCTGGAACATTTGCGCTCCTCTCAAGCTTAAATTAAAAAAAGGATAAAAGAATGTTTAAAATTGGTTGCCACTTGTCTATTTCTAAAGGATTGACCGCCATGGTAAAAGATGCGGTTTCTATTCAAGCTAATGTTTTTCAGTTCTTTTGCCGCAATCCTCGAGGTAAAGGCGCCTTACGCTTTAAAGACCAGGATATTGAAACATTTTGTCGTTTACTTAGGGAACAAGGTTTTGGGCCTCTCTTAGTACACAGTCCTTTTATTGTCAATCCGGCTTCGGTTGAAGAAAAAGTACAAGAACTTACTCGGGAAGTTTTGCGTGAAGACTTGAATTTTACTGCCAAAGTAGACGGTGCCATGTATAATTTCCATCCCGGTAATTACTTAAAGCGCACACCGCAAGAGGGAATAATTGCTATTGCTGATACTATCAACAATGTGGTTCCTGATGATTTTCCGGGTTTTGTACTTCTAGAGACTATGGCTGGCAAGGGCACAGAACTGGGACGCTCTTTTGAGGAATTAAGGCAAATTATAGATTTGACTAAATGTCCAGAGAAACTTGGCGTCTGTTTAGATACCTGTCATATTTGGGATGGTGGTTACGACGTTAAGTTTGGCTTAGAGCAAACTTTGGAAAATTTTGATAGAGTCTTGGGGATGTCCAGGTTGAAAGCTATCCATTTGAATGATAGTTTAAATGAGCGCGGGACTCATAAAGATCGTCATGCTAAAATAGGTTGTGGCAAATTGGGGACAGGGACTATGGCCAAGATTATCAACCACCCTGATTTGCGTGAATTGCCTTTCTATTTGGAAACTCCCAACGAATTAGATGGTTATGCCGAAGAAATAAAAATCTTGCGCGATTTGTATATACAATAATGGGTAATAACAGAAAGAGCCAAAAAAAAAGTAACCTTTGCCAATTTCCTTCCGCTCAATTTGAGGGCGGGAGGGATAATGAGCGAGATACTACCATTATCAATTTAGCTGAGAGTGTAAAAAGCGAGGGTAGAAAATTTATTTCTCGCGAGTTGAACGTGGTTAGCAGTCCCAGTTTTAGCAAAATGCGTTTTTTAGCCTTTTGTCTTTTGGCGGCTGGAATATTGGTACTGATTTTTTATGGCTGGTTTAGCTCTAGGTCCGAAAATAGAGTCTATTTTTGGGGCGACAAAAAATATTTAACTGTAGCTGTTCCCTGTGATTTAGCTGCTTCTGATCCGGCTGTAGCTTCAGATTCTCTTTCCGCTCAGATTCTTTCTCCAGTTTTTGATACTTTGGTAAAGATTGAAAATGGAAGAATCGCTCCAAATTTGGCTAAAAATTGGACTTGTTCAGCTGATGGTAAGGTTTGGACTTTCGATCTGCGTTCAGATGTGCGTTTTCATAACGGGGTTAGGCTCTCTCCGCAGACTGTAGTCGATTGGATAGAACGTCTGATTCAAGGGAAAAATCGCAGTTTTAGTTTTTTTAGAGCTAATTTCGCCGGAGATCGTCCGGTATTGGCTAAAGTAAAAATTTTGGATAAGCATAGGGTGCAATTCGTTTTAAATTATTCTTGTGCGGATTTTTTGGAACTGATGGCGGCTCCGGCTATGGCTGTCACTGTAGCGGTCAAGCAAGTTGACGGCCTTGAAGAGGTGTATGGTAGCGGCCCTTTTACCTTAAGTGAATGGAGAATAGGGCAGCGTGTAACTTTAAGTGCAATAACTCAATGCTGGCGTGGAAAGTCCGATTTAGACAAAATAATCTTTCTTGTAGTAACCGATCCTCAGAGTCGAGTGCGCGAATTAGTGCGTGGCAATGTCGATATAATTTTAACTCTGCCTGCGGATAAAATTAAACAGCTTAAGCAAAATCGAGATTTGCGGCTTATTAAACCGAAAACTTTGGCAAAATTATCTTTAGTTCCCAATTGTATGTATCGTCCTTTTAACGATGTGCGCGGTCGTTTGGCTTTAAATTTTGCCATACCTAAAAAATCAGTATTACAACTCTTTTTTGCCGGACGTGGACAAGTTTGTCATGCACTTTTTTCTCCTTTAAGTTGGGCTCAGGTACCTTCTGAATTGCAAATTGAATATAGTGCCGTTAAAGCTAAACGGATATTTGGTCGCATATATGGTAACGACGCCGTGCTTAATAAACTTACCTTGCTCTATTGCCGAAATAATTATGCTGCTGCTGATTTGGAACCGACTGCTAATTTTTTAGCTTCTTGTTTAAAAAGCGCAGGCTTGCAAATGACATTATATGGGGCAACTTCGGAGGAGTATAAGCGCAGCCTAGCTGATAATTTATACGATTTATGTTTACTTGCCGAGGAAATTCCCCCTCTGGATCCCAGTCTGGAAGCCAATAGAATGCTGTCCGATCCCAGCAGAGTACATGATGAATATAATATCTCCAATTATTGCAGTCAGCGTATTCTGCGTCTTTTAGAGGCGGCTCGCTCTACCGAAAACAGGCAAGAACGTTTGGAGTGTTATAAAGCCGTGCAAGCTAAATTGGATAATGACGGTTTAGAGTTTGTTATAGGTTGGACAGATTTGGTTCACGCTTGTCGAAAAGATGTGCATAGTCTTTACCCTGATCGCTGGGGGGTTCTTCACTTTGAGAACGCCTTTATAGATAAAACTTAATGATTAAGTATTGCCAAACAGATTTTCTTCTCTCTAATGGAACTTTTCAATTCAGCGATAACTTAAGCCGGTTCGGTTTAAGTTTATTTCAA
This sequence comes from uncultured bacterium, assembly GCA_934621605.1. Classification (GTDB taxonomy): domain Bacteria; phylum Vulcanimicrobiota; class Xenobia; order Xenobiales; family Xenobiaceae; genus Bruticola. The sequence goes on along the minus strand of CAKTUZ010000002.1, from coordinate 121,884 downwards.
GCTATAAAAGATCAATTAAAAGGTAACTTAGCTCCCTATTGGAACTATTTACGTTATAAGACTGATAAAGACATTTTTATAGTTGGGGGAGCCCTGCGCAATTTAGCCTGGGGTAAATCGGTCAAAGATTGGGATTTGATTATAGATTGTGAGCAATCTGCCGAGGTATGTTTATTTTCGCGTCAATTTTGTGATTTTGCCGAAGCATCTTGGGTTGTTTTAGATGAGGAGCGCGGTTTTTATAGGGCCGTTTTTAATCATCACAATATTGAAATTGATTTTTGTACCAGACAGGGAAAAAATATTGAGCAGGATTTGCAAGAGCGAGATTTTACCATTAATGCTCTGGCTTACAGTTTAAAAAGTGACCTTTTGTACGATATAGGAGGTGGGTTGAGCGATCTTTGGTGCCGTCGGTTGGTGAGTGTCTCTTCCCATAGCCTGGAGGGTGATCCTCTGCGAGCTTTACGAGCTATCCGTTTTTGCTTAGCTTATTCTTTGGCTTCGGAAAAAAAACTGGACGATAAAATTACTGCTTTTTTGAGCAGTGGTTTAACTGAAATAGCCGGAGAACGCCTCGCTGCCGAGTTGGCCGCTATTTTAGAGTTACCTTTGGCTCTTTGTCGGGTAAGGTTGCAAAACTGGGCTCTCGATATATTTTTGCAACAGAATTGGGAAGCCCGGCGAATTTTTTGGGATGTGGAATTTTCTCTTTGGAAAATGTTAGTATGCTTGGAAAAACAACAAACATGCGGTTGGCCACTTTTTAAACACAGCGGTCGTCTTTTACAAATAAAACTTAACCAAAGTCCTAGGGGAGGGCGCAGCTATTTTACTCTACTTAAATTAGCTTTGCTAACTGAGCCGGATTTGCTTTCAGAAAAGAATAATCGTTTTAAATTGTCGGGAGCAGAATTGCAAGTAATTAAGGAAACGAACCAGGCTGCTGAATTGGCTAAATTACTGACTGATCCAGTTGACAGGCGCGAATATTACCGTTTTTTTTGTCGAATAAAATATTTTTTTGTGGCTGCAGCTGTAAACGGAATTTGTCTGTCGTCTATTTTCGAGGTTAATTTTGCCGAAGGGCGTTTATCTTCTCGAGTTGACTCGGTTGGATACACTTATCAGACTTTTTACTTAGATTGTTTATTGTTTGATTATTTTAAGGGTGGAACGCTTTCTAGACCGATTGTACCGGTCGACGGTCATTTATTGCAAAAAAAATTGGGAATAAAGCCTGGTCCTGAACTGGGGAAAATATTACGCGAATTGGCTGCAGAGTGCAGTCAGCGTGGTATGTCGGAAGAAGAAGCTCTCTGCTGGGTGAAAGATCGGCTTTCGCAGGAAGGGCCATTTTAGTTAAGGCTTTAACCTAGTTACGCCGTAAGTCCTCCGCCTCTTAGGTAGGGGATAAAGGTGGTTATGGTGAATTAACTCTGTGGAAGTGCCGTGGGGCGCACGGGAATCTGTGCTTATAGAGAGTGTGTAGGTTGCTGCCGTTTTTCTGAATTGTAGCGCTGTTCTTGCCGGAGCAGGAAGTTCCCATCTCTATGGGCGGGGGTATATAGGCGGGGGTACGTTTACGTATATTATGAGGTTGCTGACCTAATGGGTACCATCTATATTGGGCGCTATAAAGTTATCGAAGAATTGGGCAGAGGCGGTATGGGCGTTGTCTACCGCGGAGAAGATCCGGTTCTAGAACGTCAGGTAGCCATAAAAGTTTTGCCTCCCAAAAAGATGACTCCCAAGTCTATCGAACGTTTTTTGCGCGAAGCTAAAACAGCAGCCCGTTTAGACAGTCCTTATATCGTCAAAATTCATGATATTGGTCAGGTTGACGATATTCATTTTATCGTTATGGAATATGTTGAAGGCAGTTCCTTGAGCGATATGATCGAATATGAGGAAGTTCCTAGTAATGAACAACTGCGTCAACGCTTAAAAATTTTTCGTCAAGTTTTGGAAGCCGTGCGTTATGCACACGAAAATGGTGTTATCCATCGCGATTTGAAGCCCGACAATATCATGGTCAGCAAGACCGGTCAAGTGAAAGTCATGGATTTCGGTTTGGCCTTTTTTGCCGGTCAGCATTCTTTGACTGAAGTTGGACAAGTGATGGGTACAGCAGCTTATGTCTCTCCTGAGCAAGCTTTAGGCAAGCTTACCGACGAGCGCACTGATATTTATTCTTTAGGCGTTATCCTTTTTGAACTTCTTACCGGTCGTTGGCCTTTTAGTGCCAGCAACCCTTTAGAAATGTTCCGCAAAGTTGCTGAAGAACCGGCTCCTTCGCCGCGTCTTTACAATAAAAATATTTCTCCGGGCTTAGAAACGTTGGTGCTGCGCTCTTTGCGCAAAAAGGCCGAAGACCGCTTTGCTAGTGTCGCTGACATGATCGAAAGTTTTGATGCTTGTCTCAAACATGAAGCTCTTCACTTCGTACCCTCTGCTGCTGCCGGTGTACCTTCAGTTGGCAAACTGAGTGGGACTAAGACGCCTTCTCGCCTTCCTGCGCCTTCTTCGGCTCGTTTTAATGTCCCCAAGGTTAGCGCCGCTGAGTCTGATGCAAGTGTTGTTGCTTCGGCTGAAGTGAGCGGCAAACGGTTACCTGACCCTTCGAGTGTCAGGCGACTTCCCATAGGGCAGAGCCATTTAGCTGAAACTGTTCAAGCTGTTCCGGCTCAGTCTGCCCCTGCTCAAGTTGCTCCCGTACCGACCGGTTCTGCCGTATCTTCTGAGAGGCGTTCGTCTTTTCAAACGGTCGCTTCTTCGCGTGTGTTGCGTTCCGGACATTCCAGGCCCGCCGTAGTAATAAATTCTGCTGCCGCTTACGAAGCTGATGTAGCCCGTCAGCATGAGCAGGCCAGAAAGAAACCTGCCGGAGTGGTGACAATAGGAGGAGAAGCGGCTTTTCGCACTTCTGTAGCTTCTTACGAATCGCAGGAACAAACCCCGGCCGTAAAATCCACAGCGCCTGCTAAGCCGGTTATGCCGCCTCCAGGGCCCGCTTTGCGCAAAGTTATTAGCGAAACGAGCGTAGCTACGCCGTTACCCAATAGCTCTTCCAAAGTTGCTGCTGCCGAAAAAGTTGCTGCTGCTGGATCTGTCAAAGTTCCTGTTCCGGAAATCAAGCCGGTTTCAGCCACTCCGGCTACTTCCGAATTGAAAGCTGCAGCTTGGACAGAGTCGGAACAGCCTTCTCAAGTTGAAGAGACAGCGGAGAGCGGTTCTTTGAGCTCTCGACGTTTTGTCGGAGGCAGCGGCGCAGCTGTAGCCTCTAATTCTTGGATGGCCAATGTCGAGGAAAAAGCCCCTCCGGCGGCGGATCGTGCTCCAGCCGCTATGCCTAAGGCTATTGAAGAAGCTGCTGAGCGCGACAGCGAAGCTATAATTCAGTCAGGTTTTAATGCTCTGAATGAGGCGCGTTTTCAGGAAGCGGTTTCAGAATTTAATTTGATTTTGGCTCGCGATCCCGACAATATGCAAGGACTTCTCGGTTTGGGACGTGCTCGTCTGGAACTTGGTGATTATGGTACATCCCGTTCGCTTATCGAGCAGGCTATTCAGGCCGCTCCCGATAGTCACGAGCCTTATATTGCTTTAGCCGATTTCTTCTCGCGTACCGAGCAACCTGAGTTGGTTATTTCCGCTTTGCATAAAGCTTTGGATCGTTGCGAGTATGATAATATACTGCGTTGTAGACTGGCTTTCTTATATTTTGCGCAAAATCGTCCCGACGTAGCTTTCGAACAATACTGCATTGCTTTGGAGCAAACTCCTCAGGATTTTCAGGCTAACTGTCAATTAGCTTTATTCTTGGCCACTCAAAATCGCTGCAGCGAAGCTTTAGCTTGTTTGGAGAGGGCCAGCGAGGCTCAACCTCAAAATAGCGGTCTCTATAGTTTCTGGGCCAATATATGCTTGCAACTAGGGGAAAATTCTCAAGCTCAAGCTGTTTTGGAGAAAGCTCTGCAAGCCGGAGTGCATATTGATGCTGGAGTGCATACTGATTGGGCTGCGCTCTATATGGCCCAAAATAAGGAGCAACAAGCCGTCAGTGAGTTAAGCGCAGCTTTGGAAGATGAACCCGGCCATATAGAGGCTTCTATTAAATTATCTACTCTATTTTGCCATCATCATCAATTGAACGAGGCTGTCAAGACTTTAGAGCAAGCTTTAAAGTTCCATCCTAACAGCTTAAGTTTGCACCGCCGTTTAGGAGAAGTGTTCATTTTAGGCAACTCTCTGGAAAAGGCCATGGATCACTTCGAACAGATTGTGAAACTTGAGCCCGCTTGCGCCGAAAACTATAATCGTTTGGGGCGTATCTATCTTAAGAAGCACTATGATGCCGATTCTGTGGCTCAGTACCAAAGAGCTGTAGAAGCTCACCCGGTGAATCCTGCTTATCGCGAAGATTTAGCCATGGCTTACTATTGCACTGGCCAATATCAGCCTGCTATTAACGAATTAGTAAAAGCCTGTCGCTTAGATTATACCAATCCTGATTATCCTAAGTCTTTAGGTATTATGCTGTTGGAACTTGGGGCTTATGAAGACGCTGTGCGTCAATTGCAAAGCAGTTTGGCCTTGCGTCCCAATGATGCTCAAGCTAGGGGTATGCTTGGTCGGGCTTTGGCTGGCCAAGGGCTCAGCAATTTGGCTATTATTGAATTCAAGAACGCTATTGATAGCGATCCTGATATGTATTTATTTAATTTACCTTTGGCTCGCGCCTACTATACTCAAGGACGTCAAGACGAGGCTGTGCTTTGCTTCCGCCGTTTCCTTAGCGTCGTTCCAGATAGTAGTGGGTTTGCTGTTGTTTATAATGCTTATGTAGGCGTGGGGCGCAGTCTTTTGGCACAGGGACAGACTGTGGCTGCTTTGGAGATGCTCTCTTCTATTTTGGTGCGCGATCCCTATAATGCCGATGCTTGTATAGGTTCAGCCAAAGTTTGGTTAAGCAAGAAGAATTATGCAAAAGCTTCTGCCAGTGTGGAAGATGGACTCAAGTCTGCTCCTCACTACGCTCCTTTGCTGTTGACCAAAGCTGATGTTTTAGGGGCACAGGAGCGCTGGAGCAGTGCCGTATCTGCTTTACTTGAAGCCAGCCAAGAGGCGCCGCATAACCATCGCATTATTGAACAATTGGGACGAGCTTATCGTAAGTGCGGTCGTTTGCAGGATGCTGTGGATGTATTTAATAAAGCGGTGGAAGATTTCCCAGAATTGGCCGGTCATTTCGGATGGCTTAAAGGTCGGGTTCTTTATCGTCAGGGACAGTATGAGGCTGCTTCATGGGCTTATCGTCAGGCAGCGGAAATTGATCCTGAAGATTGGCGTATTTATATAGATTTAGGTAAAGCTTACAGCAGTTTACAACAACTTGATGATGCAGCCAGTGCTTATAGAAATGCCGAACGTTTGGCTCCTGCCGAAGAGAAGAAGCAGATAAGATCTCTTTTAAGCAGACTGCGTCGGTAAAAAAGAGAGAGGGGAGGATTAGCAGACTGATTTGCAAAAAAAGTCTGTCCCCTCGATATTTTGTAGTTTATGGGACCGGTTTGTTCCCGGTTATTTTAAGACTTGGGAGCGACTGATCGGAGGTTTCACCTTGAATACAGACTTGTTCAGAAGTATTCGCTTTAACGTTGCGGCGATTGTTACTCTGGTATTTGCGCTCTTGTGCGGATTTAGTTCTTTTCACAAATCAGCTTGGGCCGCTGAGCCGGAAACTAAAAACAGCGGTTATGCCGTTCTTATTGTCGGTGATGAATCTAAACCCGACATGGTACGTTCTGAGAAAGAGTTGATTTCGGAAATTACCAAACTTTTAGCGGAAAAAGATGAAAAAGGCGCTTATAAGTACAATCGCGCCCGTTCCGGTATGCAAGTATTTTCTTATCATATAAATCACGACCGCGAAAAACAGTTCTGTGAAAAAAAACTTAATATTTTAGGTGAAGATTTGCTTTTCTTGGGTGTTATTGCACTTAATGATCGCTTACCTAGCAAAGTTGTCTATCGTATTGATCGTATAGTTAATGAAAAACGCGCTGCTACGGATATCTTCAGCTATGCCGAAAATCTTTTAGCTGGTGGAGCTCTTCCCGTACCGGTGGCCAGTAAGACTCAAACTAACACCAAGAATGAAACTAAAGTTAAGTGTCCGGTCGGCGAGACTAAAACTCCCGCTGTAAAGCCTTCTGTAAAAGCTCCTGCTACAACTGGCCCGGCTTCTTCGGCTGTGAGTTCCAATACCTCTGTAAAAGCTCCGGCTGTTTCTTCCAATAAAGCTCCTGTTTCTAATAAAAAGTACGCCCCTGTTCCCGAGGGTAAGTATCTCAGCTGTCAGGTGGGTGCTTTCTCCAACGAAGTCAATGCCAAGGACTTGGTCGATTCCCTTAAGTCTAAAGGTTATGAGGCTGCTTATCGCAAATTTGAGCGCTCCGGCGGCAGTTTCTTCTACAGAGTCTATTCCGGTTCGTTCTCCACTAGAGCCGACGCTGAAGCTGCTCTGCAGCGTTTGAAAGATCACGGCTTCGATAAAGCCATTTTGGTAACTTTAGATAAGTAAACGAGCTTAAGGGTCTGTGGATTCTTTTGGTCACAAATATGCCCGCGTTGTAGTCGAATCTTCGGCGCGGGCTTTAAATCGTCTTTTTACTTACGAAATACCCCGAGAATATCAAAATAGCTTGGTTGCTGGGTGTGTAGTCGAAGTTCCTTTAGGTTCGCGTAGTCTCAATGGGGTTGTTGTTGAAGTTTGCGACGAGCTTTCGGAAGCAGAGCGACAGTATACTTTGCGTCCTATTGTCCAAGTGTTGGAAGTCGCTCCCTTTTGGGGGGGAGAGCTTATGCAATTGGTCAATATTATGCGTCGTTTTTATGCCGGTTCTTGGTATGAGAGTTTTCAAACGGTAGTTCCCTCCCCGGTAATGAAGCGTATGCGAGCTATGTGGGCCAAACAGCGGGTTTTATCTAAGCGTAAAGCTGGGACAGAGACTAAAGTGACGGCTGCTTATCCGCTAATTCCTCTTACCTCAGCTCAGGAAGTTGCTGTGGAGATGATTTGTCAATCAGCGCAAGATGGCAAGCCGGTGCTGCTTTACGGAGTGACTGGAAGTGGCAAAACCGAAGTTTATTTACAGGCGTTGCACCGCATTTTAGAGCAAGGCAGACAGGGAATAGTTCTGGTTCCGGAACTTTCTTTAACTCCGCAAGCAGTAGAACGCTATAAAGGGCGTTTAGGCAATAAGGTTGGGGTTTTACATTCGGCTTTAACTGACGCTGTTAGACGTGACTACTGGTGGGCTATGCGACGTGGAGAACTTAGTGTAGCTTTAGGAACCAGATCGGCCATTTTTGCTCCTTTTGACAATATAGGCTTTATTTGTGTTGATGAGGAACACGAATCTTCTTATAAGCAGGAAAATCAGCCGCGCTATCATGCTCGTCAGGTGGCTTTTATGCGAGCCAGAAAACATAAGGCCGCTTTGGTTTTAGGCAGTGCTACGCCTTCGGTTGAAAGTTTTTACTTAGCACAGAAAGGTGTTTATCGTTTAGCCAAGTTGGATTCGCGCCCGGGTGGCCGAGCCTTGCCTCCGGTACGTTTGGTTGATATGCGCCAAGAAAGAAATAGTAGTTTGATTTCTGGGGCGCTGTATGAAGCGTTAAAGTTACGTTTAGCTAGAGGTGAGCAAGCCGTTTTATTGCTCAATAGGCGCGGTTTTGCCGGCAGCTTACAATGCAGCAAATGCGGTTATGTGCCCATGTGCCCCAATTGTAGCATAAGCTTGGCTTGGCACCGCAGTTCCAAAAGTATGCTCTGCCATTATTGTGGTTATTGTCAGCTTGTCAGTAATTGTTGTCCCAATTGCAAAGCGCTCAACTTTAAAGTGGGCGCCCCGGGATCGGAACGCTTGGCTGCCGAAATCGCTGAGCTTTTTCCCGGAGTGGGTATTTCTCGGTTGGATCGGGATACTGTCGGACGCAAAGGGGCTCACCAAGTCATTTTGGAGGAGTTTGGCAGCGGCAAGACACAAATTTTGCTTGGCACAAAAATGATCGCTAAAGGATTGGATTATCCTAAAATCACTTTAGTGGGTATTTTGCGGGCTGATGCTGAGCTTAATCAGCCGGATTTCAGAGCCGGAGAACGTACTTTTCAGTTGCTTTCTCAGGCAGCAGGTCGAGCTGGTCGCGGCCATTTGGGAGGCGAGGTAATTATACAAGCTTGGAATGTTGACCATCCCATTCTTGAAGCTGTTGTTAACCACAATTACCAAGCTATGTATGACAGTGAAATAGTGGTGCGTCGTCAGTTACTTTATCCACCTTTCCGACGTTTATTGCGTTTTATTTTTTCCGGAGTCGAATCAGAAAAGGTGAAGCTGGCTGCTTTGGAAGTTGCAGAAATTATGCGTACTTCTTTTACAGAAGGAGAAGTTGTTGGGCCAGCTCCATGTCCAGTGGAGCGTATCCAAGGTCAGTATCGCTGGCACTTATTAGTAAAAGGACATCAGGATTATGGCTTAGGTCAATTTGTTTCAGGCTGTGCCGAAATTTCTGAAAAATTAGGCAAGAAACACTCGGAAGTGCGAATTTCTATCGATCCTGAGCCCCAGTCTTTGGTTTAGTAAAACTCCTAACACCGCCTAAAGGTAGTGAGGTTTTATCCATTACAACCGAAAAGGGTTAATTATGAAAAGATCGAGTCCGGCAGCTAAATCCACACATTTTTCTGCTTTGGCATAGCGACTGTCTTGTAATTTGGCCGCTTCGCTCGCGCCGTAGCCTGTACCCACTAAAAAACTTCGACAGCCTAAAGCTAAGGGAGCTTCAATATCGGTAAGTTTATCGCCAAAAGCCAAGGACTGAGATAAATCTAAATTCCAATCTTTTTGAGCTTGTAAATACATACCGGGCTTAGGTTTACGACAAGAACAATTCTGTTCGGCTTTAGTTTGAGAAAATACAGGATGGTGCGGGCAGCAATACATAGCTTGAAATTGAGCGCCGTAAGAGCGTAGGCTGTTTTGCATATACTCATATACTTTATTGACGTCGTCCATAGTAAAGTAGCCTCGAGCTACCCCCGATTGATTAGTTACCATAATTAAATACCAACCTTGCTTATATAAGGTGGCCAACTTTTCGGGAACTCCCTTTATCCAGCGTACTTGTTCAGGTTTGTGTAAAAAGTTTACTTCCTCAATTAAGGTTCCGTCTCGATCTAAAAAAATAGCTTTATTCATTTTTTTTGACATTCTCAGCAGTATAAAAATGTATTCAAGTCTGTCTAAAATTTCCCAATAGATTACCTAGGGGGAGGGTAGCCTATTCTCAGCGTAGAAAATCAGGCCGTCTTGCGAGGCTGCTCTTTAGCCTAATTCCCCTGGAAGTCCTCCACCACTCAGGTAGGGAATGAAAGTGGAAGTGACAAATTACGGGGCGGGGGTACGTGTTCACGTGCATATATCAAAGGGACTCTGTATCTATGTGTAATCACAATATTAATATAGCTATCGATGGGCCGGCTGCCGGAGGTAAAACTACCGTAGCTCGCTCAGTAGCCGCTCGTTTAGGGTTGTTGTATTTAGATACCGGAATGATGTATAGAGCTGTAACCTGGCAAGCTCTGGAAAAAGGCTCCGCTTTGGATGATTCTCAAACTTTGGGACAGCTGTCTCAAGATTTAGATTTGCGTCTAGAACCTGATAAAGACAGCGCTGCTGGTTGCAAAGTTTTTGTTGCCGGACGCGACATTACCGGTGAATTACATAGTCCCAGAGTAAGTGGGGCCGTTTCTAAAGTGGCCAGTTGCTCTTCTGTTAGAGCCAATATGGTTAAAAGACAGAAACAAATTGCCGCTGAGGGCGGTATCGTTATGGCTGGTCGCGATATTTGCACTGTAGTATTGCCTGACGCCGAACTGAAATACTTCCTCGACGCCAGTTTAGAGGAAAGAGCTCGTCGCCGTTTACTGGATATGCAAAAGCGTCCCGGCAATACTCTCACTTATGATGATATTTATCAACAACTGGCCGAGCGTGATTATGAAGATACACATCGAGCCGATTCACCTTTGGTGAAAGCTCCGGGAGCTTCTTATATAGATTGCAGCTCTCTGAGTGCCGAAGAAGTGGCTGATATTATTTGTCATGATTATGCTGAGGCGGTTTTTGCCCATGAATGAGCGGGAGCAAAATTCCGCAGCTAGGATGTCCCATACAGAATCGGTGGCAGCAGAAAATCTCGCTGAAAGTTCGTCGCAATCCGGTTCCGAAACTGTCGGAGACGGTATGGCTTCACCTTCATTGTCGTTTGTTCCCGAAAGTTTACGCCGTACTCCGCTGGGTAAAGTTTGTTTGCAGCCTCCGGATTTTAAGCAAACTTTATATAAAGTTGCTCGCAGTGCCGTCTATCTGTACTGCAATACTTTGTTTGGAGTTGATGCTGAGGGATTGGAAAATATACCCAGACAGGGGGGGTGTTTAATTGCTTCTAATCATGTTTCGCTTTTTGACCCACCTCTAGTGAGTATTGCTATCAATTTCAGACAGGTCCACTTTGTTGCCAAAAAAGAACTTTTTATGATTCCTGTTTTGGGTAAGGTTTTGGCTGGGTGTGGTTGTGTTTGGGTAGATCGGAGCTCCAAAGACGGCAGTTCCGTTAACCAAGCTATAGATTTACTGAAAGGTGGTCGAGTGGTGGGAATTTTCCCGGAGGGGACACGCTCAAAAGACGGGAAATTGCAAAGAGGTAAGCTGGGAGTTTCAGTTATGGCTTTAAAAAGCGGAGTGCCCATAGTTCCGGCTTGTGTCTTTAATACTTACGAAATAGGACATAATCATGGTCTGCCTTGTGGCCGTCGTTTGAGTGTTCGTTTTGGTAAGCCCATACCGGTGGCTCTCAATGAGCGCCCCGATCCTAAGGCCATGAAGGAAGTGTGCAATCAGGTCATGGCTGCTATCGCTCAGCTGCAGGCTTTAGGGCCAGTATCTCGCTCTTAACTAATTTTCACCGGTTCTTTGTAAACGTAAGAACAGAAGTTGAACTTGACAGCGGCTCTTCTTGGAGCCATTTGTCCAAAAATATAGGAAATAAAAACATATGAACAATCAAGCTAAGCCGCGTTTAAACAGTAACGCTATGGTAGCCATAGTTGGTCGCCCCAATGTTGGTAAGTCGGCGCTGTTTAATCGTCTGACTGGCGAGCGTAAAGCTATTGTGGAAGATACTCCGGGCATTACTCGCGATCGTATATACGGTACTTGTGAGTGGAACGGACGCACTTTTACTGTCTGCGATACCGGAGGTATCGATCCCAACGATCCTGACATTTTGCGACGCGATATTCATCAACAGGCTCAGACGGCTGTAGATGAATCTGATTTAGTGCTTTTCGTCGTCGATATCCGTGCTGGTGTTCAGCCTTTAGACGAAGAAGTGGCCAATATTTTACGTCGCTCAAAGAAACCTGTTTTACTTATTGCCAATAAAGCTGAAACCTTAGATATTGAAACTCACGCTGTAGAGTTTTATTCTCTTGGTATGGGGGACCCTTATCCGGTTTCGGCTATTCATGGTATTTCTACTGGCGATCTTTTAGATGCTGTTTTGGAAAGGTTACCTGCCGAAATTAAGCCCAGTGAAGAGCAGGAAGTGTCTGTGGCTTTGGTGGGACGTCCCAACGTTGGTAAATCATCTACTATGAATCGTCTGATCGGCCAAAAACGCAGTATCGTTCACGATCAGGCCGGAACTACACGCGATTCCGTGGAGACTGTAGTTGAATATGACGATAGGGTAGTGCGTTTAATTGATACTGCCGGTTTGCGTCGCCAGGCCAAGGTAGATGAAAGCGTTGAGTTCTATTCTAGTGTTAGGGCTTCTCAATCGTTAGAAAAAGCAGATGTAGCCATTTTGATTATCGATGCTAGAGACGGTGTTGTGGCTCAAGATAAGCGTGTGGCCGGAGATATTCACGAATCCGGTAAGCCTTCGGTTATCGTAGTCAATAAGTGGGACTTAGTGCGCGAATTAGCCGGAGAAGGAGGGGAAGGTCTGGCCAGTGGAGCTAAAGTAGAGGAATGGAAACAGCGTTTTGTTAAGAAGTTAGGCAAAGATCTGGAATTTATGGCCTATGCTCCGGTTATTTTCTCTTCGGCTTTAACTGGAGATGGTGTTGATGAAATTTTGGAAGCAGCTTTAGATTCATATGACGAATCTTGCCGTCGCGTTCCCACCCCTGTACTCAATCAAGTTATTAAAGAGGCTGTAGCTCTAAGGCCGCCGCCAAGTTACAAGGGTGAACGTTTAAAGATAAAGTATGTCAGTCAGAGACCGAGTGCTCCGCCGCGCTTTACTTTTAAGTGTAATTCCCCCGATTTAGTTCACTTCTCTTATAAGCGTTATTTGGAAAATCAATTGCGTGAAGCTTTCGGTTTTGTAGGTACTCCTATCGATTTGAAGTTCGTAAAGTAGTTCATTTATCAGCGGCCCTCTTTTAGCGGCGATTTTTATCCGCTGCCGAATAGGGCCTCTCTTTTGTGGATTGCGGTGGGCGGATATTCCGTTTAGATGTTGAATTGTCAGTTTTAGAGGCGCTGAGGTGGCCCGGCTGAGTTGCTAAAAAGGCGGCGCATCCTACAGTACCCAGGTTTGCTGCCTGTTGGGTGGCGCCGTTCACTCAAATGCAATTCGGCAGGAAAAAGTTTCTCATATTTTGGGAGGACTAATAATGAATAAATTTTTCTATGGCTTTTTGACGGCTGCCATTTTACTGGGCTCTGCTGCTTCAGTAAGTGCCGCTGATTATGATTTTTATGTACGCAACCGTCCATTTAAAGGCAGTGCCGTTATTTCAGGAGAGGCTGTCAAGGCCAATTTAGACGATTTGCTCGACTCCTTGAATTATACTTGGAATTTAGACGGCAGCAAATTATATGTCTATACGGCCGCAGAATCTAAAAAGGCTGCCAGGGGAGCCGCTAACGGCCCTATGCTTACATCTGATATCACCAGTGTGGTTTTTGGTGGCAAAGAATTTGCTCTGCCTACTGCTCTTAAAGGCGGACGCCTGACGGTTGATGTACAAACTTTTGCCAAATCCTTTGGATTAAAATATACGGTTTCTCCTGCTGTCGGTAGTATTGATTTAATCGTTCCCGTTACTAAAGCTCAAGTGGCTGCTGCAACTCCTCGCTCCAGTGTTTCTAAAGGCAACAGTAAGTCTTCCGGTGACTCTGCTAAAAATGGAGGTGGAGACGTAAAGTACAAGCTTAATGCTGAAGGCAAAATTGAGACTGATGGCAGTAACTCTCAGTCTCCTATCGCAGTTAACAGTATCGATTGGTTTAATAATGATGCCGGTGGTGCTTATACAGCTGAAGTTCATTTGAATAGTGCTAAGATTACTAATACTGGTAATACTTCTTTGAGTGGCGTACAGTTCAAAGTGAATGCTGTACTTTATGATGGAACTGTAGTTAATACTTGGAGTCAAAATGTGGGCATTTTGGAAGCTGGGCAAAGTTATACTTTTACTCCCGATAATCCCATTTGGTTTAACTATAACCGGGTTCCGGTTGAGTGCAAAGCTTTGATTACTCACGATCCGCCTAAGGTTGATAAGCCTGCCGAGCAGCCTAAGGCCGAAGCTGCCCCTGCCGATACTCAGGCTAAGCCTGTGGCTCCTGCCGAAAATAAAGAGCCCGATCCTATGGATGAGTTCGCTCCTTCTTTCTAAGTAAATTTACCGAGGACAGCTTTTAAGTTTTATTGTGCTACGAGTGATATTTAAACTTAGGTGTTGGCTCGGTAAAAAGAACAGCCGAATGTCGGCCGACAGTAGTTACTTTCCGGAAAGCAACTCTGTTTGGACTACATTCGGCCTTGTTGTTTAAAAATTCAACTCTTAGTTTTTTGATAAAATTTACGGAAGAAAAGTATTATGTCTATATTTCAAATCAGAATTAACGATGATCCTATTTTACGCCGCAAATGTAAGCCGGTAGAGAGAGTCGATCAAAAAGTGCGTGATATTTTTGATCGTATGTTGGAAACTATGTATGCAGCTCCCGGTGTAGGATTAGCGGCTCCTCAGGTGGGAATTTCCCGCCGCTTAATCGTTATGGATGTAGGTGACGGCCCCATTAAGTTGGCTAATCCCAAAGTTACTTTTTTAAGTGACGAAGAAGAACTGGGTATGGAAGGTTGCCTCTCTTATCCCGGCTTAGAAGGTGAAGTGTGGCGCTGTTCCAAGGTGCGTTTGAGCGGTTTAGATGAAAATGGTCAGAGAGTAAGTTATGAAGGCGAAGGTCTCTTTGCTCGCTGTGCTCAGCATGAATGCGATCATTTAGATGGACGTGTTTATATTGATATTGCTGAAAATGTACACCCTGTGACAGCTAATGCCGAAGACAAGAGCGAAGAAGGACAGGAAGAGGGCGCGGTAACTGAAGAACAGCAAGCTGAAGAAGCAGACAAACAAGCTGAAGCCGAAGAATACGCTGAGAACAAAGCAGAAGAAGCTATTCTTGCGGAAACAAGCGCTGAAGCTTAATTTGAGGGGGCTGATATATGCGTGTATTATATATGGGTACTCCCCAATTCGCTGTTCCTTCTTTAAAAAAACTGGCTGAGTGTTTTGAAGTTGTGGCTGTCGTAACTCAGCCTGATAAACCCAAAGGGCGCGGCAACAGACTCACTCCTCCTCCGGTTAAAGTAGTAGCTTTGGAATTGGGTTTGCCTGTTTATCAGCCTTTAAAAGTTCGTGATCCTGAGTTTTTAAAGCTGGTTGCAGAGCTGCAACCGGATATTATTTTGGTGGCGGCCTACGCTAAACTTATTCCCAAAACGCTTTTGGATATGCCGCGTTTAGGTTGCATTAATTTACATCCTTCGCTTTTGCCACGCCATCGTGGAGCTATTCCTGTGCAAGCGGCCATTATGGCCGGAGATAGACTTACCGGTGTTTCTACCTTTATTATGGAAGAAGGCTACGATACCGGAGCTGTGTTGTTGCGTCGGGAAGTGGAGATCGGTGGGCAAGAGAGCGGTTCTGAACTTATGGATCGTTTGGCCGAAATAGGCGCCGATATACTGGTAGAAACAGCTTTAGGTTTAGAGGCTGGAACTTTACAGGCCAAGCCGCAGCAAGGAGATTTCAACTACACTAAGCCTTTTAAGCGGGATGATCTTTTTATAGATTGGCATAAAACGGCCGAAGAAGTTGCCAACTTTGTAAGGGCTCTTTATTGTGAACCTGAGGCAGCTACTTTACATAATGGGCAAATCCTCAAGGTTGGTCAAGCTCCTTCTATAACTTGGGATGTTGCTGCAAATGCTGTCCCTGGTCAAGTGCTGGGGCAGATTAAAGGTCGAGGTTATATTATAGCTGCCGGTAAGGGAGCTGTAGTATTGCAATTGGTCAAGCCGGCCGGCAAAAGTTGGATGAATGGGGCAGCTTTTATGGCCGGTCGCCGCTTGGCTGTAGGGGATGTTTTGGGAAAATAACTGAAAACATTGTTCACTATAGTTTCGTCCTTGGGCTTTAGCTGAAAAACATTTTTGATAAGTAGGAAAAATACATTTCAACGTGAACCAAAGGGCCAATGCGATTTAGACATCGTAACACTTAAAGTAGAGGAATTTAGAGAACATGCCTCATGTAATTACTGATTCTTGTATCACTTGCGGTTCTTGCGCTGAGAATTGCCCTGTAGAGGCTATTCACACTTCCGATAGCGAGTCCCAGTACTTCATTAATCCTGAAGTTTGCATCGATTGCGGAGCTTGTAAGAGCTGCTGCGGCGCCGACGCTATTTATGCCAGTGATGAACTTCCCGCCGATAAAGAGCAATTCATCCAGATCAACGCTGAATTCTACAAGTAGTTTCGCGAGTTAGGACATCTCTTTTCGAGGATGTGAAAAAGCGGTCTGCGCTGAGGTGAGGAGCGGTTTGCCGTTCTTTGTCCTGAGTATAGGTGCCGCTTTTTTTATGTATTTTCCCCTTTGTTATTTAGGAGTAGGCCTTGAAAAAGCTGATAGAAATTTCTGAACTCAAGGATTTTTTCTGCACTAATTCGCCTAAAGTTTCTTTTGAGTTCTTCCCGCCCAAAACTCCCGAAGCTGAGCAAGCGCTGTGGCATACGATTGTTCGTCTTGAGCCTCTGCGTCCTGAATTCGTAGGAGTAACTTATGGAGCCGGTGGTTCTACCAGAGAGCGAACTCATAATATTGTTACTCGCATCGCTAAAGAAACTTCTCTGGTACCGGCTTCTCATTTAACTTGTGCTGGGGCCAGTCGTACCGAGATCGATGAAATTGCCAAGCGATATTGGGAAGCGGGCATACGCCATATAGTGGCTTTGCGAGGCGACCCTCCCAAAGGCTCTTCTGTTTATGAACCTCATCCTCAAGGGTATCGTTACTGTTGTGATTTAGTGGCCGGTTTGCGTAAGATCGGAGATTTTGAAATTAGTGTGGCTGCCTTTCCTGAAGGCCATCCTGAATCTAAATCTCTGGATTTCGATATGGAAGTTTTAAAAAGAAAGATTGACGCTGGAGCTACTAGAGCTATAACTCAGTATTTTTTTAATGTCGATGATTACTTCCGTCTTTTGGACAGAGCCGAAAAACATCATATTGAAATCCCTATTGTGCCTGGTATTATGCCTGTTACCAATGCCAAGAGTTTGTTGCAATTCAGCCGTACTTGTGGCGCCAAATTGCCCGATTGGATTGTTAAGCTCTTTGACGGCTTAGATGATGTTCCGGGTATACGTAATATGCTGGCTATGCAAGTTGCGGCCGGTATGCTGCTTCTTTTGCGCAAAGCCGGTATCGAATCTTTTCACTTCTTTACAATGAATAAATCTGAACTTACTTGGTCTTTATGTCGTATGCTTGGCATTATTACCAAGCCTATTTCCGATTTAGAAATTGCCACTCAAAGTGAACAGCGTGGCTTAATTTAGAACTTATATTAGTTTTTTCTGCTAAAATCGGTTAGTATACAAAAAAAAATCTCTGCGGCTTACGCCTGCCGGAGCTCAGTCTTTTTGGAGGAATTATACATATGCGCAAAGCGTTATGCGGTTTGGCTATGGCCCTTTGTATGGCCGCTGCTCCTGCTTCAGCTCAGGAACCGGGTGGGGGAGATATGCAAGTCCCTTATACAGAATTCGATTTGCCTAACGGATTGCATGTAATCTTACATGAAGATCATACTATACCTATGGTTTATACCAATATTTGGTATAAAGTTGGCTCCAGCAATGAGCAAGTTGGCCGTACCGGATTTGCTCATTTATTTGAGCATTTAATGTTTGAAGGTTCCGGCCACGTTAAAGAGGGAGAGTTCGATCGTTTGCTAGAGGGAGTAGGCGGCAGTAATAATGCTTCTACCAGTACGGATCGCACCAACTATTATTGTTCCGTCCCTTCTTGTGCTTTGGAATTGCCTCTGTTTTTAGAATCGGATCGCATGGGCTATTTGCTCGATTCTATGTCTCCCAATGTAGTTGACAGCCAGCGCGATGTAGTTAAGAACGAAATGCGTCAGAGTTATCTCAATCGTCCTTACGCTCGCATGTGGTTAGAGTTGCCCCGTTTGCTGTATCCTAAAGATCATCCCTATAATTGGCCTATTATTGGCTCTATGGAAGACTTGAGTGCTGCCGGTTATGATGATGTGGTCAATTTCTTTAAAAAATATTATGTACCGGGTAATGCCAGCTTGGTAGTGGCTGGTGATATCGATCCTGTAGAGACTAAGCGTTTGGTGGAGAAATGGTTCTCCGAGGTTAAGCCCGGCCCTAAAGTTGAACATGTCGGTGCTAAGCCTGTGGAACTTACCGGCATTGTCAAAAAGACTATTGAAGACAAAGTTGCTTTACCTTTGCGCTCTCAAAGTTGGCCAACTCCGGCCCTCTATTCTCAGGGAGATGCCGATATGGACGTATTGGCTTCCATTTTGGCCAATAGTAAAAATTCTCGCCTTTACAAGCGTTTGGTTTACGAGTTGCAAATTGTACAAAGCATTCAGGCCGAACAGTCCAGCTCAGATTTAGGCTCTTGCTTTACTATACTTTATATTCCCAAGCCTGGCGTCAGTCTTGACGAAGTACAAAAAATCGTCAATGAAGAAATTGCCAAAATTCAAAATAATCCGCCCAGTCAGCAAGAAATTGATCGTGTAGTCAATATGACGGAGTCAGCTTTTTACGCTAATGCCGAGTTAATTTCCGAAAAGGCTGACATGCTCAATAATTACTATTGGCATTTCGGCAAGCCTGATTCATTCTCGGTCGATTTGGAACGCTATCGCCAAGTAACTCCTCAGTCTGTTTCTGAATGTGCTAAAAAGTATCTTGATCTTAATAAATACGTGGAAATAACCGTTGTCCCCGAAACGAAGGAGGCCAAGTAATGATGAAATTTTGGCTTACTTCTTGTATTTTTGTGTTAGGAATGTCTCTTATGGCTCATGCTGAAACTCCGGTAAAAAATACTTCTAATATGCAAGCTCCCAGTCGTTTGGCGCCCCCTCCGATCAGCGAACCTGCTTCTGTAGTCATTCCCAAAATAGAAAAGCGTCAACTGTCTAATGGTATTCCCGTTTGGTTTATGGAAAGACGCACCACTCCGCTGGTGACAGCCTGCCTTTTTGTTAAAGCCGGAGCTGTCAACGAACCTTTGGATAAAATGGGCTTAGCCGCTTTAACTGCCGAATGCTTGGACGAAGGTACCGCTAAGTACAGCGCTCTGCAATTCGCTGAGCAGAGTGACAATATCGGTTCCTATTTCGGTATCGATCAGTCATATTTTGGTTCTACTATTTCCTTGACCGTACCCAGTAAGCGTTTAGACAAGGGACTCGACCTTATGGCTGAAGCTGTTGTTTATCCGACTTTCCCTGAACAAGAAATTGAACGCCTCAAAAAGTTGCGTTTGACCAATTTTATACAGCAGCGTGAGGATCCGGCCTCTTTGGCTAGTTACGCTTTTAGCAGACTTATTTACAGAAATGAGCCCAATAACAGGCAGGGATATGGTTTAAACGGTTTGGCTTCTACTTATGCGAATTTAACCCGTCAAGATATAGTTAGCTACTATAAACAATATTATACTCCGCAGAATGCTTTCTTCTCCGTAACCGGCGCTGCAGATATTGATCAGGTAATGCAAGAATTGGAAAAGCGTTTCGGCAAATGGCATAAAGCCAAACTTACCGATGGCGAAGTAGCTGCTGAATTTAAAGAAGGTTTAAATAAAAAAGCTGAAGATAAACATAGTGTTCCTTTGGCAGCTCTGCCTAAAACCTCTTCTGGTATCGGCAAGGTGATTTATGTTGTCGATCGTCCCGGAGCTCATCAGTCGGTACTGCGCGTGGGTAGGGTAGGTTTTGCCAGAGACACTGAGCATTTCTTCCCCTTAAGAGTTATGAATACTGTTTTGGGTGGTTCTTTTATGTCTCGCTTAAATCAAAATTTACGCGAGAAGAATGGTTATACTTATGGCGCTCGCTCTATGTTTGTCTTTCGCAAAGAGGCCGGGCCTTTCTTAGTGGCTACCGATGTGCAAGCTGATAAAACTGTGCCCGCTTTGCGGGAAATTCTTCGTGAAATTGACAGCATGAGTAAAAAAATAGCTGCCGATGAATTAGAACGCACAGAAAATTATATTTGCTATCGTTATCCTGAGTCTTTTGAGACTAGTCTCAAATTGGCTCAATGTCTTATGGAAATGCAGCTTTATAATTTGCCCGATGACTACTATGCTACCTATGTTGGCAACATCAGAAAGGTTGACGGCGAAAGCATGAATATTCCTCGTCTTTCCTTCTTCCGTCCCGAGCAAATGGTTATGGTGGCTGTGGGTGATGCTAAAGCCATTGCCGAGCAACTCAAAGACGAGCCAGGCTGGCGTATGGAAATTATTCCTATCGACGCCGTCATGGGTACTGATGTGCCCTTGAAGTAGCGCTGGATTTGATGTTTTGAGCTTCTATCGATTATTGAATATATAAGCTCAAAACATCTATAAAAAAACTAAGGCTGTCGGAAGCTTTTTTCCGATAGCCTTAGTTTTTTATGACGGCAAAATTCGTTAATTGTACTAACTGATCATAGTATTTCTTTCGATGGTCATTTTGCCGTCAGTCCAGCGCACTACACCGATGTAGGCATTACCATTTTTATCGAAAAGATCTTTCTTTTCTACAACTTGATTGGGTTCAGTGTAGAGGATAGAGCCGTTTTGGATATGCATCTTCATATCGTTGATGAGATCCTGGCCAGGATTGTCATTCTTAACTCCAATACCACTGGATACTTTGGCGGTAACCTCAGCACCGGAGAACTTTCCAAATTCAGGGCCGTCCAAAGTTACGGTCATATCATGAGTGGGAAGAGAAGCCATAGATACGCCGGAAGGGGTATCGTCATCTTCAAAGAGGATGTTGCGATTTTGCATACAGTTTAAAATAATATCGTGGTTTTTACCGCCCATTTCCTCGTCGGCTTTGAGCATACAAAGAGCAATGTCGCGATAGGTGGCATTTTCTTTGGGAGAAATAGTGATGGCTTTGGCTAAAACATCCATACTTTCGCTGCCTGCAGCTTTAATAGCGGCAGCGGCCTCCATACCGTTGTCGATATTGCGCTGAGTCATAGCGGCCATTACATCATATTGGGCGCCACTGAAAATGCGGGACCAACTGTGGACTTCGGTTGTTAAAGGATCGGTACCGGAAGGATTGCGATCTACGGTGCGAGGAGCTTGCCACTTAAAATCGTTAATTAAACTGCGCACATGATCACCGCCAGTTACGTTGCGTCCAGCTTCGTTGTTGATGGTGCGTCCTAAAAGCTCGCCGGTGGCGGATAAGCAATTGGGCTTATGTAAGTCTCCGCCGCACTCTCTGGCAGCTAATTCGCATACTTGATCATTTTGGCTTGACATATAAAGAGCGGTTAAATCGCCGAAAGCTTCGTGGAAACCGTTAGTATCGACTTGCCAAGAGGAGAAGAAACCGGGACGGATGGCATCTAAAATGGCATGACCAGCCTCGTGAGAAACGATTTCGCCGGAACTGCCGGTATAGACCTGTTGCTGGGTAACGGGATCTTTGGCGTGGAAGAAGTTTAAAGACTCATCTTGGCGGGAATAGTAAGCGTTGAGCATAACGCCGCCGTCAGGGATAAGTTTTATTTGTTTTTCGCCGAAAGCCCAGTTTATGTCTTGGCCGAACTTTTCGCTCATAGCATTAACTGTGGATTGAATAGTGGCCATAGTATGGGCGGCAACGTATTGACGGGTACCAGGCTGGAAGACATATTCTCCGTCTTTATTGGGACGCAATCCGTCTTTATCAGCTAAACGCACATGCTCGCCTTCGGGAGCTTTTTTGCTGCTGGTTTTGATGTTGGGCACTTGGATAGTGATAGGATCCATGACCAACTCGTCCTGAGGATTATAAGAAAACTCCGGCCCTCTTACTTCAGTATCAACCTTGGTGGCGTTTATGCCGCTGGTCGGAGTCGTGTAAGCCATGGAACTTACACCACTAATAGAATTTAACATTTTTCAACAACCTCTCGTGAAAATGTATCTGGAGTTCTCCTACCCCTTATCTCACGTTTTATTCTAAGATTTAGAGTGTTACTTCAAGTTACAAAAGTATGTATTTTTAGCGAATCGAGCAAAACCTTTTGTTAAATTGACAAAATGATAAAAGCTCTCCCACACCTTGGCAAATTATCAAATATTGCGCTTGTATGGGAGAGCTTTTGTACTTTCAGAATCTAGACGCCTTAACGTCGAGAAAATAGAGAAAGATTAGCTGATCATCTTGTTGCGCTCGATAACCATTTTGCCGTCAGTCCAGCGTACTACGCCAATATAAGGATTACCATTCTTATCAAAGAGATCTTTTTTCTCGACAACCTGATTGGGTTCGGTGTAGAGGATAGAACCGTTTTGGATTAAGCGCTTCATATCTTTAGCCAGCTTATCGCCGGGATTGCTCATTATACCGACACCGCTGGGAGCTTTGCCGCTTACTTCGGCACCAGAGAATTTACCGTATTCGGGGCCATCCAAAGTAATGGTCATATCGCGAGGTTCAGCAGTAATTCCCATAGTCTCGGCGGGAGTATCGTCGCCTTCTTCAAGGATATTTCTCTCTTTGAAAGTGTTGAGAATAATGTCATGAGCTTTGCCTTCGTTGCTGCGAGCGTCAATTTTGAGCATACAAAGTGCGACGTCACGATAGGAAGCGTCGTGACTAGGGGAGATACTGACGGCTTTAGTAAGAAGCTCCATACTTTCTTGACCAGCAGCTTTGATAGCTTGAGCGGCATCCATACCGTCTGCCATATTACGTTTGGTAATAGCGGCCATTACATCATACTGAGCGCCGCTGAAAATACGAGACCAGTCGTGCATTTCGGTGGAAACCGGGTGCTCGGGAGTGGGCTCTTCACTGTCGATATTGTTGGGATCTTCCCATTTGCAATCGTTGATCATACAGCGGACGTAGTCTCTGTCGGCATCGTGAATATCATACTTGTTATTGATAGCGCGGCCCATATGCTCGCCGGTATCGGAGAGAAGGCTGGGCTTACTTAAGTCGCCGCCGGTTTGTTGAGCAGCCAACTGGCAAACTTCGTCATTCTGGGTAGACATATACAGAGCAGTCAAGTCACCGAAAGCTTCGTGAAGGCCGTTGGTGTCGGCACTCCAAGAAGTGAGGAAGCCGGGACGTACGGAGTCCAAAATGGCATGGCCGACTTCGTGGGAAATAACTTCACCGGAAGCACCCGAGTAGACGGTTTCTTTTTTTACGGGATCAAAATCGTGGAAGAAGTTTAAAGACTCCTCGTCGCGTGAATAATAAGCATTTAAATCGACACCGGCGTCAGGAGCCAAGCCAATTTGCTTATCGCCAAATGCGAAGGTAATATCGTAGCCGAGGATCTTCTCCATGCTGTCGATAGTATGCTGAACAGTGGCCATACTGTTGGCGGCTACGTAATTCTTAGTGCCTTTATCGAAAACGTAAGAACCGTTGGAATTAGGCTTAAGGCGCTCACCTCTGACAAATTTTACATTTTCGGTACGGGGAGCCTTAGCGGTTCTTCCATGTTCGGTATTGAGGTCTATGGTAACAGGATCCATAACTGTTTCATCTTGGGGATTATAGGAAAATTCCATTTCCTTGGTCTGGGTGGCGTTATTGGAAGAAGCAGCTTCGAGCTTATCGGCGGGAGCTGAATATGCAGTGTAATTTACACTATTGATTGAACCGATCATAGTCAAAAGACCTCTTTTGGAAGTGTTGGTATTCCGGTGAGCAAAGCTGTGCCGGATTCTTGTTTCGACGATCGCTGAGCTTTTCCGAAGAACTTTGGCCTTATAGCGATCTCCGCAAGCGTTTTCTATGTTTCCGCATACCCTTGCGGTACAACAAAAAAGTATGGACTTTCCGTTACTGCAATTGTAGCGCTTTGAGAAATACTAAAGTTAACTTGATGTTAATATCTCAGAATCTCTCGGCTTTATTCATGGGGAGTATGTCAATAATTGATGTCATATGTGCTATCCTAGAACGCATAGGAAAAATTTATTTTTTTGTGTTAGGTGCCATGAATATTAGCTCCGTAGGCATGCAACCCGTGCCGTCTTACAATGTAAAAATTAACAGTGCTGCCGCCAAGACTACCGAGAATATGGCAACTCAGCAGCCTGCTGCCGATGTCTTTGAGAGCTCTTTGGAAAATTTGAGCGAGCAAGGATTGATTAAGTCAACTGATTTACCGTCCGCTTCAGCCGATAAGCAAAAAGTACAGCTTTCCGACAAAGCGGTAGAGGAGCTTCTGGGGCAAATTGTTTCTCAGAGCGATGATGAAAATACTACACATTCCGCTGTCGGCAATGTCGGCGCGGTTTTAATGGGAGAGGATGAGTTTCAAGCAGCCGGCTTAGGAATTTTCAGCATAAAAGATCTAGAGACAGATCGTTTGCCTTCGTTGGATTCGGTTAAAGATTACGCTTATATTAAGCCTGAAGATGCGGTCGAAAATTACGAAACTAATGTAAAGCCCGACTTAAATATCATAGAGCGCGGTTGCATTAAGGCTTATTGCAGTGTAGCCTATTTGCAAATGAATGGTTATTTGTTGGGCAATAAAAAGAGTCCGTTGGGCGTAGTGCGCAGGGCTACCGAGTGTATGAGCAGCGCCTTAGAACGCCATGAAGTTCCTCAAGGCTCTATACTTTACCGTACAGCCAGTTTAGCTGAGCTGCGCAATTATATGAGTTCCGAAGATTATGAAAAGTTTGCAGCTATGCAAATGGATTGCTCTACCGAAGAACTTACTCCTTACCTGGAAGCTAAAATTGCCGGTACGCAAACCAACCGCAAAACTTTCTTGTCTACTACGATTAACCCCAAATTTGATTTCCAAGACAAGCCTAAGGTTGCTACCAAGCTTTATATTGGCGAAAATGTTAAAGGCATTTACGTCGCTGCCGATAAGAAGTTGTCTCCTTTCCCCGATGAACAGGAATACTTGTTGGCTCCCGATACTAAAATGACCGTTATGGGCGTTGAGTATAATGAGAAAAATAAGGGCTTTGTACTTAATGTTTTTGCCGGTGATCTTCCTAAAAGTGAGGCCTAATTTATGACCGAGCAGCAGAAACAAGCTGAAGCTATATTAGACGAAGCGGTTGCCGCTGCGGCTGAAGATGCCGTATCTTTGCGTCGGGAGAGCGAAATTGCTTATTTAAATAGGGACGATATAAAGGACCTTTTACCGGCAGCTGAGCGAGCTCAGCGAGAGGCTAAAGTTGCCGAATTTGAACGCCTTTGGCAAGAAAGGCTTAAAGCTAAAGAATAGGCTATAAGCAAAAATCGGAGCCTCAATAAGAAATTGAGGCTCCGATTTTATTATACGGCATAAAAACTAACCAACTGTTAGTTATTTTTTACACTGCTTCTCACTGATATTGCCCATTCTGTCCAGGCTGATCTCTACACCGTTATGCACACTGCTGCCTTCATAATGAAGCACTTTGATCTTGCCATTAACATACGGGGTTCCGTTGGGTCTGAAGGCTATAGCAAGTAGAGGAGTTGCGTTTGCGTTTTGATTTCCCTCATAAATTCCCAACCATACTCCTTGAGAAATTTTGTCGGATCTGGAAGCTAAATTAGAATTTTTAAAACCGCCTGTCACCAAGATAGACACCTTATCAGATGAAGACGAACCGACAGCTCCTTCATTAACCAAAGTTTTTCCGTTATAAACGCGCCAGCTAAAGCTGTTTCCGTTATTAATTGGGATATAACTACCGACTTGGTTGAAACTGTTCTGAGCTGCTTTAGGGCGAGTATTGTCAGTTAGAACAAGTTGTCCTGCAGATTGGGCTGTAGGCGGAATTTCTCTAATAGCCCCGCAGAAGCGCTCCATTTCTTGATTTATGTTTGTTCTGGCAATGTTGCGACGATGATTACCTATACCTATTGCGGCCAAAACGCCTATGATAGCAATTACGACCATTAACTCAATAAGGGAAAAACCGAAGGCCTCCCTTCGATGGTGCGGTGATGTAAATATTTTCATGTTCATTCCTTCTCCCGCGACTTAGCAATAAATAGGATGATACCTACCCCTATTATAATAACAATGGCTCCAATGACAATAAAAAAAGTGTTACTACTTTTATGCTTTTGCACCGGAGTTTCTACTTCCGCTTCAAAGTTGGGGACATTTGGCATCTCTGAGGAAGGTGAAACCTTTTTTTCTCGAGGCCGTTCGGAGAGGCCACTTGAGTTTTGGGATATCGGAATCTCATTCGATGAATTCTCGGAAGGAACCGGGGCAGTGTCTATGGCCGTGCCTTGGTATAATATTGTTCCTGTCGGAGTGTCGACATACCTAACAACTTGGTCTCCTTCGACTACTGCAGCCACAGCAGATGAGGAGAAAAATATAAGTAGGTGGAGTAATGCTGTCAGTATAAAAATTACAGAAAAATTTTGTTTAGCCAACTTTATTCACTGCCTTTATGGTATCGTTATCTTTTCGAAGTACATTTAATTAGTCTGGTATTATTTATTAACTCTAATGTAATGGACTTCATACGCCCTTTTATTTTATACTATAGGCACGTAGGATGGAAGAGAGGTTCGTCATCATATGAAGTTAAAATTTAGAAGAAAGGGACAGCGAGGTCTGACCTTATTGGAAATTATGGTAGCAATTGCAGTTTTAACCTCTACCCTAGTGGCTTTTGCTTCTGTTTTTCCTGCTGCTTTTAAGCTCAATAGGCAATCGCAGAAATCGGTACAAGCTGCCAAACATGCTGCGGCTGTGGCTGAAGAGCTGAGGGCTATGCCCGTCGCCTGTAATTTAAGCCTTATCATTGGTTTTTCCTCTGGTGGAAAGAAACATTACCTTGAAGAATACTCACGTAATGCCAACGAATTAACAAATGTGCTTATAACAAAGAATCTCAATAATCATTATAGCGGTTTGACGTCGGTTAAAGAATTAGTGGCCGACGGATTCACTCTCGATTGTACAGACTATGGAGTTAGCAATAGTCTTCCTAGTATTCGTTTCCGCCATCTCGGCAACGGTGGCAATAGCGATTCTCGTTTCTGGGAAATTTTTGTTACTGTTTATTGGCCTGAAACCATAAATGGCAGAAGGGTCGTGCGTTCAGCTTCATTAGTTAGTGCAAGGACCGGTAATCGCTAATATGAATATTTCCAGATTAAAAAAACGGAGTGGCTTTACTCTTATTGAAGTTCTGCTGGGTGCCGGTTTGTTGGCTGCAATGGTAGCCTTTATTGCTTATTTGCTTATCTCCAGTCTTAGGGCTCAAGAATTTGAGCGCAGTGTGCGTACAGCTACTACGGCTACTCGAGAAGCTATGAATCGTATGGCTGACGAGTTGCGTCTGGCTGTTGCCTTGCCTGCCGTAGGAGCTACCGAAATAAGCTTTATGGGGGCGAATACTCTTCCTTCTGGCGTCTTGCTTCCTGATAGCTACGGAACCAAGGTCGGAGAGGTATACAGTGGCAGCGGTGAAGGATATTCAGTGACTAAGACTACCGGAACGAATGGTATATGCAGTATTGATAATCATTTGATTTTTACTAGGCCGAGGACGGAAGCAGGCATGTCTAACGCCAATGCTAGAAGTTATCAGTTCAATCCTACTCAGTTAAGTAACTATGTGTACGTTGAGTGGATTGTTCCTAGAGCCACTCCAGACAGGCTTTGGAGACGTGTATATACCATCACTGACGGTGCTGTTGGAGATAATCGTGGTCACAGTGCAAGAACTCAGACTGGTATTGATATTGGGCTGGGACGCAGGGTGATTGGTGTTATTTGGGTATTAAATACCAATTTCTTTACTTCGAGGAGGGCTTTTAATCCAAGTGGAGCCGGCTCGAATGATGAAAGTAACTGGTTGGTTTGTGCTCTAAATAGTGGTACTACGAGTAGTAATTTTAGTGGTGGCGAGCTCAAAGATGATAGCAAGGGTAGGGGTGAAGCTTTTGTTCGCTCCAAGGCTACTATGAAATTTACGGTATCCCACCCAATAATTGTAAATAGTCACGGCGGAAATGTCGATCCTTTGTACTACACGACTTATAATCGCAATCTGTTTAGGATCTCATTTGAAACAACTGTCTACAAAGGGAAGAAGTCCGGTATAGCCGGGAATGAGACTAAGATCAAATTTGAAACTCAGGTACGCTTGCAAGCTGGTACTTAGAAGGGAGAGTAAAATTTATGAATATTACTCGAAAGCCGAGAGTAAAAAAGGGTGTAGCTCTTATTTTTGCTCTCTTTACGATAGCTATTTTGTTCTCTATCAGCACTACTGTGGTTGCTTTGTCTTTACACGATAGCAGAGCTACCAGGGTGGCCAACTATAATGACGCCGCTTTGCATGCTGCTAACTGGGGCATAGAAGCAGCTATCAATTATATGGGGCAACCTGGACTGAACTTTGATCCGAACAACCCCAAAGTTAGAGCAACTTCCCTAGTGACTTCCCAATGGGTGGATTTGGCTTCTACTTCATTCGGCACTGGAAGAAATTTAGTTCTCACCAGCGGTGCAAACAATTTAGCTTTAAATAGTCAAGTAAATGTTAAAGTTTCCTCATTAAGTGGTGCGCAGCTCAAGAAGGATTTCGGTCTCGATTATAGTGGTAAGATTCTGGGCGAAGATCGCTGGCAATCTAATTATGAGGGTCATGGTAGTGATAGTCGTCTGATTAATTTTAGGAAGAAGGATAAAGAAAAGGAAGCATACAGGTTAGAACTCGGCAATGGAGACAATTATGCTGAAGTGGAAGTTGTTTGCACCGAGTTTCGCTATCCTAATAGCAATCAACCCAGTCAGTATCAGTTGTTGTCTGTAGCCAGAGTATTTGCCAACGATGGCAATGTTGCTGACAATGACAGAGTTCCGCTGGCAACGCGTGTGGTAGAAGCTAGGGTGCGTGAGAGCGTAGCTTGTGACTTTATGCACTTTATTCAAAATGCCCGTTCTTGGGATGCTTTAGGGGTAAATCTCGGTCCAAGTAAGACCGCATATGATCGCGATACTGAAACAGGACGCGATATCGCTCGCTCTGCAGTCTTCCTTCCTGAAGGCTATATCGAGACAGGGCGTTTGCGTGTAGACGGCTATGCCGATGATGATCCAGAGGGTAATGAGGTAAAGAGGTACCTTCACAATTATAAAGGTGCAGCTCTCGATGGCAAACTCGCCTTCTTCTCTCCGGATGGATTTAAAACTAATAAATATATCTTCCAGGGAGATGTTACTACTGCTCAGTCCAGTAAAAATTATGAATATAGGAACAGAAAGGGTGGAGAAGTAAAAACTTTTGCTGAAGGCAATAAGAGCACCAAGAATTTGTTTAATGGCTCTTTGCGCGATGGCGTTACTCCGCTTGGCTTGCCACAAATAAAAACCTACTATGACGATGTAAATAAAACCTTAAATAAAGGTGATGGAAAGACCAAAATGGTCTTTAAGATTGCCAGCAGCAATAGCATCAATCAAGCTAGTGATATAAATGCTTCTAAGACAGTTGGAAAATGTCCAGATATAGCCCAGGCTATGACTACGGTAGAACGTGACGGCAAAAAAGTTTCAGTCCCCTCGGCTACTCCAACTTTTGCTACTGTGCGTGTAGAAATTAAGGGTAATGAGGTTAAGGTTCTGAAGTATAATTCGGCTTTAACTCGTATAAATCCAACAAGTAAGGAAGTGGAAATTGATCCTAATTACGTAGAGCTTCTTAAGCCTATAAGAAAGATCGACGAGATTAGAGCTGGTATTATTAGTGTCGAGGGAGGCAATGTGGAGGTTGTTAATGTCAAGGATTTTGATGATAGCGGTTTAAGTAACAAGTATATTGATAGCAGCAAGACTAATGGCGACGGACTTCTCAACGGCGCTTTAACTGTTGTTGCCAATGTGGATAAGGCTCGTGATAATAGTCTGAACGGTAGAGGAGGCGGCTCCGCTTTGTATAGCGATAAAGCTCGTGAGTTTTATGAAGACAATCCTTACGTTAACGTGCCTCCTTTCAGTCAGAAACAGCTTGGAATCGGTTCTTCTAATGTGAAGAGTATTTGGCCTACTCCGGCTAATAGTGCTATTGAGCGTGAGGGCAATGTTATTTTGGCCAGCGATATAGCTTATGACTCTTCTAATAAAGGGACGAGTAAACTTCCTACCCTTGGTATTGTGGCTAAGAATTACGTTTTACTTAATGACAAGTCATTGAATACTAACGTGAAGAATACCCCTGACAAAAAGAATCAGTTGCGTATCGATGCTGTGCTTATGAGCATGGATCACTCTGTTCAGTTTGACTGGAATAATATGGCTGCCAATTCTACTAGGAATTATCAAGAATTGATTGCCAAGCGTGGTAAAGATGAACATGGTAGATATATGGGGCCTCACAGAACTTTCAAGCTTAACGGGGCTATCGTCAGTGGTTTCCTCGATACAGAGGGAGATACTAATGGTCGTGGTTACTACGATCAGAAGTTTAGTCACGATGAAAACTTACGCTACAACTTGCCTCCTTGCTTCCCCAGATGGGATATTGGTACTTTCGCCGGTAAAGGTATTTTCGGTGACTATATGATTATCGCTTATGAAGATAAAGGTGCTATTAGCGATTTATAATTGCTGGTGTACCTGAACTGTAGATCTTTTAGCTTGAACTAATCAGTTGGGCCGCTTCTTCCTTTAGGGAAGGGGCGGCCCGGTTGTTTTTCGAAGACGTCGTGACCAGTTTTTTTTAGAAGGTTATAAACAACATGACTAACTTCGGGTTTGACAATTGGGATCTGCAGCCGTTTTTTCAGGGTCCGGATCAGGAAGATTATTTGGCTTACTTTGCTGCCGTTAAAGAACGAGTAGAAGAACTGATTAGCTGTAAGCAAGCTCCTCAGACTTTAGAAGAGCTGAGCGCTTTTTTACTGGAATTTGAGGAACTCCAGGCGCGTTTGCAACATATGATTGTTTATATGGAATGTGTGCGTTCTGAAGATATTGCTAATGAAGTCAGTGCTCAGGCCCAGAGCCGCTTGGAAGAATTGGGAGCTCGTTTCCGCCAGATTGAAGTACGTCTCTTAGCTTCTTTGCGTCAACTCAATGAAGAGCAATTTAAACAGCTGTGCTCTGATCCCAAGATGGCTGGGGCTGAATATCAGTTGGAGCGCCTGCGCCACAATGCTTTGCACAGCATGGATGCCGAGTTGGAAAATTTGGCTGCCGAATTAGATTTAACAGGTTTTAAAGCTTGGGAAAATTTGTACGAAAATATTGCTGGGTCACTCAATTTTGAAATTACTGACAGCGAAGGACAAAAACGCCAGGCTCCTATGAGTTTGAAAGTAAGCTTAATGGAAGATCCGGATCGTAAGGTCAGAACTGCTACTTTGATCGAATCCAATAAAGCTTGGGAAGGGGCGGCGTACGCTGTCAGTGCGGCTTTAAATAATATTGCCGGTTGTCGTTTGAAATTGCAAGTTCGTCGCGGTTACAAACATTTTTTAGAAGAAGCAGCCTTCGATTCCGGTTTGCAGCGTTCAACTTTAGAAAAAATGATTGATACGGTGCTCAAACATGCCGAATTGCCGCGTCGCTATCTGCGCTTAAAGGCTAAATTGTTGGGTTTGGAACGTCTTGGATTTCAAGATTTGGGAGCTCCGGTAAATTTCGCCACTTATTTGCATGAAGATCAACCCGGCAAGAGTAAAACGTATACTTGGCAAGAGGCCGGGGAAGTAATAGTTAAAGCTTTCAATCGCTTCGATCCTGCTTTTGGCAAATTTGCTCGCGAAGCTTTGGATAAACATTGGGTAGAATCGGAAGTGCGTGAAGGCAAACGGCCCGGTGGATTTTGTACTTCGTCTATATTGTTAGGACAGTCGCGTATATTTATGACTTTCCAGGGCAATTTAGGCGACGTTTTTACTTTAGCTCACGAGTTAGGTCACGCTTATCACGAGTATTTGATGGATGGTTTGCGTCCTTGTGCTCACAATTATCCCATGACGCTGGCCGAAACCGCTTCTACTTTTGCCGAAGCTTTACTTAGCGACTATTTATTGGCTCAGCCTGGCTTGAGTCGTTTGGAAAAATTGAGTATGTATCAGCGTCGCCTCGATGATGCGGCTAGCTATTTACTTAATATCGTTATGCGTTATCTGTTTGAGCGCTCTTTCTATGAGAGGCGTCCCGATAAATTGTTTTCGGCTTCCGAACTTTGCCAACTTATGGAAGAAACTCAAAAACAAGTTTACGGCGATGCTTTGGAGGAAAAACAACTCGATCCTTGGTTCTGGGCTTCCAAAGGCCATTTTTATATTACGGAAATAAGTTTCTATAACTTTCCTTATATCTTCGGTTATCTTTTCAGTATGGGTATTTATGCTCGAGCGCTTAAACAAGGCTCAGAATTTCTACCCGTCTTTACTAAATTGCTGCGCTTAACCGGCAGTTCTTCTTGTGAAGACACAGCGCGTCTTGGTTTAGGCGCCGACTTAACCGGCAGTGAGTTCTGGGAAAGTTCTTTAAGCATAATAGAACGCGATTTTTCGGCATTTGAAGAGCTTCTCAACTCGTGATAGAATACATGGGTTACTATTTTTAGTTATTTTGTATCAATTATCATTGCACTAAGGCGAGTTCATTTGAGAACTCGCCGAGGAGTTTGTTTTGGATAAAAAGCCTGTCACTATTTTAGTCGTCGCCAGCTACTTTAAAGGTAACCGTTTTATAGAAGAATGCTATAAAGAAGGCTGCCAAGTCTATTTATTAACTAAACTTAGCTTTAAAGATGAACCTTGGGCGCGTCAATACTTAAAAGACGTATTCTATATGCCTGAATTTACCAGTCGCCAAGAAGTTATGAATGCAGTTTCTTACTTGGCCCGTAATATCGTCTTTGATCGTATTGTTCCTATGGACGATTATGATGTGGAGTTGGTAGCTTCCTTGCGTGAACATTTGCGCATTCCCGGCATGGGAGACACTACTGCTCGCTATTTCCGTGACAAGTTAGCTATGCGCGTGCAAGCTCGCGACGAGCACATTCGCTGCCCTCGCTTCGAACATGTTTTAAATTATGGCAAACTAGATAAATTTATGAAGGAAGTTCCCGGCCCTTGGTTTTTGAAGCCTCGTTCTGAAGCCGGTGCGGTGGGAATCAAAAAGATAAATACTCCCCAAGAGTTTTGGGACATTGTCAATCAGTTGGGCGACGAACAGAGTCACCGTTTATTGGAAGAATATATTCCCGGTTCTGTTTACCATGTAGATTCTATCGTTTGGGACAGCAAAATTGTTTTCTCCAATGTATCCCGCTATGTAAAGCCTCCTTTTGATATTTGGAATTTTGGAGGTGTTTTCTGTACTCGTACTTTGCCTCAAGGTTTTGAAGAAGAGCCGGAAGTGGCTGAAATGAATCGCAAGATTGTTAAAGCTATGAAGTTGGTACGTGGCGTTACCCATGCCGAATTTATTCGCTCTTCCAAAGACGGTCAGGTATATTTCTTAGAGATTGCCGCTCGTGTAGGCGGAGCCAATATTGACATGATGGTGGAAGCTGCCACCGGTATCAATTTGTGGCAAGAGTGGGCCCGCTTGGAGTTAGCCTGTGCCCGTGGCGAAGAATATATTGTGCCTGAGCGTCGTTATGATAGTGCTTCGTTAATGGTTTCACTTTCTCGTCAAGCTAAGCCTGATACCTCAGCTTATAACGACTCTGAAGTTGTTTGGCGTATGGACAAAGATCATCATGTCGGTATGGTACTTAAGAGCCCCAGCTTTAATCGTATTACCGAGTTGACAAACTCTTATATGGAGCGTATGCGCCGCGATTATATGGCTGTCGAGCCGCCCAAGCAGACTGCTGATTAAAAGGCTGTAAAATAAAGTTTGGGGCCGAAGAGGTTTCAATTGTTGCTATAAAAAAATTGGTTCGATTGATATTTTATCGAGCCAATTTTTTTAGTGCTCAAAACAGTGAATATGATTTATAGCAAAAGGAGAAGTTGTGCTGAAAAAAATACGCATCTTATTAGCTGTTATTAT
Source organism: uncultured bacterium (assembly GCA_934621605.1). Lineage (GTDB taxonomy): Bacteria > Vulcanimicrobiota > Xenobia > Xenobiales > Xenobiaceae > Bruticola. Next base: position 88,203 of record CAKTUZ010000002.1, on the reverse strand, counting down.
GTTGGGCAGCTTGCTGAGTCTATTCGTTAATTTGGGCTCTAACTTCAGTAGGTATTTCTTTTGGGCAGTCAAATTACAATTTATACCAGCGTTGCTAAGCCTAAGTTGGCCATTTCTCCTTTTATGGTTGGCAATAACTTTCATAAGCGGTCGTCTCTACTGTTCAGTAATTTGTCCTTTGGGTATTATGCAAGATGTATTTTCTTATTTTGGAACCAAATATCGCCGTCAACCCAAATTTATCTACCGTTCTCCTTTGATAAAGCTTCGCTACACTATTTTGTTTATTTACATAATAGCTTTGGTTTTTGGTTTAGGGGTTATAGTTAGTTTCTTTGCTCCCTATGCTACTTTTGGTCGTTTGGTAGTTAATTTTGTTAATCCTACGGCTGTCTGGATAACAAATCTTGTCGCCTCCGGGTTAACAGAAATAGGATATTCAAATATCTATCGGAGTCAATATTTTACTGTCGATTGCTTAAATTTTGTTATTTCAGGTTTATGGGGCATAATCATTGCAATTGTGGCATTTTTCTTCGGTCGTTTGTATTGTAACAGTATTTGTCCAGTAGGAACTGCGCTGGGAGTAATAAGTTGTCGAGCACTTTATCAAATCAGAATTGATGAGCAAAAATGTGTAAAATGTGGACTTTGTGCTCACAATTGTAAGGTCGAATGTATAGATATCGGTCATGGCAATGTAGACAATAGCCGTTGCGTAAAATGCTTTAATTGTCTGGACACTTGTCATAAAGGAGCTATTACCTTTAATTGTAAAGCGGCAATTAAAAAATCAATTTCAAATAAAGATGAGCGTCTTAAACCATTAAGCTTGGAGGTGAAAAATAATGAATAGTCGCCACAGTGCTGACGAATTTGCAACTGTCGATAAAATTGCGGAGTGTGACAAGGAAGTATCCAAGCAAACTTTGGTATCCAGGCGCAAGTTTATTTCTATTTTGAGTACTTTTTTCTTAGTTGGTTGCGGTTTGGGAGGTGGAGTACTGGGTGCAGTAAAATCGGTAAAAGCCGAAGTTGCGTCTAAAAAAACTCGCCTTGATCCTGAACGCCAAAGTTATGTATTACCTGCTGGCGCACAAAGCTATGAAAATTTTCATCGCCGCTGTGTAGGTTGTATGTTGTGTGTTAGTAACTGTCCCAACAAAGTTTTAAATGTAAAAGCCAGTCATAAAATTATCGATAAGCGTTACGGGGTATTGAATTTTACTCAACCGGCTATGTCCTTTGCCCTGGGATATTGTTCACCTAAGTGCACAAAATGCTCACAAATTTGTCCCTCAGGAGCTATTCAGCCTATTTCCGCAGTCGATAAAGCCTCAATACGTATCGGTTTGGCAACTTGGGAGGCCATTAATTGTCAAAATAGCCAGGGACGCTTTTGCAGTGCTTGTGTTAACACTTGTCCGCACGGTGCTCTAAGTGTAGTCGAGGCTGACCATAACTCATCATCCCGACAAATTATAGTCAATCCGCAATTATGCATTGGTTGTGGAGCTTGTGAATATGTGTGTCCGGCGCGTCCCTGTCCGGCTATTGTTGTTAACGGATTAAAAAAACACAGCTTTTTATCGTAACTAAAATTTAGCGTTCTTCCAAGAGATGTTGATAATATTGGGGCAATTGCAAAAGATTTTCCAATTGCAAGTCGGCAATGGCAAATTTTTTGTTCGTTCGCAGAGCTTTTTCTGGAATAGCTACGCAAGACATGCGAGCCGCTTTGGCAGCGATTACTCCATTGATAGAATCTTCAATTGCCAGACAGTCTATAGGCTCTACATTTAGTAATTTAGCCGTATTTATATACACAGCCGGATGGGGTTTACCGTAGGGTTCTTTTTCGGCTGAACATGTTATTTCAAAGAAGTTTTGAAGTTGCAGAGCTTCCAAAACAGCTTTAATAAGCATGTACGAAGAAGAAGAAGCTAAAGCCAAACGCAATCTTTTTTCTTCCTTTAGAAAGTGCAAAGATTCAAGCACTCCTGGCAGTCTTGTTCCTTTTTCTTTTACTAATTCGGCTACACGTAGTTGAATTTTTTCAGCTATTTGGGCGCAGCTGGGAGAATTCCACGGCTTCTGACTATGGCGATAGACGACCAATTCATCTATACGTACTCCCATGGTCTCCATGCAATCCTCTTCGGTCAGGTTGAGGCCGACAGTGGCAAAAATTTCCCGCTCGGCTTGGCGCCAAAACGGTTCGGAGTCTAAGAGCACTCCATCCATATCAAAAATACAAGCTTTAAAAGGTTTATGGGAATTTACTGACATAACGCGTCGCCCTTTCGTTAGAATGGCAGTTTGTTCCCCCAGAAACTGACATTAATATTTTAGCTTGCCTTTTCTTTTAGTTGGACTATAATGGTGGCCGTCTCTATATTGATTTTCTTGGTATTATAAAAAGTTATGTTTTCTGAGAATAAACGAATTACTGTAGCTGGCTCAAAAGGAACTAATAATTTTTGGAGTCAGCGCACAGCCGACCTAACCATGATTTGTATAGCTATGGCTTGGGGAACTTCATATCTTTTTATGAAACTTGGCTTGGGAGTGTTGCCTCCTTTTACTGTTTTAGCTTTGCGTTTTTGTATAGCTTTTTTAATTGTCGCTATGATTTTTTTTAAGCAATTAAATCATACTTGGCGCACTATCGGCAATGGCGCCCTGTTGGGAATATTTACCTATGGTATGTGCGCTTTGCTTATTTTAGGACTAAAAACTACTACCGCTTCTAATGCTGGTTTTTTGACCAGCACAGCTGTAGTTATGGTACCTATTTTTCATGCTTTTCTCGTGCGGAAGTTGCCTGATCTTTCGGTAATAATTGGTACAATTCTGACAACTGTGGGAATTAGTTTTTTAACTTTGCAACAATCATTAGTATTTCATAGCGGAGATCTGCTCTGTTTTATAGGTGCGGTTGTTTATGCTGCTTACATTATTTTAACTGATAAGTTAAGTAAACAAGATGATGGTTTGCTATTGGGTATTTGGCAAATAGGCTTTGCCGGTCTTTATTCTTCAATTAGTGCGTTAATTTTTGAAACTCCGGCCTTGCCTTCAAATATTGCAGGCTGGGTAGCTGTTTTGGGATTGGCAGTAATTGGCAGCGCTTTTGCTTTTGTGGCTCAGCCTATAGCTCAAAAATATACTACACCTGAACATACCGGTGTGCTGTTCTCTTTAGAACCTGTCTTTGCGGCTATTTTCGCTTTTATTTTCTTACATGAAACTATGTCCGGTCGCGGCTATTTGGGAGTTTTGTTAGTTATGGCTGGTGTTTTTACCGTTTCTTTAAGAGCTAAGGGTAAAAAACAGGAAAAATTGAAGAGCTGATTATCTGCTGCTAACAGAGTTTTTTTCTGTATACAAATAAAAAATTGCCCCCAGTGCCTTCTGTTACAGATATTGCTGAGGGCAATTTGTATTTATCTGGCCTATATAGTACGGGATATTACTGTGAATTGGGACCAGAGCTTACCATCCGGGAGGAGGGCCGCCGGGGCCACCAGGGCCGGGTCCCCAAGGATCATGATGGTGAGGTCCACCTGGGCCATGATGAGGAGGCCCGCCAAAAGGATCGTGACGGTGGAAAGGACCGCCGGGAGGTGGTGGCGGAGGAAATCCGCTAAAAGGACCACGATGGTGAGGGCCACCGGGAGGTGGTGGTGGAGGAAATCCGCCAAAACCACCGTGTGGAGGAGGCGGAGGGAATAAATCGCCGGGACGACCGCCCGGAGGAGTGGGGAAAGGACTAAACAAATTAGCGCTGACAGTCTTTTCTGCTGCTTTAGAAGCTGCGCTGGAAACTGCAGCGGAGCCTAAACCTACCGCAGCTCCGGCAACAGTGGCTTTACCCAAGTTGCTATACAAATTAGAAGCTTCGGCACTGCTGAAGCCATTATGCCTTTGAGCAGTTTGAGCTTGTTTGGCCATCTTATTTTTATCAATATTACTGCCAATTTTACAGCCGATACCACCGCCTAAAATGGAACCGAGCATACTGCCGCCTATCATACCTAAGGGGCCGCCCAATCTCATACCAAGACTGGTACCGAGCATACCGCCAATACCTTGACCAACGATAGAACCAGCAAAACCACCCATGCCAAAACCGGCCGCCGGATTTGAGGCTCCATCAATGGGAATGCAGCTGTCCAGGGCGGCGGCCATAATAGGCACACCGACCACGGCTCCGGCTAGGCCGGAGAGTCCCATCATTAGGGTTGCACCCATACCGGGGGCAAATATTGAACCTGGGCCCAGAGGGCCTCCGAAAGGATTTGGACCACCGAATGGGCCCGGGCCTCCGAAAGGAATGCCAGGAGTGAACATATTAGAACCTCCGTTAAAAATGTCTCCGTTAATGATAGCATACATGCTAAAAGTATGTAGTATTTTAATGTGAACATTTTTGGCAAAATAGTATCTGAATCCATATAAATAAGCTACCTACTGAGCCATTGAGATATACAATCATTCAGCTTAAGCAGGTAGCTTATTTGTATATAATATCGCTGTTAATTTCTAATCGGTTAAGAGAGCTAAACCGAAGTCTTTAAGTTCATAGATAACCTTACCATCGGCTTGTAAGAAACCGTCAGCCTTTATATAAGGATTAGAACCTTGGCCTATTTCTTTAATTTCTGCTCTGACAGTCGTCTCTTGGTTGGTCTGGGCAACTTGGCCTCTGTAAAGCCACTGATGCGTACTGTTGGGTAGAATAGCTGAGAAGTGATGACTATTTTTTAAATTGGGCCACAACTTCAAAGCGGCAGCTTTGAGAGCTTGGATAAAAGCTTCCAAACCTAAAGAGCCTGGCATAACTGGATCTTGGAAGAAGTGGGCTTTAAAGAACCATTCTTGGGGATCAATTTGTTTTTTGCCAATAATTGCTCCCAGACCACGTTTGCCTCCTTGAGGGTACCAAGCGTATTCATCTAACATGAGTAAAGCCTTACCGGGCATTTCTAAAGAACAATTGTGTTCGTTGCGGTTATCATTTGGAGCCAGAGGAGCAAGTTTGGGTAAAACTTCCCAAGGCTCTTCGTGTCGAGGATACCAAATGCGCTTATCTGCTCCGCGTACACCTACCTGATCGGCCAAAGACTTTTCGGTAAAGAAACCAAAAGTTGTTTTCCCTTCATAAATAGTACGTCCTTGTTGTCCCAGCCACATATCAAAATCTTGAATAATCAGGCCGCCGGCTTCAGAAGATTTAGTCATGCGTACTTTTATGGTGACAGTACCGGTTTTAGGAGTAATCTCTTCGTAGAGACGTGAAGAGCCACCTAAGTTGCGGTAGTGTAAATTCTCTTCGCTGTGCATGGAAGAACCGGCATAACTGGAAACCCAGCCGCAAACTTGCAAAGCTATCTCGTTTAGAATGCAAAAAGGCATATTGCCGGTGTGGCCGGCTTTAAAATACCAAGCATCGGCAGGAACATCATATTGAGCTTCGACCCAACCGCCGGGTATGGTTTTAAGGAAAGGATGATCGGCACTGACAATACGGCTGACGAACTGATAGGGCGGACCTGGTAAGCGAGCTATAAAGCGCGAATCAAATTTGGCAAACTCAGGGCCGAAAGCTAAGGAGGGACGACCTACCGCAAATTGCATAAATTGCTCTTCACTAAAAATAGCTGACTTAATAGGATCTCCCAAATGCTTGGATGATGATGGTATGTTGGATTCAATTTTAATTCCAGGTTTGCGGGAATGCCACAGCTCTTCTAATTCGCACCCGGTAGTACCGGTAAGTTGCATGGAAACATTTTCAAATCCTACCACACGTTTATTGTCGGCATACATAATGGCGTCGGCAATTACATAAGGCTGCGGATTGTATCCTATCTCTTTTATTTCGACTTGATAACGCACTGTTTTGGTCGTTTGCAAGACAGGGCCGCGGCATTTTAATACGGCTTTAACGCCTACAACTGGCTCATAAGCAATTCTGTCTTTTTCACCTACCCAGCCTAAGCGAGCCAATAAGAAACGCAGAGCGTGAGCGCAACACTCGTACATTAAGGTACCGGGCATAACCATATCATCAACAAAGTGACAAGTTAAGTACCAATCTTCAGGATGAACGTCTGCTTCAGCTATAACTTTACCTAAGCCCCAACGTCCACCGAAGGGATCACATTCTGGAATGCGATGAATTAAACGCAATAAATCGGAAGAAGGCAAGCTGACAGGATTGTCTAGAGCCAAACCGGCAAATTCCTGGCCAAAACAGGCCTCTAAATCACCGCGACGTAAAGCTTCCACTTGTTCAAAGCTGTAACTATCGGTACTCAAAGGTACCAAATCTTTTATTTGAGGATCTTTTTTGCCTTGTTTGGGGCGTAAATTCTCTTCTGTTAAGACTAAACCGCCGTTATTGCGTATTTCTTGTGGAGTAAAGAAACCGGCACAGCCGTCTCGCATGGTCAGGAAGATTTGACCGTTGATAGTACCTTCGTATTCAAAGAAGAAGAGCCAAGTATCTCCTTGGTTAATAAAGCGTTTAATACGAATGTCGTAATGAATAGTTTCACCCGGTTGGGGCAAGCCGCGATGGAAGGTTACGTTAGCGTCTAAGAGACGATAAACACGCTTTCCTTGGGCTTTAAAGTCGATACCTAACCAGCTGCAGAGGAAAAGGTCGGCCTGGCCTGCTTCTACGGAAATAAAAACCGGAGCTCTGTTGCCGTCTAAATACCACATACCGGGCACTACGTCATGTTCGGTAACTACGCGGCCAGAACCTAAAGAGAGCGGTTCTCCTTCTACAGAAATAATACGATCTACAAGCATAAGCGGCTCGGCTGGTAGGCGTACGCGTGTAGAATAATCGTCGATAGGAGCAAATTTTTCGCCTAAAACTTTACCTATTTTACCTATAGCAAATTCTAAGCATTCATCTCTGTCCAAAAATACTTTCTGATCGGCCGGAGCCAGGGAAGGTTTGCCTCCACAGACATAACCGTCTGAAGTTGTGAATTCCACACCGTGTAATTTTGTTGTATAAGCGTGCGCTCCGCCATCATCGGGTGAGAGTAACCGAGTAGCCTGAGCGAGCGATTGAACCTTCGGAGTAGAAACGGCTGGAACCGTATCGTTTGCTTGGGCACAGACAGGTAAATGTTGAACAGCCTGTATCCGATCGGGTAAGCGGATTTCCTCAGAGAGAGCTGTTCCTGGAATAGTTGACAGTTGCTGAATTAAAATACTCTGACGATTCATCAAGGCGGCTATGGCTTGAGAGCTGTCTTTGACAAAGTTCAACCATTTGGAGTGATTTTGTTGTGAAGATTCGGATACTTCAACTAAAATTTGCTCCAACTGTTGCATCGGTGCGGGAGAGGTTGAAACTACCTGTGAAGCAGCTGCGAAAACAGGCGGCTGATTGGTATGTTGAGGGGTACTCATTTTTACAGCTCTTCTTTCCTCGATAGGTATGACCGGTTTCTGAAAAGGTAAATCTTGCCTTTCACCTATATGGGGCAAATTGGTTTTGTTGAGTTTAGGTAAAGGTGGATCGAAAGGAGTTCTGCCTAAGCAAATGTCGATATTTTGGAATTTGCCGTTGTTGCTTTTGCGCAGAAGCTCGGTGGGGAAAAGTCTATTTAAATCAGGGCGCAATCCTTGACTGATGGCTCCGGCTAATAAACATTCCAAGGAAGCTAATTCGGCTTTGCCTCGATTGCTTAAACTGATAGCAAAATGTGGCTTATCGGCTAAAATGCTGTTAATCATGCGGCTGCAAGCTGCACCGGGTCCCATCTCTAAAAAGATGCGTACTCCGTCTTGCCACGCCTGACGGATAGTTTTCGTATAATCAAAGCCGAAACGACCGTGAGCTACAATAGAGTCGGCAATCTTTTCCGAAGTTAAATTGTAGGAGCAATGGTAGTAGCCGCTATAGAAGTCTACGTTCTTAGGTGGGGTACAAGGAAGATGGTGCATTTCCCAATAGGCTTGAGCTACGGGATCCAAACAATCGCAATGTACTGTATCTACGCCGCTAACCAAGATGGCTTTCGTTTTCAGCTTAGTACAAAGGGTACTGACTGCTTCACGAGTACCGCCTATTACACACTCATTGTCAGTATTGACGATTAGTAAGCGCACCTTGGGGATATCTTTCATAGCTTCTTTTACTTGGGCAGCAGCCACTCTGATCAGGCCTACTGTCCATTCAAAAGGAGCCCCGGAAGGGATATTCCAAGCTCGGCGGGCAGCTAAGCATGGGCCGGAAAGTTGCTCACGGAATAAATCGGAGTTTTCCATGCGTTTATACATTAAGTCGCGCTCTGGCCAAGCTCTAAGTGCAAACAGAGCTGCCGATTCGCCTAAGCTATAGCCAATAGCCGCTTGAGGCTCTATACCCAAGTAGCGGATTATATCGGTAGATAGCATAGCGAAGGTAACTTGGCTAAACATCATTTTGTGAGTATCGGAAGCTAAGCTTGTGAGAGCTTCATGCTGCCAGCCTTCTTCCCAATTGAGGCGATAAGGCTGATTCCAGCGAGCCATAAATTCATCGGCCATGTAAAGATTTTCGCTGTCGAAGCGATCCATAATAGCTGGGAATTGTAAGGCCAGTTCGCGTCCCAAACCGAGGAAATTAGCTCCTGAACCAGGGTAAACGAAAGCTATTTTACCATGTTCGGCTAAAGGCTCTGGAGTGTAGAATATAGAGTGATTGGCCAGAGCTTTGTCAGCGTAATCTTCCAAATGTTTTATAGCCAGTTTCAATCGAATTTGAAATTCGTTCCAGGGCTCTTCGGTAGTCAAATCAATAACGAAAGCCATAGCTAATTTTTGCTTAGTATCTTGACGTTGCCACCAAGAGGCGCTTAACTTCAGTAAAGCTTCGGCAGTTGAAAGCTCGCTTTTTCTAATTGCCTCAGCTTCTTGTTGTAATTTTTGTAATTTTTCTTTTAACTCTTGTGGTTTAGCGGCTAAAGAGGCAAAAATTACCGATTTAGCTTGCTCTATGGCTTCGTTTTTGCTCTTGTAATCGGCAGCGGGTGCTTCTTCTAAAATTAAAGCGCAAATATGTTGAGGATGAGCTGTATTGATTATGGCGGCGCAGCGTGGCCCTTCGGCTCTGTTATTGAACCAAAATGAGGTCTTTTTGTGAACGCACAAACGATTGTTGGAATTGCTAAATTCGGTCGCAGGTTTAATAAATTCAGGGTAAGCAGGCAAAATATGTCTGTCTAAGCTCAAAGCCACCTTAGCCAAGGAGGCTAAAGCCGAGGCCGCCCCACATTTTCCTACTACGTTGCTAACAGAGCCGACAGAGAGCGGTGCTTCTCCTTGAGCGATGTTGCGACATAGTTTCTCTAAAGTTTTTGCCTTAGTCGGATCGGTCAGTAAATTGTCATTGCCACACTCTAAATAACCCAGTCTTTCAGGTTTTATCTTGGCTTGGTGGCAAGCTTGTTCTAAAGCTGTCTGTGCAGTTTGTTGTTCTTCGCTGTCTATCTGACCAGCTTCGGTTTGACCGAAACCCTTTATTAAACAGTAGATATGATCGCCATCACGTTGAGCGTCACTAAAACGCTTTAAGACCAAACAACAAGCGCCTTCACCGTAGCCGTCAAGTTTATCGTCGAAATGGAAGTGAGCTTGACGCACATCGCCCTGCAGATCGACAGCTCCTACTAAAGTCAGATTTAAGTCACCCTTCTGTAAAGCTTGTACGCCCAGCTTTAAAGCCGTAAAACCGGAAACTTCTTGGGCCGAAACTGTAAAGGAACAGCCTCCAAATTGAAATTCACGAGCGACACGGCTGGCAGCAATGCTGCCTAAAGCTCCCATAGTGCGGGTAGAATCCAAAGGCTTGGAAATTTCGTCTTTAAGCTCTTTAAGCCAAGCTTCCGCTTCTTCAGCTGTTAAATTTAAAGCTTTAGCAAGTTGCTGGGCTTTCTTTTCCAATTGCCAACGCAAGTTGAAGTTGGTGGAATTTAAGTCTAAAGCTATACCTATGAAGGCAGCAGCCTCATTACGCCGTTCGCGAAGAGGTTGTCCGGCGTCGGCCATGGCCTGAGAAGCCACATTCAACAATAAAGATTGCTGAGGCAGAATATTGGGAATATCTGTAGGCGGAATGCGGAACTTGCCCAAAGGTACAGATACTTTATCAATATAGGCTTGTTTGGCATTTGACTCTGTCGCTTTGCTTTCGCCTAAGCCTTGCCAACGATTTTCAGGCAAATCGGTTAAAGCTGAGAGTCCACTAAAGATGGCATTTCTAAATTTATCAGTATTATCCAAAGAGCCAAAATGACAAGCTAAACCAACTACAGCCACGCTTTCGGCAGCTTGCTTGTCATAATTTGTTGGAGCAGAATTATTAAGCGAATTTGACTCTGTCGGAGCTAAAGCTGGCGCTTCATACTCTTCTAAAATTAGGTGAGCGTTGATACCACCGAAGCCAAAACCGCTGACTGCCGCACGACGAGGACGGTTAGGTTGTTTAGTCCAAATTACTTCTTTGTTGTCTACGCGGAAATGACTTTCTGTTAAAGGCAAACCGGGAGTTGCAAAATTTACTTGGGGAGTAATCAAGCCATTTTGCATATTGAGCAATACTCTAATCAATCCGGCCGAACCGGCAGCAGTTAACAAATGGCCAATCATGGACTTAACTGAGCGCAACTGGCATAAGCTGCCTTGAGGAGCATCCTGCCAAAGGGCTTGCAAGCTGTTAAATTCCACCTTGTCTCCTACCGGAGTGCCGGTACCGTGGCATTCGATTAAATCTATATCCCAAGGTTGCAAACCGCAAATTTCATAGGCTTGACGCAAGCTACGAAGTTGACCTTCGCTTGAAGGCGCTACTAAGCTGCCTTCAATGTCATTTGACAGACCGACGCTTTTAATAACGCCGTAAATTTTGTCACCTTGGGCTATGGCGTCTTCTAAGCGTTTGAGTATCACTAAGCCGCAGCCTTCGCCTACCATTAGGCCGTCGGCTTTAGCGTCGAAGGGAGAACACACTCCGCTGGGAGAGAGGGCCCGCAAAGCGGAAAAGCCCATTTGCGTATATAAGCAATCGGGACGGGAAAGGCCTCCGGCCAACATAGCGTCGGCTCGATGAGCTCGCAATTCATCACACGCCAAGGCAACGGCTACCAAAGAACTGGCACAAGCTGCATCTAAGGTATAGCCGCCTAAACCCAAACCAAACTGATGAGCAATTAACTGGGCTGGGAGGCCGACCGGAGCCGTATTGGCGGCAGTTGTTTTTATATCGGCTTGAACGGCTTGTTTGTTGTCGGCAAGCAAATCGAGAGTTGCAATTTTTTCGGGGAAGACGGAAGTCAGCTTACTGCGCAGACGTTGTTCAAAATCGTGGCCCAACACTTCTTCGCTGAGAGTAGAGGTAGTATCGGTAGGAAGAGCGATGGCGGCCATCACTACACCGGTGCGCTTTTTGTTAATATTCGAGCAATCCTCGAGCGCTTGTCTGGCGGTGCTCAAGCTTAAGGTAAATATAGGGTCGGTTCCTTGGGGCAAGCCTTCTTCCTCAGGAGAAGGAAGATTGTGCAAATAATAGCCGCGCAGGCAGCGCAGAGTGTCAGCCTGGGGAACTTTGCTTAAATGCCTTTCCGCATCTATGGGCCAGCGATCTGGACCGGGCTGTTCGGACAGATCTTTAGCTTCTTTAAGACGCTGCCAATATTCTTGACTATTAGCGGCGCCGGGAAAGTGGAGTCCCAGGCCGACTATGGCTATATCTGTATTATGTGCTGCCATTTTTATTAAAACCTATACCTAAAAGCTCAAAATACTAAACTATAATTTATTGTTGCGAAAAGATTTGGCCAGCGTAGGGCTCATAACCCAGCGCACGTCTTGCCATTCAGCTAAAACTCGGCCTTCTTCGTCAACAACAAAGACATCGCCGCACATTTGACTTTCACCAATTTCTTTGGGATAAAGTAAAATTTGTGCTTTGTCAGGGAATTTGTCTACATACTGACGATAGCTGCCACCAAACATAGGCAAGGAACAAAGTCCGCGTTCGGCTCCACTCCATAGCAAACCGCTTTGTAAGGCACAGTCGAGGAAAAGCGGATTAGTAATGGGCTTTTCCTTAGGATAATTGACTAAAGTGCGGCCTGCATCTTTCACAATGGCGGACAGGCCGTGTTTATTGCAGGAGCGTACCTTATGGATGCCGCGCAACTTAGGGCCATGGAATAAATACTTATCATAAGCTTCCGGCATAGTGCAGGGATAGCCGTTTTCCTCCCAAGACTGTTCGCTGTGCTTTTTTAACGGCTTGGCTTGGCGCTGAGCCGTTAAAATTGCCGTACCTTCCACACATTTGATCGGATGGGTATTGGGTTTGCAATGTTCGATAGCAAAAAATACCAATAACTCTGAAGCAATATGCTTAACTTTTTGAATGCTGACAATAATATCTGTATCTGCAATATTTTTCGTCGGCTCGTCGTGTTCTTCGCCTCTTGGCAAAGTAATCGGTTTGAGTACTCTCAAATTGTCACAGCCCAAGAAGCGATACTTTGGAAAGTATTTATGGCAAGCTTGGGCAGCCAATTCTACCATTAAAGCGGTAGGCATAACTGAATGACCGCCTAAAACGTGATCTTCCAAAAGCGGATATAACTCTGCATTTAGAGTTCTGCTGTAGGGATCGGCTTTACTGACTTCAGTCCAATTAGCAGAGAGTTCTTCTGTTTCTTCCGAAGATGCGTGACTTTGAGGCGGGACGGGCTTTGAGCCCGTCAGCGCAAAAGGGCGCTCTAACTCCTGAGCTTCTTCGTCTTTATCCAAGCCCAAAGATTGAGCTAAGGGGCTTACTTCCCGAGTGTTTTCGGAGGCAGAGGTCGTTTCCGATTGAGTTTTAGAAGTCAAGTCATCTTCGTGCGGTACATCAAAACCTGCACCCAGAATAAGCTCACAAGCCTGATCGTGACCGGCTAAAATTTCGGCCGTTAAAGCTTTGGCTCCGCGTCCGCGTTCGATAACTTCTACTCCGAGTTGTTCAAACTTGCGCTTTAGACTTTCGTCGACCATACCGCCTTCCCAAGGGCCCCAACCCATAGCGTTAAAGCGAGTTTTGGGATATAAACTGTTGGCCGCATAAGTAAATTTGTTCATCACTTCATTAGCCATAGCATAGTCGGCTTGACCGGGACGGCCGAATCTGGCAGATACGGAAGAGAAAGTAAGAACAAATTGCAAGGGCTCGTCTTTTAAAGCTTGCATGAAGTTATATAAGCCGTTTACTTTGGTATCGAAGACCATATTAAATTGCTCATCGGTCTTGTCGCAAATGTAGCGGTCAGCCAAAACTCCGGCGCCATGAATTAAACCTATAACCGAGCCGTAACGCTGATGAATATCTGCCACTATCTGAGCGATTAAACTGTCATCACGTACATCCAAGGAAATATATTCCACCTGTGAACCTAAAGCTCGTATATCGTTAATATTTTGGGCAATTTCGCGGTTGACTAAAATGCGGCGGCATTCGCCCTCAAGCTGCTTAGGAGAGAGACTCTTGCCGCTCTGTTTTGATTGCTGATACAATAAATTCTTTAAGTCTCGAGCTGTCTTGGCTGACTTTGTTTGTGTCCACTCGGGAACGGGAATGGGAGAACGCCCCATCAAAACAAAGTTGAGCTTGCAATGCCGAGCCAACAACTTTGCACAGTCGGCAGTTACGCCGCGAGCTCCGCCGGTGACAATAACCGTTGAGCCAGGAGCGGGCAAGTTCACTTTAGTTAAATCAAGCTTTTCTTCGCGCAGGACTGGAATACGGCGCACATTGCGACGATCTAAACCGACTTCGTTACTGCCGTCTACCATGAGTTCAGCCAGAATCTGGGTAGCGATATGGCCGGGATCGGCGTCTATACTAAAGTCGAAAGAGCGACTGCGCAAGCGCGGATACTCTTGAGCAACAACTTTGGCTAAACCGTGCAAGCCTGCTTCTATGGGATTGCTAACTTCATCAAAAGTACCGAAGCGGCCGTCCATACGAGTAACAGTTAAGAAGAAATCGGGGGTCTGACCCAATTGCTTCCAAAGTTGACACTGTTGACGTACAAGTTTAAAGCAATTCTTTAAAGCTTCCTCGGCTGCATTGCGTTTGAAGAATAGATCTCCTTGTTCGTAAAGCGGGAAGCTAGGCATAATAGCTATTAAGCCGGCAAATCGGTTAGATATACGAATCTGTTGTTCGGTCAAAGGCCGATCTTTACTGATTAGACAAGCTTGTAAGCCTAATTGTTGCATAGCCGCACAGAGGGCCGGAGCGATATAACCGTCATCGGTAATAACGTACAGGCCCTGAGTATTTAGTTCTACAGGCTTATTGGGAGCAAGAGATTCTTTGTAATAAAGCTTTCTGCGCTTAAGCATTTGACCGTCGGGAGCTAAGCTGGCGGCTAAATTTAATTCAACTTTCGGCTCTCTGTCGGCTGCATTTTTTGTAGTTGAGTCGGCAATTGCAGGTGGTATGGCCGCAGCTGCAACTTCCGATTTTTCGTCGGTAGCTGCAGCATCGGTAGCTTGCGAGGTGGAACCGTCAGCTCGATTGGAAGCTGCGGTCGTCGGCAGAGCTAGCTCAGGAACGGCTTCATTTTTTTTTTCTTCCTCCAAACTTTGAGCAGATTTTTGGGGACCTTCATTCGGAGGAGTAGGTTTGTTGTCGCCGTTTAAGCGATGAAGTATGTCGCGCACAGTACGCAGCGAGCCAATTTCGTCGGGGCCAATAGAAGAGGCGACGGGAATCACTTTTTGAATGGCAGCTAAAATTTCTACGCGTTTAATAGAATCGATACCTAAGTCATTCTCTAAGTCCATGTCTAAGTTGAGCGTTTCCAGAGGATATCCGGTCATATTAGCTACAATTTGCAGCACTGTTTGCTCTTGATTAACAGGCGTAGGTTGCTCGGCAGCTTCAATTTTAACCTGAGACTCAGACGAAGAACTCAAACGGTTAACAATGTCACGCAGAGTATGCAAGGCGCCTATATCTTCAGGGTTAATAGCCGCGGCTTTGGGCAATTGCTTTTGCACAGCAGCTAAGATCTCGACACGTTTGATAGAATCGATACCTAAATCGTTTTCTAAATCCATGTCCAGATTTAACGTCTCTACCGGATAGCCAGTCATTTCGGCTACAATTTTAATAACTGTCTCTTCAGCCGAGGCGGTAGTTTGAGTTACTTGGGGGGTAGTTTCTGTTTTGGTTGCGGCGATGGGAGTCAGCTTATCAAGGATCTGGCGCAAAGTACGCAGGGAACCGATTTCATCGGGAGCCACATTGTTAGAACCGGGTAATTGTTTCTGAATAGTGGCTAGAATTTCTACACGTTTAATAGAGTCGACACCTAAGTCATTTTCCAGATCCATGTCCAGATTTAAAGTTTCTACCGGATAACCAGTTGTTTCGGCAACTACATCGAGCAAAGCTTTTTCCGGATTGACAGTAACAATGGCAGATTTTTCGGCTGCAGGAATAGCATCGACCTTGATGGGAGCGACGGAAATTGTCTCTTTAGTTGTGGTCGGTTCGGTAAGTTTATCGGCAATTTGACGCAGAGTTTGTAAGGAACCAATTTCGTCGGGAGCTATAGTAGAAGCGTTGGGAAAGCGTTTTTGAATGGCTGCTAAAATTTCTACTCGCTTAATAGAGTCAATACCCAAATCGGTTTCTAAATTCATATCCAAATTGAGCATGTCGGCCGGATAACCTGTCATTTCAGCCACTACGCCAAGAATAGCTGCAGTCAGATCGCCGCCCCGAACTGCTTCCTGAGGAGCGGCAGGGAAGTTAGGCTGTGGCTCATGCTGAGCAATAGTTTCCGCTTTTGCTTCGGAAATGGGCTTAGGTAAGGGCTCTGCTGTAGAAAAAGCGGCCATAGTCTGAGCAATAGGAACGGATGGTTGGGTATTGACAGCTGGTGTTGGAAGAACTGGAACAGTGGCTACTGAGTTTAAGATAGGCTGTACAGTGGGTATGGATGGTAAACTGAGCTCTAAATTAGGCATACTGACAGTGCTTGAACCCAAACTGAGCTGGGCCAAGCTCTGTTGAGAGGCGATAATACTCTGCAAGGTTTGCTGAATTTGAACTTGACTGTCTAAGAAGCGTAAGTGAGCGCTGGCAGTTTGCTGTTGCAGGGTTTGCATAGCTGCTAAGCCTGCTTGAATAGTTTGGAAAGCCTGGCTCAGCATAGAGCCATTGGCTATGGTCTGCACAGCTGCCTGCGATTGGGCTTTGTGTACTGTAGGAACAGCCTGAGGAGCAAAGGCAACCGTGTTGCTTGCGCTCACCGGCTTAGCTTCCAAAGACGCGATTGGCTGAGCTATATTTGGCGCAGCTGTCACTGGAACAGTTTCGGTTTGGGTGGCCACAGGCTTAGCAACTTCGACTGACTCAAAAGCTATTTCACCTAATTCCGGCGGCGCTGAGGGATTGACTGTAGGATTATCGCTGATGAATTTCAGCGGTTGGTATCCTTCTACCGGCTGAATAGGATCGCAGGAAGGAGCGGGAGCATGTTTGCCGGGTGTACGGTAATTGGCGCCGCAGATCGGCACGCTCATGCGTTTGTGGCGAGGCTCGCTGACAGGTTCTTCCCATTTGCTCAGTTTTACCGGATAGCCTAAGGCAGCCAATTGAGCTAAGCTCTGAGCTAAACATTGTAACTCCCCGCCGCCTTTGCGTCCGTCGGTAGAAAGCATATGGTGAGCTTTTGAGCCTAAGATCTTTTTCACTAAGCCGGTGAGTACAGTTTTGGGGCCGACTTCGATAAAAGTGCGGAAGCCATCAGCATACATATTTTCGATAATGTCAATAAAGCGTACAGAACTGACCAGCTGCTCGCCCAAAATACGGCGTAAAGTTTCGGTGTCTGCTTCATAAGCTTGGCCGGTAACGTCGGCATAGACGGGAACTTGCGGTATATGCATTTCAGTTTTATGCAAAGCCTCACAGAAGGGCTCTTTGGCTGTGGCCATAAGCGAACTGTGGAAAGCGGCCGATACTTGCAAGCGGCGAGCAGTAATGCGTTTGGATTTGCACAGCTCTTCAGCCTGGCTGACGGCTTCTTTGGAACCAGAAATGACACCCTGAGTGGGGTGATTGCGATTGGCTAATACCAAGTCGCCGCCGATTTCTTGCACAACCTCTTCAATAGTAGCCAGAGGAGCGGAAACTGCTGACATGGCGCCGCGTCCGCCGTCGCCTTTAGCCATAAGCGAGCCGCGTAAAGCGGAAAGGGTGAACAAATCAGTTTGGGAGTAAACTCCAGCTTGCTGCAAGGCGACCAGCTCGCCGTAAGAGTGGCCGGCCATAGCCTGAGGCTCTACACCGAAACTGCGCAAAATAGCTGCCACGGAAGATTCGACGGCGCCTAAGCAAGGTTGAGCAGCTTTGGTATCGGTAATGGCTTTGGTATTGGCAGCGTCTTCACCCTCGACAAAACGCTTAATGGGGAAGATTAAACGAGCCGGATCTTGGCTGGCTTCCAAGGTATTGTGAGCTGTTTCCAAAGCGGCCAAAGCTTCGGGGAAAATACTGAAGAATTCGCGATCCATGCCCACATATTGGCTACCTTGGCCGGGGAAGAGGAAGGCCAGTTTACCTAATTCGCTGTTAGAATCGCCGTAGAAACAATTGCCAGGAAGCTCGCCGGTTGTTTCTTTATTGGCTTCCAAAGCGTCGGCTAATTCAGTAAGTTTTTGAGCATAGTCTGCCGGGCCGCACACTAAGAGGGCACGTTGGGGAGCTTCGGCCTCGAAATGGCGACGCGATAAATCGGCTTGGTAGGCACTCTCGTAAGCAGCGCAAGCGGCAGCGCTGCGAATGTCAGCAATTAAATATTCGCGCTCTTGGGAGCTGAAAGCCCAGATCTGTATAGAACCGTCCCAAGCCGGAGCAGTGCGTTTAGGAGCATATTCTTCCAAAACGACGTGGAAATTGCTGCCACCGAAACCGAAGGAAGAGACGCCGCTGCGGCGCTTTTCTCCTTCTTTGACTACCCAAGGTTTAGTTTCGGTGCTGAGATAGAAAGGAGTCTCTTCTATGCCTAATTTGGGATTAGGACGACTAATATGTAAAGTTGGTAAAATAACTTTATGGAAAAGGGAAAGGCTAGCTTTGCATAAGCTGGCAGCTCCGGCAGAGGCTTTAGTATGGCCTATCTGTGACTTAACCGTACCTAAAGCGCAGGAGTGCTCCTTATTTACGCCTTTAAATACTTTCTTTAAAGCGTCAAATTCGACGACGTCGCCTACTTTAGTACCGGTGCCGTGAGCTTCAATTACACCTATTGTCTCGGGATTTATTTCAGCCTCAGCGTAAGCGCGTTCCAAAGCTAAGCTTTGACCGGCAGCACTGGGAGCATATATAGCACCGGAATTGCCATCAGAAGAAGCTCCTAACCCCTTAATGACTGCGTAAATCCTGTCGCCGTCTCTTTCGGCGTCAGCCAAACGCTTCAGTACCAATATACCCACGCCTTCACCCAAAAGTGTGCCATCGGAATCTTCTGAGAAAGGAGCAATGTGGCCGGAATCTGAAAGAGCTGGAGTCTTGCTGAAGCAAGTAAACATAAAGATGTCATTAAAAGTATCGGTACCGCCAGTTAAGACCATGTCAGCCGCCCCCGCTCTGAGTTCGGACACGGCTAAATGAACAGCTGCTAAAGAACTGGCGCAAGCTGCGTCTACGGCGCAGTTGGTACCGTGTAAATCCAAGCGGTTGGCAATACGACCAGCCACTACATTGCCCAAGAGGCCGGGAAATGAATTTTCTTGCCAAGATACGTAAGAGTCGGCAATACCGGCCACAACTTTTTCGGCAGTGGCTTTATCTATACCGGCTTCGGCCAAAGCCTTACGCCATCTTGGGTGGCCTAAACGAGCCCCCAAAGGAATAACCATTTCCAGAGCGCCGGTGACACCTAGAATCACACTGGTCGAATCTTTGGGCACTTCCTTGCCGCCCGTACCGTAACCGGCGTCTTCCAAAGCGGCCTTAGCACCGACTAAACCGAGCAACTGAGAAGTATCGGTAGCTTCCAATATATTCGGCGGAATATTAAATTCGGTGGGATCGAAGGGGTAGGGCTCCAAGAATCCGCCAACTTTGGCATAACAACGATCGGGGCTGCTGTGATCTCCGTCGTATAAATCGTTTACCGACCAGTGAGTTTCCGGAACTGGACCTATACAATCGGTGCCGGAACGGAGAATGCGCCAGAAACTCTGGCGATTGTCGGCTTTAGGAAACAGGCATCCCATACCGATAATGGCAATGGGAGTATTTTGATTATTATTACAGGTAGAAGACACTACAAAGACTCCTATAACAGCAAAGCTAATTCTTGGAAAGGAAGAGGCTCAAAGCAGCTCCATTGAGCCGGGATTTCAACCCCTTGATTGGCAATTAAGGCAGCGCGGGTCAGAATACAGGCTCCAGCCATAATATTCAAGGCTGCCAAATCTGCGTGGCGCTCTTTTACGTTTTCTAGAAATGTTCCTTTGCACCACTGATTAAAGCTACCCATGGAAGGGCCACACCAAATCTGATAATCGGCTCTTCTATCTGGTAATCCGGCATTGGCCCAACGCGAAGCTTGGCCTAAATAAGACCTAAATACTAAAGCCATCATATGTTTGGGATCATTTTCGGCTTTAACAATTTGGCGTGGATCGCGTTTAGCGAAGAAGGCTTTGGTACTTTGCCAAGCTTCGGCGAAGCTGGTACGCAACATAGTTTTTTCGATTTGATCTTTTATAGCGTTTGGCACTTCGTCAAAGGAAGCGTAAGTACGATAAATTTCATAGAGGCGTTTGGCTCGAACGGGGAACATAGTGCCCCACTTCAGCACTTGCACGTTGACACCCATTTCGAACATATCGGCGGCTGGAGCCATAGCCACATCGGCCGGAGAAGCTTTGGCTAACATTTCGCGCACTGCGTCGCTGGAACCGGACTCTACGCAAGCCTGATTTATAGAGCCGGTCATTACGTAGGCTGCTCCCATGGCAAAAGCCGCCGCTGCAGCTTGGGGAGTGGCAACACCTCCGGCCGCTCCCACAGGCACATTCCAGCCAAATCGCTCTTGCATACGGTCACGCAAGTTCATAACTGAAGGCAACAAACCGAAGGCGGGACGGTTATCTGTATGGCCGCCACTGTCGGCTTCGGCGGTCAGAGTTGAAGCTGGAGGCACAAATCTGGCTAATTCGGCTTCTTCTTGGGTTAGCAAATTCTGCGCAACTAATGAGGTAATCATCTCCGACGGCGGCGGAGAGAGCAATTTAGAAGCAACTTCCAACCTGGATATTTTAGCAAAGACGTGATGTGGCACATATATACTGCCGTCGGCCAAGCGTTTAAGGCCGCTGTAGCGGTAATGCAAGAGCGCCGGAGTCAGGCCCAAGAAAGCTGAAGCCTCTATACAGCGGACATTTTCGGCAACAAAAAGTTCGGCAATCTTGTTTTCCAGCTGCGGATCGGAAGGACTATGGATTAGATTAAGGCCGTAAGGCAGCTCGCCAAGTTTTTCTTTCAGAGAATGTATATGCTTTGTTACTTCCTCTAAATTGAGGCCAGCCGAACCGAAAAATCCCATCATACCGGATTTAGCCATAGCTACAACCAAATTTTCGGAAGCGATAGCATTAGCCATAGAACCGCTAAGGCAAGCATAACGCAGAGCGTAGGTACGACGGAAGGACTCCTGGCCTAAGGTTTCTGGCGATAGCGGAGGGGCCATGGCTAAAAGAGGCAGACTTCCTGCCGATGAGGCGGGCGCAAATTGGCAAGAGCCATTTCCGTAGAGAGTGAAGGGAAGAGATTTCCCCTGCCATACTGAAGGTGAAGATACGGCGAAAACGGGATTTCTTAAATTACGCAAAACGGCAACAGGATCTTGGGAAGCGGCATCGTGGCCTTGAGTCCAGCTGCCCATAGCTTTTATGCGGGAATTTGCCATGTCGATATAGTTTGTATCCTTTTAGCCATTGAAAAAACGGCTATTTTTTACCTTTAAAAAAAGAGAACGAGAACAGCAAAGCCGTTCTCTGTGCTCAGGCCCTGCCTTTTCGGATTCAGTAGCCGACAATTAGGGGCACTCCCTAGTAATTTACTGAAGTTTGGCTTGACTGTCAAATTTTTATGTACCTAAGTGTCATTACTGTTTTCTTTGAGTTCAGCGGAAAGCTGCTTTAGGGATAGAGCAGGAATCGTCCGTGCTTAAGTACAAACCTATGGCCATGATTACCCGCGAAATTTTAGCTAAATTTTTAAG
This sequence comes from uncultured bacterium, assembly GCA_934621605.1. Lineage (GTDB taxonomy): Bacteria > Vulcanimicrobiota > Xenobia > Xenobiales > Xenobiaceae > Bruticola. Next base: position 66,880 of record CAKTUZ010000002.1, on the reverse strand, counting down.
ATATTATGCTGTTGCTTATCGCCTGGAACACGATATCGACTGGGTGAAGGCCGATGCTTCCTTTTGGAGTTACGAGCTGGCCGTGCAGCCGGATTCTAAGTCCAAACTCTCTGCTTTGCTTGGAGCTTTTAAAGGCAAGACCGTTGTCGCCAACGAGCCTGCAGGCAGCGCAATTTGCAAAGCTCCTTTTCTTAAAATAGACGTAATTCCGTCTCTTGATGAAATAGTGGGCGGTTTAGAATCCAAAGCTAAAGATTTGCTTGGTTCTAAGTTCCAAATTCAAATTCTCATTTCTCATAAAGATGACGAGCTTAAGGACAATTTTAGTCGTGAGCAACAGTGGCAGTGGTTGATCTCTTCGCCGCGTATTTGCGAACTATTCATTTTAGGTGAAATTACCGAGGAAGGCGTCGTTTTTAACTCTTGCTATCACTCTTGCTATCAGTCTGATCACAATCGCGATATTAGTGAAGATATTGCCGTAATCATCGGACAATGGGAAAAAGTCTACAAGGAGGTTGCTTCGGCTTATATGGCTCCTTTTGATGAAAATGCCCTGTTGGGTGTTTTGAAAAAAGATAATTGGGGCGCCAGCGCCGGTGAGCATACTTACCCTTGTGAAAGTCAAGAAGAGTCGGACGAGATTTTTGAGACCTGCCAGAAGTTGGGTATTTTCAAGGATCGCGAGATTTCCAAAGAGAGACATATTTTACGCAGTAAACTCGGTTTAATCGAATTGATTGATTTGGTTTACAGCCGCAGATATGCCAGGGCTTATCAGCTTTTCGGCAGCGAGGTTTTACCAGAATAATTTCTTAGGCTATGTAGTTAGAAGTTGTTTTGCCGGGGCGGCGCGGTTGTTAGGCAGTCGGTCGCTTGGTTTTTTTGTTAAAGAGGGGTTTGGTTTATGTCTCTTCCCAAGCAAAGTGTTAAAAGTTTTATTTATTCATTGGCTTTCTTTGTCGGAACAGGTTTATGTTTGGCCAGCGGAGCGGCTTGCAGTAGCGATACTCCTGCGGCTGATGATATCCAAAACGAACAGATCGCTTCTCAGCAAGAGCAGTCTGCCTCCAATGATTACGGTCAATTAGCCAAAAATAATAAAGCTAAGAAGGCAATCAAAAAGTCAGAGTCGGTAGTATCTCAAAATGAGGGGCAATTTAATAAACAAGTTATTACTTTAGCCACTTGGAATTTAGAAAACTTCTTCGATACGGTTGATGATCCGTACAACGACGATGTACTCACTGAAGCTGAATATGCCGATAAACTTACTCGGGTAAGTTCTGTGCTTCAGGAGGTTAATGCCGATATTGTTGGTGTTGAAGAGATAGAAAATGCCCAAGTAATTTCCGATTTAAGTAAGCGCAGCGGTTATCCCTATTATGTGCTTATTCCCGGTAATGACAGGATTCGCGGTATAAATGTGGGTGTTCTTTCCAAAGTGCCGGTACGCAACTCTGTATCCCATATGCAAGATAGATTCACACAAAAAGACGGTAAGCGTGCTTCTGTATTTTCCAGAGACTGTTTAGAAGTTCATTTCAAGCATAAGAGTAATTTCACTCTTTTAGTCAATCACTTTAAGAGTAAACGAGGCGGCGCCAAAACGGATGCTAAGCGTATTGCTCAATCTAACCGCGTTAAAGAAATTGCTCGTTCTTTGAGCTCTTACCCAGTAGCTATTTGTGGCGACTTGAACGATACTCCTGACGCCAAGACTTTGCGTCCTTTGCTCAGTTGCAATTTCCTTACCGATGTGTTGGGCCATTTGCCTGAAGTAGAGAGGCGTAGCTTTTTCAATACTCGTTACCAGTCGGCTTTAGACTACATTTTGGTAAATAATAAATTGAAGCCAGCCATTGTTCCCGGCAGTGCTAAAGTATGTGCTGATATTCCCGAAATAGAAAAAGCCAGCGATCACCGTCCTGTTAAGGTTGTTTTGGATCTTAATAAGATTAAGTAGGCCTAGTATTTGGGAAAAGCAGACTTTTTTTCTGCTTATATGGCAAGCATAGGCATATAAGCAGTCAAAATTCGCGGGAGCCGCGTCGTTATCTATTAGTTAGCGGCGTGGCTTTTGTGCTTTTTTTTGTAAAAATTATTATGAAAAATAGAGAAAAAACGATGAATGTTTTCCGTAAAATTTGGCATAAACAGAAAAAAAATGTATTTACAACAGTTTTTGTCGGAGCTTTGGGGGCTTTGTGCTGTTCTTCAGTTTGGGCTGATCCGGAACAGTCTAGGCCGGTCGAACGGAGCGATCGATATATTGCACAAAATCAAAAGGTTAAAGTTGATGATTATAATGATTCGGCAGCTGCCAAGAGACAAGTACAGCGTTTAATTAACGAGGTACAGAGGGCCAGAGGTTTACACTTTAAAGAATCTGTCAATTGTCATTTTTGTACACAAGATGAGGCTGGTCGTTATTTGGTGGAGACTAATCGAAAGATTGCTAAGCCTTATGTGCAAGGTAGGCGTGATCTCTTTTTTCATCATCTCGGACTTCTGGAAAATGGGCAAAATTTCCAAAATTACTCCGATTTGCTCTATTCTGAACAAGTGCGTGGTCTTTACGACACTATCAATAAAGTTTTATTGGTCGTAACTGACATTTTGCAAGAACCCAAGCTCGATGGTATGTTAGGCAAAATTTTGAGTCAATTTAATATTGATTTGAGCGATTTGTTATTGGTACACGAGCTTTGCCACGCTTTGCAAGATCAAAATTTCAATTTAGGTCAAAAGCTTTTGCAAGTAGATGGTAATCTCGATAAAGAGTTGGCTTTGACAGCTGTAGCTGAAGGGGACGCCACTCGCACTATGTTTGATTATTTGGCCTCTTCTATGGGTTTAAGTGGAGAAACTATTACGAAATACGTAGTCGGTTCTCCCAAACTTATCGAAAAAGGCGTCAACCAATTTCCGCAATTAGAGCAAGCTCCTCTTATTGTTAGAGCTGTTACTCTTATGCCTTATTTAAGTGGTTTGGAATTTTGCCAAACCATCCAAGAACAAGAAGGATTGCGCGGTATAAACCTATCTTTTGCCGAGCCTCCCGTGTCTACCGAACATGTACTTCATCCTTTTAAGCATCTCAAAAAGGTAGATTTACCCAAAAATATCGATTTAAGCGCTTTGCCTAAGTCTTTTGGCAATTATGTTAGTTTAGGTGATGATACGGCAGGAGAGTATGTTATTCGTACTTGGGCGGAAAAATTTTTAGATGCTCAGTCAATAGCTGTAGCCAGAGGTTGGGGAGGTGATACTTGGCGTGTTTACAGTCAGGCTTATGAAAGTTACGGCTTAGATAATAAAGGACAGCCTGTTGTTGACGCGGCTGCTTTAGGTAATCAGAGTCACAGTTTCGATAAAAGTAGGGTTGAGAATAATGGTAAGGCGCAGGCAATCACGTCGGTTGCTAAGGCCGAAAATAGAGATAGTTTTGCCATTTGGGCTACCGTTTGGGACAGCGAAGGCGATGCTCAGGAATTTATTCAGGCTCTTAAAAAGTCGGATTTAAAATCTGAAATTATAGCTAAAGATCGCAGCGTAATCGTTTTATTGAATGTGCCAACTGGTCAGATTAAAGCGGTGAGAAAGGCTTTAGCCAAACCTTCCGTTTTGGTGTGCGGCTAAATTTACAAGTTAGTCTTTTTTTCAAGGCGCTTTGTTAATTTGAAGTTAAATTGGCAAAGCGTTGTTTTTCCGACAGATAAAAAAGGAAAGAGATATATTCTTAGAAAAATAACGCAATCGCCTCGCGAACTTTTTTTTCGGCTTGTTTTTTTCAGTTGAAGAAATTTAGCTGCTCAGTTCGCGGTCTGATTTCTTTAAAGAGATTTTTTTCATGGATATTAAGATTCTTCTGCGCATTTGTGATGAAAATGGACAACGTTTTATGGGGCCCGGCCCTTATAGTCTTTTGCGCGGAGTAGAAAAATACGGTTCTATTCGCAAAGCGGCTATTAATTTAAATATGTCTTACGCTAAAGCTCATCGAGTTTTGAGCACCTTAGAAAAAGAGTTGGGCATAAAACTGATGAAAAAATTTATCGGCGGTCACGATCACGGTGGTGCTGAGCTTACTGAGGGCGCTTTTTTATTATTGCGTCATTATGAAACTATGGTGGAGAAAATAAATGAGGCTGCTTATGGGCCTTGGCGTGATTTTTTGCAAGCTGTAGAAGAAGTTAAGATTAAGCAGTGTGGTAGCCAAAATAGTGAGTCGGATAGTCATGAAGAATCTTTCTGTTAAAGAGCTTACTTTTACAGCTATGCTGACTTGTTGTAATTCCGTATTGGAATTAGTGGTTGGCAATTTGCTCCACTTAATCAATTTTTCCATGAAAGGCTCTGTTTTAGTGGGCCTGAATGTAATGGTTTACACTGTACTTTTCAGCCGTATTCCGCGTTTTGGTATTATTACTCTGTGCGGATTGGCTACAGCAGCGGTTAACTTTATTTTAACCGGCGGCTTTAAGTTTTTTGCCCTTTATTGCATAGTTGTCGAAGCTTTGACTGTGGATATAATTTTTGCCAAATTCGGACTAAATAAGATAAGTATTATGAGCGCCTGTATAGTGGCGGGAATTGTGGCCAGTTTGTGCGGTTTCTTTAACGGAGTAATCTTTTTGGGGATAGATGTATCCCAAGCTGCTCAGCGCATTTCGCAAAGTCCGCTTACCTTGGGGCAGCCTTTAGCCGCTATTTTGGTTTTTATTATAGCTTGGCGCGTAGTGGTAGGCTGGGCCTTTGGTTTGGTTTCTTGTAAAATTTTAGAGGTGCTTAATCCAGAATTGGTCAGAGTTATGCCTGAAGTCGCACAGAATGAAAATGCAGCGACGGACTCTAAGGAAAAAGTAAACGATTCCAAAAAAGTGGAGGCTGTTTAACAATTATGATTCAAGTAAAAAATTTGTTGTTGGTGGCGGGATTTATTGTTTCCTTAACTGTAGGCTGTACGGCTCAGCCCCAATCTGTCGATCTGCCCAAGCCGGTTACTGTCGGCGGCCCTCCGCTCATGGACGTATTTAAAACTCGCCATACCGAGCGTGATTTCTTGTTGCAGAAAGATCTTCCCCAACAGATTGTGAGCAATTTGCTTTGGGCCACTTGGGGAATCAATCGCGCTGATGGTAAGCGTACTGCTCCTACGGCTATGAATAGGCAAAATATAAATGTATATGTGGCTAAAGCAGACGGTCTTTGGCGCTATGATGGTGCCGCTAACAGATTGATACTCATTAAGAGCGGAGATGCTCGTCGCGGCAAATTTAAGCAAGCGCCTATGCTTTTTTATTATGCCGCTGTTCCGGACGATTTCGCCTATTTGCACGCCGGGTCTCTGTATCAAAATGCTGGTCTCTATTGTGCATCTGTTGGTTTAGGTAATGTAGTTGTGGGAGCTAAACCTACAATTGATGAAATTAATCGCGATTACAATTTGGGCGGAGGAGTAAAGATTTTGGTAGTTCAGGCTTTTGGTTGGCCTAAGTCTTCTAAAAAAATTGATCCTAAAACTTTACCGGTCAATCCTGGCCGTCGCAGTCCTGACGCCTATTAGTTTTAGGTACTTTAATTATTTATCATAACCAAGTTAGGGGAGCCTTGCGGCAGATTATATAACAATCCGGGAAAAGCTTGAGCTTAGCGCGAATAGCATCCCGGATTTTTTTTTGAAGGGAATAAACCATGTCCGACACTTTATATATTGTCGATACTATGTATCAAATATTTAAAAGCTTTTACGGTTTGGGGCGCAATGCTCGTTTAACCAGTCCGCAGGGTGTGCCTACCGGAGCCGTTTATGGCTTAGCCAGAACCCTAAAAAGTTGGCGCCACAAATTGGACATGGAATATTGCATTTGCGCTTTTGAAAGTCCAGTACCGGTATTTCGCTGCGAACTTTCTCCAGAATACAAAGCCAACCGTCCGCCTGTTGATCCAGATCTAAAAGTACAAATACCTTTAGCTATCGATATGTGCCGCCATCTAGGCTATACGATAGTTTCTGTCGATGGCTATGAAGCTGATGACGTAATTGGCACTTTGGCAGCCAAAGCTTTACAAAAAGGTTGGAAAGTTCGGGTTATGTCTAAAGACAAAGACTTGGCCCAATTGCTAGCGTTGGAAGGTGATATTGCCGTTATGATGCCTTCAGATGGCAAAGCTAAGGATCACTATGTAGACAAAAATACTTGCCAGGAACATTATTGCGGCGTACCTGCCGAGCTAATCGTCGATTGGTTGGCTTTAATGGGCGATACTTCAGATAATATTATCGGTATCAAAGGTATAGGCGAAAAAACTGGTGCCAAGCTTTTAAATAAATGTGGCAGTTTAGATAAATTGATGGAACAACCAAATTTAGCCGGCCGTTTTGCTGCTGAAATTGCCGCTTCCCAAGAGCGCTTGCGTCTAAATAGATGCTTGGCTACTGTGTGCAAAGATGTACCTTTGCCTTTTGAATTAGAAAATTTAGCCGATTTTGCTATAAAAAATCCCGACAGTGAAGCGGAAAACTTTTGCAACAATTTGGGGATAAACTTGGATGCATTAAATTAAATAATGAATATTACCCAATTTTTAGATCAATACGAGCTACATGATAGTTTGCTTGAATTTGTAAGTTACAATGCCGAAAAAGAAGAGCTAGAGCTAAAAATAAATTTTTGTTACTGGATGCAAAGTAATTATGATAATTTGTCTCCGGAAACAGGTTTAGTTTTAGTGAAATTTTATGATGTAATTGAATATTCAGGCCTTACTGGAAATACCGATGATTTCAGTATTCTAGGGCTTACGTTAGATCAAGATGGCTCTATTATCATATCTGTTTTAGATGATGATAAAAATGAATTTTTCAGCTTAAGTTTTAAAGCTAAATATGTAGAAATTTGCAAACTGTAATAGAATCATCTAGATAACAAAAAAAAAGCTGCCTGCACTGAATTTGGTGCGGGCAGCTTTTTTGTATGGCGGCCTTATGTCCGGCCGCTTGGCAAACATATAGAGTTTACTTCTTCATTTCGGGCAAAGCGGCGATTTCTTGCATTAAGTATGCAGAAGCGGCGATACCAGCGTGGAAGTTCTCTAAGGAAAGGTGCTCGTTGGGAGCGTGAATTTGCTCATCTTCCAAGCCTACGCCTAAGAGGACGGCCGGAATGTTGAGCACTTTGGTGAAGGTGGAAACAATAGGAATAGAGCCGCCTTCGCGTACGCGTACAGGAGTAGCATTCCAGGCTTTCTGAGCGGCCACATTGGCTGCGCGAAGCACTGGATCATCCGGAGAAGTCATCCAAGCGGGGCCGCCGTGGTCAACGCTTACTTTTACGGTGACGGCAGGAGAGGCCAAGCGTCTAATTTCGGCTTCCAAAAGCTTGGCGATCTCTTGGTCGTCCTGGTCGGGCACCAAACGGCAAGAAATTTTGGCATAAGCTTTGGCGGGAATAACGGTCTTGGCACCTTCGCCAGTAAATCCGCCCCAAATGCCGTTCACATCTAAAGTAGGACGAGCCCAGCGTCGCTCAATGCAAGAGTAGCCTTCTTCACCGCAAAGTTCAGGAGAACCGACCATTTTACGGTATTCTTCTTCGTCAAAATCGAGGCCTTGCCACTCTTTGCGCTCTTCTTCGGAAAGGGGACGTACTTTGTCATAGAAGTGGGGTACGGTAATATGATACTTGTCATCTTTGAGATGAGCGATAATGCGGCAAAGCTCATTGATGGGGTTAGGTACAGCGCCGCCGAACATGCCGGAGTGCATGTCGGTGTCTCCGCCTTTAATTTCTACCTCTAAGTAGGTGAGACCACGTAAGCCATAAAGCAAGGAAGGCTTGCCGGGAGCATACATAGTGGTATCGGAAATAACTAAAACGTCAGCTTTCAAAAGATCGGCATGTTCAACGATCCAATTGTCTAAATTGGGGCTGCCGCATTCTTCCTCGCCTTCAATGCAGAACTTTAAGTTGACGGGCATGGCCTTTAAATCGTTGAGAGTTTTGGCAGCTTTAATATGTACCAAGAACTGGCCCTTGTCGTCGGAAGTACCGCGGGCGTAGATCTTGCCGTCACGAATAGTCGGCTCGAAAGGAGGGGTCTCCCATTCTTCGATAGGATCTTCGGGCTGCACATCATAGTGGCCGTAAACTAAAATGGTAGGGCGGTTGGGGAGTTGCTCGGACTGGGCAAAAACGATAGGATGGCCGGGAGTAGGCATAATTTCTGCCTTTTCAATGCCGGCTTCATGAAGCTGACGTACTACTTCCTGAGCGCAGGCCAGCATATCCTTTTTGTGACTTTCGTCGGTGCTGACGCTGGGAATGCGCAAAATAGACTTGAGATCTTCCTCAAACTTAGTCGCATTCTCTTTCAAATAAGTGGTAATTTCCGTCATAAATTTCCTCCTGCCTGAATTTTTGAACAAGCAAAACTCACTGTGAACTCGCTCCTGTGTTTTGGAAAAGCGCAAAACAGAATCGATTGTGCAATAAAAAAAACGAGCTTCGGGTCATTCAACCCAAAACCCGTTATTCATAGGGGATTGCTATTCTACAGTGGCGGAGTGACTGGGATTCGAACCCAGGTGGGCCTTTTGGACCCTCACGCTTAGCAGGCGTGCGCCTTTAACCTCTCGGCCATCGCTCCGTGGAACGACGTGATTATAATAAAAGATGAAAAAAAAAGCAAGGGGGTAAGCTAAAAAAAGTTATCGTCAAGGAAAATATTGCTCGTCAGAAACACGGTATCTGGGATATATCATAGTTTCGTAGTAGAAAAAATATGGGAGGAATAGAATCCTTTTTTGCAAATTTTCTGCGTAACTGAATTAAAATAATACCATAAATGGTATATGATATATCCCACTTATGGTGTCATCTAAAGCAGCCGCAAACAAGAAAGGAATATTTTATTATGATTAGTTTAACTTGTCCCAATTGCTCTGCCAATTTGGAGTTGCCGGAAGGTAAAGATGTAGCCTTTTGTATGTATTGCGGTAAGAAAATTTTAATAGGCGAGCGCGTTAAAGTTAGCGGTACTGTGGCTTTAGACGACAGCAATTCGGCTAGACGTAAGGCCGAAAACTTTTTAGCTTTAGCTGAAAAATATGCCAAAGAAGATGATAAGGAAAAGTATCAACATTATTTACAAAGAGCTTTGGAAGAGGATATTGGCATAGAAAATAAAGTCGAAGAACTTAAGGCTCGAGTAAGTAGAAGCAGAGCCGAAAAGTTTTTTGCTCTAGCCCAAAAATATGGCAGAGAAGGCGATTTTAAAAAACATAAAGAGTACTTAAGAAAAACTCTGGAAGAAGATAATAGCTTTAAACCTAAAGTTGAACAATTGAAAGAGAGTGTAAAAAATACTGCTCAAAAACTTTTTAGTTCTGTAGATAGGAATGTAATAGAGGGTAAATATTCAGAACTTGTAAAAAATATGCATTGGGCCCTAAATACCGAGCCTTGTGTTAATGTGAGGATAGAAGAATATAAAGAGGGAGCTTTGTCTTATTTGTATCCAGATCTTCACCTCAAAGAACAAACATTAACTGATCTAGATAATAAATATGGCAATATGAGAGGATGTGGCTGTGCTATAGGACTTTTTATACCGTTCTTCTTATTGTTGGCATTCCGCAATAACCCAGATTTCGCCGGTTTTCTTTTTACATTCAGTGCTTTTGTAGCCGCTATGGTTTCAATAGCTTTTGCCATTAGAGCAACGGCACAAAAGGAAGTAGAAAAAGACAAACTTGAGTCTCAAATTAAGGAAATAAACCAGGCGATCGATGAATTGCAAAAGTAACAACAGCATTACCTTGGCTTGCGTATATTATTTTTCCTAATAATAACGCGATCTAATGGATGATAATTTTGCTAATAGCGTCGGATTCGTCTACTGATACCAAAAATGAATTGTCGTCTGAATTATTAGCTGCAGACTGATTTCCTGCGCCGTTGTTGTTCAGCCAAGCTTGGGTTTGGCTAGGCGAGCTATTTCCCTTAAGACCAAATTTAGCTGCCAATTTTTTGCACAAATGCTTAGCTGCACCAGCCACGGTAGTACGCTCGGTAAGTTCTTCCCAATCTTCCGTTACTTTCATAAATATAAGCCTCTCAGTTCTATCAGATCATGTGCGCCTAATGCTCCTCTGAGTATACTTCTTTTTTGACGAAAAAGGATCGCTTTTAGTTACTTTGAAAATGTTTGGCAAAAGTTTATTAGGGGAGAAAAAGCAACTGTGTGGCATAATCCCAACGGCTTGCTCAAGCGGGCCTTCGATATTTTCGCTTCTTTAGCGGCTGTTATTATACTGAGTCCTATTTTGTTAGCCTGTGCTGTGGCTGTTTTAATTGATGACGGCTGGCCTATTTTTTATGTGCAAGAGCGTGTGGGCAAGCGCGGATGCAAGTTTCCCTTTTTTAAGTTTCGCACTATGATTCGCAACGCCGAACACTTAGGCAGCGGTTACGAAATTTCCCAAAATGATTCGCGCATAACTAAAACTGGAGCGTTTTTGCGTCGCTGGTCTTTAGACGAATTGCCTCAGCTTTTTAATGTCTTGCGTGGCGAAATGAGCTTGGTAGGGCCGCGTCCTACGTTAGCTTATCAAGTAGAAACTTATAATGAGCATCAGCGACGCCGTCTGGAGGTATTGCCCGGCTTAACTGGATTGGCCCAAGTAAGCGGCCGCAACAGTATTACCTGGCCAGAGCGCATCGAATTGGATATATACTATATCGATAATTATTCGTTTTGGTTGGATATGCAAATTATTGGGCGCACTGTAGGCGTTTTATGCAAAGGCGATGATGTTTACGGTTACGGTTGGTTGCCTAAGGCCGAACAAATCTTATCTAAATCAAAAGCCGAAACTGAGCAAGATTCCGGCAAAGCTTAAGCTGTTTTATCAGAAGTATATTAGGAAATTAAGAAAAATAGACAGAGCGAGGTTGTTTATTATGAAAAAACGTATACCTGCTATTTTAGGTGGTCAAAAAGCTTTCGATCCTGGCATTCCTTTTACTGCGCCCACTACGCCGGCTTGGGAAGAAGTGGTTCCTTCTTTAGAAAAAATGTATCGCAGCGGCTGGCTGACCAAAGGCCCTTATTTGCGTCTATTTGAAGAGAAAATGGCCAAACTGCTGGAGGTAAAGTATGCTATTGGCGTTTCTTCTTGTACTAGCGGTCTTATTTTGGGGTTACAGGCTTTACAACTCGATAAAGATAAAGGCGAGATAGTAGTACCCTCTTTCTCTTTTATGGCCACCTTCCATTCTATTTGGTGGAATGGCTTTAAGCCTGTCTTTGTAGATTGCGAGCCCGATACGTTTACTGTCGACGTTGCCCAAATGCGCCGCGCTATTACTCCCAATACTGTAGCTTTGGCGGCAGTCAGTGTCTTTGGCAATCCTTTAGATTTTGCTGCCGTGGAACGTTTGGGCAAAGAATATGATTTGCCCGTTTTTTACGATTCGGCTCACGGTTTGGGTACTATTTATGAAGGCAAACCCTTAGGCGGTCATGGTAGTTTCGAGTCCTTTTCTCTGTCGCCCACTAAGTTACTTACCGGCGGTGAAGGCGGTTTGGTGACAACCAATGATGAAAAGATTGCCCGGCATATTATCGCCGGTCGCGACTATGGCAACCCTGGCAGCTATGAATGCCCACATGTAGGCTTAAATGCTCGCATGGCTGAAGCCAATGCGATTATTGCTGCCAAAGGCGCTGACTATTTGGAAAGTTATGCGCAATATCGCAATAAAGTTGCTCAAGCGTATAAAGAAGGCTTAAGAGATTTGCCAGGCCTTACTTTCCAGACCATTCGCGCTCACTCTCGTTCTTCTTATAAAGATTTTGCCGTTGTTATAGGTCAGGAATTCGGTATTAGTCGCGATATTTTAAGTAAGGCCTTAACTATGGAGGGTATACCTAACCGCGCTTATTTTAGCCCGGTCGGCCATAAGCTTTCTTGTTATGCTCAAGACCAAGTGCATTTGCCTATAACTGAGAAGATCAGTGACAGTATTATTTGTTTGCCTATTTCTTCCCATATGGATTTGGCTTTGGTGGCTAAAATTTGTGAAGTTATCCACGAACTTTACGCAGTGCGCGAGCAATTATCTTAAGGAGGCCTGAGTTTGAACTTTCGCCATAAATTGGCTTTGGCACTCTTGGATATGGTATTGGTCTTTTTGGGCTTGATTTTAGCTCTGGGATTGCGCCTTGATTTTGATTCGAGTGCTATGGAGCGCTTTCTGCAATTAAGCAATTTATCGCTTTATGTGGGCGTTTCTATATTGGCTGTAGTTTGTTTCTCTCTCTTTGGTCTTTACGATAAGGTTTGGCGTTATGCTGGTATTCACGAGCTTTTGGCTGCATTGTACGCTGTCACCGTAACTGCTTCGGTTTGGGAGGCTTTTGTTCTTCTGGCCGGCGGCGCGGTTTTTCCACGCACTTGTACAGCTACGGCAGCTCTGCTGTGGTTGGCTTGTTGCGGAGGTGTGCGCTTGGGTTTGCGCCTCGGCAGTGTGAAAAAAAATGGCGATTTGAACTCTGCCAGACGTTCTTTAGTGGTTGGAGCTGACGACAGCGGGGAAGTAATTTTGCGCGAATTAGAGCGCGAAAACTCCGGTTTTAAATGTGTAGGCTTAATCGACAACGACCCGGCCAAATGTCGCTTGCGCATTCATGGCATTCCTGTTTTGGGAAAAGTGGCAGATATTGCGGAAATTGCTCGGCAACTTGATGTTAGCTTTGTAATTATGGCTGGCATGCAGCCTTCTCTAGTGCGTTCAGTAGTTCAGGCTTGCACTAAAGTTCCCGAAGTAAAGTTGCGCGTTATCCCCAGTGTTTTCGATTTACTGGATGAACACGTTAAAGTAAGCAATTTGCGCGAAGTACAGATTGAGGATTTATTAGATCGCGATCCTATCGAGGGTGATTTGGGAGCGGTTAAAAATTATATTCAAGGTAAGCGCGTGTTGGTAACTGGGGCTGGGGGGTCTATCGGTTCTGAAATTTGCCGTCAAGTGGTTAAATTGGGAGCTTCTCAGATTATTCTTATGGGGCGCGGTGAAAATAGCATTCATGAAATAGGCATAGAGTTGCGCAACGCTCCCATAGTGCAATTTATTGGCAATTTGCGTGATCGAGCTCGCATGACCAAATTGTTTGAAAAATTTCGACCGCAAGTTGTTTTCCATACCGCCGCCCATAAACATGTACCTTTAATGGAACTCAGTCCAGCCGAAGCGGTAGCCAACAATGTGTTTGGCACACAGCTTTTGCTTGATTTGGCTCAGCAATACAAGGTTGAAAAGCTCATTTCTATCTCTACTGACAAGGCTGTGAATCCCACTTCGGTTATGGGAGCCACCAAACGTATGGCCGAACTGATTTTGGCATCTAGGCGTGTGCCAGGCTTTGCAGCGGTGCGTTTTGGCAATGTACTCGGTTCTCGCGGTAGTGTTATCCCTACCTTTAAGAAACAAATTGCCAAAGGCGGCCCAGTTACTGTTACCGATGAGAATATGACGCGTTTCTTTATGACTATTCCGGAAGCGGTTGGCTTGGTATTGCGAGCGGGCGCTTTGGCCCAAGGTGGAGAAATTTACGTTTTAGATATGGGTAAACCGATGAAAATTATCGATTTGGCTCGCAATCTTATTCGTCTTTCCGGTTTTGAACCCGATGTCGATATTCCCATAAAAATCGTTGGGTTGCGCCCTGGTGAAAAACTTTATGAAGAATTGACCAATACCGGCGAGGAGACAGAACCGACCGCTATGCCCAAGATCACTAAAGTGACAACCGAAGCGCCTCCCGTGGGTTGGCCGGGAGCCAGGTTGGCAGAGTTGCGTCAAGCAGCTTTGCAAGCTGACGATGAAGCAGCTTTACGTCTATTGATTGAATTGGTGCCGCATTTTACCAGTGAGCAAGTAAAATCAAAATAGTGCTTAAAAGTTCTATTTATTTTTCTTGTATTAACCCAAGGTAAAGCAAGTTAGGCCTTATTTTCTAAAGAAGTACTGCTTTGTAATATGGTATGTTCGGTTGAGTCTGCTTCTGTGCTCTCTTTTTCATCCCATACTAAGGGCAACTTTATGGTGAAAGCTGAACCGACATTTTCTTTAGAAATAAGTTCTAAACGCGCCTTGAGAATATGCGAATAATGGCGTACCAGAGCCAATCCCAAACCTGTACCACCATAACTGCGGGAAATGCTGTTATCAGCTTGAGTAAATTCTTCAAAAACTTTGGAAAATTTTTCCTGAGTCATGCCTATACCGTTATCCTGAACGCTGAAAACGACCACTTTGGTGTAGGGCTTAAATTGGGCTTCTACTACGGTATAGCCGGGACTGTTTAAATAGGGCACAGGATAAAATTCTGTTTGAGCTTTGTGGCTGTCCCATATCTCAATAGAGAGTTTAATTAAACCGTTTTTGGTGAATTTTACGGCATTGCCCAGTAAATTGATTAAAATTTGACGCAATTTAGCATGGTCAGTATTGAGAACTATTTCAACATTGGGCCTGTTCAATTCAAATTTATTGTTATTGACTTGGTAAAGTGAATTGGTGGAAGCTTTTAACTCCATAATAAGTTCGCTTATAGGAAATTTTTCGACAAAGAGATTGACTTTGCCCGATTCCAGTTTGGAAATATTCAAAATATCGTTGATATTAGACAGTAAGTTTAAGCCAGCAATATGAATATTTTGCAAATCTTGGACAGCGTTTTTGTCTTGACGATCTTCGGCGTCTTCAATAAGCATTTCGCTGTAGCCGATAATGGCATTTAAGGGGGTGCGTAGCTCGTGACTCATATTGGCCAAGAAACGACTCTTAATAAGATTGGCTTCCATAGCTTCGTCGCGGGCCTTCTTTAAAGCAGCCATAGCTTTTTCAATGCGACTAGCCATAGAGTCAAAAGCTGAAGCTAATTGGCCGATTTCGTCGCGTCTGGTAATATGGCAACGAGTAGTGTGATCGCCGCCAGCAATTTTATTGGCTGCTTTGCTCAATTCTGCAATAGGTTTAACTAAGCTATTAGCCGTAAAAAATGCCAGAACAATAAAGGCTGCTCCTATAGATACGGTAATTAGGACAGAAACGAAAACTGACTTCCGCAATGAACTTAAAAGCTCTTGTTCGGTTTTTTCGGTCAAGATAAACCAATCTATTTGTTCACAAGCACTCCAAGCGCCTATTACATTTTGGTCGAATATATTTTTATACACTTCTTTTATAGCATTACTTGATGAAATTTGCTCATGAGAATCATCTGCCTGATCGCTATGATCATTCTTTTGGAGGCGATAGTTCAAATATTCCTTAAGAGGTTGAGTGTGTTCTCCTTTAGTATCATTAAGTGAGAAAGGATACTGAGGTTTTAAAGATTTTAAGTCTTTTTTAGTTATATTTTTGGGCATGACCACGATTTGGCCATTTCCATCAACTATATAAAAATTATTATGTTCGGCAAAAGAGTTTGCGCTAAAAGGCTTAATGCGAAAGCTCAAGATAGCTATGGGAGTACGTTTTTCCAAAGCTGGCTTGTCAGCATTTCCGTCATAATAATCGACCGGCTCTTTGTATACAAAAACAGACATATAGCTGTTGGCGTGACGATTGGTATTTTCATGATTAGAATCGGTATTACAACTTGGAATTTCAGTATCAACAACCGAACGTTGAGAAAGAACAACTTCACCTTTATTTAATTCATCAATTATTGTGGGATCTTTTTTGATTTGCTCATTAGGTAACCAAGGCTCACCTAAGTGTTTTTTGTTAGTACTCAAATAAATAAAGCCACCTGGATAAACAACGTGGGTTTGTTCATCTGAAGAAATTTTTGTTGAAGATGAGTTGGAATCAAGTTTATTATCATAAATAATCGCGTCACCCAAAGTTGATAAATATATCTCTGAAATTTGAGGCATCGATTTATTCATAATGTCGGCTTTTTCCATAAATTTACGTTGCAATTCGGCAATTTTTTTGGGATCGGAACCGGATTGGGCGTAGCTTTTAGCCAAATTTCTGATGAAATCGTTTTCAGCCACAGTGCGCATGACTATTTTTTGACGTGAAATCCAATAATCTATATCTTGACATATGTGCTTGGAAGAATTCAGCAAGTACTCTTTTTGAGAATCAAAAATATTATCAGTTTCACGCCCGCAAAAAACTATTCCTGATACGATTAAGGGAAGAAAAATAGATGCCAAAGTCATAAGCATTAAGCGGGCACGGAGAGACATATTGTTAAACATAGTTTTGTTTTTTAGCTTTTGGACGGTGAACTCCTAGCTATGGGGTAAAGTTTAGTTTTCTTTTCTCTCGTAAAAAATAGGTATATAAAACTGCTACCGCGAAAAAACAAGCATGGCAAACGAAACGATATTAGTTGTTGATGATGAACAATTTAACCGCGATATGCTTTCGCGCCGTTTAAAACGCGAAGGATACGATACTTTTACCGCTTCTGGTGGACGTGAAGCTCTCACTATGATAAAAGCTTTAAACCGCATCGATATGGTTCTTTTAGATATAATGATGCCGGAAATGGATGGCTTTGAGACGCTCAAAGAATTACGCAATCGGTATTCAGATCACGATCTTCCCGTTATTATGCTTACAGCTGTGGGAGATAGCGACAGTATAGTTAAGGCTTTGAATATGGGAGCCAGCGACTATGTTACCAAACCGGTCAATTTGGAAGTGCTCAAAGCTAGAATGCAGAATCGCTTTGCGAAAAGAAAAGCTTCTCAAGGGAGTGGTTGCTCTTTTAATGTGGGGGTGGGTTCTAAACTTGGTACTTACGTGCTGAAAAGTGAAATAGGCAAAGGAGCCACTGCCACAGTTTATTTAGCTGAAGATGCTCGCTTAAATCGTCAGGCTGCCATTAAGGTGCTTAAGCCGGAGTTTTGTGAAGACGAAGAAAGTTTGGGGCGCTTTGTACAAGAGGCTAAGACTGTGGCCAGTATCGATCATCCTGGTGTAGTGGGAATCTATGAAATATCCCATAAGCCTTGCCATTATCTGGCCATGGAATATCTTCAAGGTACCAATATGGCTTCTTTTGTTGGTATTGAGCCCTTAGAGGTAAAAACAACCCTTGATTATGCTTGGCAAATAGCTGATATTTTGACGGCAGTACATGAAAAAGGTATTATCCACCGCGATTTAAAACCGCAAAATTTAATTGTTGACGCTGAAGGGCGCCTTCATTTAATGGATTTTGGCACTGCTAAGCTTACCAACAAAGAGAGCAATTTAACTAAAGCCGGTGCGGTTTTGGGTACTCCTCGCTATATGGCTCCTGAACAATTGGAGCCTAAGCTCGGCCCGGTGGGCGAATATACCGACTTATTTCCTTTAGGTTTGATTATTTATGAGATGATTGCTGGTCAACCAGCTATTCAGGGAGACAGTTTCCATTCGATTTTTTATGAGTTGCTGTTTCGCCAGCCAAGTAGTTTAGTTAGTGTAAATCCTTCTGTACCGACGGCTTTGGATGAGCTATGTTTGCGCTTACAATCCACCAAAGCGGCAGAACGGCCACAAACTGCCGCTGAGGTTAGAGACGAATTAAACAAAATCAGGCAGGTGCTGTAATTTTTATTTTTTGTATTGCGGCAACAAATGAGCGTAATATTCCATTAGCTTGCGCGCCTGAGGTGCTTCTTGAAATTCTGCGACAGCTTTGTTGTGGCCCTCAGCAGCTAAACTTTTAGCCAGTTCCGGATCATTATAAATTTTGAGAAGGGCTTGAGCTGTGGCTTCAGGATTTTTGGGCGGCACGAGCAAACCGCTTTTACCGTTTTCTACCACATCGACTACGCCGCCGACAGCTGTGCAAACTACTGGCCTATGCATGACCATAGCCTCGAGATTAGCTATGCCCAAACCTTCATAATTGGAATTTAAAGCATAAATATCGAAATTGCCTAAATATTCCAGAAGATTGTCGGCCCAACCGACTAAAACGACTTGTTTGCCTAAATTTAATTCCGCTACAAGATTTTCTAATTGTTGACGCAATTTGCCTTGGCCAACGATAACTAAGTAAGTTTTTGTTGCTTTTTCTGTCGGCAGTTTTTGGAGCAGTAAAGCAAAAGCTTTTATTAAATAGTCGTGCCCTTTAGCCTCTTCGAGGCGGCCAACTGAACCTATAATAAAAGAATCATTTGCTAAACCGAGTTTTTCTCTCAGTTGCTGAGGGCTGCCGCAGGGACGACACCCTTCTAAATCGAGACACCCCTCGCGCACAATAGCCAATTTATTAGCCGGTACGACACCTTCAGAAACTATTAGAAATTATTTGCTTAAAATTAGGTGTAGAAACCGTAAAATGGAAGCAAGCCATGCGAGCGGCCAGCCATTCTAAAATAAAGTACAATTTTTTTGTGAAGAAGCTAGTAGCAGCATTTTCCGGCAGCTCATGAATAGTGTGCAAACGTAAGGGAACTCGACAAATAAAACCTGCCAGTCTGCCGATAAATCCGGCTTTCGAGGTGTGGGTATGAATAATATCCGGTCGGTATTTTCTTATAAATTTAACTAAATTGAAGAGCGAACATAAATCTTGGTAGGGAGATATGCGTCTACTTATGGGAATATCTACTACTTTTATGCCTATGCTTTCCAGCTCATGACGGAATTTTTGCACTGTGCAAGCTAGTGTCACTTCGTAACCACAAGCCAACATGGCTTCAAATTTACGTCTTAAAAAGCACTGAGCAGTTAAATCGATAGTAGTAACGACTAATACTTTTTTGCCGCGACCGGAATTTTCTAAGCCGGTGAGATCGAGAGAAGAACTTACCATAATTGGGTAATTCAACTGCTTAGGCAAAGCGCCTGCCGACTTATGTGTCAGCAGGCGCTTTAGATTGAGGCTAGATCATTCTATTGTTTATGCCAAGCTTCTATATCTGCAGCCGAACGATTACAAGGATTACGCTCTATCTCAGGATGCGGATCGGGATTGAGTCCGTACATAAGGCGTCCTTCGTGATCTTCTGGCAAATATTCGGTAATGGGTAGATTGTTGGGAGTCACATAAAGCAAGCAGTGGCAATATTTATAAATCTGCATTTCGTCACAGGGGCAAAGCCAGCGCCGATGTTTTATTTCTGCTTGCTTATCGGCGTAGAAATTACAGGGACAAAGGGGACGATTCAGCTCTTCCAAGTTGCGGGCCAACCCCTTGATAACCGCATCTTTTACTCCCGGAGCGGTACTGAACTGCGTACCGGTTTTACGGCAATAATTTTCGGTATAACGACTCAAACGTTCTATAATCTTGGGATCGGCCATTTTAAAAACGTCTCTACTTTCTTATTTACTTTCCAAGTTGGCTTTGAAGTAAACTACTCTATTACGTTGTCAGGCATAATAAGTATGTCTTTAGCTGTAATTGAACCATTCCAGTCGCGACCGCCGTTGACTTTGATGACATCTCCCTTTTCGATGACGCTGAAAATTTCGCTGACAGGAATATTCTCATCGCGCAGCCAGCCGTTTTGGGAAAAGCGTTTAGTAACTTTGGTCTTTAGGCGTAAATAAACCCAATTTTGAGTTACGGTAGGATTAGCGTCCATTTGAGCTATGCCTATGCGCTCTTTGTCTTGATTTAATTCAGTAATGCGATAAGTTCCGGAAGCCAAAATAAGCTGAGCTTGAGCTTGGGTAGCATTGGCAAATAAAGCGGTGAGCAAAATAGCCAAAGTGGCTAAACATAAAGACAAGGAGCGTTTCATGATATTTTCCTCTTTACTTATGATTATTTGAGACGAAACGCTAAACCTTTCGGCGTAACGTTATTCTATTCCTTAACTTTTGGAGATTTTTTTTCCAGATTAGTTTCTTATTGGGGAAATATTGTCGGCAGTCTAGAATTAAAGTGTTAATTATGCTAAATACTGCTTTTGAGGGTGTTACGTGAATTTTTCAGACAGATTAAAATATGAAGCGACGTTTTTTGCCAAAACTATCTTTCGAAAATCATGGCTCTATTTTGGCTTAAAGTGCAGTCTGTTGTTTCTTATATGTTTATGGGGAGTTGTGTTGAGTGTGTGGAGTTTGGGTAATCAAGCTGAAGCTCAAGAGTTCCCTAAAACAGAATCTGAACAAAATAATCTTCCCGGCGGCTCTGCTCGTACAATAACTTTAAGCTCGGGAGTTAGAGCTTTTATTCAGCGCGTACCTAAATCCGAAGCAGCAGGGATTAGTTTGTCGGTAAAGGCTGGCTCCAAGTTTGATACAAAGGGATCTTGGGGACGAGCCCATTTTTTGGAGCACTTGCTTTTTCGCAGAACCGGTACTTTTTCTGGCGGCAAATTGACAATTTCTTTAGAAAATGTGGGGGCTGACAGGGGAGCTAATACCACTGAAGATAGCATAAATTTTTGGGAGGTTGTACCGCAAAGCGCTTTAGATTTAGCTTTGCAAATAGAAGCCGATCGTTTGAGTGGTGTAGTTTTTACCCAAAATGAATTGGAAATGGAGCGCAAGCTTCTTCTCGGGGAATTAAACAAACTCAGAAATAATCCGTGGCGTTTGGTACAGCAGTATCTATTGCACAATTTGTACCCTCATTTTACTGAAGGCGAACTTATTCCCGACGGAGCTGTCGAAGATATAAAAAATATTACGGCTAAGGAATTAGTCGATTTTTATAAACACAGTTTTGTTCCCGGTAAAGCTTGTATCTATTTAATTACTGCTGAGCCTTTTAATTTGGCTTCTGTCGGCTTGGAACGCCATTTTGGACAAAATTTATTGAAAAAACGAAAAGTTTGGGAAGAACAGAGTGAGGCTGTTTATTTAAAACAAAAAGAACAATCTATAGCTAAAGCAGACAGCAGTCGAGCCTCTTCTTCTAAAGAGTTGCTCTCTTTTGTAAAGGTAAAAGCCTGTACGGATAAAAGCGGTCAAGGGTTAGCTGCCTTGGCTTGGCCTGCTCCTCAACTTAATTCCGCCGATTATGCTCATTGGTTGGTTTTGAATATACTTTGGGCTGACAGTTCTGAAGCTTATTTGCAGAAAATTTTGCGCGATCGCGGTTTAGCTTCTAAAGTTAAAATCAATTACGATATGGACTTCGGTGATTCTTTGTATATTGTAGGAGCTCATTGTACGCCAGAAGTCGATCCTCAAGAAGTTGCCGATTTACTAGCAGCAGCTATATCGGCTCCGGTAGATAATAATTTTATTGCTGAACGCCTGGAAGCGGCTAAAGGCAGAGCTACAGCTTATTTTTATCGACTGTGGCAGAATTATCGAGATCGCTTGTCTCTTTACCAAGCGTTGGGCGCAGGTCAAGAAAATGGAGCTATTCCTTCCATTCCTGAAGCTATAGCTCAGGTAAAAGCTGAAAATATCAGCTCTCTTTGGCGCCGATTGTCTCTTAAAGAACCCAAAAAGTTTGTTTCCGCTCGAGCTGATTTTTGGAGTAATTTGGAGGCTTCTCCCGGGCCGCGTATAGTTTTTGCCGAGGCTGAGGAGGCAAAAAGTAGTCAAGAAAATAAAATTTCCCAGGACAATCAAAGTGGCAAGAATTATATTCTCTCCGCAACGGAACGTTTTCAGTTGACCAGTGGTTTGCGTTGGCAAGTTTGGTTCGACAACTCTTTGCCTATTGTAGTTATGCGTGGCTTTTTGTCTTTTCCTCAAAATGAAGATCCTGAAATCAGTCGAGCTGTGGTCGGACTTTTAGGGCGCCATCTTATCAAGGAAGACGAGAATTCTAAACCTTTTGCCGAAGTTATCGAACGTGAAGGCATGATTATTCGCTTTCAACAGCGTTATAGTGGTGTAGCTATTAACGGTTGGTGTTTACACAGTCAATTACCACGTTTTTTAGAAATTTTTAGTTCAGTTTTTGAAGATCCACAATTTGAAGAATCGGAAATAGAGCGGGTTTTGATCGGTTATAAACGCAGCCGTATCGGTTTGGAATCTAATGATTGGAATCGTGCCTTAAATATTTTTGCCGATAAAATGAATAGAATCGGTTCGAAAGAAAATACGCCATCAAATGGTCGGGAACTTAGCGGTGCCGATTTGTTGCGAGGTTTGCGTCTTTTGACGAATCCGGAAAATTTATCGCTTAGTTTTTCCGGCTATGTTAAAGCTGACGAATTGCAAAAAATGTGCAATTTTGGAGAAAAAAGTCAATTGTTCGGTAGCTCGGCTGTAACAAAGGCTAATACTTCGAAGTTATCTACAACTAAAGCGGAAAGAGTATCTATTGAGGGCAGACAGCCGGGCGTACTTATTTTAGCCGGTCAGGCGGGGCCAGGCCCTGAACATCCTGATTATTTTGCTTACGACGTAATTTTGCAAATTTTAGGTGGCAATAGCAGTGCTCGCTTGCCCTTAAGAATCGTTCATCTTGAAAAGCTTGGGAGTAGCGCTGTAACTTATAATTTGACGGCCGGATTGGGATGTAAGGCTTGGCTGGCCGCTATACAACTAAAAGAAGGCAACCAGGAACGAGCTGTTGCTATTTTGCAACAAGAATTGCAGCGTTTAGCTTCTGGTACTTCTCAGGCAGAGCTTAAAAGAGCCATTTCTGCTTGCAAAGGCAAGTTGCAAGTGGCTTGGAGTAGTCCCGACGGCAAGGCTGAATGGTTGCTCCAGAACGAAGGGCGGACGGAAACAGTTTCATCTCCCGAAGCTTATTTGGCTGCTTACGATAAAGTTAGTTTGCACGATATAAGAAGGTTAGCCAAAACTTGGTTTAACGGTAAAAATTTAACTGTTGTCTGCTGCTGCAAGCAGAGTTCTGCTAAATGAGTCGCTTCGTTTAAAATAAAAACAGGCTTCCGAGTGACCTTTGACGGGTGGCATCGGGAGCCCGGTTCTATTGCGGTACTTGTGATACATACTCCACCTAATACCTATTGGCATCTACCTACTGGCATCTGGATCAGGGAGCCTGCTTCTGCGAGAACCGTCTTATATCGAAATACAAAGTCTTACATATTCTCCCCCCAAAAGTAAGATGAGGCTTAGGCTTCAGCCTTCATCGATCTCAAATTGTGAATCAAGAATTGCATAATACCGTCGGCCATGGGAAGAATCTTTTCTTCCAAAATGCGCACTAAAGCGTCGCGCATATTGTCTAAACGATGAGCTTCGGCATAAGCAATGACCTTTTCATCAGAAAGCCACTCAGAAGTGGGAACATAATAGCCCACTTCAATAAAGAAGCGGTCGCTTTTACCGGCGTCTTTGGAAGGACGAACGATCAGGCACTGAATATCATTTCCGTGAGGGCCGACGCTCAAAATCTGTTTTACTTCTTTTTTCACACGCTCCACCACATCGGCCTCAACGACTTTTTTATCGGTTACTTCGGTGGGCTCTTTATCTTGGTCAATACTGGCATAAGGAGCGGAGAAGAGGAGAATATTGCCTTTTCCGTCTTCGGAAACTTCCGTCTTTTCGAAAGCGAAGGTCTTAGAACTCTCCACGTCTAAAAATCTGAGGCCACCTAATTTAGTAGGGCTGCCCTGGGCAACGTACTGGCGGAAAATTTGCGTTAAAATAACATTGATCTGATCGGCGACGCGGCTCAGGTTCAGGTTGGTTTGTGCTGACACTTTAGTCTACCTCTTGACTTACTTCTCACGAAAAAAACTGAGGGATTTTAGCATATTGGCAAACTCGCTCCGCACCATGCAACTTGGACGGACAAGTTCTCTCCGCAATGGATAATGCCCTATTCATACATCCGTCGCCTATTCTGCAGCTTTATCCTTTGTCCTTCTCGACCTATTTCGGCAATTAGCCGCTTCTTATGGAACATTGCTTCTACCACGAGGGCCGTAAAGCCCTTGCTTTCAAGCATGGGGAGTATGTCAATGTCGTCAAGAGAAAAAGCCTTTGAATAAACTGTAAAAACAGAATCATCAAAGGCTCAATTTACTTGGACAAAAGCTCTGTAGAACTATATCCCCAAAATTTTATGCAGAGTATTTTTAAGTTCGGCAGGATTGCGGTCAATAGAAATGGCTGAAGTGTGTAAAGCTTTCATAGCGCCGTCAATGTCTTTAAGGCCGTTGCCGGTAACTAAAGCAACAACTTTAGCGTCGGAAGGAATCAAGTTGCTCTTACGGGCTTTTATGAGACCGGCGATGGGAGTGGCACCGGCTGGCTCAGCAAAGACGCCAGCATTAGCAGCCAGGAGGGCTTGGCCTTCTTTTATCTCATCATCTTCGACTACAATGAACTGGCCGCCGGACTGGTGGACGCCGCGCAAAGCCAAAGAAGCGGCTCTGGGCATACCTACGCTGATAGAGTCGGCGTAAGTGTCAGCATCGGGCTCAGCCACTACTTTGTCGCCGTTGGCGAAAGCTTTAGCTAAAACCGAAGAACCACGGGCCTGAACGCCGATGAGTTTAGGTAATTTGTCGATAAGGCCCATGCGTTTAAGGTCTAAGAAGCCCTTGCCGACACCGCCGATAATGCAACCGTCGCCCACAGATACAGCTACGTAGTCGGGAGCTTGGTAGCCACAATTCTCCCAAATTTCCAGAGCCGCTGTCTTTTTACCCTCTAATAAATAAGGGTTAAAGCCGGTGTTGCGATTGTACCAGCCGAAATCTTTAGTAGCTTGCAGAGAAAGCTCGAAAGCATCGTCATAGGTGCCGCGTACGGATAAAACAGTTGCACCGAACATAAGCAATTGAGCTACTTTGGCTTTAGGAGCTCTTTCAGGAACGAATATAATAGTTTTCAAGCCCATAGAAGCACACATTCCTGAAAGGGAAGAGGCGGCGTTGCCGGTAGAAGCGGCTGTGATAAGATCTAAGCCCATCTCTTTGGCGGAAGCGGCGCAAACGGCGCTAGCACGGTCTTTCAGTGAACCGGTGGGGTTTTGTCCGTCGTCTTTAATAAAGAGGTTTTCGTAGCCCAACACTTTGCCCAAACGTTTGGCACTGTAGAAGGGAGTTTGACCTACGCGCAGAGGAGGAAGATTTTCCGCACTATGCAGAGGCAGCACGGGAGCCCAACGGGCCAAACCTGGCAAAGAACAATTTTTGAGTTGTTCTGGTTGTAGTTCTTCGGCTGCTTGTTCGTAGTTGTACAAAACTTCTAAAATTCCGTCATTGCCACAATCTTCGCAAGTATAACGGAAAGTGTCGGGGCTATAGCTGCGCTGGCAAATAGAACAGCGCAATTCTGTTACAGGAAAAGTATTTGTCATAGTCTGCCGCACTTCGAGTTTATACACTGTTCACCCTTGCAAAATATGTTTATAGTGTTGTACTAATACTGTTTTAGCTTGTTTAATTATGCAGGTAAAAAAATCTCTAAGAAAAAGTAGGCCGGTTATGGTTTCACGTTTTATCACAACAACGCTTCTATTAACTGCAGGGGCTCTGTGTCAGGTTGTTCCGGTTTGGGCTGCAGAGCCTTCAGACATAGCCGCTGCCTCCTTGGATGACGGCAGAAATGTACCTGAAATTCATGAAGTTGGTGATCCAGATTTTTTGAGAGCTGATAACCAAGTGGTAACAGTCGGAGACAACAACAATATAGCCGAAGAAGATTGCTCCATTACAATTGAATTGCCTGAATCAAAGGGAAATCTTGACAGTCTGAATTCGGACAAAGTTGCTTCGGAATTGTCTTTACCGTCATCCCAAGGGCGTTGGAAAATTGGTGGTAAATTAGAATTAGAATATTCTAACGACAAGCATCCTACCATCGTAGATAATGATACTAGTGGTTGTGATACATTGATGTATGAAACCGATAAGTTATTGCCTCAATTTGAACTTAATGCGCAATACTTACAAGACGATTTTAAGTTCTATACCAAGGCCCGCTATCGTTTTGATAAAAAAAAGGTCGAGTTGCTTGATTGCTATGCTAACGTACCCTTGGGGAAGAGTCAAAAAGTTACTGTTGGCCGTTTTAAAACTCGCTTTGGCATAGAAAAATCGCAGTCTAGCAGTAAATATATGACCTGTAATGCCAGTGCCGTAACCGATTCGCTGTATCTTGGTCGCGCTTGGGGAGCTAGCTTTGAATTTGCTAACAAAAAAGGCGATCAACTTATGCTTGGCATTATGAATGATCACAACGAACATCGTTTTGCTAGTGCCGATAACGATATCTTTGTGCGAGGCATAAAGCGTCTCTCTAAACATTCAACTTTGGGCGCTTCGGTTTTAGTCGGTCAGCATAGTTTGTCAGAGTCTCATTCTTTGCCTATTCAGCGTTTTGGTATCGATTATCAGCTGAAGACCCATAATTTGCGCTTGGATTCGGAAGCTATCTACAGCAACGGATATAATGGTCTCGATGAAGTTAACAGTCGAGCTTTGGGATGGTATGTCGGCTCTGCCTATACAGTTAATAAAAATGTAGATTTAGTCGGTTTTATTGATTGGTACGATCCTAATTTGGATATTTGCAACCAAGATCTTTTTGACGATGACGTTAATGGCGCTATGCGTTATGTAGTGGGAGTAAATTACTATTTCAGTCGCCAAAAAGAGAGACGTTTGATGGTTAATTATGAGTGGAAAATGCCCACCGAAGGGCCTAAAGTTAGCAGTCAGGGACTTTATATGCGCTATAGTTTAGCATTCTGATCAGTATTCACATAAAAAAACAAAGACTAGACCTTCGAGTAAGCTCAGGTAGGTAAAACTCAGCTGTCGGCAAAAGTGTCGCCGTTATATGTGTGTTTATATAACGTATTGGAGAAGGTAGGCCTATTATGGAAAATAATGCTAAACAAATAGAAATGAAGCTTACGCAAATGTGTTCTTGCGCCGGCTGCGCGGCTAAAATAAAAGCCAAAGATTTGGAAAAGTTGCTCAAAAAAGTTAATTACCCTTTAGACAGTAGGGCTTTGGCGGGTCAGAGTAGTGGCGATGATGCCGTGGTGGTAAAACTTAACGAACATCAAGCGTTGGTGCAGACTATTGACTTTTTTACTCCGGTAGTTGACGACCCGTTGCATTTTGGACGTATTGCCGCTGCCAATGCACTTTCTGACGTTTATGCTATGGGTGGTACTCCTTTTACGGCTATGAATGTGGCTTGTTTCCATATGAAAACTATGGGTATAGAAATGCTCAGCCTTATTCTTAAGGGCGGTTTGGAAAAAGTATTGGAGGCAGGGGCCGTTATGGCCGGTGGTCATACGGTGGAGGATTCCGAGCCAAAATTCGGTCTGGCCGTCACGGGCTTAATCGATCCTGATAAGATGGTGCGCAAAGATGGCGCTCGTCCCGGTGATATTTTGGTTTTAACCAAGCCGTTGGGAACTGGGGTTTTGAACACTGCTCACAAGTTTAGGGATATTACACCAGATGAATTGAAGTGGGTAATGGGCTCTATGGAAATGCTCAATAAGGAAGCGTCTCAGGCTATGGTAACTGTAGGAGCCAAAGCAGGCACCGATGTTACCGGATACGGTTTACTTGGACATAGTCTGGAAATGGCCAGAGCTTCACATACGGTTTTTGAATTTGAGGCCGAAGCTGTGCCTCTATTGCCCGGTGCTTTAGGCGCTTACCTCAGAGGGAATGTGCCCGGAGGTTCGGTAGCCAATTTCAACTATGTTAAACCTTATTTGCAAGTAGTGGGAGATGTGGCTGAACCTGTGCTTGGTTTAATGGCCGACGCTCAAACTTCCGGCGGTCTTTTAATTGCGGTAGCGGAGGAAAAAGTGCCTGAGCTTATGAAACTTCTGCCTGAGTTTTTGGGTGCTCCGGCTGTAATAGGCCGAGTCAAAGCAAAGAAGGCAGATGAGTCTGTTTTCTTGCGCGTAGTATAAAAATAAACAACGGAGTTGCTATGGCCAAGAGTGGTTTCAAAGGTAGAGAAAGGGTGTGGCAAAGTTATTCCAAAAAACTTTGGCCTCGTATGGTGAAAAATTGCAAAGCCGGACTTATTGAAGTCAGAGCTGATTTGCGTTGGTTTCACGAGCTGTTTGAAGCCGCTCCCTCCATTCAGCAGGAAATATTTGGTAAGGCTTATCCGGAGGTTAAGCAGAAATTAGCTCCTTACGGCCCCTTGCGCATAGCTTTGCTTATTATTGCTTTGGTGATAGGTACTTACGGAGCTTATGAATTTGCACAAGCTTTCTTTCGGGAGAATTTTGTTTGTTGGGGCTTTGCGGCAGTTTCTTTTATTTTGGCAATTGTCGTTTTTACCAATCATGTAAAGATTGCTTACGAAGATCCCAAAGACTTACCTTTAATAGGTGTTTTTATCCTATTCTTTGCTATTGCGGCTTTTTTGCTGCAACCTTCCAAAATTTTAATTGTCGGCGTTTTTTTCTTTCTATGTTCTCTTTTGTTAGCCAATGTGGAATTGTGGGTTTTGCGTAATTGCATAATTCGTCTTATTGGCGTCGACTATGAATTCTTTAAACAAGTTTCTGGACGCCCCAACGAAAGTAATGAGCGTCCGCCTCTCTGCTTTTTAAAGTTTGTAGGAGAGGAGCAACAGCCGGTAGCTTGGGATGAAAATGCTAATCCAACTTTGCCGGAATCGATTACCAGAGTAATGAACAGCATTATTTTGGGGCCGCGTTTCGATGTTTTTATGCCTAAGGGCACTGCTCAGTTTTTAGTTTTTGTGGTCGCTGCCTTGATTGCTTTATCCAATAATGATTTATCTTATGAAAAAGTCGGTATGTGGATAGGCGGAGCTGCCTTTATAATGACACTTTTTTCTACTTATTTGTGCCCTTCGTCATATTATGCCGAATATCGCCAGGAAGTAGAGCGTGAAAAGAGGCGTACTTCTGAAGACCAATCCGAAGCTGTCGTTCAGATTACTTGGATCCTTAAAAATACCATTTGGACTTCTATTTGCGTGGCCTTTTGGACTTGGTTGCTCTATTGGATGCGCTTCCAAATGCCCACTATATTTTCCTAGAGAAAGAGTCTCTCCCAAAAAATCGGCATTTTGTCAGTTGTGACAAGGTGCTTTTTTTCTGCCTTACATCTTGCACCGGTGCCATTTTTTTGCTATAATGGCCGCCGTGCAGCTCTGTATGAGCGTTGCTTCCGGCTTGACTATAGCCAGGGAGCTCTTCCTGCCCGTATATCTGTCCGTTTCTGGTAAGTATATAACGATACGATTAAAGCTGGAAAGCGGCAGAGGTGGCGTCTTCGCGGTAAGGATGGAGTCGCGCTTATGATGCGGGCCTGAAAGGCCGAAGGAAGGAGGTTTGCGCTGTGCGCAAATACGAAATTACTTACATCCTCACTCCTGATTTCAGTGAGGAAACTGTCGCTGCCAAGGTTGAACAGTATCAGAACCAGGTAGTAAACGAGGGCGGTCAGGTCGTCAACGTCAATAATTGGGGCAAACGCCGTTTTGCTTACGAAGTGAATAATAAAGCCGAAGGCTACTATGTTACCATGCGTTTCGACTCTGAGAGCGCTGTTGCCGATGAACTTCGTCGTGTTATGAAAAATAGCGATGAAGTATTGCGTTGCATGGTAGTGAGCGTCAACTAGTATTTCTTTGCTTAGAAGGTTCAAGCCGTTTGGCTACTTTGAAATAAAAGTTTTTAGGAGGGTAGTCCGAGATGTCAGTACTCAATAGAGTTATTCTTATAGGTCGTCTCACTCGTGATCCGGAGAGTAAAACTACTACTTCGGGCAAGCAGAGGACTACTTTTACTGTGGCTGTAGATCGTCGCAGTAAGAATGCGGAAAAGAGTGCCGATTTTATTCCCGTTGTCACTTGGGATTATACGGCTAGTTTCTGCGCTAATTACTTGCGCAAGGGACGTCAGGTTGCTGTAGAAGGAAGATTACAAATCGATAGTCAGCAACAGCCCGACGGTAGCTACAGAACTTTTGTCAATGTTGTGGCTGATGATGTTCAAGCTTTGGGAAGTAAGTCCGATGTACAGGGTGGTGCTGTCGGAGGTTCTCAGTCTTACTCCCGTTCCGCTGCTCCCGATCCCATAGCTGATGATATGGAAGATGATTTGGATGGCGGCAGTGATATGGATGTCCCCTTCTAGGTGTAGTTGATATATTTTTAGCCCCATATGGGTTCTATTTAAGTTCGGAGGTTCAATATGGCTCGTGGAGAGCGTCGAGGCCGTAGGCCTCGCAGGAAGGTTTGTCATTTCTGCGCTAACAAAATTGAAGAGATCGATTATAAGGAAGTTGCCACTTTGCGTAAGTATACCAGTGAGCGCGGTAAGATTTTACCCCGCCGCATTTCTGGTACTTGCGCCCGTCACCAGCGTATGGTCACTTCCGCTGTGAAGAGAGCTCGTTATATCGCTTTGTTGCCCTACACCGTATAAGCTGATATTTATGCTCACCGAAAGGCGGCTTCCCTTGTTATCTGTTGCAGGTAGTTGGGGAGGTCGTTTTTTTTGTGTACAAGGAGACAGGCGGGAAATTAAGTCCGGAAGTATTGGCTTTGTCGCATGTTATCCAGCCTAAAGGTAGAAATATAGCGTCTGTTGGAAAATTTTATAGTTAGTAAGAACTATGAACAATGTTTAAAACAGTTGGAGGTTATCGCAATGCAGGTTATATTGCTTAAAGATGTGCCTAAAGTTGGCAAAAAAGGTGAATTGCACAACGTATCCGACGGTTACGGTCGCAATTTCTTAGTGGCTCGCGGCTTCGCTGAAGTAGCCTCCGAGGGACGTTTGCGTGCAGCCGAAAAAGAAAAAAAGGATCGTCAAGCTCAAGAAAAGCGTGAACAAGAGGCGGCTCAGGCTCAGGCTGAACGCCTTCAAGCCAAACCTTTGGTGATAAAAGCCAATTGTGGTGCTCAAGATAAGCTTTTTGGTTCCATCACCGCTCAGGATGTGGCTGAGGCTGTAGCTGCTCAGTTTAGCGAAACTGTTGATAAAAAGTCCATAAAATTGGATGAGCCTATTCGCAAACTGGGTGAGTTTACCTTATCGATTAAGCTTCACCCCAAAGTGAAAGCCAATTTGAAGATCAAAGTAGAAAAAGCTTAAGTTGGCGCAACGTAAAAGCATTCGCTTTGAGGGCCCGCTTCTGCAGCTGAAGCGGGCTTTTGCATTTAGGGAAGGGAATTTTTTTATGAGCTTAGGTTCTGTGGAGAATAGCTTACTTTTGCCACCTCATAATGAAGAGGCTGAGCAGGCTTGTTTGGGCAGCTGCTTAATCGACCCCGAGGCTTTTGATAAAGTTTCGGAAATTTTAACCGGGCCGGAAGATTTTTATCAGAAGGCGTACCAAGAAATTTACGCTGCGATGGTCTATTTAGCCGAAAATACCGGCATAATCGATCTTCTTACTGTTTGTAACTACTTGCGCGAACATGGCAAATTGGAGCACTGCGGCGGCGTAGCTCGCTTAAATGATATTATCGATGCTGTAAGAAGTTCGGCTCATGTCACCGCTTATGCCAAGATAGTGGCTGATGACGCTCTTTCCAGACGTCTTTTGCGAGCTGGTCAAGCGATTAGTCGCTTGGCTGTCGATCAGGAAGTTGAGTTGCCTCAGCGTGTCGATCAAGCTGAGGAAGTTATTTTCGGCGTAGGCAATTCGCGTTCTCGCGGCGAGCTTGAGCCTATCGCTGATGCTTTAAAAAACACCTTTGACGAAGCTTACCGAAGGTTTGAAGAAGGCAAGACCGTTTCCGGAGTAGCGACAGGATTTACCGAATTAGACGAACTTACCAATGGATTGCACCCGGCTAATCTTATTGTGATTGGAGCTCGTCCCAGTATGGGTAAAACAGCCTTTGCTCTTTCTATAGCCATCAATGTAGCTTTGGCTGAAAAGCCAGGCAAAGTAGCTATCTTTTCTTTGGAAATGCCTCGCGAAGATCTTTGCCAGCGCATGATGTGCTCGGTAGCTAAAGTTAATGCTCAAAGTTTGCGTAGCGGTAAACTCAGCGGAAACGATTGGGGGGCATTGGCTCAAGCAGTTGATCAGCTCAGTAAGGCGCCTATTTTTATAGATGATAGTGGTAGCGTTACCATTTTAGACATGAAAGCTAAATTGCGTCGTATGAAAAAGCGCAACGGGGTAGATTTAGTTATTATCGACTATTTACAGCTTATTAGAGGCAATAGCACTAATAGGGGCAGTTCGGAGAGGATCTTTGAAATTTCCGAAATTTCTCGTCAACTTAAAGGTTTGTCCAAGGAACTGGATGTACCTATTGTGGCTTTGTCTCAGCTGAGTCGTAATGTAGAAAGTCGTCAGGATAAAAGGCCTTTACTTTCCGACTTGCGCGAATCTGGCGCTATTGAGCAAGACGCTGACTTGGTAGCATTTTTGTATCGCGACGAATATTACAATAAACAAAGTACAGAATTAAATATTGCCGAAATTATTGTAGCTAAGCATCGCAACGGCCCTATTGGCAATTTGAAGTTGAAATTCCTCAAGCAATACGGCGGTTTCTATAATAAAGACGAAAATGTCTCCTCGGAAACTTACACTTCGTCTAATAACGGCGGTAAGCAAACAGTATCTTTTGGCCCCAATAATGGCTTTACTATATCCGTACCTAATCGTGCTTCCTCAAATCAAGGCCATATTAGCAATAATGGCCAAAATGAAACTGATTCTGGCTTAGATTTGTATCCTGGAGACGTTCCCATTTAATATTAGCCAACATAGTACGCGAGTGCCGTTTGTATTATTTGCCCAAATAAAATAAATAGCCAAGCTTTGGCTGCTACATATCAGCCCCAAAGCTTGGCTATTCTTGTCTTGAGCTATAGCGCAGTTTAAAACTGCTGGTTAGGGCTTAATCACTTTGTCAGCTTGGATAAGCGTGGCAGCAATGGTAGCCATATCAGAAACTGTGCCTACTACTTGTTCAGCTTCTAAATGATAGTGCTCTAAACAAGTAGAGCAGAGCAGAATTTTTACGCCTGAATCTTGCATAAAAGAAAGGGATAAAGCTGCATCGCTGCCGCGCACAGCATTAAATACGCCTTCGGTGTAACAAATAATAGTATCTATATCTTTAGCTTTATTTTCCAAATTGTGCAAAAATTTAGCCATCATAGTTTTGCCAAATTCCAGACCTTTTTCCGTTGTCTCGTTGGCTAATTGGTTCACCGTACCTAAAGTCGCACTTGTTAAAAGCAAAACTGTCATAGAAAAATTCTCCCTAAATAGTAAAAACGCGGTCAGTTTATATTTTTGCCGCTATATATATAAATATACTACGGAGATGGACTAAAAAAGCCTGCTCTTTATCGTACTTCTAATAAAGCGCAGGCTAAAAAGCTAGACTAAACGTGTCCTAATAGACTACGTCTTCGGTAGCTAAAGTTATATTTAAGCGCTCTTCTATTTCAAAAAGGCGTGGCCAGGGTAAGACGATTTCTAAGAACATACTGCGGAAGACAACTTTTTGACCTACGGTTGGAGAGTAGTAACTTTGGCCTAAAAGTTTTTCGTCCCACAATTGTTGTGCCCAAGGAATTGCAGCTTGGCGAGCAGCTAAACCGGCTGGGCCAGCTTGATTGAGCAGCGGATCGGCCTTAATGTTGATATTTTTGTATTCTTTGCTTAAATTTTGTCTAATGACAGCTTGATAAGCATAATCGTCTATTAAGCGAGCGACAGTAAAAGCTTGTTGGGTTTTTTCACTTTCCAAACGACGATATATTGTCCAGTTTTTGCCTTTAACTAAGGCAATTTGGGCGGCACAAGCTTGGGCTATGGCTGTGCCCAAAGAATTTGAGGGCGTATTCCAAGCTGAATAACAAGCTAATTCCCAAATAGGCACATTATCTATAATTGTTTGAGCAAAAATAGGCTCAGCGCGGTTGACTAAATGTAAATCGGCCAAACCGTAAGGTCTTTTTCTTTGATCAACAAATTTATTGTTAATACGCTCTAATAAATTTTCGGCTTGCGTTTTGGTTTTGTCGTCGCCTTCTAAAGTAGGAGCGGCAAAAGGCTTATCGCTGGGAGTTTCTACGAAGATAACTGTGCCTGTGCCTTCAGTTTCGGTAGCACCGCTTAAATCTAAGTGAAGGCGAGCAGTTTGAGCTAAAGTGAAAGCCTCCATAGGCGGAACTTTGTCTTTATAATCTGGGTCGGAATAATCTAATTCAATATGCGGAGTATAGTTAGCTTCTTTAGCTAGCCACCCCGCAGTCATATTGGAAGCTAGCTCATCAGCGCCACACATAATATCGACTTTGTTTTCGATATCAAGTTCTTTTATTTTAGCTTTAAGCTGAGTTAATTCACTAATATGAATACCTTTAGAAGCGGCGTCGTCTTGGCCAATAACCAAATGATCGATAGTACCTTGAGCGGTAAAACGCAACAAATTGTACAAAACTTCTAAATTGCGGTTTCGTACTTGCAAATATTCACGGAAGTACTTTTCTGGCACGTTGGCTGGCGGGTTAGCCTCACCACGGGCAGCCCAATTGCGCAAACTAGTTTCGTAGGGCGCTTGGCCGTCGGAAGTGCGCAACGAAAGGCGCGGCACAATAGCTAATACTTCCAAATGCTGGCCTTTTCTAGCCAATTCCGGCAAAATTTGCAAATTTTCCAAAGCTTCGGCTGTGCTTATTTTAGCGGTGCGCGAAGCTATCAAACCGCCATAGGCCAGCATATCGGCTGAAATAATAGCGTTAGAATATATAGGCTGGTCGCGCAACCAAGCTTTCAACTTTTGCGGCTGCCCAGGCGTGTAGGCTTTGCCTAACCACGAGCGCTCGGGCACAATTAAACTGCCGCCGCCTATGCGAGCAATTTGGCCAGGAAAGAGCCAATTGCAAGGACGATCGTCTAAGGGAATATATAGCGCTTCCCAAAGTTGAGTTTTTAAAGTTGGCTTCGCAGTGATGGCAGGAGCTGCTAAATTGTCAACTTTAAGCGTGGTCGGCGCGGTTGTCTTTTGATTCTGAGTTTGAAAAACGCCCACATTGGCAGGATGTACCGGAGCTTGTGGTTTGGCTAAACCGGCCCCGCTTAAAAGGAGAGTTAGGGAACAAGTATAAAAAAGCAGTCTTTTAAACATATATCCGGTTTCTCTAAGCTGCGCTGGCCTCCCTTTGCTATAAAAGGCCGCTCGGTTCAGTCGAGAATATGTACGCCAACTTCAGCCGTGAAGGGATAATTTTTATTTATGAATAAATTGAAGCTGTTCTTATATTTGCTGCCCCTAATGGTAGCGGTTTTTTTCTGCACAGAGCCTATGCCTTCTCAAGCTCAGGGGCTAACCGCGCCGCGTTTGCTGATTTCCTGCTTTTTGGGGGACTCTATGAGTGTGGTAGATGCTAGAACTGTGCGCGTCAAAGGCACTTTCTCTGTGGGGCAAAATCCGGAACGTATGTCTGTTTCGCCAGATAATCGCTATATAGCTGTAGCTCAGCCCAAAACCGGTTGCATTTCTGTTATTGAAAGCGGCAATATGCGCTTTGGCAACAATTATACTGATGAAGAAATGAAAGTTCCTGTCGATGTATGTTTTTCTACCGATGGAGCTAGACTATACGTCCTAGAGTCTTCCACTTGTTCTCTGATTGAACTGCACGTGCCTTCTTTTCAGGTAGTGCGTGTATTGCCCTTAAACGGATTAGCTCCCAGTTTGATGCGTATTTCCAAAAATGGCGCCAAAATGTTTATCTCGCATGAGAGTACTGGTCTTTTAACTGTAGTCGATCTTTTTAACTGGTCAATATTTAAACAAATGAGTGTAGGCCCTACCGTCGGCGGCTTAGACTTATCCAAAGATAATGGCCGCCTAATTGTGGCTTTGCCTTCGGAAAGTAAGGTCGGTATTTATAAAACTACCGATATGCGCCTTTTGAGTAAAGTTCCCGTAGGCTCTGGTGCCAGTATTGTGGGCGTATCTCCCAAAGATCAAGTGGTTGTGATCAATTCTATCTCTAACGATGTTTCGATCTTTCCTTTAGATCGCCCCAGCTTGCGTTTTCGCACTGCTGTCGGAGTAGGGCCGCGTGACTTGTGTTTCGCTCCTGATGGCTCTATGTGTTATGTCACTAATTTTAACACTAACGATCTGTCTGTAATCGATATGGGTACTGGCAAACAATTGGGCCGTTTGGCTATTGGTCAAGGCCCACGCGGTATCGTTTGGGTTTATTAACTTGATAGCTGTTTTGCTTAGGCTCTGTCAATTCCTAAAAAAGGAGGAGTCAGTACCGACGCGAAAGCCTTTCGCCGATTTTTTATGGACAGCAGAGCCTGAGATTTTTTCTTAATTTAAGGAGTATTTTCCATGCAATACGATCCGGCTAGTTTTGAACAAAAATGGCGCGATATTTGGGAAGCTAAAAAACTACATCACGCTGTTAAGAGTGACAGCCGTCCCAAATATTACTGCCTTGATATGTTTCCTTATCCTTCCGGTGAGGGACTTCATGTAGGCCACTGGCGCGGTTATGTGCTTTCTGATGTAATGAGCCGTTATATGACTTTGCACGGCCGTCAGGTGCTCCATCCCATGGGTTGGGACGCTTTCGGACTGCCTGCTGAAAATGCCGCTATTAAACGCGGCGTCCACCCGGTAGCTCAAACTAAGGCCGCTACTGCCAATATGCGTCGCCAGCTCAAAGATATGGGCTCTATGTATGACTGGGATCGCGAAGTCAACTCTTCTTTGCCGGAATATTATAAATGGACTCAATGGACCTTCTTAAAAGCTTATGAAGCTGGTTTGGCTTATAAAAAAGAAGCCCCTATTAACTGGTGTCCTTCCTGTGCCACCGGTTTGGCCGATGAAGAAGTAAAAGAGGGACGCTGCGAGCGCTGCGGCACCTTAGTAACTAAAAAGGGGTTACCTCAATGGTTCTTTGCCATTAGTAAATATGCTCAGCGCTTAATTGACGATCTTAAGGATCTTGACTGGCCCGAGAAGGTTAAGAAAATGCAAATTGACTGGATCGGCCGCAGCGAAGGTGCCGAAGCTCGTTTTGCTATCGATGGTCATGAAAATGAAAGCTTGACCGTTTTCACCACTCGTCCCGATACCATTTATGGTGTTTCTTATATGGTATTGGCTCCTGAGCATGAATTGGTGCGTCATATTACCACTCCCGATCGTGCTGAAAGGGTAGAAGCTTATATTACTCGCACCTGTTCCCGCACTGAAGTGGAGCGTCAGGAGCAGAAGGAGAAGACCGGCGAATTTACCGGCGCTTATGCTATCAACCCGGTCAACGGCGCTAAAATTCCTATTTGGATCGCCGACTATGTACTTATGGGTTACGGAACCGGCGCCATTATGGCTGTTCCGGCTCACGACGAGCGTGACTGGGACTTTGCCAGGGCTTTCGAATTACCCATTAAGCAAGTGGTTATGACCGCCGCTCAGGCCGAAGCTTTAAAAGCTGATGGTATCGATTTTAGCGATTCTGCCGCCGTTAGCTCTGCCTGGCAAACTAAATTCGGAGCTGATCCTTATGAGAAGCCTTATTGCGAATTGGGCTATATGATCAATTCCGAAGAATTTTCCGGTATGGAGTCTAACGTCGGTCGCAAAGCTGTGGTCGAAAAGTTAGAAAAGCTCAATATCGGTAAGGCTGTAGTGAATTATCGTCTGCGTGACTGGTTAGTTTCCAGACAGCGTTACTGGGGCGCTCCCATTCCTATGGTTTATTGTGACAAGTGTGGTATTGTGCCTGTTCCCGAAGATCAGCTGCCAGTCTTGTTGCCTCACGTGGAAAAGTACCAGCCTTCCGGCACTGGCGCTTCTCCTTTAGCTTCTCTGCCTGAATTTGTCCACACCACTTGCCCTAAGTGCGGCGGTCCAGCTAAGCGTGATACTGATACCATCTCTCAGTGGATTTGCTCTTCTTGGTACTTCTTGCGTTATCCGTCTTCCGACTGCCAAGACGCTGCTTGGCGTCGTGAAGATGTCGATTTTTGGAATCCCGTCGATCTTTATGTAGGCGGTATTGAGCATGCTGTCTTGCATTTACTCTACTCACGCTTCTACACCAAGATCTTTTATGATTTAGGTTTAGTGGGCTTTACAGAACCCTTTACTCGCTTATTTAACCAAGGTATGATTACCAAAGTCGGTCACTCCGGCCGCTTGGAGAAAATGAGCAAATCTAAGGGTAACGTTGTCAATCCTGATGATTTGGTTAAAAAGTACGGTACTGATGCTTTGCGTGCTTATTTGCTCTTTATTGGGCCGCCTGAATTAGATGCCGAATGGAATGATTCCGGCATTGAAGGCGTTTACCGTTGGATTCGTCGTATTTGGACTCTCATTACCGAATGTAAGATTACTCCTGGTAAAGAGACCGATCCGGAAATTTTGAAGGCTACTCACCGCTTCATTAAAAAGATTAATGAAGATCTCTCTCGCTTACATCTCAATACCGTGGTTGCCGCTTTGATGGAGTGGAGCAACTTCCTTATTACTCGTGGAGCAAAAGGGTCGATTGCTCAGGAAACTTTAGAACAGTATATCATTGTGATGTCTCCGGTAGCTCCTCATGCTGCCGAAGAGCTTTGGGCTTTCTTGGGTCATGAAAAGGGTATTTTTGAAAGTCGTCCCGCTTGGCCTGAGCATGATGAAGAACATTTGGTAGAGAATGACTTTAATTTGGTCATTCAGGTTAATGGTAAGATGCGCGATATGATTCGTGTTTCCAAGGATTTATCCAAGGAAGAGTTAGAAGAGAATGCCAAAGCCAGTGTTAAAGTAGCTTCTAGTATCGCCGATAAAACTATTCGCAAAGTTATCTATGTACCTAATAAGCTTATGAACTTTGTTGTTGGTTAAAAAGGCTTTAACGCTTAGTTTATAAAAATGACGGTCGAAGGTTCGGTTGAATTTTCGGCCGTTGTTCTTTTAAGTAAATAACAGCTTGGCGGCAGTTATTTAGGCCGAAGGCCGCTTGATCTTATTATTGGTGGAGGAGTTAGCTATGCACAGGAAGTTCTATCATTATTTTACTGCTTTGGTGTTGGGCGTTTCTTTGAGTGGTTGGGCTTCTTTTTGTTGCATTCCGGCTCAAGCACAAATTCCTGACACGACTTTTGAAACTAAACTTATCCAAATGGCTCGTGAAGGTGATTCCGAGGCTGTCTATAACTTGGCTCTCACCTATATCAACGGTGATAAGGTTTATACCAATTATAAGGAGGCGGCTAAGCTTTTAGAAAAGGCCATTGCTGATGATTATTATCCAGCTTATGCCCAGTTGGCTAAACTTTATTTGCATGGCTGGGGAGTGGCTTTTGATGGGCAAAAAGCTTTTGAACTTTATAAAGAAGGTGTTTCTCATCAAGATGGTTACGCTCTCTACGGTTTGGGTGTTTGCTACGACTATGGTATAGGTACTGTACCTAATTTTGCTATGGCCAAAAATTATTATACTAAAGCTGCCGATGACGGTTATTACTTAGGCTGGTGCGGTTTGGCTCGTTTGCATACTCCGGAGCGTTCTCCTTATGCCAATATTGAGCAAAGAAAAAAATATTGTGCTTTAGCTTTACAAACGTGGCTTGATTCAGAACAAAAGTTTTTTGCTCCGGAATTGCGTTTAGCTCTGGAAACTTGTCCTCAATATCTTGACAAAGTGATTACTAAGTTGGAGCGTGAAGTCGATCTGGAAGCGATTGTTCACAGTGTCAGTGCCGCTCAGTATTTCAGTCTCTGTGAAGCTTTATATGCTCGTTATACTAAAGTTAGTCATGATGTAAATGATCGTTATCGGGCGTATAATTTAGCTTCTGAGGCTATAGATTTAGAATATTTACCTGCTCGCACAGCTTTGGCTCAGCTTTTGGAAAGACGCGGCGATCATGATCAAGCTTCGATTGTTTATAGATATATTGCTGTTAAGGGAGACTTGCAATCAATTATTGCTTTAGCTAATTATGCTGAGGCTCACCCGCAGAAAGTTGATCAACAATTTTGGAGTAAATTGTTGGAAAAACTCAAGGGCTTAAATTATCGTCCTGTTTACCGTTTGCAAGCTCACTATCTGATTTTAGCCGATCCCCAAAATGTTAAAGCGGAAGAAGTTAGAGTCGAACACTATCTGGAATTGCTGCAAAAATCGGCCGATTTGGGAGACGGTTTAGCTTGCTTGGAATTGAGTGATATTTATAACAGTGGGGAAGTCGCTGCTGGTCGTTGGTCAATTGAACCAGACCAGGAAAAAGCTTTTAAGTATTTAGCCGATCCCCTAAATTATATTTATCCCTTAGATTATTCTTCTAAAGAGAGCGCTAAACGTTTTGCCTCTTTAGGCGATCGTTACCTCTACGGCAAGGGTACATCTGCCAATAGTGGACAGGCAGTAAGTTGTTACGAACGCTCCTTAGCTGTCAGTTATAATGATCACGCCGCCTATCGTTTGGGTAGTTTACTGATTAAGCAAGATAACAAAAAACAGAAAGAACGTGGTACTAGATTGCTAATCAGAGTAAGTGAAAGCCGAGACTCTGCTTATGCTACGCAGGCAGCTAAGTTGCTTAAGCGTTAATGGTTATTTTTACGCCCCGAGTTAGATGAAACTAATCGGGGCGTAATAGCTTAGGATTTAAATTTTTTATTTTGCTTTATCTTCTGCGTAATTTGGACAATAAGCGCAATACTTCAAGATATATATTTATTAAGGTGAGCAAAATGGAAAAAGCAAAATACCATTCCATATTTTGCGACAAATCTTTTCTGGCCGCTTGACGAACGGTTTTAAAGTCGTTAAGGAGTACATAGGAGAAAAAGGCAATGATAGCTACGCTTGCTATTATAGATAAGAGCGGATTGCCGTCTAAAACTGCGTTGTAATTGCATCCTGCCAATTTCATAAAGAAACCGAGCGCATAGCTGGCAATTAAGGCTAGCAGCCCCATCATAACTAGTTTACCGTTTAAGTATTTATCTTTAATAATATTGGAACGATAGAGAGTCAGACAGCCAAAAGTTATGGCAAAAGTTAAAAGCAAAGCTTGAGTGCCTATACCGGGAAACTCTATTTCAAAGATAGCTGTGATAAAACCTAAGGTAATGCCTTCGCAAGCGGCGTACACTGGGGAAATATATTGAGCTAATTCAGGCTTAAAACAAATGGCGACGGCCAAAAGCAAAGTGAATATAGAAATAATCAAGCTGCCTAAGAAAAATGTTTCTATAGAAACAAGCTGGGTATGCAAAGCGAAAGTTGAAAGTAAACCCATAGCACAAGTTATAGCTGTTAAAATGGCGGTTTTGTTCATTACGCCTTCTATAGTTAGGCGCTTAGCTTGCGCAGGAATGCGTTCATCGTAAATAGCTTGCAGCCTTGAATCGGCTAGGGCCGGATTGCCACTTTTAAAACTGCTCATAAGGGTACTACCACCTTTCTACTTTTTGCGAGCCTTTTAATTTCAAATTCGTTCCCTGATATTGTACAACATAACGGCGCCTTAAATACAGTATTACATAAAGTCATCAAAAAAGCCCAGACTGTCCAACGAATTGATAAATTTATTTAAATAGGCTTCGCTGACTAGAGGCCAATTAAATTGGAAACGGTAAAGCGCCTGCATGGTGTAAGCATTGTCAGCTTTTAGCTCACTTAGCGTATGTCCTTCAGTTAAACTGCGGTAAGCGATTAAACTGGAAAATTTTTCTGTCTTATCTTGATCCTGGAGAGCCTCTCGAAACGCTTTTATAAATTGTTCTTGTAAACATTGGTTAATAATTAAGCCTTGACGGCGCATTACTTTTACTAAATCATACATATATATGGCGCGATTGCTAAAGGGATGAAATAAACAGCAACAATCTGGAGTTTGAGCAAGTAATAAAATAGCTTCAGCGGTAAAGTCGATAGGGGAAAGTTCGACGCTAGCGCCGGAATCTTCGTAGCTGATACAGCCTATAGTGTGATAGGCTCGCAACTTATTAGCAAAGCTGTTGGCTTTTAGGTTAATTTGAAATTCTCCGTCTTGATTGCGGGCCATAAGGTTGCCGACGCGCATAATTTTTGCCTTTAAGCCTTTAAGCATATATTCGAAGATGAAGCGTTCAGCTCTAAATTTACTGAGCATATATTTGTTGTCCATTTGTTGGCCAAAGTAGAACATATGTTCATTCATGGGCTCAAAAGGATTGGGCGTTCCGTCTAAGGAGAATCCGGCTACGCTGCCGGTGGAAATATGGATGAGCTTAATCTTTTTAGCTAAGCAAAAGTCAGCAATGTTTTTTGTACCTTCAACATTAACTTTATCTAAAAGATCATCTGCTTCGAAATGTCGTACGTTGGCCGAACAATTAAAGAGTGTATCAACAGATAATTCCTGCAATTTGGTAAAGGTTTCTTTGTCGGTAATATCTCCTTCAATGAGAGTAAGTCGGTCGTTTAAAAAATATTCTTCAAAATCGGAACTGAAATAGTAAACTAAAAGTCCTTGCAAGCGAGACTTTAAGCTTTTTTGTTTACCTTTGCGCATTAAACAACAGCAATGGCCGGAATAATTTTCCAAAAAAGTGCGTAAAATATGGATGCCTAAAAAACCTGTAGCTCCGGTGAGCAGAATATTGCCGGGGTCTTGTTTTTGCTGAGGATTCCAACCTTGCAAGGTGTTTTGAGTCAGTAGGTTATGTATGGCTGTATAATCATAGTTAGCTATATCTTGTGGAGTAGAGATAATTTTTGCGAGATGTTGCTTTTTTTGCCTTACTAGATTA
Organism: uncultured bacterium; assembly: GCA_934621605.1. Taxonomy (GTDB): domain Bacteria; phylum Vulcanimicrobiota; class Xenobia; order Xenobiales; family Xenobiaceae; genus Bruticola. Next base: position 24,227 of record CAKTUZ010000002.1, on the reverse strand, counting down.
GCTAAAGCGGCGGGAGTAGGGTAATTAAATACTTCGCCGTAAGTGATATTGCTATCGTGACGCTCCGCAGCCAACACTACCTTGGTTACCCTTAAAGAAGCGCCTCCTAAATCGAAAAAGTTGTCATTTCTGCCGACAGGATTGGGTAAATGTAAAACTTCCTGAAAAATAGAGCAGAAGTTTTTTTCTATTTGATCGTGCGGAGCTTCGTACTTTTGTTTACTGAGGACGTTAGGCTCGGGCAAAGATTTTATATCTAACTTACCATTGGTATTTAAAGGCAATTTGTCTAGTTTTACCAAAGCGCCTGGAATCATATAAGCAGGCAATTGTTGGCGCAGAGCAGCTTTTACTGCTTCTATATTTACAGAAGTATCGGCCTTCTCGGTAAAGTAGGCATAAATTTGTTTTTGAGCATTTGTTTCTTTTATAAGGACAGTGGCAGAATTTATTCCTGGGCAGCTTAGCAATATATTTTTTATTTCGTCTAATTCAAGACGTCTGCCGTTAAGTTTAATTTGATTGTCTAAACGGCCCAAGATTTGCATTTGTCCTTTGTTGTCCCACCACGCTAAATCTCCGCTTCGGTAAGCGCGACAGTTGAGTAAATTGATAAAGGTTTCAGCGGTTCGTTGGGGATCATTTAAATAGCCGCGTCCTACGCCTGTGCCGGAAATAGCTAATTCTCCAACAGCTCCCCAGGGCAAAATTTGTTTAAAACGATTTAAGACAGTCCATTTTGTATTAGCCATGGGGCGACCCAAACTAACGTCATCTTTTTGAGTGATTTGATGCGCACTGCAAGCTACAGTCGTTTCCGAAGGGCCGTAGCAATTAAAGATATGCAGTTGGGGATTGATTTGTTTTAGCCGTTCGTAGAGATAAGGTAAAAAATGCTCTCCGCCTAAAATAATTGTTTTCAATTTTTTGATCGCTTGGCAGAATTCTTTCGCTTCCAGACTATTTAGTAAGTAAGAAGGGACGCAAGCCATTACTTCAACTTGATGGTTAAGCATACTTTGTCCCAAAAGATTAGGATTGTGAATTTCCCTTTCCGAAGCCAATACCACGCTTAAGCCTGAGCTTAGCGGCGCTATAAACTCTAAAATTGACACATCGAAAGCCAAAGAAGACCAAGCTAAGCAAATTCGGTTATCTTTTATCAAAGCCCAATATTGAGCGTTGCCTTTTAAAGGGGTCGCCAAATGGGAGAGGCTATGTTCTTCAATCATAACTCCTTTAGGGGTTCCTGTAGAGCCTGAAGTATAAATAATGTAAGCTAAATCGTCAGCTAGATGTTTAATTTCGACTAAATTGTGTTGATCATAATAGCTCCAGTTAAACTGATGCAAATCGACAATATTAAGATTTAAGGCGGCCGAACTTATAGCTTGGTGCAATTCGTTCAGTCGCTGGTTATTGATGGCTGTTAAAACCAGGGGAGTCTGACTCTCTTTTAATACGGCGATCAATCTGAGGGCAGGCCAATCGAGATCCGGTTGCATAAAGGCTCCGCCCGCTTTCATTACAGCTAAACGAGCAATATAAGCGTAAGGTGAACGATTGCTCATTATAGCTATAGGCACATTGCGTAAATTGCCTATTTTATTCTTTATAAAATGGGCCAGAGCGTTGGCTTGAGCATTTAATTGTGCATAAGTTAAGTTACCGTCTGAGCTGATAATAGCCACTCGATCGGAGTATTGGGCTGCTGCCTTTTCAAAACGTCTGATGGTAGGGCTATATATGTAGGGCTCATCTGTATCATTACAAAGGCGCAGTTTATTTTGCGCTTCGGCTGAAAGCAATTTTACCTGACTGAGTTTATCCGCTTCTGTAAAGCTCAGTAAAGCTGTTAAATATGTTTCGGCTAAATTTTGGGCTATATCCCTGTTGTATAATGGCTCTTGCCAAGAAACTCGCAGATGCAATCCTTGATCGCTAAGGTAAATTTCCAGGGCCAAAATGGCATTTTCTTCGTGAGCCAAATGTTGCAAGGCTAGTTGCTGTCCGTTAAAAGCAAATGATTCCAAAAAATCGCCTTGATAAATCAATGATGGCAAATTTCTGAGATCAAAGTCGGCCATCAATTCTGCATAGGAATATTCCGAAAATCCTAAATTGGCAGAAATCTCTTTTTGTATTTGTTGCGCAAATTCGCTTATGGTCAAGTCGCTACTTAAATCCACTTTTATGGGGTAAGTGCGAGTAAACATACCTAAGGCCGAATTGAGGTTGGCTTTAGGACGTATATTGCATATGGAATTAAAAACCGCTTGATCCTGTCCTTTAAAGCAAGCCAGCACAAAGCCAAAGACCGCGCAACATAGGGCATTGGGAGTAATATGCAATTGGCGACAGGTCTCTGCCAATTGTGCAGCTTTGTTTTTGTCTATACTCAGATTGAGAAAGCGCCCTTGAAAACGTTCACCTAAGGCCAGCTTGGCTCCGGGTAAAGTCATATCTTGAGTTTCTGAGCCCAGTAATTGGCGAAAATGCTTGCGAGCTGCCTCTTTTAGGACTTGTCTCTCTTTTTGCTCAGCTTCTTCTTGAAGGTTGTAATTAAAAGCTTGATAGTTATCCTGAACAAGCTGTCGTCCTTCATAAGCTCGAGCTAAACTTCGTAATAAGAGAGTAATACTTTGTCCATCGATAATAATATGGTGGATATCAAAGAATAAGTAAATATAATTTTGATTATGCAATAAAGAAAAACGGCTCAAATAAGCTTGCGTCTGAAAAAATTCTTGTTCTCGTAAGAATATAAAGGGCTCTATGGTATAGTCTCTGTCAGTCTTAGGTTCGTGGTCTTCTATCTCTTTTACGACTATTCGAAAAGGCTCCGGTGCGTCCGTATAGAGGCGAGCTTCAAGTTCACCTGTGTCGTTTAAGCTTTCCCTTAAATAAGTCTTCAAGCTTGGGTAGGCGGCGAGTACCTGCTCTAAGGCAGTTTGCAAGTTTTTCCAATTAGTATTGCTCTTAGCAAATTTTATCAATATTGGATTGTTGTAAATGCATTTGTTTGGTCGGCGAACTGCGTCTAAATAGACGCCGCGCTGCACGGCGCTCAAAGGGTAGGAGGTATGTTTTTCCGCCTCGGCGTCATTATTTTTACTTGTCTTTCCGGCCAGCTCGTCCAAATGTAGAGTCAAAGTTTCTAAACTTCTGTAACGATAAACATCACTCACTTCCAAATTGATTCCAGTCTGTCGGTAAATTTCGCTCAGCAAATTGATTAAACCCAAGGAATTGAGACCTAAATCCCACAAATCGTCTTGGCCGGAAAAGTGTTCTTGCTTAATAATGGCGCTTACGATACGCCTAAGCAGTGCTTGATTTGATGCGTCCGTAGCCAAATTTGCTTGTTCGCTCTCTACCATTTCGGAGTTCAAGATCGGTTTAGCGTTTATTGTTGATGTAGTTTTTAAAGGTGGTAAAGATGCATAATCAATTTTACTGTTGACGGTTAAGGGCAGTTTATTTAAGCGAACAAGCCGCGCTGTCATATAGTGCGGTTTGCGTTGGGCGAAAAAAGCTAGCATTTGTTCTTCGTCCAGAGGGCCTTCAGCCGTAAAGTAGGCTACCAAAATTAGTCCTTGAGCTGAAGGCCAAGCTTTGACAGCTACGCCGGTTACCCCCGGATATTTGTTGAAACATTCTTCTATTTCGCCCAATTCCACCCTAAAACCGCGCACTTTTACTTGCCTGTCTAAACGGCCGCCGATTAGGCAGCAGCCTTTAGGCGTCAGCATCGCCCGGTCGCCGCTGCGATATAAATAGCGATAATAGGGGGCGTCGTGCTGCGGATTATAAAAAGGATTGGGGCGTAGAGCTTTTTTTTCTTCATGCTCACGTCCTACATAACCCAGCATAATTTGCGGTGAGGCGATGTAGAGCTCACCCCACTGACCGGCCGGTAAGAGGCGCTGCTTTTCGTCAAAGATGTAAAGGCGGCTGCCGCTATGAGGGTAGCCTATGGGAATATTTTCATAGTATTTGTCAACAAAAAAGCCGCTTACACTGCAAAGCGTTTCTGTGGGGCCGTAGAGATTGAGAAGGCGATAATGTTTGTCGGGCTTAAAAGACGGCATTTTTTCGCCGCCGGTAATTAGTAGGCGCAATGATTGACTGTCAAAACGGTTGACAAATTGGAAAGCTGCTTGAGTAGTCATAAAAACGTGACTTATGTGATTATCTTCTATAAAGCGGCTCAGTTTTGGAAAATTGAGGCGAATTTCTTTGGGTATAAAATAAAGCGTAGAGCCGCTGCACAGCGGAGGGTATATTTCTAAAATGTGAGCGTCGAAACTGAAGCTAGCATAGGAAGAAGTGCGACTTTGCCAATTGAGGCCGGTCAGTTCTTTATAAATATTGATGTAATGGTTGAGAGCTCTCCGAGGAATTTTTATACCTTTAGGTAGGCCGGTTGAACCTGAGGTATACAGTATTACGGCAAGATTCTCTTCTGACTGTTCTTCGTTTGGTAATTGTATTTTTGTGACTGGTAAATTGAGCAGCTTTTGTATAGGTAATTTTGGCCCTTGGTAATCGAGGAACCTAATAATTTGCTCTTCTTCATAAATAAGAAAATCAGCTTGAGCATCGCCTAGCATAAACTTCAGCCGCTCAGGAGGGTAGTTTGTATCTAAAGGGAGATAAGCCGCTCCTGCTTTAAGTACAGCCAAAATAAGGGCTGGTATATACAATGATTGCTGTGGCAAAATGGCCACTGTTTTACCGGGGCCTAAGCCTCGCTGAATAAAATAAGCGGCAAAACGGTTACTGATATTTTTCAGCTGCTCATAAGTGAGCGCTTGATTGTTCGAGACAATAGCTTGTCGATTGCCGTTTTGAGCAGCAGCTTTATGAAAAAGAGAAAGTATAGAGTCCATTGCGGCGCTGTGGAAGCAGCCTCCCCGAATTTGTTTAAGTATTGTATAGCCTTGAGTAGCCGTGTCATAATGTATAATAGTGGCGGCAAACTTTCAATTTGTATTTTTTCTTCAGGGGTTAGGCGGACCGAAAAGGTGAGCAATTCAAAAGATAATCTTTCAAGTTTAAAGAAAAAACGTGAGTTTATAGCCGGTTTGGTTTATTGGGGAGGCGGTTTGGCCATTATCGGTTTAATCGGCGCTTTGGTGCTGCTTACCGTGCTGTTCGCGCAAATTTTAGGTTGGGGTTGTGCCTTGCTTATGGCCCTTTTTTTTGCCGAATTGTTTTTAATGTTTACTTATTCACATCCTATGGGGGCTTATTTGGAAAGAGCTGAGTTGCTGCCTCTTTTTAGCGAATTGCCGCTTAGACGTATCGGAGAGAACATTAAAAAAGCCATATATGCTGTGACAGCTCTCATGGGCTTGGTGCTTTTTGGTTTGGCTTGTCCGGATATCCTAAAATTTTGTGTTGCTAAAAGTAATGCCGAATTGGCTCCTTACTACGTTATAGAGATATTTCTGCTCTATTTTATTTATGCTCTGATGACTAAACGTGTCGTCTCTCTCTTTTCGGCTTCTCACACTTGGCGCTATGAAAAAATTAGAGCCGACATTATGTTTTGCAGCGCTCGAGAGCAAGATCCTACTGCTCAGGAAGCTTTTCTGGTTCAAAAGGAGGCTCTGGAAAAAGAATTGGAGCAAATAAAACAGCAAGTGGAAGCAGCTAAACGCAGTAACTATTTATTTATCAGTTTATTTATTTTGCTTTCTTTTGCAGCCTTTTTTCTACATGTTTATTGTTTGTCCAGATTCTATTTTTGTTTGCCAGGTCGGTGGGGGCTAGCTTGTTTCATAATTTTTGCTTTATTGTATATAATCCTGAGTTTAATTTTGGATGGAAAATTCGGATCTGCTGAGGCAAGCAGGGAAACAACTGTCAATTAAAGGAACTGGACGGCTAGAAAAATTAGGAGAATAGAGATAATTGTGAAAGACAATCGGGTGACAGCTTTGCGAGCTGAAATAGACAAAATAAATTTTCAAATTTTAGAGCTTTTGAATCAAAGGGCTTCGGTAGCTTTGGAATTAACCGAAGAAAAAGCTAAAGCGGGCATCAGCGGTTTCGATCCGGTGCGCGAATCTTCCATGTTGGAGGAGCTAATTAAAAATAATGGGGGGCCTTTTAGCAATTCGGCTGTTAGCGAGCTTTTTAAGCATATTTTTCAGGTCACTTTAGAGTTGATGAATGGTCACGAACGTCATAGCCTAAAAGTTTCTCGCGGTTATAAAGCAGAAAATACACAAGTTGATATAAATGGAGCGATTTTTGGCACTGGGGCTTTTAATATTATAGCCGGGCCTTGTTCAGTAGAAAATGAGGATCAAGTTGAAGCTGTGGCTGCTCAGTTGGAAGCTTCTCATATCAAAATTATGCGCGGCGGTGCTTTTAAGCCACGTACTTCGCCTTACAGTTTTCAAGGTTTGGGATTGCCCGGCTTAAAAATGCTTTATGAGGCGGCCCGTCGTCACCATTTGGCTGTGGCCAGTGAAATTACCGATGTGCGTTTAATCGATAAGATTTATCCTTATATCGATATTGTGCAAATAGGCGCTCGCAATATGTATAATTATCCGTTATTGCAAGAAGTAGGCTCTATGGGTAAGCCGCTTATTTTGAAGCGTCATTTTGCCTCTACTTTGGACGAATTTCTTTTGGCAGCCGAATATCTAATGAAGAGCGGAGCTTCAGAGATTATTTTATGCGAACGCGGTATTCGCACTTTCGAACGCTGGGTGCGCAATACTCTGGATATTTCTGCCGTTCCTTTGCTCAAAAAGGAGACTCATCTTCCCGTTATTGTGGATGTTTCCCATGCTGCCGGCCGTCGCGATATTTTACTTCCTTTAGCCAAAGCGGCTCAAGCGGCGGGAGCTGACGGTCTGATGATTGAAGTACACAATAATCCTAAGTGTGCGCGTTCTGATAGTCAGCAGCAGTTAAATTTGCAAGAATTTGCTAAATTTGCGCAAGCTTTATCCGAAAGTTAAACTAGAAAAATTGTCTCTGTGGAAGTGGAGTTCTGTTAGAAAAAATGGAGGAAGCACTCTGGAAAGATCGCCTGTTAAGCGTGATTATTCCTTGTTATAACGAAGAAAAACTAATTCTCGATTTGGTGATGTCTGTTTTGGCTTCTCCAATTCCCCACAAAGAGATCATTGTGATAGATGACGGTTCAACCGATGGAACTGCGCGAATTTTGCGCGAGGCAGTGGAGTCTTTGGTGGCTAAAGTTATCTATTGTCAGGAAAATCGTGGCAAAGGAGCGGCTATTAGGCGCGGTATAGAAGAGGCTTCCGGAGATGTGATAATTATTCAGGACGCCGATTTTGAATATTCGCCCGATTTTTATCCTCAAGTGGTTGAACCTGTTTTGAGTGGACAAGCTGAGGCTTGCTATGGTTCGCGTTTTGCCAAAACGCATTGGATTAAGGGCGCCTATATATGCAATATTGTGGCCAATTGGTTTTTAACTTGGCTTTCTAATCGTTTTACCGGTTATTGTCTTACTGATATGGAAACGTGTTTTAAAGCCGTCAGGCGTGATATTTTCCAATCTCTTATTTTAGAGCAAGAGCGCTTTGGTATTGAGCCGGAAATTACTGCCAAATTGGCCAAATCAGGTTGTCGTATTGTTGAAGTACCGATAGATTATGCGCCGCGTTGTAAATCTTCTGGTAAAAAAATCGGTTTCAAAGATGGTCTACAGGCCATTATTTGTATTTTGAAATATCGCTGAAAGATTAGTTGACTTTTATTTGATACTTTTGCCGAACATATTTTTCCATTGGTTATGGTTCGGGAAAAAAGGAGGAAGCGTAGGTTAAGCGAAGCGTAAGGCCGTTTTATGGATCGTTCGACATTTACAATTATCGCTCTATCGGCGGTGGTGGCAGTTGAATCATTCTTTCTTTTCAGGCCGACCGATGATCCGATAGTGGCCAAGTTTTCCGGAGAGACTATCCGTTCCAGCCAGTTAGATGCTGAGCTGCGTGAGCTCTTTGGCCGCGATACATTACAGGATATGATTACGGAGCGGTTGCTGGATAAAGCCATAGCCAAAGCTGGTTGCACAGTCTCCGAAGCTGAGTTGCAAGATTGGATTGCCGATTATAAAAAGAGGCCGGATGCTCAAGAATTATTAGCTTCTAATCAACTTGATATTGATAAGTTGAAAAAAAATTTACGTCGCTCTGTGCCTATGTACAAGCTTATTCTCCACAATGTTCCTGAATCAGAGCGCAAGCAATATTTTGTTAAGCATGCTTCCGCTTTTGAGGAAATGGAATTGCGGGGTATTTTGTTGGGCTCTGAGGCCGAGGCTGATGGACTGGCCGGTCGTATAAAAGGTGAAGATGTATTTTCGGCTATGGCTTTGGTTCATTCTTTAGACCTCCAGACTAGAGATATTGGAGGTAGTTTAGGCCGAGTTACTCGTCAAGAATTAACAGAATCGTTCGATCCCTTAAGTGTCAAAGAATTATTTTCCCAAAAAGTGGGAACTTTAAGCACACCCATGGCTTCCAATAGTGGCGGCTGGTATCTGTTTTGGATAAAAAGTCGCACGACCGATTATGAGCATTTGCGTTTGCGGGTTATGGAAGTAATGGCTACCGAAAAGTTACAAACGTTTTTGGAGAATCTGCGCAGTCAGGCGGGAGTAGAAATTCTCTTGTCTAAGCCCAAAGCAGTTTCTGCAAAAGACAAACAGACCGAAAGTAAGCCGGAAGCGACAGGCTCCGATCAAGCCAAGTCGCTTGCCGAATCTGATACAGTACGACCCAAATCACAAGAGGAGAAAAAATAGTGAAATTTAATTTTTTGCCCAAAGAAGACAGCTTTTTCCAGCAGTTTGAGCGTCAAGCTTCCTTTGACAGAGACGCCGGGGTCATGCTTCTCAATTTGATGAAAGATTTCGACAATATGGGCGCTCATTTGGAGGCTATCAATGAGCTGGAGCGTCAGGGTGATCATGTAGTCCATGAGATCGCCAGAGATATTGCCAAAAGTTTTGTTACTCCCATAGACCGTGAAGATATTCATGCTTTAAGTGCCAATTTAGATGACATTCTCGATTTTATCCAAGCTTCTGCCGTTTGTATGGTAACTTATCAAGTAGAAAAACCCACCACTGCCGCTTTTCGCTTGGCTGAGATTATTAAAGAGTCTACTGAAATTATGTATGAAGCCGTCGAGCATTTTATTGCTTTGACCGACGTCAGTGATTTGCGTCGCCGCATTAAAGATTTAGAGCATGAAGCTGACAATGTGGATCAGAGTGCCGTAGCCGATTTATTCAAGAATGAGAAGAACGCTATTGAGATTATTAAGTGGAAAGAAATTTATTCTAGTTTGGAAAACGTCACTGATAAGTGCAAAGATGTAATGGATGTTTTGGAAAGTATTGTTTTGAAGTACGCCTAAAGTTCGCTCATCAAGATAGGTAGCTAAGGCGGCTTGTTGTTAGTCCTCTAAAGCAAGATTGGATAAGACAATCATTTGCTTAAGAGGATTTTTTTTCTTTTTAGGAGTAGACGGGGAACTGTTGGCGAAGGTTGGCACGGCTGCTTTTTGTAGCGTCGCCGGAACCTTTCGTTCTAGCTATTTTTCTGTTGGGAGGCTGTCTAATTTGAAGAAAATTTTAATCGGATTTATATTCGGTTTAGTCCTTTTGGGCGGCTGTAATACCCATTCTTCTGCTCAGACCGAAGAGGGAGGGGGAGCTTTTTCCGCTTCGGGAGAGCCGACTGCTCCTTCAGTAGTAGTCGATAAACAAAATTCGGAGGTTAGGCAAACTGTGGCTAAGAATCCTCGTCAGCGCCGTTATCGCCAGATGTCAACTCAAGTAACTTTCTTGCTTCTAAATATAGAAAATAAAGACACCCATGAGCAGGCTAAAGTTATAGTTGATAATAATGTTTGGCTGGGCGCAGCTTCTCAATTGGGCATTCCTGCGGAGCCTGCTTCTGCATATAAAGAATATATGGCCGCTCATGATCAAGAAGTTTTTCCTGTATCTTCCGAACTTTTTACTAAGCTTAAAAGCGGCTCTTTTGTTGAAAATGCCGAGCTTAAAAATTTAAGCGATGAAGAAATTTTAGACAAGTATTTTATGGAAATTGGACGCAGTTTTGTGGCTAAAAATACGGACGACCGCACTAACAGAGAGCTTATTGGCAATTTATTAGAGCGCAATTTTGACGTATTTGTGGATTGTGAATCCGGAGCTTTAACAGTTAAATTATAAAATCGCTTGAGAGTTAAGTTACAGCTTTTGGTATACCCACTAGTTTAAATGTCTTTATGTCGTGAGTATTATCCTAAGTTTTTGTTTTTAGCTTTTGGAGTCATAATTTTATCTTGATTTTGTTTGCCGTCCTCTGCTTTTTAAGTAGAAAGATGATGGGAGTTGTGCAATAGCTTTTAGATGGCCTTAAAAGCTGGATAGGAAGGAAGATATGAACGTAAACTCAGTAAACAGCGGCTCCGGTAAAAATGCCGATCGCATTAGAGAACAGCATGCTCAGGCCGTCAAGCAGCGGCAAAATGTATCTGCTCAGCGCCAAAATACCAAATCGGAAAGCACTGCTGCCCACGATGATGTAAAAATTTCTAATCGGGCTCACTCTGTCAACGTTGGTTTTAAGTCTGAAGCTCTCAGTAAAGAACGTATAGCCGAACTTGAAGAAGATATGGCTGCTCAGGATAATGAAGAGAACGGTGCTGTTTCCGCTTCCGATCAGACTGCAGCTTCTGAATCAACTGAAGAAAATGAGGCTCCGTTTGTTATGACTGACGCCTCTTCTTATGAAGAGGGTTCAGATGTTAAAGAATTGGCTTATAACATGGTCGGATCTCGCGAACGCTCCGAAGCAGATTTGAGCTCTATTAGCGTTCTCAAAGCTTCTGACGCCAATAATGAAATTCATATTTCCAAGGGTAAAAATGGTGGCATTATCGTCAATGTCGACGGTAAAGAGAAACAGTTTAGCGCTAAAGAAGCTCGCAATTTAATTATTGACGGTAGTAATGGCGACGATAAGATTATAGCCGATAAAGATGTGGAAGCCGATTTGCAAATAGTCGGTGGTTTGGGCAACGATACCATCACTACTGCCAAAGGCAACGATACCGTATACGATAATTATGGAGCCAACAATATTAGTACCAAAGAGGGCGATGATACTATTATTGCCAATCAATTGGACTATATTCCCGGTGAGCATAGCCAAACCACTGTTGATAACAGAGGCTTTTTCCGTAAATTATTAGATAAAATTACCGGTAAGTCTGATTACGAAGCACAAACGGTCGATGGCAATATCATTGATGGTGGCGACGGTGATGATTATATCGAAGGTGGCTTGGGTAATGACTACATCAGAGGCGGTAAAGGCAATGATGTTATTTACGGTTTAAATGGTAACGATATTATTAGAGGCGGGGGCGGCAACGATTATGTTGATGGCGGCAAAGGCGATGATGATATAGATATTGGATCCGGCAACAATGTTGCCTTTGGTGGCAATGGCGATGATGTAATCAAAGCTGGTAAAGGCAACAATGTTCTAGTAGGCGGTCGCGGTGCTGACTCTATTGAAGCTGGTGACGGTAAAAACAAAGTTACGGCCGACTCCGATGATAAAATTAAGGTTGGCAAAAATAGCCAAACTTCTTACGTAGAGTCTATTGATATTCCCGATAATATTACTGTCAATGCTATGAACGGAACTACGTCTTCTCCGGTTACTGGCAACAACAGCAATATTGGTTTTACCGAAAGAGTTCAGTCAGATTTAGCCTCTTTGGCTGCTTTATCTACCGGCCAAACTATGCTTAACGCTTTGGCTGCTAATGGTAAAAACGTAAATATAGTTAATACCGATGCCGGTAATTACTGCTCTTATTATACTAATGGCGTTTTGCAAGAAGACGGCAGTGCTAACGTAGGTTCCGATTCTACTGTAGCTTACGATAGATCTCGAGTTTTAGTTAGTTATGACAAGTGGGGCAGGCGTCCACCTATTGTCGGTATGTATCATGAGATGGCTCACTCTTATGATGCCGGAGCGGGTATTTTGGATAGTCGCTTCTTTAACTACGACGGTACTCCGGCGGAAGATGCCGAACATGGAGGCGTCAAGGCTGCCGAATTGCAATCAGTAGGGTTAGGTGACGTCAGCTCTGATGTGCAAATGAACCCCGAAGGCATTTCCGAAAACGCTTTGCGTAAAGCTTTAAATTTAGAGCGTCGCGATAAGTATTAGTTTTTGGACTAAACTGAAGCGGTTTGCTTCTTCAGGAGTAAACCGCTTTTTTTGTTTTTGTAAATTTTTTCTTAACATAATCTTTAGGAACTTGTCAAAATGGCCTAAAGTCGTGAAAACAGAGTAGTATTTGTGCATAAGTTTGGACAATCTGTCGGGATTAGGTCGGCTTTGGTAGTTTTATAGCGAGGTTTAAAGATATGAATGTAAATTCGGTAAATAGTGGCGCTCGTAACGTCTCTTCTCCTGCGCAGCACCGTCTTATTGAAAATTTGGCAAAGAAGACGGAACCATCTGTTTCTTCTTCTTCTGGTTCTTTGAATCACGCTTTGCAAATTATTAAAGCCAAAGATAATGCTAACGAAGGTGTCAAGCTTTCTGACAAAGCCAGTTTAATTGGTAGCATCGATTTTAAAAGTTCTCAGAAACCTTTCACTATTACTGATGCTTCAGCTTACAAAGAAGGCTCTGATGTTCAAGAGATGGCTTATGCTCTAGCCGGTAACGATAATCGTGACGATGTTGATTTGAGCGATTACACAGTTTTGAAAGCTTCCAATGCCGATAACCAAATCAATATTTCCCAGCGCTCTGACGGTGGTATAATAGTAAATGTCGATGGTCAAGAGCAGGAATTTACTGCCGAAGAGGCTCGCCGTTTGATTATTGATGGTGGTGACGGTAATGATAAGATTGTCGCCGATGAAGATGTTAAAACTGCCTTGCATATTGTTGGAGGCCGAGGTGATGATACTATTATTACCGGTCAGGGCAACGATATTGTTTATGACAATTATGGTTCCAACTATATCAGCACTAAAGATGGCAACGATGTTGTTATTGCCAATCAATTGGATTACAAAAATGGCAAGCCTGTGGGAGAAGACAAGCGCAATGCCTTCCAGAAATTATGGGACAAGATTACTGGTAATGACGAAAGAGCACATGCTGTCAAGGGTAATGTTATTGATGGCGGCGCCGGTGATGATTATTTAGAAGGTGGATTGGGCCAGGATGCCATTTACGGTGGCGACGGCAACGATGTTATTTATGGTTTAGATGGTGATGATACTATCTATGGTGGCGCCGGTGATGATTATATCGATGGCGGACGCGGCAATGACACTCTTTATGGTGGCGCCGGGAACGATAAGGTATTTGGCGGTTTGGGCAAGGATACTATTTACGGCGGTATCGGCGATGATGTAATTGCCGGAGGAGGCGGGAAAGATACTATCTATGCCGGAGTCGGCGCCAATAAAGTAACAGCTGATAAGCAAGACACCGTCAATGCCAGTGAGGATAGTAAAGTCAGTTATCTGGAATCTGTCCGAGTGCCTCGAGAGATAAAGATTGAGGGCAATGCCGGTTTTAGGTCTAGGGTGCAATCCGACTTAGATACTTTGGCTTCTATAGAGCCTGGTAAAGCTATGTATAGTGGCTTAGATGAAAATGGTCGTAAAGTGACAATTAAGAGTACCGATGGAGGTAATGTTTGTGGGTATAATGGCAATACTGCCGTATTGAAAGATGATGGCAGTGCTAATAGAGGTTCCGATTCCACAATAGCTTACAATCGCTCCAGAATAAGAATCGGTGGCGGTGATTGGGGAAGGCGTCCGCCTGTTGTAGGTATGTTCCATGAGATGGCTCACTCTTACGATGCAGGAGCCGGTATTTTAGATGATCGCCTTTTCAATTATGATGGAACTAGAGCCGAAAAAGGAGGCGTCAAGGCTGCCGAGCTTCAGGCTGTTGGTTTAGGCGAAGTTACCGATCAAGTGCAAATGAATCCTGAAGGTATCTCCGAAAATGATCTTAGGGCCGCTCTCGATTTGGCTCGTAGAACTAGGTATTAGTTTGTATTAAACTTGTATATGATATTTACCTAAAGATTATTTCTGCATAATAAATTAGGCATATTTATGGCGTAGGGTCGGTGAGGCTCTGCGCTTTTTTTTAATTTTTTGTTAAGTTGCATAGCTAATATAAAAATAAATGCCTAAATTAGGCTGAAAAAACTAAAAGAGATTCGTTAAATGTGATATAATAACGCGGAAGCTGCCTATAAAAGATATCTCAGCAGCAAAGAAAAGCTATACAGCCTTTTAGATTAGGAGACAGAGGCTAGCAATGCGTTCTTTTAGTTATTCCAGACCTTTAGGTAAAGAGGTTTGTAACATTTCTACGAATCTGTTTCGTTTCGTTAACGACGTCCACGAGTCTAAGGGAAAACAGGACGTTGTAGCGGATATTGCTCCTGCAGTTCTTGCTGATCTGCCTGTCAGCACTATTATTAAGAATGTTGAGTTCTTCTGTCAGCGTGCTTTGGGTATAGATGAGTTAAGTGACGCCGAGCGACAAGAGCTTGAGGAAGAGTTAAACGCTCCCGACTTTGCAGAAAAATATAATCCGGTTTCCAAAAATATTGAGCTTACTTCTGAAGAAGAAAGAAAACTTCAGATTAGATTATACGCTAAGGCATTTTTGCGTTTGCGTGAAGCTGAAAAGTTTGAATTGTCAGTCGATTCTATTGTTGATTTGTATCGTTCAATCAATCCGCGACAGAGTGATATCGGAGAAATTTGGCCTACTTATCGAGATCAGAGTTTTACTTACGGTTCGTCTATGGAAAATGACAATGGGGCTCGCTATTTGCAAGTGCAGAGCAGTGGTTTTCCTCTCTTTGCTATAAATGGCAATGAGTTTAAAGGCGGTACCATTATTATGCAGGCCATTTCGGCCCGAGACGTCAGGTTAGCTTTGTCTGATGCCTGTAAGAGCTTTTTGGAAGTTTCCGAATATTATGATCCTTTAGTGCTTATCCCACGTTTTATTGTCGACTTTTTGTGTGTCAGTCCTTTTAACAGTTCCTTTGGCAACTTATTGGTGGCACAGCTTTTGTTAATGATCCTTTTGGCTAAAAGCGGATATCCCGTTTATCGCTATATAAGTTATGATTTGGTATCGGAGCGTCTGGGTGGCAATGATTGTTTTAACTCTGCTTTCCGTGAAAGTATCAGCGGATGGCATGTAGGTAACAATGACTATGTACCTTTTACAGAGTATTGCTTAAAGCATCTCTCTTTGGCTTTTCGCTATTTCTTCTATCGCTTGCTTCCTTTAGGCGGACGTGATCGCAAAGCTAAGTGTATTAAGGCTTTATTTTATAACGATGAAGTATTACTTACCAAGAGTGCGATTCATGATTTGTGTTATGAGATTAGCGTACCCACTATCGAATCTGTACTGGGTAAGCTTAGTGGTGAGTCCGGCTTTTTGGAAAAAGTTGGTAAGGGACGCAATACGGCTTACAGAAGACGTAAAGGCGCCCTGGATCATCACGAGATCGGTTATAATCCTCTGATTGATGAACCTTATGTTTAGCCTTTAGTTTGGCAATAGTGGTTACTTGCCGGAGTCACTATAGTAAGTTTTGTCCTTTACCATAGGTATATAAAAATGCTCCCCATACAGTTTTAGCCTTCTGTATGGGGAGCATTTTTTATAATATATCTCAACCAGAAAACCTATGGTCTTTAGACCGTGGGATGAGTGGCTTTAGCGCTTTATAATTCCGATTCTCAACTCTAATTGAATTGAGAATCGGAAAGTAGTTTTAGAATTTGCCGCCCAGTAGAGCCAATAACACACCTGCGGCTACGGCAGAGCCGATAACACCGGAAACGTTGGGGCCCATAGCATGCATGAGCAAGAAATTGCGGGGATTGGTTTCTAAACCGACCTTGTTGACTACACGAGCGGCCATAGGTACGGCGGAAACACCAGCAGCACCAATCAAGGGGTTGATAGGATCTTTGCTGAACTTGTTCATTAATTTGCCCAAGAGCACTCCGGAAGCGGTACCTACACAAAAGGCGATAAGACCCAAGAGTAAAATGCCCAGAGTTTCGGGAGTGAGGAACTTATCGGCAGCCAACTTAGAACCTACAGCTGTACCCAACATAATGGTGACGATATTGCACAGAGCATTTTGCATAGTATCGGACAACCTATTGACGACGCCGCACTCGCGAGCCAAGTTACCGAACATTAAAGCGCCCATAAGAGGAGCGGCGGAAGGCAACAAGAGGGCGCAGAGTAAGAGTACTGCCAAGGGGAAGACGATTTTCTCAGTTTTGGAAACGGGGCGCAATTGGCGCATAACGATATTGCGCTCTGATTCGGTAGTGAGAGCTTTCATAATAGGAGGCTGGATAATAGGTACCAAGGCCATATAGGAATAAGCCGCTACAGCGATGGAACCGAGTAGATCTGGTGATAGTCTGCTAGTAAGGAAAATAGCGGTGGGGCCATCGGCACCTCCGATAATACCGATAGAGGCGGCGTCCTTAAGATCAAACTGAATAAAAGGCACAAATTGGGAAAGAACCAGAGCACCAATTAGAGCAAAGAAGATACCAAACTGAGCAGCTCCGCCTAAGAGGGCTGTGCGCGGATTGGCAATCAAGGGGCCGAAGTCGGTCATTGCGCCTACGCCCATAAAGATGAGCAAAGGGAAAAGGCCGGTTTCGATACCTGCGGTGTAAATCACGTGTAAGAAACCACCTGGCTCAGCAATACCGGCATTGGGAATATTGGAAAGCAAACCGCCCATACCGATAGGCAGAAGCAGCAAGGGCTCAAATTCTTTGACGATAGCCAAATAGATGAGCAACAGGCTGACGCAAATCATAATGAGCATCTTGAAGCCTTCGGCCGTGGCAAAAGCGGAAAGTCCGGTAGATTGCCAAATAATTTGGGCGCTCTCGGAAGCGGATTTCACTTCGGTAGCTTCTGTTGAGGTTTTGGCAGCAGGAGTGTCCTCTTCTACTTCAATAACCGTAGCCTCAACTTCAGGCTGAGCAGTGGGAGCTGAATCTTGCACTTGGGCAGCACTGGGAACCGCAGTAGCTTCCGGTTTAGAGATAGGAATAGCTTCCTGAGTGTCAGACGCCTGAGGAGTATCGACAGTCTTATTCTCATGACTGGCTTCTGCAGTGACGGTATCTGGAGCACTGCTTTCGACAGTCTCTTCAACTTGGGTTCTCTCTTCGGGAGAGAAAGGCTGAGAGCCGTCTTGAGGAAAAACATTATGGTCGAAGTCTTCAGTTTCTGTTGGTGCGACGGTGGGGTGAGCCGTTTGGGGAGCGGGGCTCTGAGCATATACGGGAGAATGCAAAGCCAGCAATAGGGTAACTGCTAACAGGACTTGCAAAAGCTTACCCATATAAGCCAAGTTGTTGGCGTGGGAATTACTTTTTGAATGCATCTTTACCTCACTCGACATAGGCTACGATAGAATCTGCAGAAATGAGATCGCCGGGCTCTACCTCGATGGATTTTACGGTACCGGCATAGTCGGATTTAATTTCCATCTCCATTTTCATTGCTTCGATAATGAGCACGGTTTCGTCTTTTTTGACTTGAGTGCCAGGGCCGACCACAATGCGGATCACTGTACCTGGAAGTGGAGAAGTAATCGCTTTGGCAGAGCCGGAAGCAGCAGGAGCTGCAGGAGCCGGAGTTGGGGTAGCGGCTACAGGAACGGCAGTCGGGGCAGGAGTGGCGGAAGCGGCAGTAGCGGCATCAGAAGCAGTGCCTACATCCTGAACGGTATATCCGTAATCTTTGCCATTGACCAATACGCGACCATTTTGTACGGTAACGTCATAAGCACTGCCTTGCAAGTTGATCTTGAGGTGCTCGGGCACCTTAGCCAAAGCCACAGCAGGAGTGGTGGCAGGAGCTGCAGCTTTTTTCTCTTCTTTGTAGCGTACGTTGACGTGGCCTTTGCCTTTAAGGAAGAAGATACCCTTTTCGGCGCAAGCAGAGACGATGAAGAGGTTCTCTTCGGTAAGAGGTAAGTTGTTATCAAGCAATTTTTTCTTGATAGTGGAAACTTTTTTGCTCTCGTCTGCGTCGTTGATTTCCAGTACCGGGCGAGTATTGATAGGTAAGCCCAGTTGCTCGGAGGCCAACTTTTGCAATTCCGGATCGGGAGCGTTGGGGGTCTTGCCAAAATAACCTAATACCATGCGGCCATAGCCGTCGGTGATCTTCTTCCAAGGGCCATTTTTGACGTTGCTGTAAGCTTGCTGAATGTAGAACTGAGAAACAGGAGTTACGGAAGTACCGAAACCGCCTCTGCGCACGCACTCGCTCATAGCTTCCACCAGCTTGGGGAAGAGATGGAGCTCGTTATTATCACGCATCATCTGCGTATTGGCTGTTAAAGCTCCACCGGGTACAGGGCTCCAAGGAATAATAGGCAAAACAGACTGACTTTCAGGAGGAAGTAAGTATTTGCTCAGGCATTCTTGACTGATACGCTCAGCTTCGCGCACTTTGTCGATATCGACGTCGAGAGCGTATTCGGTGCCGCGGAAATTGTGCCACATGGTCAGAATATCCGGCTGAGAAGTACCGCCGGACATGGGCTGAATCGATAAATCGATAGCGTTGGCACCGGCCTCAATAGCGGCCATATAGCCGGTAATGCAGCCGTCAGCTGTGCAGTGAGAGTGGAAATCGATGTAGGCGTCGGAGCCTAAGATGGCACGGGCTCTCTTAATCGTTTCATGTACGACGCGGGGAGGAGTAGTTCCGCTGGCGTCTTTAAAGCAAATGCTGTCAAAGGTAATTCCGGCTGCCAAAATTTTGCGCAGGATGCCTTCATAGAAGTCGGGGGTGTGAGCGCCGGTAAGCCCGGGAGGCAAGCCCATCATAGTAATGGTAACTTGGTGTTTTAAACCGGCTTCAACGATGCAACGACCGCTGTAGATTAAGTTCTCTACATCGTTCAAAGCGTCAAAGTTACGGACGGTGGTGACGCCGTGTTTTTTGAACAACTGGGCATGCAGTTTTATGAAGTCGCTGCATTGACTGGTAAGGCCTACTACATTGACGCCTCGAGCTAAGGTTTGCAAATTAATGTCCGGCCCCATTAAAGTACGGATTTCATCCATAGCAGTGAACGGATTTTCGTTGCAATAGAATACCTTAGATTGGAAAATGGCTCCGCCGCCGTGCTCAAACCACTTGATGCCGGCGTCTTTGCAAGCTTCCATGGCCGGCAAGAAGTCTTTATTTAAGACTCGAGCTCCGTAGCAGGACTGGAAACCGTCGCGGAAGGCGGTACACATAAAATCGATAATCTTTTTACCCATATCTACTCCTTGAGGGCGTTGCTAAAAAGGCAAATTTTATTCTATTTTAGGGGAAGGCCAAACTCACGCTGAGCTATTGCGATAACTGCGGCAATTTTGTCATTGTCGGAAATCGTTTCGGTCGCAACTTTAGCGACTGCAGGTGCAGCGGGTTTAGCAGGCTTCTTAGGCGCAACGGCTGGCTCGGGTGCATACTTACGCACCAATCCGCTGGTCCATTGCGTGGTACAGACCAAGAGGATTAGAAACGCAAACACTACGACCATACCGATAACTGTTATGATTAGACCTTGAACTATCATAAACTCACAAAATCGGGCGAAGCTCAGACTCACCCGACTTCCTTTCGGTAAATTCCTCTGCGGGGTTTTAGGCAGAACCAAATAAATCCTGCTTAAAAAAAATCCGTTAATAGGTGATTCTTGTTGAGTGCAAAAAAACTTATCGACAAGAGTGTCAATTAAGGAGTGATCCTGTGAATATTGAAAATTTGCTCAGTATAGATTCTACCAATTCAGAGATGAAAAGAAGAGCTCAAAAGGCTAAACTTGAAAGTGAATTTGTCCTTACAGCTGAGATACAGACTAAGGGGCGCGGTCGAGGAGAGCGTACTTGGGATTGTCGTCCTGGGGAGAGTTTGGCAGCCAGTTATTGGATAGAGCTAAATCCTCAGAATGGATTGAGTTTAGAGTGGGTTTCGGCTTTGCCTTTAGTTGTTGGTTTAGCGGCTGTAAGAGCTGCCGAAATACGTTTAAATAATTTGGGTAAAGGCGGAGAAAACACTGGTGCATTAGGATTGAAGTGGCCCAACGATGTGCTAATTAACGGTAGAGGCAAATTGGCCGGTATTCTCTGTGAGTTGGTTCACAATTCTCTCAATTTTGGAGTTATAGCTGGTATAGGCGTAAACTTAAAAGACAGTGAAGGCGAATTGAGTAATTTGCCGCGTCCGGCAGCCGTGTGGTCGGAATCTTTTCAAGATAATTGGACAGCTGCAGAAGCCAGCGTTGCTATCGGTAACGAGCTTTTCTTGTTAGTTAAGCGTTTGGCAACTGAAGGATTTGTTGCTTTGGCTGAAGAGTGGTACGCTCACTGCTTGCATAAAGGGTTGGATACGGCTGTACGAGTTGGTTTAGCTCCCAAAGATTCCGACTTTATGTCGGGAAATCTTTGCTTTGGCTCTGGAGTTGATTGCGTATCCGTTTCTCAAGGAGTAAAAATCGGTAAAACTGTCGGTATAGGCAAACATGGCGAACTTTTACTCTGTACCGGTGAAGGCAATATTGTCTCTGTAACTATAGGGGATGTATCCTTTTAGTGAACTTCTGGTCTCGATTTTTATTCTTAGCTTTTTATCAAAATGGAAGCAAAAAAAACATAATATTGGCAGGCAGATGTGGCTTTCACCTATAATATGTGTGTGATCAGATCATTTTTTTGCTAAATTGAGGAAAAGATCACTGTATGGCCAGAGCTGAAAGAATCACTTTGCAAGAAGCGTCCGAACTGAGTGGTGTGTCTATTCCCACTATTTACCGACGCATTAGAAGCGGTGAATTGAGGGGAGCTATTTGTATTGACGCTAGTGGCAAACACTGGGAACTTTTTAAAAGTGATTTGCCCAAACTTACTCTCAAACGCAAGAAACGCTCTACTGATGTTCTGCCTGCCATTCAATATACCGCTGAAGTTGGAGAACAAGTTGCAGAGAATGTTGTTTTGAAAGCTGAATCCACTGCAATTGACAATACTTCTGCACTTTCTGCAGCGTCTGAAGGAAATCAAACAACTGCTGTCGCCAGTACAGTCCAAGTTGCGAGAGAACATGAATTATTGGTTCAAAATGAGGTTTTAAAAGCTCGTTGTGCTGACTTGGAGAGTAGGCTCAAGCAATTAGGCGACGAACTCGATTTGGCCAAAGATGATGCTGCTTATTGGCGCGGTCGCTGGGAGCAGATTGGTATCAATTTTGAGGCTTTGCGCAGGATGTTGGAAGATAAAAATAGTGACGATCAGAATCTCATTTCAGAATTGCGCGGCCAGATTGCCGATTTACAGAATGAAAATTTAGAAGAAAAGCAAGCTGAAGTTGAAGAATCTTCCTTACAAGATTCAGAAGCAGAGTCGTACTTTGACAGTTTGCAAACTGTTGAAGAACAGCCTAGAGTGACAAAAGAAATGGCCTACGACTTTAGGATGACTCAAATAGATGATTCGGTAGATAGTTTGCCTGAAGTCGAACAGCACGAAGAAATCTATCCTGAACCTGATTTTGGTAATATTAGTTCTTCAAGTTTGACTTCAGCTGATGATATAAATCCCGTAGCTACAAATCCCTTAGCTACTCATGTTGCCGAGCCGGTTGAAACTATTGTGGCGGAAGTAGTCCCTGAAAATTCCGGTAACAAATCAACTTCTCTTCCCACAACTAAAAATTCCAAATTTAATATGCGCCATTCTAAAGGACGCTTTGGCAAAAGAGGTCGGAAGCGTATTCCTCCGTTGCGCTAATTCTAGAGGTTAAGTCTGGTTGGCATTAAGCAAGTTTTCCGTTTGAAATTTGATTTTTTGCCAATCTTCTTGTTTTATCAGACCGAGGTCTCTAAGCTTCTCAGCTTGAGCTAGAGAGGTTTGGACGTTGTCTCTTTGTTGTAAATGGGCTTGGCAAAGTGGCAAATATCTGTAGATTATCGCCTGTTCTGCATTTAATGAATCTTCGGCTAATGCCAAAAAAGCATCGGCTGCTTCTTGATAATTTTGAGTTTCAAAATAACCTAAACCTAAATTGAACTTTGCTTCTCGGTTGTGTGGATTAAGTTGCAAAACTTGTAGCCAAGCTTCGATAGCTTCTGAAAGTTTATTTTGTCTGGCTCTAACTATACCTAAATTAGTGCGGGTATCTTCATCTTGTGGATCTAAATTGAGTGAAGCTTGGAAGGCAGCTGCGGCGTTATTGAGTTGACCTAAAGCTGTGTAAACCAAACCTTTATTATTATAGGTATATTTGCTGTCGGGACGTAGGTCTAGGGCTTTGTCCAAAGCCATAACAGCCTCTGTCAATTTGCCTGAACTCAAGTAAGCTAAACCTAAATTGTTGTAAGCGTCGGCGTCTTCGCTGTTAAGTTCGACAGCTTTTTGATAAGCTTGCACGGCCTTGTCTGGTTGTCCCAAATGAGCGCAGCACTGACCTAAATTGAGCCAAGCTGCTGCATTTTGTGGATTGATTCTAAGTAATTCACGATAATGTAAAGCTGCTCCGGCGTCATCATGTTGTTTGGACATGGCTAATCCCAAATTATTATGGGCCAACTCGTCGTCAGGTTTAATGGTTAAAACCAAATGTAAAACCGAAATGGCTTCGGATAAGTTGCCTCGACGCAGCAAACATAGTCCCAAATTATTTAGCGTGGTGGTATTTTGACGATCTAAAAGATAAGCTTGGCGCAATTCTTTTTCGGCTTTTTCAAAATCGTTTAAAGCCATAAAAGCTCGACCTAAATTGCCATGAAGATAAGGATCGTCGGGAGATAAATTTAAAGCTTGTTGATAAAAACGGACAGCTTCATCCCAGCGATGTAACTGTGCTAAAGTTCTTCCCAAATTGTGGTAACTTTTGGCATCTTGTGGATTAGCTTGTATGGCTCGGCGAAAATAGCTTTCCGCTTCCTTAAATTCACCTTCCTGAGTATATATTTTGCCCAAGGAATTTAGGGCGAAACTATTCTGCGGCTTAATTTGCAAGGCTGCTTGGAAGAAATGTTTAGCTTCTTCATTATTGCCAATTTGCTCGCAAAGGTAAGCCAGGTTGTTTAGAGAGTGAATATCTTCTCGATCTAAAGTAACTGCAGTGCGAAACTCTTTTTCTGCTTCGGCAAACTGGCCGGAACGCATAAGTAAAAGTCCCAGATTATTGTGAGCATATTTGTTGTCGTCTAAAGCAATAGCTTTTTCATAGGCTGTTTTGGCCTCGTTTATTTGGCCAACGTTGGCATAAAGTATGCCCATATTGTAGTAAATTTCGCCGCAATTATCTTTTATGGCGATAGCCTTTTGCCAAGTATCCAGTGCTCGAGCAAAATCACCCAGCTTGGAATAAATTAAGCCCATATTATTTAAAGATAAATAATCTTGGGAATTTTGCTCTACCAGCAATCGATATTGTTCCAGAGCCCTCTCATTATTGCCCAGATCCAAATAGATAGCGCCCAAATAGTTTAATACTTGAACGTCAGAAGGAGCTAACTGAGCAGCTTTCTCCCAATATCGGAGCGCTTCGCTTTCCTTTGAGTCTTCGTAAAGAAAAATGCCAATTTTTTTTAGCAGCTCCAAATCGGTTGGCTTCTGAGCCAAGCTTTCCTTTAATTTATCCAGGTTGGAGAGCGTCTGAGAGGACATGTTGGAAACTCCTTTTTTTTGCCTATTTTTCGAAGTTGGAGACAACCTTGAGCACATTGCTGATCTTGGTTACGTCCTCGGCGCTACCTTGTACAAAGATAACATTCAGCATTTTATCGATCTTAAAGTCTACATTGGGATAAAGCTTAATCAAGCTCTCGGCTACTGCTGCTGCGCTGCGTTCCTTTAAGGGGAAATAAGCATAACGGTTTTTTACTATTATGTTTTCTTTTACAACGCTTGTTTCTGTTGTTGGTACAGTATCCGTTTTAGGAGCGGCAGCGGGCTTCTTGTCCTCGGCCTTGGGAGCTGCGGCGGCGGGCTTTTTGTCCTCGGCCTTGGGAGCTGCGGCGGCGGGCTTTTTGTCCTCGGCCTTGGGAGCTGCGGCGGCGGGCTTTTTGTC
>CAKTUZ010000001.1 GCA_934621605.1 uncultured bacterium | reverse complement strand
AGTGATGTTCTCTAACTTCTAGTTACAATCATTGGCTCAATAAGGCTCAGGCGCCTCAAGCGCCTGGGCCTTATTTTGTATTCAAATTGTTAATATACCCAAAAGATCTTTGTTCTCTCTAATCAGCTGTCAAAACGGCCTCTCAAAATTTAACAGTTACAAAACAAAATATTAACATATTAGAGATTGAATATTATATACAAACAGCGTTTAATAAAATGGGTGGGGTTGTGTCCATTTTTCTATATAAGAACAATTAGCAATAAATTTATTGTCAATTGTTCCTCACTCTCCACTTAGATAATCAGCCTAAACCGAATATAGAGGTAAGAACTTATGCCTAAAAAGTATAAACAAGGTATAGTCCTAATCACAACTATGCTGACAGTAGTTTTGGTTATTATGCTGCTCAGCTCTGTTGTTTACTCTAATTTCGGCAATATGCGCCTTACTTCCAATTTTTATGGACGCGAAGAAGCCATTATGGCCGCTCAATCAGGCGTAGAATACGCTATAACAAAATTGCAAAACGATATTACCTGGCAAGGCAATGATGAAAATTACCGACTGGCTCTATCGGTAAAAGGGGTAAAGGTTATAGAAAATAGCGGCAATGTTTGGGGCATGCTGACAACGCCCAATGGACGCCGCTCTTTTTTCCGCATAAAATTTAACTATGAGGACGGCCCCGACGGTTTTGATAATATGGACGATACCCCCAACTCCAATTTTATCATCCGCTCACCTTATGTATCAGTCAACAACCTGTACAGTCGCGGAATGCGCACCGTCTATATGGCTCCACTCAACGGAATCTTGCGGACTCAAAAATATAAAGACGAATACCAAAGAGATTGTGTTAAAGTTGCAGGCAATGCCAGAAGCTACGAACTTTCTAAATCAACTTGTGCACTTATTGTAGAAGGCTTTTCCGGTATAGGTGTCCGCAATTTTGACTTAGACAAGATGGGTGAATTGCAAAGCAATCTCGACTATTCTAAAGGTTTGGGCCATAACATTGTCCACAACATTGTAGAAGTATACTTAACTTTTGATCCCAAGACTGCTTGCACCAGTTCTGTGCTGGGAGCTGGAGGCAAAATTTCGGCCAAAGCTTCCAATATTACCATTAAGAATGCTCAAGGTAATACAGCTCCCAGACTTCGCGCTTTAAAAGATCTGAGTCTAACTTACAAAAATATTTCTTTTGACGAAGGGCAAGCGATAATCAGTGGCAGTTTCTACAGAAATGGTGCCGAAGTTAAAGCAGGCAATGTCAGTGATTCCAATTACAGCGTTATAAAAATTTCCGATAAAGATACCGATGACATTGCCAGAATCAAGTGGAACGATGTTACGAAAGCTTACTCCGAAGGGCAAAAATATACAACTATTAAGGGCGGATTTTACATTTGGCGCAAGAATGACCGCAATAACACCTATACTTTAACTCGCTACGATAAAAATCCATTTGATAAAAAACGCAAATTCCAACACAAAAGAAATAAAAGTGAAGAAGTAAATGGTTACGGTTCAGCTTTTCAAGTAGATAAAACCAAAGCTACCATAACTATCAGCGAAAATATAAAAGTGGAGGACGGTAAATCTTTAACTATCGTCTATGACGACAGTTGCAGCAAAGTTACGCGCCCCGTGGTAGCTTTTGTCAAAAACTCTCCCACCGACAGCGATCCCATTTTAAGTGCTGACGGCGACATTACTATAAAAGGCGCCACCTTGGGCAGCGGTTCCATTACTTCAGAAAAAAGTATTTCTTTACAAGGCCCAAGTATTCTGGAATCAGACCCCGGAGTTGGAGTTTCAGTTTATGCGAAGCGTAACGTAAACTTCCTACCCATAGAAAGTGCCACTCAAACTATTCAAGAGCAAAATAAGCATGTCGACTTCACTGCCGGTCGTCAGGCTTATTATGGCTACGATACTGACAACAGCTCGTTTACTTCAGGAGTAAACGAATTGCTTCAACAAGTCCAAAAAAATGGCGACACGGCCTCCATTACCGACCAAGAAGCCGAAGCCTACTTGGAATATTACTTATATACTAATTATAAACCTACGCCGCCCAATGGTGAAAAGCTTGCCGCAGTAACTAATCCCGGCTTAAATCCAACTAAAACCACAGCTTTGCAAAAAGCCCTGGACAATAGCAAAGCAGTTCCCGGAAATTACATCGAAGCGGCTGTGCGCCACTATCAGACCCCCGAAAGCTGGACTGTTTATTACCAAACTTCTGCTGCCAATATCAATCCTACCGACAAAATTGTCGTCAACAGCAGAGTAGGCATCAAAAAAGCCCAAACTTTTCTTGATACCGATGTAATTAGCAACAACTTCCGCGATTACAAACAACAGCAACTGAACAAGTTGCTCACTCGCTATGGCAAACTTCGCTATTCTGATCAAGATATTTCCGGAATGGTTTACGCCTGGGGTAATATAAATCTTGCTATTGGACAAAACAGTACTTTAAATCTCAGCGGAGCGATGATCGCTTATGGCCAAGATCCCGACAAAGGAGCTCCCCAAGGCGACAAAGATCACGGAAATATTAACATTGAAGCCAACACTATAGGTTTAACCTTAGATGCTGACTACATGAATGCTTTCATTGCCTCAAATGCTAAAAGAAAGCTTAAATATACAATGTATTCTAATTTTTAAGGTATAGCCAACTGACATAATAGAAATTATCTTCCTCAAGACCACAAGTTAGGGGGCTCAATTCTCGCCTCTTGTTTAGCTAGTTTGGAGAGACGATATGCTGGAAAGAAAGAAAAAAGGCATCGTTCTGGTGACAACTATGTTGACAGTCGTCCTAGTAATTATGCTCTTAAGTTCGGTAGTATATTCCAACCTAGGCAGCTTACGCCTAACGACTAATTTTTACGACAAAGAAAATGCCCTTATGGCCGCCCAATCCGGAGCTCAGTATGCCATAACTCGCCTACAAAATAATATCCTCTGGAAAGCCGCGCCCTCTACTCCGCACACCTTCAAAACTAACGGTTTTGAAGTAAAAGAAGAAGACGGCAACGTTTGGGCCATTTTGTCCAGCGCTAATGGCAAAAAATCTGTCTTCCGCATAAAATTCAATTGCGAAGATGGAGACGGCGGCCTGGATGGCCTGAATAATAGTGTCAAAAAAATCGAATCCCCCTATATTTCTACCAACAATCTTGGTAGCAGCGTACCTTGTTTTGCTTATTCAGCAAACAAGAACGGTATTATCCAAGGCAAAACTGTAACCGAAAACGGCAAAGAAGTTTTTAAGCCCAACGCCGACGCTAAACGAATTACTGTACCTAAGGGTACTTGCAATTTAATAGTGGAAGGCTTCAGCGGTCCGGCCGTGCGTGAGGCTACATTAAATAAACCTCTCAACTTAAATTCTAGTTTTGCCAGTCAAATAGTCGAACTTTATGTTTCTATAGATCCCAATTCCTTAAATTCTGATGCTGTTATAAGCGCTGCTGGCAATATTACTGCCAATGTTAATCAATTTTCTTTATGCGCTTCTGAGGGCAGCGGCGCTCCCAACGTACGTTCCTTAGGTAAAGTAGACTTAAAAGTCAGTAAAAATGGTTTAGGAATAAGCAATGACGCTACCGTCTATTACGGCGATCACTTCAAAGTGAACGGCAGCACTGACAATAAAATAAAATCCCAGCAGAGCAATTCGGGCAAAAATTTTATAGCCATATCTTGGGATGACGTCCCCCAAGCTTCCGAACAAGACAATCCTCTCACCCCTGGAACTTATGTTTGGGTGCGCAATGGTACTAAAAATGAATTACGCCATTATGCAAATAAAATCTATCATTACGGTGTTACACTTCCCGATTCTGGTTACGAAGTTATAAACAACAGCAACGGCAAATTTTCTATTGATAATGAAAATTTAACTATTATGTTTGACAAAAACACCTACGTAAACGGTGATTTGTTAATTCGCTCCGACATAAACGAATACGGCACACGCCCTATTATCGGTTTTGCCAACGAAAAGAAGGGTGACAACAATACCACTATTTTAACAGGTTCCGGCAAAATCATGATTTCCGGTGCAACTATAGGAAATGGAGCTATTACGGCTGTAGGCGATATCAGTATGCAAGGCCCCAGTATTTTAGAATCAGATCCCGGCATAGGCGTATCTATCTATTCCAAAGGTAATATCAATTTGGAAACAATTTATAATACTACCGCCCACATGGAAGAAGTTATCCCTACTCCAAATAAGGATACCCAAAAGCCTTACGATAATGTAACTGTCGATCCCATTACAGGTCAAACTGAAAAAAAAGAGGTAACAGACGACCCGGTTCTTCAGGAAAGCCTTTACACTGGCCTCTTTGGGAGGGGCGCTTGCGTAAAATGCAAAGAGAAGAACCGAGTTTATTGCTGTACGGAAAATGTATTTGTAAACAGCGAGACAACCAAAAAATTCATAGCAGACATCCACAAGACAGGTTTTGACAATCCTGATGACGACGACGCTGTAGAAGAATATGAAAAAATAATGGATAAAAAAATAGTCTATTGCAGCTGTTATGATAATCACCTTGACCGCCATGAAGACGAATGCAGTTTTTTAAAAGATGTAAAGAAAATATACGCTCAAGGTCAGAAAGACGCCGAAGGCAAAGAGAACTTAATTAACCAAGACAATATGGCTACAGTTAAGGATCCCAATCTTAGTGACAAATTGGTAGCTCCAGGCCAACAAACCACTAACTATGAAAATTACAAAAAAGAGCAATTGACTGAGTTGATAGGTCGTTATAAAGGCATAAATTATTCTGATCAAGAGATTGCTGGCGTAATTTATGCTTGCGGCAATATCAATGTCAATATCGGTAAAGACAGCCGCTTAAACTTGACCGGCTCTATGGTAGCCTATGGCAAAGATCCGCAAAAAGACGGTGAAGCGAGCAAATCAAACGGCAAAGGCAATATCCATTACAAAGCTAAAAGCGTAGAAATTAATTTCGATCCTAACTATATCAATAAGTTGCTCAATGCTTCTGCCAAACGTAAATTGCAAATTAAAATGTTTGCCAATTACTAAAAGCAGAAAAAACTTATAAAAGCCGTTGTTTTTTACCGAAACGACGGCTTTTTTATTTATTTTTTACTATTTTTTGCATAGGAACTTCTAGTTGCAACTAAAAAGGGTTGACCCGAGATTTATTCTCATTTTTGAAGTTTTAATATCTTTATTTATATACAAAGTTTACTTTTGGAGATAATCATGCTTGGTAAGCAAAGAAAGGGTATAGTGCTGATAACGACTATGCTGACAGTCGTCTTGGTAATTATGCTCTTAAGTTCGGTAGTATATTCAAATCTTGGTAGCTTTAGACTGACTACTAATTTTTACGATAAAGAGACTGCCCTTATGGCTGCCCAATCCGGTGCTCAATATGCCATAACCCGCTTGCAAAATGATATTCTCTGGAAAGCTGCCCCTACAACCGCTTACAAACTCACGACCGACAATTTTGAAGTAAAGGAAGAAGATGGTAATGTTTGGGGTATTCTGACCAGCACTAATGGTAAAAGATCTGTTTTTCGCATAAAATTTAATTGCGAAGATGGAAATGGAGGCTTAGACGGCCTAAAAAATAGCGCAAAAGCAATTGAATCGCCCTACATTTCTACTAATAATCTGAGCAGCAGCGTTCCTTGCTTTGCCTATTCGGCAGACAAGAACGGCATTGTCCAAGGAAAAACCGTAACCGAAAACGGCAAAGAAGTTTTTAAGCCCAATGCCAACGCCAAACGAATCACCATACCCAAAGCTACTTGCAACCTATTAGTAGAAGGCTTCAGCGGACCGGCTGTGCGTGAGGCTACCTTGAACAGACCTCTCAACTTGAGCTCTAGTTTTGCCAGTCAAGTGGTCGAACTCTATGTCTCTATCGATCCCGACTCCCTAAATTCAGATTCGGTTATTAGTGCAGCCGGTAATGTTACTACTGACGTCGATCAATTTTCTTTGCGAGCTTCAGAAGGCAGCGGTTCCCCCAACGTGCGATCTTTGGGAACTGTCACTTTAAATATCAGCAGCGGTGACTCAGGATTGGGTATAGACAACGGAGCCACAATTTATTACGGCGATAATTTTATGGTAAACAATGGTTCCAATGACAAAGTAAAAAGTCAGAAAAGCAATTCCGGTAAAAACTTTACGGCTTTGAGTTGGAATGACGTTCCCAAAGCTTCCAAGAACGAAAACTCTCTCACTCCAGGTACTTACGTTTGGGTACGCAATAGCGATGGACAAAACGAGTTACGCCATTATGCCAACAAAATCTACTATTACGGAACGGCTCTTCCTGACTCCGGTTACGAAGTTATGGGAGCTGACAACAGAAAATTTTCCATTGACAATAAAAATTTAACTATTATGTTTGATAAAAATACCTACGTAGGCGGCGATATACTTATTCGTTCCGATATCAACGAATATGGCACACGCCCTATTGTAGGTTTTGTCAATGAAAAGCAAGGCGACAATAGCACAACTATCTTGACCAGTACTGGCAACGTTATGATTTCCGGCGCCACTATAGGCAACGGTGCCATTACAGCTGCAGGCAATGTCAATATGCAAGGTCCCAGCATTTTGGAGTCTGACCCCGGTGTAGGTGTTTCTATTTATGCCCAAGGTGATGTCAATTTAGAAACAATCTACAATACCACTGCCCATATGGAAGAAGTTATCCCAACTCCGAATAAAGATACTCAAAAGCCCTACGACAACATAACGATAGATTCAAATACCGGTTTAGCTGAAGAAAAAAAGAAAACTGACGGATGCACTGACGACAATTACCATTTTAATATGCAAGAAACGGCCAGAGATGCTGGTGTCCGAGTCATACCTCCATGCGAAAGTTGCAGCCAAGCTGGCAGAGCCTATTGCAGCAACGGCAAGAATTCTCTCAGAGGCATTACAGGGTTTAACGACTCTGCTGAGGGTAGGGAATTCGTCGAGAAAGTTTATAAAGCTGGATATAACGATGAAGGTCTTGAAAGTTTCAAAGCTTGGGATCGCGATATAGTAATATGTTCTTGCATAAGACAAAATGTCGATGCAGAACAACATTATAGTAATTGCGAATTTTATAACGATGTCAAAAAGATTTATGCGCAAGCACGAGCCGATCATGCAAAAAATGGTGAAAAGACCGAGCAAGATAAAAGTAACAATATGGTCACAGTTAAAGATCCAGATATCAGTAATAAGTTAGTAGCCGACAATCAACAAAGTGTCAACTACGAAAACTACAAGAAAGATCAATTAGCTGGACTTATTGCTCGCTATAAAGGCATAAATTATTCCGACCAAGAGATTGCCGGTGTGATTTACGCTTGCGGCAATATCAATGTAAATATCGGTAAAAATAGTCGTTTAAACTTGACTGGCTCTATGGTAGCCTATGGCAGTGATCCACAAAAAAACGGTGAAGCAATCAAATCTAAAGGTAAAGGCAATATTTACTATAAAGCCAAAAGCGTAGAGATGACCTTCGATCCCAACTATATCAATAAACTTTTGGCTATGGCTGCTCAGCGCAAAGTAAAAGTTAGAATGTTCGCTAACTATTGATATATATTATCAACTGCTAAAAAAATGAAGGCTGTCGTTCCTACCAAAGGAGCGGCGGCCTTTACTTTTTAGTCATAAATTTGCTTCAATAGCTGTATGAGCACTAAAATCCGCATTTTGCAAGCCCAAATAAAAACGGTTTTTTCCCTCGACCAAATAATCTCCAAAGTAGAAGAAATCTGCCGCCAGGCCCAAAGCCGACAAGTGAATCTGGTATCGTTACCGGAAATGTTCTGCTGTCCCTATGAAACTAAGAGTTTTCCCCTCTATGCTGAAACGGAAGGCGGCCCGATTTTTTCAGCTTGCGCTCTGGCAGCTCGAACCCATAAATTATATTTAGCCGCCGGCTCCATGGCTGAGCAAGACAAGCAAGGCCGAATATATAATACTGCTTATGTTTTCAATCCTCAGGGCGAACTTATTGCCAAACACCGCAAAATTCACCTTTTTGATATAGATATACAGGGCGGCCAATATTTCAAAGAATCAGATACCTTAAGTCCAGGCCAAAATATAACTGTATTTGCTACAGAATTTGGTTCAATAGGCTTGTGTATTTGTTATGATTTTCGTTTCCCCGAATTGGGCCGCCTTATGGCTTTACAAGGAGCACAATTAGTATTAGTACCAGCCGCCTTTAATTTAACTACAGGCCCATTGCACTGGGAGCTCATGTTTAGGAGCCAAGCTGTATTCAACCAATTTTTTACTTTGGGAACAGCTCCGGCTCGCGATCTTTCAGCTTCATATCTTTCTTGGGGCCACACAATTGCCGTAGATCCTTGGGGGCGAATTTTGGCAGAATTGGATGAAAAAGAAAACTGGCAAATTGTAGACTTAAACTTAAGTGAAGTTAAGCAAGTCCGCCAACAGCTTCCTTTATTGAAACATCGACGCACCGATTTATACTCACTTAGCCTTAGAGAATAAAGTTAAGTGCCTTCACTAACCCTTTAATTATGGTGCATCCTTTACTTTATACAGCTTTAATGCCGTCAACCTCAGCAAAGATCGCCTTTTAGGGCAGGTTTGCAGCTTGCTAAGTGCGAAATTTTTCTTCTTTTACGCGGAGTGTTGCAAAATAGGTTAAAAGCTCGCAAAAAACTATTGGATAGGACTCTGCAAAATCGATTATACACGCAGAGAGGTGTATCTTTTGTCCGAAGAAAAATCGACCAATGCGGCAGCTTCCTCCGTCGATCCGGCTAAGCCGTCAGTAGAAACGGAAAGCACAGCTGCGAAAACAGAAGTAAAGAATTCCCAACAACCTAAAGGTTTATATTGGCTCTTCGGTGCCGAAGCTTGGGAACGTTTTAGCTATTATGGCATGCGCGCCATTTTAGTATTGTATTTAGTCAGCCAGCTGGAATACAACCGCAAAGACGCTCTGGCTCTCTATGGCATTTATACAGGCTTAGTATATTTGACTCCCCTTTTAGGTGGTTATCTTTCTGATCGCTTCTTAGGGGCTCGCAAAGCTGTAATTATCGGTGGCTGTACTATGGCTTTGGGTGAGTTACTGCTCTCCCACCCCGCGTTTCTTTATCCTGCTCTTACACTCTTAATTCTGGGTAACGGTTTCTTTAAACCTAATATTTCCAACATTGTTGGCGGACTGTACGAAGAAAACGATCCTCGCCGCGACGGCGGTTTTACCATATTCTATATGGGTATTAACTTAGGCGCTTTCTTCTCCCCACTCATTTGCGGAAGTTTAGGACAGAATTTCGGCTGGTCTTGGGGCTTTATAGCAGCTGGTATCGGTATGATTATCGGCCAGGTTATTTTTAATTTAGGTCAAAGTCGCTTTAACGGCGCCGGTATGCCACCAGAATTCAAAGGTCCTATCGAAGATGCCCATCTTCACACTAAGGATTACTTAGAAGTAGTTTACTGGATTATCGGCCTCCTCGGCATGACTGCCGCAGCCTGCGCCCTTTGGTCTTTCACCAAAACAGAATCTTTCAGTCTCACCTCTTCTCCTTTGCCAGTAGCAGTCGGCATTGCTATTTTAGTTACTATAGGAATCAGCTATATATTTACTCACCGGCATACTGACGAATCACAAGAGCAAAAAGAAGAAGCTAATACTAAGCTGACTATAGAAGAAATCCACAGATTGTGCGTAATCGTTATTATCACCATGTTTGTAGCTTTCTTCTGGTTAGGATTCGAGCAAGCCGGTGGTACACTTACTTTATTTGCTGAAGAGCAAACCCAGCGAGTGGTCAATTGCTTGGGCAAAGTATTTACCATTCCCGCTTCTTGGTTCCAGTCGATTAACCCCTTCATTATTTGCACTTTTGCTCCACTCTTCTCTATGATGTGGTACAAGTGGGACAACTCTAAGTATGCAATTTCCATACCGGCTAAAATCGGTCTGGGTATGATCATCTTAGGCTTGGGCTTTATTGTTATGTTTATGGGCAGCAGCTTAGCTGCAGATGGTACTAAGGTAAGTCCTATGTGGCTGGTCAGCGTTTACTTCTTACATACCATGGGTGAACTCTGCCTCTCTCCCGTAGGCTTGTCTATGGTTTCTAAACTTTCTCCTCATCGTTTAATGTCCATTATGATGGGCTTCTGGTTCCTCTCTTCGGCTGCAGCTAACTACTTTGCCGGTATTTTGGAAGCTACCTTACACGCCTATCAGATTAACATGTGGTTCTTCCTGATTTGCTCCTCCATTGGCTCCGGTATCTTGGTGCTGATGTTGACTCCTCTGCTGAAAAAATGGATGCATGGTAAAGTTTAGCTAAACTTTACCAACGAAAAAAGATGGACTTTCAATTTTGAAGGCCCATCTTTTTTTACTTAGTTAAGTAGCTACATTTATCTTGGCTAAACCAACTTCAACACTGCGATTGGTAGTCCAAGCACAAATAGTAGAAAGCGTAGCTGCCGCTATAAAGATAATCGATACCGAATGAATTATATTTCCCAAACCAACCAAAGGAGAAACTAAACTTCCCACAATAAAACCAGACGCTCCAAAAACAGCCGAACCAGCGCCAGCATTGTCACGTACCTCATTCATAGCCAAAGCAGTAGCTGCAGTAAAAGTCATTCCCATAGCAAAACACAAAGCTGTAACTATAATTTCGTAAACAATTAGAGGAGCACCTAAATTTAAAGCTAGAGCACAGGCCATTGAACCAAGTAACATACCGACACAACTATAGGCGACGCACTTTTCTTGTCTTTCAAATTTAGCTGACATAGCAGCGCCCACACCTATAGCTATAGAATTAAGAGCAAAATATAAACTAAAAACGAAAGCGCTTTTATGGTGCAAACTTTGGATTAAAAATGGCGATGAAGCAATATTGCCAAACAGAATTCCTTTAGCCGTAGCCATTTGCAAAACATAACCTATGAAACGTTTTTTCTTAAGAACTTTAGCAAATAATTTCAGAATAGATGACCATTCTTCTTGGGAGCGTTTGCTTTCTTCCAAAGTTTCTTTGTAATAAAAACACATAACGCCAATAATTATTCCCACTACCAACAAAATGGTAAAAATACCGCGCCATCCGATTAAATCACTACAAATTCCGCCTGTAATAGGAGCGGCCACCGGGGCGATACCATTAATAGCTCCTACTATAGCTAAAGCTTTAGCTAAGTCGCGGCCGGAAAATTTATCGGCAGCAATAGAGAGGGCAATGACGATACCACCGGCTCCGGCTATACCTTGCAAAAAACGCATACCCAAGAAAAATTCAATATTGGGAGCAAAAATACAAGCTAAAGTAGAGACTATAAAAACAGTCATGGAAATAAGCAGAGGATGGCGACGACCAATTTTGTCACTCAAAGGGCCAAAACCGAGCTGCCCCAAAGCTAAGCCTAACATGGAAAAGGTCAAGCCCAACTGAACTTGAGACATGCCAGTCGAAAAGTACTTAGTCATAGAGGGCAGAGTGGGCAAATACATATCATTAATAAAAGGCCCGAATGCAGTTAGCACCCCCATAAATAAAAGCAAAAAGGCTCTGGAATTATCCTTCATAAAAAAACCTCAAACACAAAAAAAAGCAAAACCACAAGATAAAAACCAGCTTAGTCTTATGCTTGGAATTTTGCTGCGCAGCTGAAACGATATACAAAAGTGAAGAGACGGGTCTCTACTACCTCAGTTAAAGCTCGATCCCTTTCGCTAAAAATATAAAAAATACCTAAAAAATAAGCGACAGACAGCAACCTTTCCTTGCCATCTACCGCTTACTTTCCAAATATACTACCTAAGCCAATTAAGAAAAAGCTCTATTAGTCTAAAGCCTTACTGATAACCTTACTTAAAGCAGCAGAGAAACCGGCCGGATCAGCCAGTTCACCGCCCTCAGCTAAAATAGCCTGATCATAAATTAAATTTACAACAGACTTAAGATCTTCGCTATCGCCATCCTGACTATAAAGCTCATGCAAGCGTTTAATAATGGCATGCTCGGGGTTAATTTCCAAAACGCGTTTCACGGCAGGGAAATTCTGTCCCATAGCTTTCATAATCTTTTCCATAGAAGGCGTAGGATCGTTCTCGTCTGAGACAAGGCAAGCAGGTGAATCGGTGAGTCGATTCGAGACGCGCACTTCTTTAACCTTACTCTCCAAATCGCTGCCCATCCAAGCGGTCATAGAAGCTAAATCTTTGCGCTGCGTTTCCAATTTTTCTTCAGCCGCTTTCTTTTCGGTCTCATCTCCCAATTCAAGAGCCCCACGCAAGACGGACTTAAATTTCTTACCTTGGTATTCGCTAACCATCTCCACCCAAACAGAATCGATGGGATCACTCAAAATAAGCACTTCAACGCCCTTAGCTTTGAAAACTTCCATTTGCGGAGCTTTAGCTAAACGCTCGCGATTCTCACCGGTAATATAATAGATATTTTCCTGTCCCTCTTTCATGCGAGAGATATAATCTTTCAGAGTAGTCAAATCAGCCGAATTAGTTGAATCAGCCAACATTACATCCAAAATTTTGTCCCGATTGGCAGCGTCGTTGTAAAGTCCCTCTTTAAGTACTTTACCAAATTCTTGCCAGAATTTACGGTACTCTTCAGGCTTCTCTTCCAACATATTTTTGAGTACGCTTAAGACCTTACGGACGATACTCTTGTTGATAGCTTTAATCTGGCGATCTTTTTGCAGAATTTCCCTAGAAACGTTAAGAGATAAATCGCTGGAGTCGACCACACCGCGCAAGAAACGGAGATAAGGAGGCAAGAGTTCTTCACAATCGTCCATAATAAAGACGCGTTTTACGTAAAGTTGAATACCTTTCTTGCTCTCAGGCATATATAAATCAAAAGGAGCTTTAGCCGGAATGAAAAGCAAAGCTTGAAACTCGAAAGTACCCTCGCCTTTCATAGTGATAACTTTTAAAGGATCTTGCCAATCGTAGGCTATACGACGATAAAAGTCATTATATTCCTTGGGCTCAACTTCACCCTCGGGACGTGCCCAAAGAGCCTTCATAGAATTGATTGTCTCTAATTCCTGTTTCTCAACAGTTTTAGATTCTTCGCCCTCTTTTTCAGCAGGGACATTTTCCCGCTTAGTAACCATCATCTCAATGGGATAAGAGATAAAATCGGAATAACGCTTGACTAAATCACGAATAACCCACTCTTGAGTATAATCAGCTAACTCGTTTTCTTCATCGGCGTCTTTCAAATATAAAGTAATAGCAGTTCCTTGAGGAAGTGGCCCAGCTTCTTCTATAGTATA
Organism: uncultured bacterium; assembly: GCA_934621605.1. GTDB lineage: Bacteria > Vulcanimicrobiota > Xenobia > Xenobiales > Xenobiaceae > Bruticola. The sequence continues at coordinate 281,044 of CAKTUZ010000001.1, read as the reverse complement.
AGAACCGTCCCCGGAAGATTCCCAGCGATAACCTTCTTTTTCCCCAAGTTTACGAGTTTCGATAACCGCCTTTTTAGCGACCATGAAGACAGAATAGAAGCCGACGCCAAATTGTCCAATCAATTCTGCTGCTTCAGTTTTATTCTCGGATGCTTTCTGCAAAAATTCAGCAGTTCCAGAGCGCGCGATAGTACCGATTAAACCTTTGAGATCCTCAGCATTCATACCGATACCGTTATCAACAACCTTTAAAGTACGCTTTTCGGCATCGCGTTCAATAGTAATACACAAATGAGAAAGATCGACTTCCAACTCGGAATTCTTCAATGACTCCAAACGCAACTTGTCCAAAGCATCGGAAGCATTGGAAAGCAATTCGCGTAAGAATATTTCCTTATTAGAATAAATCGAATTAATGACTAAATTCAAAAGTTGGCGAGCCTGAGCTTGAAATTCATACGTTTGCGCAGCCATAACTTAACCCCATAAAATAATCTCGTGATAAATAACACCTAAAACGGCAACTTAACAAAAAAAGCCGTTCTCGGCTACTCTCACTCCAAAGTGAGAATTTCCCCTACCGCCCCTTATTATAGTCAATCTCCATTTTAATAACGTTAGAATTTATTCAACTGTCTTATATTTTTTTCAACACAAAAAAAATAGACGTTCCCGACGATACTGTCGAAAATGTCTACCTCTGAACGCACACCCGCCTTCATCCCCTACCTAAAAGGCGGAGGACTTCCGGCGGAATCAGACTAAAATGCTATGTACACTCTACGAACACTTCTCATCACTTATGCGAAGCGAAAAATAAGAGAGCACACTGCTTTGCGAACAAAAGCTACTTCTTGTCCACAATGGGCTTAGCAACCACAGGGTTGACCGGATCCCAAACGATAAATTTAGCATCTAAATTCTGTACGCCCTTGGACTCAACACGCACACGAATCTTGTCATACTGGCGCTCACGGGGGAAGCTGTAATTATCGCTCAATCTGGCGTTCTTGCGAGTAGCTAAAAGAGTGCCGTCGGGAGCGTAGAAATACACGTCCAAATTCTCAATGGAATTATAAGTACGACCGGTTCCCAGCAAAGACTCACCGGGAGCAGCGGGATCATTGTGAATCATAGCTTTAGGAGCTTCGATTCTCCAAGAAGTACCATTTACTACATCAAATTCGACGTAGCTGTTCTCATAGAAAAAGAAACTGGTGTTGTAAGAAGGATACTCATAAACACTGTAAGTGTAAGGACCGAACTCAGTTAATAAGTTTACGGTCTTCATGCTCTCATCCGCCATAGCCGGCGCAGCACCTACCGCTAGGCAGCCCAGCGACAAAGTGGCCAGCAGGAAGAGTGTGGCTGTGAATTTACGCATTTAGCCTACTCCACTCGCTTTCTCGGCCCTCAAGGGCCATCTCAATGTTGACGGGACCATTTTTGACAGCCCCAAAAACGAAACTGCCGAACACAATTCCTTACGTTTCGTGAAGGACAGCCCGCCCTAAGCAGTTCAGTTTTGCAATGAACTTTCGTGATCGGTTCTACAGCACCAATTGTTCTCCTTCCGTTCAAAAAGCGTTTCAGCGTCCAAAAAAATTATCTACAATCAAACAAGAAACGATAGGTATACCTTTATTTTTCAAAGCTGATACCATGTTTTGTAACTCTACATCATCACCTTTGAAAAAGAAACGTAACACTCCAGGATCATCTTCCTTTTGTAGCACATCAAAAACTTCAACAGATTCATTCAAACTGATAATAGCGTTATCTATACCCGTATCCCAAACTTGCAATTGTACTAAATTGTATTGTCCTATTTCTTGTAATATTTGCGGATAGAGACCATGCACAAAAACTTCGTTCGCACCAACAACAAACAACTGACTGTACAATGAGCTTAAATGGACTAAATTTTCTACAGATACAAGAATAGCCTTACCGGTATTGCGAATTTTACTGAGCATATCGGTAATTAACTGCCAGTTGCGAAAATCACTCCCCTGAAAAAGATCTTCTATAACTACTAAACGAGGACTATGCACCAGCGCTCTGGCTATACTTACACGTTTGCGCAAGCTTAGATCGCTGATTTGAGCGATCTTAACATCTTTATATTGAGTTATTTGGGCTGTATCTAGGGCTTCATATATGGCATAGGGACGATAATGTTTGTCCACGCTATATAACTCGGCACTAATAGCCAGTTGTTCCCAAACAGTAAGCTCCTCATAAAACTCCGGTTCAGCGGAAACGACCCCCAGTAAATATTTAGCCACCTTAGAGGTAACGGCATGAGCACCAATATTTATATCGTTGAAACGCGATGTTTGTACTCCCGCCACAGTACGCAAAAAATTGGCCGAGCTGCTTAAATTTTGACTAACTGCAACCCCTATATCACCTGCCTCCAAAACAAAAGAGAGGGGAGCTTTTAAGGTGACATTGCCTCCCCAACAAACCAATTTACCAACTTCCAGAATAGGAATACCCATACGCTATTCGATAGTATCGCGATTAGTAACGTTATCCGCTTCGTCGTAAGTATTGCCACCCACTATATTTTCATTTTTATGGGGGATGTCTTCTGCGGCTACAGCATTTTCGTTATTGTACTCCATTTTAGGAGTATGGCGGCGCATTGATGAGACTGTTACATCAGAACCAGGGCGAATAATAGCTGGCGAAGGAGTAACAGAAGAGCGCGGTGCAGACTCTGGATGATTACTGCCAGCAACATAAGAAGCTGAAATAGGAGTAGGACCATCGCTAGGGCCGGTCTTTTTATAAACTTTAGAAACAGGAGAGGGCGCAGGCTGATAAGCAGCCGTATCGTAAGTACGCGTAGGTCGGGAAGCAATCTTAGCTTTTATTTGGGGCTGGGCGCTATAAACAGGACGCACTGCGGCACGATTAGCAGGTACGGCTACACGCGGTTGAGAAAAGGTCTGAACCTTGCGATTTTGAGCCTTGCGATGTACAGGAGACGATACGGTATGAGGAGCGGCAGCTACAGAGTGTCCGGAGGAGCTATTATCGACTGCCGCAACAGAAGCATCAACCTTGGATTCTTCCTCGACGGCAACCGAATTGGAAATAGAATCAGTAGAAGGCTCCGATTCGACAGGGGCGTAATTATCTTCCACAACAGAAGATTCTTCGCTGGAGTTGTTCTGAGCAGAACCATCCTCCAAAGCTAGCACATTCTCAGATAAATTATACCCCTCACGATACTTATTGACGGCAGCTTGAGCCTTTTCTAAATCGCTATCTTTTACTTCCAGCCGTCCTTTGCTACTCCGATAAGCTATATTTTGAGAACTTAATACAGTGCAAGCCTCAACCGGACTAAAGTCACCTAAAGCTAAAACAACCCACTTTTCTTTAACCACAGACTCGGTAACCGCAGTCGAATTTGCAGGTGAAGGGCTAACTTTAGCTTGCTGTTCATCTTCTCCGCTTCCACAAGTAATAAAAGATAAACAAATAAAAATCAGCAAAATAATAGCAGCCACAACGCCAACCAAATGCAAATTAACTTTTTGCATTATGGCCCGCAACCGTTCAATATTAGGAATACGCTCCTCCAACGCATTTTCTACTATAACTGATGTACGACTGGGAGCAGAAAAAAGGTTGCGCAACACCGGGGGCATAGTCCAGCGACTGCTTTCTGCGGCAGAATATCCTGTAAAATCATGTTCGATCTGCTCTATAAGCTGAATTTCTTTACTGCAATCACTGCACATAAATACGTGCAAACGAATATTGCGCCGTTCTTCTCTACTCTGTTGTTTATCATGCACAGCATAACGAAACAGCTGTTCATGAGTAGGATGAGCATCATCAACAGGCTTATATCCACTTTTAGCCAGCTCGCTTAAAGGACGCATAAGCTCGTGCAAGCGACGAACCTCTTCACGACAAAACTGACACTCGGTTAGGTGGGCCTCTACTTCGACGCGATTTGCTTTAGCCAAAGAGCGCTCTGCGTAGGGAACCAACATAGCCTTTATATATTCATTTTGGCAAATTTCTGCGCCATTTTTCTTGGATCTCACAATATTTATACCATCCAACTATTGTCGAATCTATCTAAAAAATACAACTTTTTAAGTATAAAGCAGATAGTCCTTAATTTGGACGCTGTTCTCCGCTTAAACTCAGTAGACCGCGCAGAAGACGTAAACCAATTTCTCCAGCAGAAGTAACTTCCAACTTTTGGCATAATTCCGCAAATGAGCAACCGGCAAAATATCGCATCACTACAGTTCGATAAGCTTCTAAATCCGTGTCCGCCAATTTTTTCAGACTGCCGACTAAAACTTGAGCTTTACGCGACAATTGCGCAGGAGCTACCGGAGCGGCAGCGTTCGGCTCTTTTTCGGGAACATCTTCGGAGGGACTTAAAGCCGGAGCTAAATGGACATTATTTCTGACTGCACGCTGAGCTGCAGTTCTGCTGCCGAACTCACTGCGTCCAAGCTGAGCCTGATTGGCTGTCGAACTCAGACTTGGCCCTAAGCGACGCGATTCAACAGTTTTTACATTGATGACGCCAGATAAATTATCGCTTTTGCGCACGTAAAGGGGCCCTTTAACACCTCCGACTTTTGCACTCGGATCTGAAGCAGACTCAAGACTAGCAGCTTCTTCCCTATTGCTGATACTTCTGACAGCCGGGATACCAGATATCCGCATCTTGGGCTTAGGCACATCCTCAAAAAACAAACTATTCTTAGTCGACGCCTCTTGAATTTTATAATTCCCGGAAGAAGATAACTGACGGTCAGGTTCATCGTCTAAAAATAAACTGCGCTCTCCGCTATTATCTTTAGTTCTGCTTGTAATCGAATCTAGGGAGCTCTGAATACGTTTGGCAAAAGGTTCTGCACAATGGCTATAAAGGTAGAGACGAATGCCTCGGCTTAAATCTATATCGGCAGCTTTATTTACAAAGTTTGTAAAAAAAGCATTGAGAAATTCTTTGCGACGTCCACCACTACTGATTAAAGCCGGTGCAATTCCCACTCTCTCACTGACTCTTTCCTGTAAATCGCGCTTTTCTAAAGCGACCAGAAGACTTTCAACGTAGGGGTAAAAAGTACGCACCAACAGTTCAGCCGCCTCTTTATCTCCACTTTTGAAACGGGCAACAATGTCGGAAGTTACTGTAGCCTCTTCACGCTTCAGTAACTCGATCAATTTCGTTTTAGATTCTTCATCGAGCGTTGAGTGCTCATCTTTTGATAAGGCAAAGTTATTTTCTGTCGAGACGGCACCAGCAACTTTTGGCAACTGCTCTAAATAATCGATATTGCTCATAGTATCATTCCTGAAGAAAACATTCCCCGAGTTTTTCGACGCTAGATAGCTTGGTTCCTTATTTTTTGCTCACTGACTCCGGACAAAAAAAAATTGAAACGCCCTGGCAAATATTGTACAATTTTGCTCTACACTCACTGTTAAAAGTGATATAAAGACGCCGTTTTTTATTTACTTTGGCGATCACGTGTCTTCGCAAAGGAGCCGAATAAGCCTTGAATCCCAATTCCAAGTTATTAGGCGGCCTCTTAGGCCTTGTCATATGCCTTAATTCCTATTCAGTATCTTTGGCTAAGTTTCCCGCCCCTACCGAAGGAGACTCTAAACCTTGGTTAGCCCAAAATTTTGAATTACCCGGAGATCTGGATATAAATGAAGACGATGAATCGCCATCCACTCAATCTTCAGTTTTTCCTCCACAATCGCCCTCCAACAGATCATCAAATGTCGATGATGCTCCCTCAATTGCTGCTCCTAATTATTCACCAACCGCATCACCAAAAGAGCCAGAGTTTCCCCCTTCAACTCAAAATCAAGCTATTCCGACAGTAACAGAAACTAACATTCCCACCTGGCAATCTATTCCGGCTGCTAAAATAGACTCTCCCGAAATCCAAGAAGAAATTTCCCAAGAGCAAAATTCTTTTCCGGAAGACGAAGATTTAAGCATAACACGTCCGGAATTAGCTCTCGTCTCTTTCGATAATTACGGCTTATTAAAGCAGGCGATCCCTCCGCTTCCTTTAGATTTAGAGCAAGATCGGCAGATAGTATATTCTCCCCAAGCACTTTTTAATCCCCAAATTACAGCAAATTTAAGTGACAACGAAAAAGCTGCCTTAATAAAAAATCTCGCTATCTTTATGCAATCCGACTACGCTTCTAAAGTTATCATACCGCGTAAAGTCCTGGTTATAAGCCAAGAAGGCAAAAATCTGTGCGGCCATCTGTATGATTTAGAACTCCTAGACGAACGTGAATTGCGAGTTCCTTTAGCAAAAGGAAAAGGCTGGCAAAGCTTATGTTATCAGGCTCTTCAAGAATGGGGTGGCCACCACAGCGTAGTAGTCAATACGGAAAGTAAACAATACCATCAACCAGGGGCCAAGCACCTATCCTTAAACAGTCGCCTTTATGCCTTTAAAGATGAAAAACTGGCCAAACGAAAAGGCTACGAGCCTTGCGCAGTTTGTTTTCCCAAAGATGATCCTTATTTGAGTATGAGCAGACAAGATCGAGAACTTTCCAGGGAGGGAGTCTCTCAAGTACAGAGTCGCTACAGCCTCAGTCAAGATCAAGAAGCTATAGCCAGAGTCCAAACAGTTGGTCGAAAGCTCCTGGAAAGTAACGGTTTTCCCCCCGATCTCTGTGATTTTGTCTTGCTCAACTCTCCCGAAGCTCAGGCTCTTTCAGTACACGGAGGCCCTGTTTTTATTACTTCCGGGTTGCTTAAACTCTTAGAAAGCGACGATGAATTGGCTGCCGTTCTGGCTCATGAATTCGGCCATATACTACACAAACATGGCAGTGCCAGCAAAATGCGCAGTAATATTTCCGACGTTTTAGGTACAGTTATGCGCTATACAACTCGCAGTTATTGGGGTTATTTCGGATCGCAGAAAGCAGCTGATTTAATAAATAAAGGTTTTTCTCGCGAACAGGAATATGAAGCCGATCGCAGCGCAGTCCAATTGTCTTTTGCCGCCGGATACGATCCACAAGAATTCTGCATTACTTTAGAAAAGCTCGAATTGTTCCAAAAGGAATCCGGACAAAACAAAATTCATATCCCCTGGTTTAGTACCCATCCCGCTTCAGGTCAAAGAATTAAAGAAATTCAAAAACTTTGTCGAAATATAGAGCCCTTACAGAAGGAAGCAGAATTCGCCAAAAAACAAGGTGATAAAAATTATGCTTTAGCCTTGCGTCACAGCTCACTTCAGTATCTTAAAAATAAACAAAACATAGACGAGCTTTGCCGCAGCTATGGTAAACTAAACTGGGATATTTTACATACAGGCAAAGGATTTTAGAGCCTTGTGCCTAAAAAATGGCGTCGTGAGCTTCTACATGCCAGGCGAGAGGAAATTTGCAAATGCTCAATACTGAAGGCGTATTTTTAGAATATAAAGCCGCCACCGGAGAAGTGCTTTCTTACCAGACGGTAATGCACTCCAAGCAAAAGACAGAAGAAAACAACGAAGAGATCAGCAACACAGATGTTGTTATGGAAATGGCCACAGATCAGAAAGTGACTAAAGTTTCCGGAAATACCTTCGATGTAGACGTCAACGTTACCGACGGCTTCATTGAGCGCAATAACCAGAGACTTCCCTTGCCTGCCATTGGCCAAACTATCGGTATGACCGTAGAAAAAACTGGGCGTATAACCCGCTCTACCGTCAATGCCAATATAAACCAACCAGTCTTTCCTAGCGGTTTACAACAAGTAGGCTCTTCTTGGACAGAAATCAAGCCCTTGGAAATTCCTTTGGGAGACAAAGGCCAAGCAATTACTATAGACTTAAAATTTGAACATAAGCTGGTTGCCCTGGATACAGAGCAAAACTACGACGTGGCCATTATCGAAACTGCAGCCGGTCCCATAAGTGCCGATATAAAAGACGACATCAGTCAGTCTGTTCAAGTCAGAGCCAAGACAGCTTTCGCCTATAACGCCGGACAGATGATAAGTTCCCACCTGGAATCGAAAACTGTAGTAAAAGCTCCAGATCTAGTACTAACCAGTGTTCACACTATCGACACGGTGTTAAAGTCTTCCAGTTCACCGGTAATAGATACTCCCAGCATTGCCGACAGTGCTTTCATAATTAACCCCTTTCTATCATAGTAGTTACTACTAGTGCCGTAAAGCCCCTACCTTCGAGCACGGAGATATAAGGCACGTCCACCGAATTTGTGTAAGCAATTGAGGATATACTTATCTTAGAATCCCTTGGCTTTAGCCATGAGGAATATGTCAAGAGCTCATTACCTTTAGATGATGGGTAATCGGCTAAGTGAAATAGCGCCGCTGTCGGAAACGGACAACGGCGCTATTTCACTTTATGCTATAAAATCTACCGTAAGCAATGTTCCACGATAGGCTGAATATAATCAGCACGCTTCTCTTTAGGCAGGCGCTCCAAAGTCTCAAACATTTGGTCTACCAAAAGCATTTGCTGTTTGCGACGCAACTCAGCAAGTTGATTGATATAATTTTTAACCGTTGCCTTATTGGGATTATCGACAGTGAGCTCTTTAGCCATCCGCCCTCTGATTTCTTTTATAGAAGCTCTTATTTGTAACATTTGTGGACGATACTTTTCTTTTACCTGTTTGGCCTCAGGAAATCTGGTTTCTTCCTGCTCTCTGTCTTTGCGACTTATAAAATTATCCTTAGAAGAGCCATTTACAGTACCGGCATTATTTTTCGGTTGCCCATGCACTAAAACACACTCTTGAATGTTGACAACAGTTCTTTGCACCCCCTCTGTACAGTTAGCTCCCTCATCGGCCAGAGCCACTCCCGATGCAAAAGACAAAGTGCCTAAAGCGGTAACAAACAGCACAACTTTCTTAAACATAGAACTATTTAAACCTCTCTATCCTTCCCTAGTACGCACTGTTGACAACTTCATCAAATGCCATATCCAAAAGTTCTTGAGACATTACATAATCAGGCTCATAATCGGCATAAATAACACTATCGCTCAAATCTTCGTTGGCATTGTTATTAAATTCGTCAGCTAAAACATAATCTGTATAGTAAGGTTCGTCACTGCCAAATTCTGAACTTGATTCAACTGAGCCGACAGAACTTCTCTGCACTGTAAAATTGCGCCCCGCCACGGAATTAGTGCTCGCCACAACGTTTGTCGAAATCCGATCGGATATTCCATTAAAAGTAAAGGCAAAAACACTCCAAAGTACAACACCGCCGACCACAGTTAAAGAAGCGGCTGCTGTAAAAGCTTTCCAATAGCGCAAATGTTTATTTTTAGCTTTAAGCTCAGTTTCTAAACTAATAACTTTACCAACATCGGATTCTTGTCCAACTCTCTTCCAAAAGCGCGTCCTAAAATCGGCGGCAGGCTCAAGTTCTTGAGGAAAAGCTTTATCTAAATTTTTCCATACCTCACTCAAGGAACGACGATACTGTCGACACCCGGAGCACTCCTCTAAATGTTTTTTCAGCCTAGAAGTATCCGGTTCGCCAAGAAGCCCCTCTTCATATTCTAATAGTTTATCCACACACTCTTGACATTGCATATCTTTTGGCTTAGCGACTTCCGCTCTTCGGTTATCCTCCATAAAGAGAGCACTCCTTTCTAACTAAATACTTTGCCCAAATACTTCTGCAAAGTCTGACGTGCCCGATGAATTCTGGATCTGACTGCAGCCACTGTAATTTCCAAAGTTTCGGCGATCTCTTCATAGGTAAGATCGTAAAAACGATTCATTATCAGTGGAGCTCTCATCTCTTCGTCGATTTGCAAGAGCGCTCGGCGCAATTCGCGACTGACTTCTCCGTACTCTATAGATTCCAATGGAGAATCTCCTGAATCGGCAAAATCACGTTGCATGGGACGATCTCCGCCATTATCTATAGGCTCATCCAAACTTATCTGAAGAGGAACATCCTTAGCTCGTCTTTTCCTTTCTTTAAAGCACTGATTCATAGTTACTTTATATATATAAGTAAAAAGACGGGCCCTCAATTCAAACCTTGGTAAAGCCTTATATAATTGAAGGAAAACCTCCTGAGCCGTATCTTCAGCTTCTCTAGCCGAGCCGCCCTTGAATTTATAAATTAAATTCAGTACAGGACGATAGTAAATAGTCATCAATTCATCAAACGCAGAGTCGTCGCCGGCCTGAAAACGCGCCAATAAAGCAGCGTCGGCAGCTCCTTCCTCGAGTTTGTCTGGTGGTTTAAATCCAGTCACGTCCGATTTGTTTCACTCAAATTCTAAATATTTAAAATTTATAAAAAAGAGGCGCTTTGCTTAGAAAAATATCTACAACAAAGCGCCTATCTTATAAAGAACCGGCGAGTCTTCAGCTTCCGTCCCACTCTTAACCAAAGAATTGGAACGGAAAGCTGCTAAAGCCTCACTTATTCACTACTTAGCTTCAGGAGCAGTAGCTAAGTGCAGATAGCGCTCATAACGCTCCTTAGCAATAATCTCTGACTCTTCAGCAAACTTAGCAGCAGCTTCAGGATTGAGCTTCTGGAGCTGACGGAAACGGTTCTCGCTAGCCAAGTAATCGGCAACGGGGGTCTTCGGGCCCTTGTAGTCAACTTGCAAACAAGGCTTACCTTGAGCTTTTAAGCGAGGATCGAAGCGATAGAGAGGCCACTGTCCGCATTCTACAGCGTTCTTCTGGTGCTTCAAACCATCAGCCATGTTAATACCGTGGTTGATACAATGAGAGTAAGCAATAATCAAGGAAGGACCGTCATAAGATTCGGCTTCTTCGATAGCTTTCAAAGCCTGAGCGTCGTTGGCGCCAACAGAGATCTGAGCGACATAGATGTTGCCATAAGACATGGCAATCATACCCAGATCCTTCTTAGGTAAGCTCTTACCAGCAGCAGCAAAGCGAGCGACAGCACCCAAAGGAGTAGCCTTGGAAGCCTGACCACCGGTATTGGAATAGACCTCGGTGTCGAGTACAAGTACGTTTACATTCTTGCCCTGAGCTAAAACGTGATCCAACCCACCGTAACCGATGTCATAAGCCCAACCGTCACCACCGATGATCCATACTGAACGAGGAATCAAAGCATCCATAACGGACTCGAGCTCTCTGGCGCAAGTGCAATCACAGCCCTTAACTTTTTCAGCCAGCTTGTCGAGTAAAGCGCGTTTCTTGGCGATATTCTCGGGAGTAGCCGGTTCAACAGCCATTAAACCTTCGTAAACTTCTGGATCAATCTTATCCTTAGCTTCGGTAAGAAGCTGACGAGCATATTCGGCCTTCTGGTCTACGGCTATGCGCATACCTAAACCGAACTCGGCGTTATCTTCAAAGAGGGAGTTAGACCAAGCAGGACCGCGTCCATCTTTGTTGGTGCACCAAGGAGTAGTGGGTAAGTTACCGCCATAGATGGAAGAGCAACCAGTAGCGTTGGCGATCATAGCTCTGTCACCGAAGAGCTGGCTGACCATCTTCACGTAAGGAGTCTCGCCGCAGCCTGCGCAAGCGCCGGAGAACTCAAACATAGGAGGAAGCAACTGTACATTCTTGACCATGGTGCGCTTCAAGTCGCCGCCCAAGTCAGGCAAATCGAGGAAGAACTTCCAGTTTTTGCGACCTTCTTCGCGGAGAGGACGCTGAGGAACCATGGTGAGAGCTTTTTCTTTAGCGGGGCAGACGCCTACGCACAGAGTACAACCGGTGCAGTCTTCAACAGAAATCTGCATACTGAACTTGTAATCTTTGTAACCGACAAAACCTTTAGCTTCAGCAAGCTTGAAGCTCTCGGGAGCCTTAGCAGCGTCTTCGTTGGTAATGAGACGGGAACGAATTACGCCGTGAGGGCAAACCATAACACACTTACCGCACTGGATGCACTTGGCGGGATCCCAGCTGGGAACTTCAGAAGCGATATTGCGTTTTTCCCAACGAGTGGTGCCGCTGGGCCAGGTGCCGTCATCAGGAATAGCACTGACGGGAAGTTCGTCGCCACGCTGAGCCATCATTACAGCGGTAACCTTCTTGACGAATTCAGGAGCTTCATCAGAAACCAAGGGCTTGCGGTGGTGACCAGTAACTTTGCGGCCTTCGGTTTCTACCTTGTACAAAGCAGCCAAGCTACTGTCTACGGCGGCCCAGTTCTTAGCGACAACTTCTTGACCCTTCTTGCTATAGGCCTTCTTAATGCTGGCTTTAATGTGCTCGATGGCTTCTTCGCGAGGCAAGACATTGCTGATAGCAAAGAAGGCGGTTTGCATAACGGTGTTGATGCGGTTGCCCATGCCAGCGTTATGAGCGACGGTTAAAGCGTCGATTACATAGAATTTAAGGTGTTTGGCTAAAATAGTTTCCTGAACTTCGGCAGGAAGTTGATCCCAAACCTCATCCTTGGAGAAAGGACTGTTGAGAAGGAATACACCACCCTCTTCAGCTTGCTTCAAAACATCATAACTCTCCAAGAACTCAAAGAGGTGTACGCCAATGAAGCTGGCACGCTGAATAAGGAAGGGAGCATCGATAGGCTTAGGGCCGAAGCGCAAGTGAGATACGGTCAAACCGCCAGACTTCTTGGAGTCATAAACGAAATAGCCCTGAGCGTAGTTGTCAGTATCGTGACCGATAATCTTAATGGAGTTCTTATTGGCGCCTACAGTACCATCAGAACCTAAACCATAGAACATGGCTCTTACGGTGCCTTCGGGCTCGCTAATCCAGTTAGCATCATAGTCGATACTCAAATTGGTAACGTCGTCGTTGATACCAACGGTAAAGCTGCGCTTAGGCTCAGCTTTGGCCAACTCGTTATACACGCCGCAAACCATAGCAGGAGTGAAGTCTTTGGAAGAAAGACCGTAACGACCACCAATAACACGAGGCAACGTAGCGAATTTGCCCTTACCACCTTCCATATTTTCCATAACGGCAGTAATGACATCCTGATAGAGGGGTTCACCAGCGCAACCAGGCTCCTTAGTGCGATCCAAAACACCGATAGTCTTAACTGTGGCGGGAATGGCCTCAATAAAGGACTTAGAATCGAAGGGACGGTATAAGCGAGCAGTAACAACGCCAACTTTCTTGCCTTCAGCCAACAATTTTTCCAAAGTGCCACGAACAACGGAGACGCCGGAGCCCATAAGGACGACGACCTCTTCAGCTTCAGGATGACCATGGTACTCAAAAAGATTGTAATGACGACCAGTGAGTTCACCAAAACGCTTCATCAGTTTGGCCACAATGCCGGGAGTCTTCAAATAGTAGGGGTTGGCAGCTTCACGGCCCTGGAAATAGATGTCAGCATTCTGAGCAGTACCGCGAATGAAAGGTTTGTTAGGATTGAGAGCGCGAGCACGATGAGCATGTACCAATGAATCAGGAATAAGCTCACGGAGTACGTCATCAGAAATACGCTCAATGGTATTTACTTCGTGAGAAGTACGGAAACCATCAAAAGCGTGAATAAAAGGTACGCGGCTCTCTAAAGTAGCAGCGTGAGCAATAGCGGCCATGTCAGTAGCTTCTTGCACCGAGTTGGAGAAGAGCATAGCAAAGCCGGTAGCGCGACAAGCCATAACGTCGGCGTGGTCGCCAAAGATGGACAAGCCCTGAGCAGCCAGAGAACGGGCAGCGATATGGAAAACAGCACTGGTGAGCTCGCCGGCGATTTTGTACATATTGGGGATCATAAGCAGCAAGCCTTGGCTAGCTGTGAAAGTGGTTGTCAAAGCACCGCTCTGCAAAGCACCGTGTACGGCACCAGCAGCGCCACCTTCAGATTCCATTTCCTGGATGTGAGGAATAGCTCCCCATAAATTTTTACGACCCTCAGCACTCCACTGATCGGCAAATTCACCCATGGGAGAAGAGGGAGTAATAGGATAGATTGCACAAACTTCACTAAGTCTAAAAGCTACATCGGCAGTAGCTTCATTGGCGTCCATAATCGCCTTAGCGACATTCACATTACCCATTGCGTAATGAGGCTCCTTTCGAGAACGGAAAACATTGAGAACCGCTGTTAATTAACTGGCTAAAAATATCCCGCAAGTCAGGCAACAAAGACTTAGCGGAGCCAAACAAGTCAGCCGCAGTCCCAAACCGTGTGGTCGTTCACGTTTTCTAAGTTAGTTTCCTTTATACGTAAAGAATTAACTTAGAAGCATTGTTTATCTTTTATCCTCCAGTTATCTGAAATTGAAAAGATTTTGCTCCATTTTGTGCAATTTACTAATATTTGGCAGATTTTATTAACCGATACCGATTGTCGGCGAAGAAAGAGACTGAAATTTCATGTATAAAAAATACTCTGTAATAAAAAATTATATATTTTTAACAGCCGCCATGCTGGGAGCTTCTGTTTGCTTAAGCTGGCCTCTTTCAGCTCCGGCCTGGGCAGTTTCGAAGCCGGGTAACTCACTTCCGCAAGTTCAGGCAGCCGCAGATGATGCTGTTCCCAAAGCAGAAAGTTTCCATCAATCTGCAGATTCTGCAAAAAGCAATTACGTTGTGCAGGAACAAACCGATTCTCCAGCTTCAATATGCGATACTGCTGCTTATATGGAAGAAAAAGTCCTTAACTACAAAACCTTCCTCTTCCCTGGGCTTAGCACTTACAACGATCAAGATCCCCAAGACAACATATTGGCTTTCCGGCGTTACATTTTTACCAATCGACAAGAAAAAGGAAAACAGGACACACGTTACTATCGCCACTATGAGTATTTCATCCATACTAAAAATGACTCGTTTTCTTATCCGTATGAAGTACCGATAATCAGCGGTGAAGGTTTTACACGTTTTGATAAGGAGAGCGGCTGTGTATTCACCGATGATCATTTTGTTGACGGTGACAATATAGTTTGCTGCGAGGTTCCTCCCAGTACTAACGCTGGGCAATTTTTTGAATATAAAAGCTTATTTTATCGTACAGCTACCAATCTTTACACTATAAAAACTCCAGCCGGAACCTTCAAAAATTGTCAAATGGTATGCGTATACGGAAAAACTAAAAAATTAGCCCAGGGTTCAAGCATCAGTTTCTACGCTCCTAAGCTCGGCGAAGTTTTAGCTTTTAGTTATAATCCCGAAAGTCAGGATTTTTATCCGCGCAATATTTTAGTTTCTTACGAACTTACCGATACCCCTTATATAGACGCAACTCCTCTGGAGCCTAAAATAGGCTCCTACTTACCTGCCCCCAACTTAACTTCTAAGTCTTTATCTCTTCCCGTACCAGAGGAACTTAAGAAAGTAAATATTACCGATTGCTTCAGATTCTATGATTATGAGCATCCTCAGCCTTTTAATTACATAAAAGTAAATTGGCGACGCTGCGATGCTGCTTCCACTAGCAACAACCCTACAGAATTGATTTCTCCCGACAAAGAAGGAATCCAAGGTGTAGATTTTATTCACGGCGAGATTCAGGCCTATATGCGTCTTTATAAGACTAAAGAAGGCAACAATTTAATTTTGCTTATTCCTCCTCTGTCCCATCCCGATAAACCTTTTTTATTTGATGACAGATGGTATCAAGTGGAATCAAAATTTTATAACGTCAATACTATGGCAGGAGAATACCTCAACTGTTTGCGAGTTACTTATTACGGCACAGAAAAAGGTAAACTAAAAGAAGGATCTTTCCGCGCTTACTATGCGCCCAATCTCGGAGAAATCGGTCGTGAATTCTATAATCCGCAAAGCAAAAAATTCGAATTGAGTTCTCAACTTTACCAATATAAAGTGGGCGCTACTCAAAAATGATCTTTAACTGACCGTACAAAAAGCAATAAGGCAGACCCACTGTAATAGCGAGTCTGCCTTATTGTTTTAAGCAGCAATCGTAATCGTAAACTAAAAGCTACTTTTTAAGTTTATTTTGTTTAACTAAAATAGCTTCCATCTCATCTAAAAGCTGATCCATAAGATCGGTAGCAGCCTTTATGGCGTCAGGCTTAGTCAAATCTACACCAGCGATCTTAAGGATATCGACCGGAGGAATAGAAGCGCTGCTGGAGAGCATCTTCAAATAGGCGTCACGAGCCGGAGCGCCTTCATCATGTACTTTTTCAGCAATAGCAATGCCACTGGACATACCAGCAGCATAAGAGAACACATAGAACTTATAGTAAAGATGAGGGATATAGGCCCACTCAATACCATCATTGGCATCGATAGTAAATTCAGAGCCATAATATTCGCGAACTAAATCGGCATAAGTCTTATTGAGAAAATCTGCCGTAAGAGTCTGCCCTTTTTCACTAGCTTCATGAATCCGCAATTCAAAGTCGGCGAATAGAGCCTGACGATAAATAGTAGAGCGAATACCATCAAGCATTTCATTAATCAGATAAAGCTTTTCAGCGTCATCTTTAGCGTTGGCAATCAGATAATCAGATAAGAACTTTTCGTTGCAAGTAGAGGCAACTTCCGCTACAAAAGGCACATATCCAGAAGTGCTGTAAGTTTGATTAGCGTAGTTTAAGTTGCTATGCATAGCGTGGCCGAATTCATGAGCTACGGTAGACATATCGTCGAAGGAGTTCATGTAATTTAACTTGACAAAGGGATGGCAGCCGTAAATACTGGCGCAACTGGCACCGCTGTCTTTGTCAGCATGGGGATAAACATCGACCCAACCGTTTTTCAAGTCTAAGCCATAGGTTAAAGATTTGACATATTTTTCGCCTAAAGGAGCTAAAGCTTTAGGCACAATTTTACAAGCTTCTTCATAAGAGATATCACGACTGACAGCAGGAACCAAAGGAGTATAAAGATCGTAAAGATGGATATCATTAAGTCCCATCAACTTCTTACGCAAACTGATATAGCGATGCAAGGGAGCGGTATTGGATTTTACGGTATCGACAACGTTACGATAAACTTGCTCAGGGATATTATCTTTATCTAAGTAAGCTTGCAAAGCGGAATCATAACCGCGAGATTGAGCCAAGAAAGAAGAGAAATGCACTTGACCAGCCATAATAGAAGCAAAGGTGTTGCGATAATCATTCAAAGCGCCAAAGAATTTTTCTACGGTATCTTTACGCACACGGCGATCTTTGCTAGCTCTATACCTGGCATAATTAGAGAAAGTGAGTTGCACATCTCGACCATTTTCATCTTTAATAACGGGCAATTTTATATCCGAATAAAGAGACTGGAACGCTTTTTCAAAGTCGGAAGGCAATTCATTTAAGTCAATTTCAGCTAGCTGATTGTCTCCGGCTAAAGAAAGGATACGTTCTTCTTCAGGCGATAAGATATGAGCTTTGCGGCGACGAGCTCCCTCAATCCAAGGTAAATACTCTTTCATGGTAGGATGGGCGACCACAGCTTTATCAATAACAGAGGAATCGATTTTTAACAGCTCATCGCGAATGAAAGCGGTATTAGCCATAAAGCTGCGCATAACAGCTTGAGCTCTGGCATCCATATCCTGGAGTTTGGCATCACGTAAATCGGTAGTAAGACGCAAATTGCTGTATAAAGTGACGCTGTTAGCTAAGCGACGCGTATTAAAATAAGTCTGCATGCAATTGAACAGAGCTTCGCTATCACTAAGTTTGCCTTTGTAAGCAACAAGAGAATCGATACCGTTTTTAGTTTGAACCAAAGCAGCTTCAAAATCGGTTTCATCTTTAAAAAGAGCCGATAGATTCCATTTGTAACGATCAGGAATATTGCTCCTGGACATATTGGAATCAGGCGCAAAGGTATTCATACTTACTGCCCCGGCTTTAGGAGATTTTTGTGGAGAATTAGGAGTAGCAAAAGAAGGAGTGCCTAAAGCCAAAACAAGGGCGATAGCGGCATAAGCAGCATATTTATTCACGGAACAAGCCTCCTTAAAATATTATAACGGCACTATCTTACCACACACTGACCAAAGCCCCTTGCCTAAAACGACATAGAATGAGCAACGAAAACTTCTTATTTGAAAATACGGGGAGGCTAACCATATTCAGCGAAGATTGCTACATAAAATAATTCAGAAATAAAAAGGCAAGCGATCTCACGTAAACTTGTTTGTCAGTGAAAAAAGTACATGAAAAAATATTACGAGGTTCATCTATCAGCCACTAAGGTGCCCATATTTTTTGAAGCTGTCAATGGAGCTGAATATCCACCCGGCCAAAAAGTCGTTGTTGAAGGGGTACGAGGGCGAGAGTTAGGCACAATAGCTGAGTCACCCCCACTTTTAAGCGACACTTCCCCCAACCGCGTCGCTTCACTAGTCTCTGCTGCCAACCTAAACCTTCCCAACATAATAACAGGCCCGGCTTCCAAAGAAGATATTATCTTGGCCAAGGAGCGGGAGTTACAGGGAACTCAAGCTCTAAAATTAGTTAAAGAACGCGTGGAATTTCACAAGCTGGCCATGAGAGTGCTTTCAGCCTCAATTACCTTAGATGGCAGCAGAATTGTCATAGAATTTTACGCCGAACAAAGAGTTGATTTCAGAGCGCTCGTCCACGACTTAGCCTCCAAGCTAAAAATGCGCATAGAGCTGCGTCAAATTGGCCCTCGCGACAGAGCTATTCTTATGGGAGGACGAGGCGTTTGCGGACGCAGCTTGTGTTGTTCGGCCTGGCTGAGTGATTTTTCCTCAGTATCTATAAAGATGGCTAAAAACCAAAAAATGCCCCTCAACCCCGGAAAAGTATCGGGAGCGTGCGGGCGTCTAATGTGTTGCCTAAAATTTGAACCCAACCAAACGGCTGATAGTTAAGGTACAGAAAGCGAAACAAACCTCGCTTCCCACAATTTTTGAGGGGAGCGAGGCCCATTTTTATGGAGTCATATAACTAATGTAAAAACTAAGCTAAGAGGGCCGCACTGACACCATTAGCAGATAAAGCTTTCTCATACATAGCTTGCAACTCAGAGAGAGAAAGAATACCATCAGTCATTTCAGAATTGTATTTAACTACCAATTCGTTAGTAGACATAGCGGTAGACTGAAGATTTTGCACAGCGATTACATCAGGGCTAATACTGGGAGAATCATTCAAACCACAAGCGGCCATATAATCAGAGAGCATAGAATCGTATCCCTGACCATACATATCCTGAACTTGCTGCAAATATTTAGAATAATCAAATTCGGGAACAACAGCAGAATTGTCACTTAACTTGGTCCCATTGGCAATAGTACCGCTTTGATAAAGAGAAGTCAGACCCTCATAAGCAATTGAATTGTCAGTAAATACAGAAAAGTTACCTTTAGAATTTAAGGAAGACAGCATAGAAGAATAACTATAATCACTAAAAACATTCTTCTGATCACTCAAAGAAGGAGTGGTGCGCTGGAAATAAGAGGTAAGACCACTGGAGGTCTTAATGCCGGTCAGAGAGCCAAACGAGCCATTCCTCGAAGCCAAACTGGAACGAACTTGAGCATTCCACTTGTCCATACTAGCCAGAAGAGAACCATCTCGGAAACAACTAGGAGCACAAGTCTGGAAATTGCGGCTGGGAATGGAACCATAAGTTTTGATACCGATAACATCTCTGTAATACTGAGTAGCGGACTCAGGAGTCATAACAAAATCGGTAAGGCTACGTACAGCTGTGGGATCTTGGCCATTGGCAGTAACTGAAGTGCCTGCCAGAGCTTTATTAGCAAATTTTTTAGTCCAAGCAGAAGCATAATCGCTTATAGAGTCGTAATTGTCACCTTTAAGCTCTATAGAATAATTGGCAGCCGCCTGAGGATCTTTAAGATCAAAAGCGGCATCATTGCGTTCCTGAAGCTGCTGTTGCATCTGAGCAGGAGTAGCTAAAGTGGTCTCGCTCTGAGAAGCGGAGGAAGCACCCAACAAGTTAGAAACACTACCGGCAGCCTCTACGCCAACGCCGGAGCTAGAGCCGGAAGAAGTTACCTCCGAACCGATAAGCCCTCTAGTAACACCGGACAGAGCCTTGGTAGCGCCTACGCGAGTACCTCCGGAGAATTGCGCACTTTGTACAGACTGAACATTAACACTGTTATTAACTTGCTGTGAAATCATCTGACCCTCAACAATCTGAAGTTTTGAGCGAACCCCGCCCCATGCAAAATCGCTCAACGAGACGAAGCTAAGCACCTCTCGAGCCAAACCCGAACCGCACTGCGAGAACTCTGTCAGCTCTTCTTCTAATTCCTTGGATCAATTATCACCACAAAGGAAGAAGAAGTCAACAGAAAGCAGGAAAAACTTTATAAAAAAAAGGATTTTCACTCCTTCCCTCTTTTATCTTTAATGCAATAATTTTTCGATAAAATCGAATAAAGGACATAAAATAAAGGGAAAAAACATAGCAGGAATATAGTTGGCCAATTTCAGCTTGGTAACATCCAACATATTGAAACCTATGCCCATAACGATAACTGAACCGACGCAATTAAGCTCTCCGATAGAGGCTTCTGTCAAAAACGGAGCCATAAAGCCGGCACTGGCTGCAATACCTCCCTCTACCAAAAATATGGGAACAGCCGACAAAGCCACACCAGGCCCCATAGTAGAAGCAAAAAATATAGAAGAAGTTACGTCAATAGCAGACTTGGCAAAAAGAATCGTATGATCGCCGCGTAAACCATCTTGCAAAGCCCCCATCACAGCCATTGAACCTATACAATAAAAAATTGAAGCATAAGCAAATCCCTGAGCGAAAGAATGACCTTCTCCGGGAGTGCCGCCAGAGAATTTTTTACCAACTGCAGCCCCCAGACGCTCCAAACGCGTATTCAAGTGAAGCGCTTCGCCTACAAAAGCTCCAAAGACCATAGACATAATAACCACTAAAGGTTGCTTGCTAGTATTTAAGCCGCTTACGCCTATAAATAAAAGGCACAGAGCTAGACCTCCCATGACCGTTTTATTAAAATGACGGGGAATGCCCTTTTTAAATAACAATCCTAGAGCAGATCCCACAATTACAGAAACTGCATTGGTAATGGAACCGATTAACATATTTCATACTTTCTGTGTGAACAAAATTAAGCCGCAGTACAGAAACTGCGGCCCGCACATAATATCTATATTTTTTCTGCCGCCGACTTAAATCAAACTTTTTATCACTCGACAGGGATTGCCATAAGCTAAAACATGATCGGGAATATTCTTAGTGACCACACTTCCGGCTCCGATTACAGACTTTTCACCGATAGTCACACCGGGAAGAATTACCACATTACCTCCCAACCATACTCCGTCTTTTATGATAATCGGCTTGGCAATTTCCAAACCTTGAAGTCTGGTTTTGCTATCCAAAGGATGAATGGCTGTATAGATTCCACAGTTGGGGCCAATTAAAACGTTATCTCCTATGGTGACATTCGCACAATCAAGCACAACACAATTGTAGTTAATATAACAATTGCTGCCTATGCTGATATTTTCCCCGTAATCACAAGCGAAACGCGGCATTATGGCAGTATTTTCTCCTATAGAGCCCAACAATTCTCGAGCAATATCAATAGTTTTTTGGCTGTCACCAGGAATATAAGCATTGAATTTATCCAACAAAATCAAAGCTCGGCGACGTTTTTTCAATAGCTCTTCATCATAAGCACTATAAATCAAACCTAAGCGCATCTTCTCAAATTCGCTCAGGTTAGCTTGGCAATTGCTCGACATTGCCTATTCCTCCTCGTCAGCTATAGAATTTGTCTCTCCCTGAGCTTCGTAAATTTTAATAAATTCTTCAAGTTCTTTGGCCGGTAAGTAGTTGAAGCTAAAAGCTAAACGTTCGGTTAAAGTGGAACGCTGTTCCAAATCGACCCCGTCTACCAAAGCCGCATTATCTTTGCCCTCAGCGTCTCCGTGCTCAGCAGCTTTCTTAAACCACTCTTCAGCAACTTCGTAATTTTTATTGACAACCAAACCGGTAAAATAAGCAATACCGAGAGCATTTTCAGCATTGCCATAACCTTGACCGGCAGCACGACGCCACCACTTCAGAGCCTTTTGGTTATTTTGTTCATTTGCGCGACCATAATAGTAGCAATATCCCAAATTATTTTGCGCAACAGCATAACCGCTGCGAGCTACATTATTCCAGTGAGTAATACACCGACTGAAATTTTTCTGTGTACCTATCCCCTCATAGAACATACATCCCAAGGCATAATCGGCTAAGATACTACCCTTATCAGCAGCTTTGCCAAAAAGCTTAAAGGCTACTTTAGGATCAGCCTTGACGCCTTCTCCCAAAAGGTAAGCCGCGCCTAAGTAAGCTTGAGCTTCAGCGACGTCCTGATCGGCCGCGCTGCGCAAAAGTTGGGCAGATTTGGCATAATCTTGAGAAACAATTATGCCATTTCTATAACACATCGCCAACTCATACTGAGCTTCACCATCTCCCTTATCGGCAGCTTCCGTATAAAGTTCAACGGCGCGCCCCATATCTTGTTCAACCCCTTGCCCTAAAGCATAACAGCGTCCCAAACAATATTTGGCCGCTGGAATGCCATGCTCAGCCGCTACGCCGTACCAACGAGCCGCCTCCTCATAATTTTGCTCAGTACCTTTACCCTGCTGGTAAAGTGAAGCCAATTGCAATTGCGCTTTGGGGTAATTTTGAGCAGCTGCTTTAGAAAAATACTCAAAAGCTTTGCGGTAATCACGACCGACACCAAAAGCATTCAAATAAGACCAGCCTGCATTATACTGAGCTCCGGCCAACCCCTGTTCAGCCGCTGCTACAAACAAACGCGCAGCTTCACGCGGATTGCGCTGAACCCCCTCTCCATTTTTGTAACATACACCTAAATTGTTCTGAGCTTTGGCATTACCGCTGGAAGCAGCCCGCTGGTACCACGAAAATGCTTTATTTAAATCTTTATCAACTCCGGAACCGGAGCTGTAACACATACCCAAATTACATTGAGCACTGGCTTCTCCAGCGTTGGCTGCTCTAAAATAAAGTTCAATGGCTTTTTGTTGATCTTTTTCTACTCCTTGCCCCAAATCATAACAAACACCTAAGTTATACATAGCATTGGGAAGCTTCTGATTGGCTGCTCGCAAAAACCAAGCAGCAGCCTGCTGATAATCACGCTCTAGACCGCGCCCAAAATAATAATAACGTCCTAAATTATTCTGAGCTTCGGGAATACCACCAAAAGCGGCATTTTCATAATAACTAGCTGCAGTAGCAAAATTCTGCTCCACACCTTGACCATTTTCGTAACAAAGTCCAAGGTAATATTGGGCCAAATAATCGTCCTGTTCTCCAGCTTTCGTCAACCACTCGACAGCCTTGGAATAATCAAGCTCAACACCTTCACCTTTATAATAGCAGCGACCCAAAAAACTCTGCGCTCCTACGTGACCTTCTTCGGCAGCTTGTGTAAAGAATTTAATGGCTTTAGGATATACCTTTTCACCATAGTATTTTTGGGCCAGTTGATAATCATATTCAGGCGTCCCCGCAGCAGGAAGCTGTTTTTTTCTGCTAGTGCTAAGCTGAATTTCCGCTCCCTCTTTAGCAAAAAGTAAGTTAGGCGAGCAACTTTCAGATAAGCGATAAGAACTCGTCGCTTCAAACGTTTCTGCATCGGACAGCCCTTCGATCGGCTGCGCTTGCGCAATTCCTGCCAAAGCAAGGATCAGACACAAAGTGAACGTTCCCTTATTGACTTTATGTTCAAAGGGGAACTTGCATATGATATTTTCCTGTTCTAAACGCACCTTGCACCTCTGTAGCTTCAAATAGCCTCGCTCTGCAGCGAGCGTAAATTCGTTTTTTATGTCAGCTAATATGAGAATTTATAAAATCTTCTGCTAAAACAATAGCTGCGTAATCATCATAAAGATCAGGCGGAATAAGCAGACTTAAAGGTAAAAAACGCTTCAGCCCGGTAGGAGGATGATCTTTGAAATAACGTGTTCTGGCTCTTTCTGTCGAATGGGTTTCATCAACAACCGTAACTTCACGTCCCAGAGCTCCTTGTACAATCCGTACAGCTTGTGCAGAGCCTGTACTTCCACCCACAATAACATGACTAAAATCGTACAGACGACTTAATTGCAAACAAAATTCCCCCAACGAAGTGATTGTCAAAACTCTGCGTTCCAACACTCCCTCAACAGAAGAGACAACCGCTGCCCCACACTTTTTGCTACCCGGATCTATCGACAGAACTATCAAGAGTAAGCTTCCCCCCTGTAATCGCCATATTCGGTTTCGTAATCTGTCGGCGATTCTAAACTATGTACTTCAACTCGTATATCAAGACTGCTGGTTTCGTAAAGATCGCGATTAGCTACAGCCACGACTTCAAATTTACCTTTTTCTTTACTCATTTCCTCTTGTAAACGCTCAACGTCAGCATTGCTCAGCTCCCCTCCCAACTCGCCGTCTATAGGGCGCATACCTTTGGCTATAGCTTTTCTACGCGTATCTTCAATAAATTTTAAAAATTCCAAAGCGGAACGCTGCTTATCCATTTCACGTTTGGAAACGATTTCACCCTCAGAAAAAACTTTACGTACTTTCCACGATTCCAAACGCAGCGGAGCTCGATGTGAATAGAGACAATTCTGAGCAGCCAAAACCCTTAATCCCATAAATCCCTGCTCTACGGAGATAGAATTTATCAATTCTTCCACTTGTTCTGGATCATAATCGATCAGAACATCGCTAACCGGAGTAGGTTTATAGCCTTTTTCAGCGGCAATAGAGTTGCTGCGCATAATAGTGCGTACATTAGCTTCAGCTAACAAACTGGTTACTGCTGCGCGAGTTCGTTCGTACGACAAACCGCCGGGAATAGTCATATGTACTATCGGCTCATCAATACGCCAAACGAAAGTACCTTCGGCCAAAGCTCTCTGTAAAGCATCAATGTTTTGACGCAACTGTACTTCCTCAGCACGCAATTTCTCCAAGCCCATCAACAGGCTACGCACAGGTTCGGAAAGACAAGCAAAAACCGTAAGAGTAATAATCGCGATAGCGACACCGGTTACAGTAGTTATTAGTATAGAAGTATGGCGCGGACGCAAATGAAGAACACTCATCTTGCGCTTGCCTATTTGGCGCCCCAACTGGTTGGCTAAATAAGCTATACCAGCAGCCACGGCAGCTACCAAAGCATAGACAAAAGCCACCCTAAATACGGTATGCCAAGATAAAAAGTCCACCTTCTATGTTGCTCCTCTTCCTCTAGCTCGCTTGAGCTATTAGACAAAATGTCCAAAGCAAAAAAATAATATATGATTACTTCCTTGAAGCGTCAGCCACGAAACATATTCCGACCACAGCAAAAACTATGTTAGGCAGCCAAGCTGCCAGCCACGGAGCTGCCGTACCGTTTTCTCCCAACATCATGCCAATAGTCATAAATACGTAATATAACAAAATAAAAAATAGAGAAAGACCAAAACCGATAGAAGTACTGGTTCTCTGCGGCCTCAACCCCAAAGGAATGGCAAAAGCCCCAAACACCAAACAACTCATTGGTAAAGAAATTTTTTGGTGATACATTACTTTGTATTTGTTGCGCTTGCGATACTCCTCCGGATTGGTTTTTTCTATCGGAGGCAAAGAATTTAAGTAAGATGAAAGTTCTTGAGCGGTCATTTCTTCAGGACGTAACTTGCGCTGAGCCAACTGTTCAGGACTGGCCGGGGATTCTCCCTTACTCATAGCTGTCCAACCTTTACGCCCCTGAGCGCTATAGCGTTCCTCACCAGTCTCCGGATCGAAATCCCTAGCCTCTATATCTAAAACTTCCCAAACTTTTAATTTATCGTTCCAACGAGCCTCTTTGGCATATAACTCACGCAAACGGCTATTATTGCGAAAGAAATGCATATATACGCCTTTCATTGTTTGCTCGTTGACATTAAGCACATGAGCATAGATCATCTGTTCATCGCCGTTAGACAGCAGACGCGGAGAGGTAATCAAAGCCCTCTCTATCTGATCCGGAGCCTGAAGCTTCAGAACCATATTATAAGCTTGTTTAGTTGCCGGAGGAACCCAATACTGATTTACAGCTAAAGAGATCATAGAGATAAAGAGACAAAAGAAAAAGCCAGGCAAAAAGATACGGAAAAAGCCAACTCCCCCCGCCTTCAAGGCGACAATTTCACTATCTCCAGACAGACGGCCGTAAGCCATCAAAGCAGCCAACAAAGTAGACATAGGGAAAGTCATAATCAACACGTAGGGAAGGCGATTGAAAAGATATTTTACCACCATCCCTACACCGGCTTGAGATTCCAAAATCATCTTAGCCACACCCATCAGGGTTTCTGCTGAGAAAAACAAGAGCGTAAAAGCACAGACTCCAAACAAAAACGGACTGGCCATTTCTGCCATTATGTAACGGTCGAGAATTTTCATAACGTATCTTTAATCTGCCTTCTTAGCTTTTAGGAAGTTTGTCTTCTTCGGCCATCCTTAAACTGTCAGCCTCTTCTTCAACTTTAGCTCTAGCTACTTCCGCAGCGGTTTGTTCATTTTCGAACCCAGTTCTGTAAGCTTCTCCCAAATAATACTTACGAGCATCGGGATTATTGGCTAATTCCACCGCAGTACCTGAAACCAAAATCCGCCCTTCACGAATAATATAAGCTCTATCGGTAATAGCCAAAGTTTCACGCACATTATGATCGGTAATTAACACTCCCAATCCTTGAGCTTTGACACTGCGAATAATTTTTTGAATAGAAGCCACCGCTATGGGATCGACCCCGGAAAACGGCTCATCCAGCAACAGGAATTGCGGCTTAATGGCCAGTGACCTGGCAATTTCCAAGCGACGCCTTTCTCCTCCGGACAATTCAACTGCTCTACTGCGGCGCACTTTATGCAACTGATATTCGTCCAGCAACCTTTCTAGACGTTCGGCCTGTTCTTTTTTGGAGACTCCGTTAATTTGCCATAACAAACGGAGGTTATCTTCTACGGTCAGTTTGCGAAAGGCGGAAGCTTCCTGAGGCAAATATCCTATTCCCAAACGTGCACGCATATGCATAGGCAAATGAGTTACCTCTTGGTCGTTCAGAAAAATTTTGCCTCCGTTGGGCCTAACAAGTCCTACTACCATATAAAAAGTAGTAGTTTTACCAGCACCATTGGCCCCCAAAAGTCCAACTACCTCTCCGGGATTGACCACAAAGTTGACACCATCTACTACTCGCCTGTCTTTATATATTTTTACTAGTCCTTCAGCCCTGATAGCCATTCATTATTCCCTATACTTCTATTGGTTCGATTCTAAGCCGGAATTAAAATAAACGCGAACTTCACCTTCCACTTCAACATGCTTAAGATCAGGAGAAGCAACCATATTTTGTCCGGTCATAGTAGATCCTTCACGAACTACCTTTACTCCGTGTGAGCCACGCAATTTTCTGGCTTTACTATCCCATATTAATTTATTGCAAACAATCTTTTCGCCCTTAGGACCGATAGCATGAACAGGTCCTTCAAAAGCAAGTCCTTGGGTTTCTATATTTATTACGGCAGCATCTCCACGAAGCTGGAGAAGAGAATGTCCTTCTTTGTCCAGCAAATTCCAAGTAATAGAAGAAGCTCGAGCTCTTTTACTTGAATCATCATAGTCTATACGACTGGCTTTTAAACTCCAAGGAGATTCACCTTTTGCAGCAATTGATATAGAATCGACCCCTTGATCGTTGGCCTCGGAAGCGGGTGGAATGGCTTTCGGAACAGATCTTTCCTCTTTTGAGGACTCTGCAGAATTGTCAGCTACAACCGATGTCGGACTCTGATTTTGGACTTTTCCTCCGTTTTGTTGATTGGCAGATTGCTCGGACACAATCTCCGCAGGGGGTGGAATAGGTTGTTCCGTTGTTTTTTTTGCGACTCCGCTTCCGCCACATCCACAAACCATCAACAGCATGGCCAAGCACCAGCCAAGCTGTCCTCTAAACCGAATCATATATCGCCCTCCAACATCTCCACAAGCCTATACTTCACAGCAAATCTCTTTTGCGCAATCTATCCTACCATAACTGAACAGTATACAAAAATCGATATTCCTTTTCCTTGCCATTTTAAGGATTAAACGTCGGTCAATATCAGCTTAATTCTAAAAGTAACCATTTAATTATCAATTGTTCTAAACACCAATCATATCTGCCAATATCGACCTACACAAAAGGTTATACTCGCCCTTTGTCAAATAGGTACTCCTTGTGTGTCTGATTTTTATATTTGGCTTTTCACTTACATAAAGACTTAAAATGTAGCAAAATGCCGGTATGTAAAACAGATTTCTTTTGCGTTTTTTAGCAAAGAGCAGAAAAATAGCCTCCGGATAGGTAGAATAAAGGATGTAGTCAAGTGAGCTTGCAACTGCCGCCTCGCCACAATTTAAGTACGCAAAACTCTCAGGATGACCAACCGCGTTCTGCGAATGCGCTTCATCTTCAAGGGCCAAATACGGGTAGTTCCCAATCAGGAGCAATGTTCCAGCACCATGCCATGCCTCGTCCGGAAATGCAATCACACCAGGGGTTTCCCTCGCAGCCCAGACCCATGCAACCAGGGTATCCGTCTCAGCAACAAGGAATTGCTCAACCGGGCAGACCGCCGCAACCTAGGCCTATGCAATCGGGATACCCACCTCAGCAACAGGGAGCAGCCCAACCGGGCAGGCCGCCGCAACCTAGACCTATGCAACCGGGATACCCGCCTCAGCAGCAGGGAGCAGCTCAACCGGGCAGGCCGCCGCAACCTAGGCCTATGCAACCGGGATACCCGCCTCAGCAACAGGGAGCAGCCCAACCGGGCAGGCCGCCGCAACCTAGACCTATGCAACCGGGATACCCGCCTCAGCAGCAGGGAGCAGCTCAACCGGGCAGGCCGCCGCAACCTAGGCCTATGCAACCGGGATACCCGCCTCAGCAACAGGGAGCAGCTCAACCGGGCAGGCCGCCGCAACCTAGGCTTATGCAACCGGGATACCCACCTCAGCAGCAGGGAACAGCCCAACCGGGCAGACAACCACAACCGAGAACTACAGAGCAGGCGACAGCAGCTCCCATGCAGGAAGCGACTATGTCACCCCAACCTCGAGAACAGGCTATTTTAGAAGCCTCAGGGGCTCCTCGTGTCCCTCAGGCGCCCCCACTGATACCGCTCGGCCCTCGTAAAATAGCCAATGTCTTTACAGAAGAGCAGCTGGAGCTTTTTGATAAAGAGAAATTCTCCGAACTCCATTTTGATATTCAGAATAGCTTAAAGAGATTTCCCAACAATATTGACGCTCATTACGGCTTGGGCCTTTGTTCTATGGCTGTGGGAGAACCGGAAAGAGCTGCAGTACATCTGAGCAAAGCGCTGAGCTTAGACGATTCCATCAGACCAGGAGAAATGATTCGGGAGATCCCAACCAGTGATCCTGAAGATTGGTTGCTTATGGCTGAGGAATTGGGCCATTCCGGATTCCTTGAAGCAGCAGTTGATATTTGTACAAAAGTCTTGTCTTCGGATCGCTATGAGCCCAAAATAAGAGCTCTGGCTTCAAAGACCAAAGAGACCATCGAGCAAGATTTTTATGCTGCCAGGGAACGTATCGTCTCAGGTAATGCTCCCAAGGACAAAGGGGATTCGACTGCGGCTTATAAAGCGGCCAGCGTCATTTCCTTAGTAGTCATACCTTTAATCATTATCATGATTGTAGGATGTTGGACTTATTCTTCATTCCAATTCAGTGCCGGACAGAATCAGCTCAGGATTGGCATATACCGTTATGAACGTATGCGTGTAGGAGATAAAACTCAAGATAAAAACGGTCCTGTGGAAAATTACTTCTATAATGCCAATAAATATTTTGAAAAAGCCTATAGAACTAACCCGTTTTCTTTTGAAATTTTGTATTATCAAGAGAAAAACTACGCTGTACTTTACAAACTGGGTGAGTTCCGCAATCGTGATATTTACAATCTGGATCAGTACTCTTGGAAACAGGGACGCTTCAAAGAAGTGAACAGCAGTCGAGAAGAAATCGTCGCAAAAATAAAAGAGAAACATGTCAGCGTAGAACGCATGAACAAAGAAAAGAAACTTTGGCAAGAATTCTATCAATCGGCTAAAACTAGTCCCGGCGCAACAGTTTTCTAGTGTTGCTTACTATCCGTGAAGCGGCTGAAAACTCAATGCTTCAAGTAGGCACTGTTTTTTTAGTCGCTTCACTGTTGAAAGCATCATTCAAATCCGTTTCTTACATCTATCTTGGGAGTGTCTTGACGAAAGATTTTCCGTTTTAACTTATTGATAATTATTTTGAGGCAAAGACTAGTATAGTTATGAATCAGTACACTCCCGAAAAGATTTTTGAGAAATTGGAGAAAACTTTTGGCAATGAAGGGGTACGCTTAACAGGTTTTCACTTAGATGAATCTTCCAAACAAATATACGTAAATTTAGAACGCTTTGCTCCGGGCTTACCGACAGCTTTTTTAGTCAAAGGATTGCAAGGAACTTTTCGTCGCTATTTTGATCAAAAAACGGAAGTTATTCTGGAAGACTATAAAGTTCTCCCCAAAGCAGCCGATGGCATTTCTCAAAGTTCCGAGCAATTAAGGCGAGATTTGCTGAAGGGAGCAGCTCACCCTCCGGCCTTAACTTTTAAAGGTATGCCTTGTTTAGACATGCGAGGTGCTTCAGCCAAAGAAGCAGTCTCCAGTTTAGAAATTTTCATAGATATGGTGACACGTCAAAATCTTCAAAGCTGTTTGCTCTATTTGGACAACAAAAATAGCAGGCGTGTAACTCGCCAGTGGGCAGCGATAAACAGAGCTCAGTTAAGTTGTCTCTCAGAAGAAAAAGAATTGTGGCACCTTCAGTTAGAAAATCCTTCCGAGCACGAACTTACTGAGCAGTTTGAGGTTTCTAAGCCTGAAGTACTTCCTTACAAAATATTGCTTTTAGGAGAGCGATAGACAACATGGCCGGTTATGCAAAACAGTTACTTTTGAAAGCCCTAGGCATGGCTCGAGATGCGGAAGTAGCTGAAGAAGTATATACGGAAGTAAATTTGGCTCAACCTGAACAGCGAAACTTCAGATCCGGCTTAGGGCTGCGACTAAACGTAGAAGGTAAGCTTGGATATGTTTGGTCTGAGGGCGAATTTTCTATAAACGATTTACTGCAAAAAGCTGCACAAAACGCTGCTTGCGGCAGACGTGGTTCTTTTTCACAGAAAGGACTTATCGCACCCTCATCAGTTGCAAGGGCCTCAGAGACCTCACAACAACTGGAAGATTCAATTACTAAACTCCAAACATTTATTCAAAGTTTGGATTTTATGCTTCCTTCTCTTCTGCCACATCGACGTTTTTCGCTGAGTGCCAGATTACTTCAGCATACTTTCAAACTAACAACCAGAAGCGGGGAGCGCTGTGCCAGCCGCATCCTCCATTTGCTTACCCTAAATTCCAATGAAAGTATACCTGTAGGAGATGCGATTTACAGCACTTCTGCTCAGCATTCTCCCTCTGATTTGTTATGTAGGCTTATGTGGCGTTCTGTTCATTCTAACGAAATGGCCTGGCCGGACAGCTACCTACTACCAGGAGTTTTTACCTCAAGCGCTTGCGGTAAACTCTTAGAGGATTTTACTCAGGATATGCTTTATGCCGATTCGCCTTTTTTTAACAAATTACCTCAAAAATGCCCCTGGTTGGCGTCTTGCATAAATATTACCGACGACGGAACACTACTCGGAGGCTTTGGCACGGTTCCCTTTGATGGTGAAGGAATTAATAAAATAAAACTTCCCTTAATTTATCAAGGCGAACTAGTTAGAGGACTTTATGACTTGAGAACGGCCAGAGAATGTAAGATAATTCCACGCGGTTCGGCAGTACGCCCTTGGGGTCACCCCCCTAGACCGGGGTATTCAAACTTGTGCTTAGAAAGAGGCACAGATTCTTTGGGCGAACTATGTGCCAAAGCAGATTTTGGTATCCTTTTGGATCGCCTTACTCCTCTGCCTCAGCACATGAAAAAACCGGGACAATTTGCCCGACGTTGCGAAACGGCTTTCCTCTTACAACACGGAAAACCTATATGCAGAGTTCCGCAATTTATAGTCCGAGCCAACTATACCGATTTATTCGGCGCGAACTTACTAGGCTTAGGTTATGAATCGGTTCTAAATGGGCGTACGATGTGTCCGCCTCTTGCTGTACGCAATTTAACTTTAGAAGAAGCTGATATAGATCCAGCAGAAACTTGGAGTGATTATCCAGAATTATGGTGGTAAAAACTTTAGGAGAGCTGACTGAACTTCTGCAAGGCAGCCTAAATGGTCCAGAATATGCTTCACTGACTATTGAAGTTGTCACCGGACTGGATGCTGCTTCCCAGCACATTCTCAGTCAGGCTTTAACCTTTGCCGAAAAAGAAAGCAGCTTAAAAGAAGCCGAATCTCTAGGCTTTGCTGCAGTTGTTATACCGGAGGGATTGGAGACGACCATTCCTGCCATCAAAGTGAAGAATGCTCGTATTGCCTTTTCTATACTTTTGGAGTTATTTTATCCCCCCCATTCCTATACACCGGGTATCCATCCCAGTGCTTGGGTCAGCCCTTCGGCAAAAATTGCTAATACTGCATATATCGGCCCCTTTGCCATTATAGGCCACAACGCTGTTATTGCCGAAAACTGTCAAATTCAAGCTCATGCCAGCGTTGGAGAGGAAAGTTCCATAGGGGCCGCAACACGTCTCATGCCAGGCGCTTCTATCGGTAAAAACGTAAAACTGGGAGAAAAAAGTCTGGTAGGCCCTCTTACTATTATCGAAGACAGCTCTACCTTAGGTAACGATATAGAGATAGGAGCTCGTTGCTTTATAGGAAGTAGAGCACTGATCCAAGACGGAGTTCGTATAGACAACTTAACTTGCCTTGATAATGATGTCAAAATTGCTCCTCTAGCTATTGTTATCTCACAAAATTGCCTGCAACCGAATACAAATCTGGGTAAATTATCTATCACAGCCGGCCAGTGCTTAATAGAGAAAGATCGCCAAGTGGGAGATTTTGCCACAGTGGCAGCTCGCTCCCGCGTAGACAGAGACATACCGACAGGTCAAGCTGTTTGGTCGGGCGATCCGATAGATACCCATAAAACTTCCATGCGCCAAATAGCCATGCGCCAGCTTCCTTTGAAGCACTGGAAACAGATTCAACAGCTGGCGAGACTTTCTCCAAAGGACTAATAAAAAAATATATGAGTACTTCCTCTTCCAAAGACAAAAAAAAGAAAGAAAAAAAAGCAACTCAATCCAAGAGCAGTGTCAAGCAAACAGCTTCCGTTTCCCTAACCAAACCACAATCCGAAGCTCCTGCAGTTTTTCTTACCAAACAACAAAAGTTTTGGTACTGCCTTAGTTTTGCAAGTATGGGACTGGTAATAGGTTTCTTGTGGGGAGCTAATTCTATAATCGACGTAGGACAATCTGCCTCTCCCCTAATTCAAGCCGCTAAAGCAAGTTTAGCTGTAGCCACAACTTCGGCAGATATTGCCAAGGGAACTTATTACGGCTTGGTGGGAGCTCTGATAGGACTGTCTTTTGGTTATTCCATCTCTCTCGATTCTAAGCCTATGCTGACCAGCTTAATTGCCGGGTGTCTTGGTCTTTGGCTAGGTACTTTAATGGGAGGCCCAGCTTTGGCTGGAGTAGGCTGGCTAGTCGGTTACGGAGCCGCAATTTTTAACGCTATCGGCCTAGAGCGCTACCGTCAGGTATATCATCAGGTAGCCCAAGAAAGAGCAACTCAAAAAGGCTAAGGCAACCAGCTTAAAACGGAGAGTCGGATTGCTAATCTATCATACCAACGATATGCATGGGCATAGCGAGGCTCTGGCTTGGTTAAATGATAAAGCTAAGCCGCAGCTAACCCAAAGCCAAGCCCTTTATTTCGATAGCGGCGATGCCTTATTAGGCTCCAATACTGTATGGAGAGGCTTTGAGCCTAATTTAGATAAAATGGGCTCTGTTTTCTGCACCTCTATGGCTATGGGCAACAGAGAATTCAACTATCAACGGCGTATCCTGGATAAAAGGGCCGCTCAACGCCTCTTTCCCCTACTTTGCAGCAATCTTTCCGACACCAGACAAGACGGATTCCTAACTGCCGAACAATTGGTTGACAAATTGACTTCGGTTTCCGAAGTAAATTGTGAGAGAAGTTCTTGGCGTCAGACGGAGCTATGGCAAAACTTATCTCACCAACGCTGGATTCCAGCTCTTTCGCTGCACAACGATAATTGGTCAGAGCGCTATTCTCTTCTTGTCTTGGCCGCAGTGCCAGTTCAATATCCTCACTGCGCGATCTGGGAAAAAATCTTCGGATTCAGGTTCTTTGAAGCCGAAACGATTCTGCCGCTTTTAGCAAAGCGCTGTTTCCAGTTGCTAAATAAACCACTTCGCCTAATTGTTTTAAGCCATTTAGGTTTGGAAAGAGACAAAATACTGGCTTCCAAATTACCTGCTGGCTGCTGGATCCTGGGTGGACACAGCCACACTGTACTAGCTGAACCTCTCAAAATTGGTAACAATTTTATCGTTCAAACCGGAGCTTGGGCTCAACATATCGGTAAATTGGATTATAACTTTGAAAATCCTGAATTGAGCATCTACCAACTGTTAGATTTAACTTGACTTTCCAAGAGGGAGATTATGGCTTCTCATCGCGTATTATTTATATCCAATGGAGCCGGCGAAGACTCTATTGCCAGTCAGATCATAGCTGATTTGCCGGAGTCGCTTCCCAGAGAGGCCATGCCTTTAGTAGGAGAGGGCTCTGCTTATAACGGTTTAGCTCCTGTAGTCGGCCCCAGGCAAGCTATGCCAAGCGGAGGTTTAATTCAAGAGGACTGGCGCAATTTATGGAAAGATATAAGCGAGGGCTTATGTTTTTTAACCTTTAAGCAAATTAGATGGCTACGTAAACAACGCCAAAGATTTGATCAAATAGTGGCTGTAGGCGATCTGTGGTCAGTAATACTGGCAATACTTTCTGGTATACGTCCTATAACTTTTATAGGCACAGCTAAGTCTGATTACCACCATCCTTATTCCGCCTTAGAAGCTTGGGTACTGAGAACTTTTCAAGTTCATTCTATAGTCAGAGACGAACCTACAGCCGAAAGTTTACGCCAAAAAGGTGTTAAAGCGGCTTGGGTAGGCAATGCTATGATGGACGGCCTAATTCCACAAAAGTTAGATTTCAAATTAAATGAAACCAAAGAAATAGGTTTAGCTCTCTTTCCCGGCAGCAGAAAAGCGACCTATCAAGTTTTACCCCGTTTGCTTAAATTGAGTCAACTGTTAGCTAAGCGTCTGGGAAAAGAAGTCTGTGCTTTTATAGCTGTGGCTCCATCTATAGATACGGATAAATTGGCTGAAGCTTGTCCAAGCTTTACTTTAGGAGGTTGTCCATATCCCGGCTGGAACATCCTAACTAATAAACACGAAACAACAGCACCCCTGGTTCGCTTTTTCTTAATAAAAGGTCATCTGGCTGACGTTTTACAGTATAGCCAAATAGCTCTAGGACTGGCAGGAACAGCCCATGAGCAAGCCGCAGGATGGGGAATTCCCGTAGTAGCTTATGAGCCAGGGGGAATGAGTCAATTGAAATGGTACAGAGCACGCCAAAAAGGTTTGCTTGGTGATGCTCTTATTGTCAGTGAAGATCGCGATCCCGATATAGTGGAAGCTTTATATAATCTAATCCAAGATAAAGCCGACAGAGAAAGACGCTCAAAAATCGGACGTGAACGCTTGGGCCCTCCCGGAGGTTCTGAGCGAATGGCTGCTATTATAGCGGAAGCTTATCGATAGCTCTAAGGAATAAGAATAGCCACACAAAAACTAACCATCCCCAAGTACTGTACTCGAAGCTAAGTGACTTCCAAGAGAAGAAATTTCCTTCGGAATGCGTACAATCCGGTACGGAATCTGCATAGCAAAAATTTCTTATAAGCTCAGGTAGAGAACGCCAACGCGGCAGAATTGTCGGTGTTTGTGCTTTATAATTGAAAAAAATTTCTCCAAAACGTACAGCTAAAAATGCCTCTTCAGAAACGATACAAGAAGCATAAACTACATACAGAGAGAAGGCCCCCCAAAGCCATACTCCCAAACTGGCTGTCCAAGAGAGAGAACCGCAAGAAGCCAACATAACACCGCATCCAGTTAGAATATTTCCCAAATAGAGAGGATTGCGCACATATCTATAGGGGCCACCAGTTACTAGGAAAGAAGCTTTCAATTCTTGACTACGTGTATGCTCCCCGGTCCATCCCAAAGCCCAAGAGCGCAATAGTTCTCCTAAAATAGCTAAAACAATCCCACAACAACACGAACCAACAGTCGGACGGGCCACTATTAAAATAACTGCAGTGGCAACAGCCATTATAAGGCCACGCCATTTGAAAATAAAAGGCGGAACCATTTTCTTATTCTTATCAGGAATTCTCATTCGTCTAAAGCTGCCGCCTCCAAAATCAATTCAGCCATACGCTTCCCGGCTCCTTCGGTGGTTCCCATAGTTGTTCTTAAATCTTCAACGGTTTGAGCATATTTTTTCGGATCTTCAATCCACTCAAAAATAGGTTGAGCCAAAACAGAAGTATCCTTCTTAACCAAAACTTCCGGCACAACCTGACGGGAAGCTATACGGTTGGGTATAGCCGCAAAACGATGACGAGCATAAGAACGCAAACGCAAATAGCGCTTTATTTTAGAAAATAGAGGCGCATTTTCCAAAAGACCACCGATCCCCCCTCTAGGTAAAGAGGCATCAGCCGACAGACCGATAACCATCGGTCTGCCACAACTTCCCAATTCTCCAGTATTGGTACCAGGAATGGTCAGAGCCATATCAATTTCAGCAATAGCCTGATAAGGGTGACTCCAAAGCACCTCCACTTCAAAGCTGCGTCCGGCTGCTCCTTCGGCTTCTTGTGGGCAATCAACCAAAATGCAATTAGGTCTTACTAATTTTCCTTTAGCGATGGGCAATCCCAAGCTTATAGGGCGATAAAGGGCAGATTCAAGCTTAGCTTTTGAAATAAACGGGGAAACTGAAAGTACAAAACTAATTTGTGGATAACGTGTCTTTATCAGAGCAGCTACCCGTAAAAAAACTCCCAAAGCAATCTTAGTGTGCAAAAAACGAGAGCCGGGGAAAAGGCCTATTTTCCATGATCCGTTTTTTTCTTTACTGTGAATACCAGCTTCGCGATCTACTTCAGAGAAAACACCGTCGATACTCAAATTGCCTATGCTGGTGACCTCTTTTACTCCGATCTCTTCCAATTCTTTGGCCAAAGAGATATCAGAAGCAGCGACCTTATCAAAATGAGGCAAAAGATAGCTATACCTAACAGCATAAGCTACCGACTTGTACCGCAAACGCCAAGCTAATATTTTGGCATGAAGTAAATCACCGCCTAAAAAAACAACTACACCATGTCGGCGGAATTTAAAGCCATGAAATAATCCCAACATAAAACGCAAAGTCTGACCTGGTTTCAATACAACGGATACACCCGGTAAAGAGGCTGCGACTTCCGCTTCAGCCCCCGAAGCGTAAGGGCAAGGAACCAAAGCCACTATTACCCTAAACTGCCCCCTATTGACAGCTTCCAAATGGGCTGCAGTACGACGTACCCAAGCCGCAACCTCACCTGGAGAATTAGAGGTAATAACAATATCAAACGGCTCACTTTGACGACGCTCGGCATTGGCTTCAATTCGTTCATAAAGCGAAGCAGCTATTTTATCAACAACTCCGGGAGTTCCCATAGAGTTTTTCATTTCTATAAGATCTTGCCGAACTTGACGGCGTTCCGCAGTATCAGACATAAAATTACGTAAATGTGGAAGTATGTTTTCGAGACTCACCTCATCTTGAATAAATTCTGGTACGATGCGCTTACCTGCCACTAAACTCGGCAATCCGATGTGTTCAATTTTCAAAAGATGAGCCCAAACTAAAAACTTACCTATAACAGCATCAAAAGGACACAGTTTATAGGCTAAAACCATAGGAATTCCCAGTATAGCAGCTTCAAGGCTGGCTGTACCCGAACTCATTAAAGCAGCCTGACTAGATAAAAGAGCTAAGCGGGATTGTCCATTGAGAAGGCGCACATAAGGGAATCTGTCCCCCATTCTTTGGGCGATCTGGGTGCGCAAAGTTTCGGTAGCACAAGGGATAAGAACTTGTAAATCGGGTTTTTCTTCATGCAAACATTCGACGACATCCAAAAAAACTGGCAACAAATACTTTACTTCAGAAATTCTACTGCCCGGCAAAACAGCTACAATATTATTTCCCGATAAACCAAGAGTACGCTTAGCCTCTTCAGAAGAAAGCGATAATTCCGGCATATCTAACAATGGATGGCCAAAGAAATCAACATCCATACCGAAATGGCGATATTTTTCGGCATTGCTTAAAAATGTACAAATAACTCTATCGGTACGACTAAAAATTTGACGCAACCGAGCCTCATTTGTAGTCCAAGCCGAAGGTGGGAAATAGTAAACCGAATTATAACCATACCTGGTTAGCAAACCGGCATACCGCATATTTACAGCCGGACAATCTATTAGAATAGTTAAATGCGGTTTAGCAGCAAGCAAACGCGAGCGCACCTTTAAATAATTATATATATGCTTATGTAAACACAAAAGGGCCCCGCCGGGACCTATGGTAGCCATATCAGTGGTTGTTAACCACAGCTCCACTCCCGACGCGGCCATATGAGAACCGCCTACCCCTACTAATCTCAAATTGGGATTTATCGCCCGTAAAGCCTTCGCCAAGTTTCCTCCATGAAGATCTGCCGAAGGTTCTACAGCAACTATGGCCACTGTTAGTCGTGAGCAGACGGACAATTGCTGATGCTGATTACCTGCCAAAATACACCAACTAGGCGTTGTCGTGGGTTTTGGCTCCCACATTGCGAGCTCTGTTGAGCACCCCCATATGTGAAGGCGCACGCAAAAAGTCCAAGAACTGCTCTATCTCAGGGGTATGTTCCAACTCGCTGTCAATACGCTCTATAGCAGCACTGATTGTCAGCCCCATAGAACCAAGAATAGTAATAGCCTTTTGTATAGCCAAACGACTCTCTTTGGAAATATCACGGCGACGCATTCCTCTGAAATTCATGCCAAAAAGATGACACGGATTACCGTCTACAATACTAAAAGGAGGCAAATCTTTATTGATCTTGGAGCAACCGCCCACCATACAAAGACGACCAATACGAGTATGTTGGTGAACACCAACTAAACCGCCCAGCACAGCCTGATCGCCCACTACAGCATGTCCAGCCAAACCAGCGCAGTTAGCCGCAGTTACTTGATTACCGACACGACAATTGTGAGCTATATGAACATTGGCCATTAAAAGATTATTATTGCCTACAGAAGTAATACCATCTTCATCTGCAGCTCTGTGGATAGTTACATATTCACGCAAATCATTATTGTCACCAATAACAACAAAAGAACGTTGCCCTTTATAACTAAAATCTTGGGGAGCTAATCCAATAGTCACGCCAGGGTAAATACGATTATTCTTGCCTATAGTTGTCCACCCGTCTATAACTACGGATGACATAATTTTGGTACCGTCTCCTATTTCGACATTTTCACCGATAATAGAAAATGGGCCAATCTCTACCCCCTCACCTATACGTGCCTTGGGATGTACTATAGCGCTGGGATGAATCACCTTCAGAATCTCCTCTCAGTAAAAAACAATATCAAATGCCAATAAAAAATTACTCGGCAATCTTAATCCTGTGCATGCTTTCTACTACACGCACAGCCAACTCTAAAGCCCGCTCTCCATCTTCTCCTGAGACGACGGGCTCTTTATGATTGGCGACACAATCAGCGAAATTGCTGAGCTCTAAACGGAGAGGCTCTTCTTTTTCTATATCTATAAATTCCGGTTCCAAAGGACGACCGTCAGGACCGGGACGTGAAACAGTCAAAGTCTGATTTATAAAGTCTAAAGAGAATACACGCCCTGTGTTCTCGGTAATCTTTAAGCAACGAGTGCGCTCTCCTGAATTACGACTGGCTACCAAACTGGCAACAACGCCGCACTCAAAGCGAATTTGCACATGAGCTACATCTTCAAATTTTGAATAAACAGAAGTGCCCATAGCATGAATTTCTGCAGCCGGGGACTTGTACAAACTTAAAAGAATATCAAAATCGTGGATCATCAGATCCCAAATAATACCGACATCAAGATTGCGAGTAGTGGGACCAGAAAGACGATGACATTCGACAAGAACAGGAGTACCTACCATGTGCTTAAGCTTAACAATAGCAGGATTGAAACGCTCCAAATGACCAACTTGTAGAATTAAATTCTTTTCTTTAGCCAAAGCGACCAAACGCTTAGCCTGCTCTACTTCAACAGTAATGGGCTTTTCAACTAAAACATGCACTCCTTGCTCTAAAAAATCGTGAGCGATTTGATAGTGAAGCGGAGTAGGAGAAACGATAACTACACCATCAATTTGTCCATAGAGACTTTGATAATCTTTATAATACTTTGTACCGTATTGTTCGGCTAAAGGGGCAACTCTGGCTTCATCTAGGTCTACAATGCCTGCCAATTCGATCTGAGGCAGTTCTGCACATACTCGAGCATGATTTCTACCCATGCTGCCAATACCGACTACGCCAACTCTAATTGGCTTCATACTATTCATCCTCCCGATTCCGTCTCCGTCAAAAGTGAATGCGTAAAAATACGCTCGTTTCGCCTGCTTAGCAACAGTTTCCTACAATAATCGGCTAACAAAAGTTCCTCTAATACCAAGCAAAAGTAAGCATACCCTCACAAGCAGTATTTTCTCCTACGCAAGCGCGTACAGATAAAGTAACATTTTTGTCATCGCGTTCAATCTCTTTAGCGTAAAGATCAAGACGATCTCCAGGTACCACCTGAGTTCTAAACTTAAACTTTTTCGCTCCGATTAAATCCAATTTAGAAACTTTTATCGGAGAATTGTCATTACCGACATAAAGTAACCAACAGAGCTGAGCCAAAGCTTCCATTTGCAATACGCCAGGCATAATGGGATTTCCAGGAAAATGACCTTCAAAATGGGGTTCACTCACAGTTACATTTTTGTAACCGAATATTTCCGGGAAACTAACTTCAGTTACCGTGTCTACAAAAAGCATAGGACTTTTATAGGGAGTCCGATGTAATATGTCTTTGATATTAAGCATTTTTCTGCATCTCCTCAGCAACTTTACGTACAAATTCTACATGTAATTTATGACCGGCGCGAACAGCTAATATAAAAGCCCGTAAAGGACGACCGAGTAAACAAATATCACCGGCTAAATCTAAAACCTTATGACGCACAGGCTCATTAACAAAGCGCTGACTATTTTTTGCGTCAAAACCAGGACGATCATAAATTAAAGCGTTGGAAAGATCGCCTCCCTGCCCCAGACCACTTTCCAATAGAGTTTTTACTTCTGACCAAAAACCAAAAGTACGAGCAGGAGCTACATGAGTAACAAAATTATCATAACCGCAATAGCGGAAACGCTGACTGCCAACCTGCGGGCTGGCATAACTGACAGCTCCCTCCAAATTATACTGGGAATCAGGCATAGCCAAAACCAAACCTTCGTCCTCGGCAACAAAAATAGGTTCCTCAATATAATAATCTTCTACTTCACTGCCATCTTGATTGACTATGCCCACCTTTTCCATAGCTTGACAAAAAGGCAAAGCAGAACCATCTAAAATAGGAACTTCAGGTCCATCTATTTCTATTAAAGCATTATCTACGGACAAACCGCCGAAAGCAGCCATCAGGTGCTCCACCGTACCAACCACAACTTGACCTTTTCCTAAAGAGGTAGAACGCTTAGTGGAAACAACATACTCATAAGTGGCTGGAATATGCTCACCACCGCTTAAAAAAGCAATTCCATGATCAATAGGGGCGGGCTTTATAGTTAAATGACTACACTTTCCGGTGTGGATACCCACTCCCTCAAAAGAGATCTCGTCAGCTAAAGTACGCTGTGCTCTGCACATGGAAATGTTCTCCCAAATAACTGTAATCTAATCATAAAAACTCTGGCAGGAATAGGTTAAATGTAAAATTGGCTATTCCTCTATTTCACGCTTTAAGCCGTATAAATGGCCGCCCGTCAGCCACACAAAAAAAACGATGTCAGCCAAAAAAAATTTCGGCAGGCATCGTTTTTTTATTAACTATAGCCGACGTCAGTCCATTTCACGCAACTCATATTGTGCAGGATAACACGAAGTGGCTTCCGGAAGAGTGATTATTTCTATTGTACTACTAGACTCCGGAGACAGCTCTATCTTAGCAACCAGCACTTCGTCACCTTTTTTACGGAAAACAGCCTGATAAACAGAATCACCAATCAGAAAATTGGCTCCGCCGGGCCCGGATAGAGGCGTAAAATAGAGACCAACAGTTTTCGTGCGCCTGGTAGGATTCTTTAATTCAACTAAAGATTTATAAAGCACACCGAAATTTCCGGTATTGGGTAAACCGGTTTCAAAATCGATCAACCAGGGGCTTTCTCCATAACGAAATACTAAAGGATTGCCACCAACAACAAACTCACCTTCATTTTCAAAGTAAGGCTGAGCGAATACTCCGTGCGGATGGATCTTAAAAGGATTAAAAGGGGCACCAATTTCTGGAAGGACACGTCCATCATTGCAATCAGGATTAAGAGCACTGCGCACTTCTACAGTAGCACTGGCACCCTCCAAAATTTGGAAATTGATAAAACCGCTCACCAGAGCCTCAGGGCGCATAACATAAGAAGCTAACTCTAGGGCAGAATTAGGTGGTAAAGTAACAACATAACCGGAGTGACAAGCCAAGTTCTCCAAAAAACGCTTAGCAGCCGTTTGTCCCACATAAATTTCACTGCGTTCAGGGCCGGCAGACGTTCTGCTGATGACAACCTTCACAGGCTCTTCATTCAAATTGGCTAAATTTATCCATAAATAACGATTTTTAGCCGAAGCATTAAGGTGAGAAAACATTAGACGACTGGGTTCGCGTTTTTTAAAGCTATACTTCATCAGTACGCCATCAGTATCGACTCTTTCCGGACGATTACTTACCAAAAGCAAATTTTGCTCGGCATAAGGAAGCTCAATATTTTGAATAAGTACATTTACATCGCCTTTGACAGCAAAATAATCGTCAGAAGCACTGATCCCTACCGGCACACTTAAACGCATACTGTCACCTTTAGGCACAGGAACCGGGTTAAAATTGGAATCATCAAAATAGACGCTGCATCCAGGCTGCACAAAAGTATTAGCAGCGATAGAAAGCATAACCGCTTGAGAAACAGCATCCTTTTGGGCCGGAGTACCAGTTACTTCCACAGTAACTGAGCGAGGTAACTTACCAGCCCAATCTTTTACTTGTACAAATACGGTGACAGACGCAATACCCTTGCTGACAGTTAAAGACGACTTACCAACTCTGCGACCGATCAA
The DNA here is from genome assembly GCA_934621605.1 of uncultured bacterium. Classification (GTDB taxonomy): domain Bacteria; phylum Vulcanimicrobiota; class Xenobia; order Xenobiales; family Xenobiaceae; genus Bruticola. Next base: position 237,468 of record CAKTUZ010000001.1, on the reverse strand, counting down.
CTTTATCAGACCATTTTCCTGATCGATATCAATATCTACCACACCAGCAGCTTCTTCAACAATCAACGGACCATTAGCCAAACCGGTAGCAGAAACGGTCTTCTCGGCGCCAATAGCCAAAACTGCACGAGCTGTATCAACATTTAACAGACCGATATCAATAATATTGCGCATATTGGAGGCCCAAAGATTAGCCAAAGCCTCTGCCGAAGAGCCGTTCTGTTTGGCAATTTCATCATTTACTTCGATAATAAATTCACTACCCCAATATATTTTATATACGGACTTCTTAGCTTTATTGCCAGTTTTATCTCCAGACTCACTGTTTTTTTTATCTGCCGAACCGGCAACCTCTTTACGAGCTACTTTAACAGAAGAAGAGGAGGCTCCCCTTTGCAACATAGCTTCGATCTTTTCAGAAATTTTCTCCGCCTGCTCTTCGTCATTGATACGGAAGACAACCTGTCCTCCCAAAACGACGTCAGCAGCCAAAGCAGACTGAAGAGCAAAAAAATAAAAAGCGGCAAAAGCCAGCACTAAGGCTAAAAGCTTATGACCTTTCATATATACTCAGCTCCAAAATATTCGCTATCCTTATTTTAACGCAAGTGCCGTAAAGCCCATGCTTTTAGGTATGTCCACATAATCTGCGCAAGCATTCGAAGGTGGACAAAATAGTCTATTCTTCCCGCAAAATTCAAAGCAAGTATGGCCTTATCCATTGTGAAGAATACTTACAAAACTTGCTATTTTGGTAAGCAAGATACGTTGATTTAAAAAATTTTATGCCCGCCAGAGCTTTATAGCATCGACGGGCATAACTATATTACTTCATATGATCTTTTAAAAGCTTAGGGAGTAAATTAAAAGCAGCCTCAATACGACGCACCTCAGCCACAGGACGCCCCGGATTACCTGCCAGAACCTGCCCGGCTTCATACTTGCGCATGGCCGTAGAGCGATCCATAAGCACGCAATCGTCCCCCAACTCTACGCGCACCCCAATACCGCACTGAGAACCGATAGTACAATTGTTACCCACTATAGACGAACCGGTTAGTCCACTCTGATCACCGATATGACAATGGTTGCCGACCTTACTATTATGGCCGACCATAACCATATGGCCCAACTCCGTATAGTCCCCTATTATTGTAGAAGCTGTAGCTGCTCTATCTACACAAGAACAGGCTCCAATCTTAGCCCCTTCACCAATAACCACATTGCCAACCTGGGGAATTTTGCGGTGACTCTTACCATCAAAGACATAACCAAAACCGTCCATGCCCAAAACCGCTCCGGCCTCTACTACAGCTCGATTTCCCAATATGGTGTCATCCATAAGTACAGCGCCACAACCGACCACGGCCCCGCAGCCTATACAAACGTTACGACCGATATAAACTTTAGGGCCAATCTCAGCTCCAGCTCCCACCTTAGCACCGCTCTCAATTACGGCCATAGCTCCAACTCTGCATCCTTCACCCAGAGAAGCAGAACCGTCTATGCAAGCACTTGGATGTATAAATTGTTCTCTCATCTATCTAGAGCTATCCATTTTCAGTAAAATATCTAAAGTAATGTTATCCCCGCTGGTATAAAGTACAACTGGATAATTTACCGTATTAACAACAACTAAGTCTATGCCTTTGTCTTTGGCAACTTCAGAAGCCTGAGCCTTAATATCTTCTCGCAAACCTTGCATGCTCTCATTGTAGAGCTTGTCAAATTTGCTGGATCTTTCTGCGGCGTCCTTAGCCAACTTTTCTTGCAAAGCCTTTTTCTGAGCAGCAGACATACTGCTGACATTGTCGGGTATTTGCGAATATACCTTACTTCGCTCGTCAGAGAGAATGACATTTAGCTCCATATACTTAGGATTTTCTCTAATAATCCTTTCAGTATTGACAACACCAACCTTTAGGGTGCGCTGAGCACAACCGCTACCACCCAAAAGCAAAACCGCACTTACAACCGTAAGAACCAAACAGTGTACAAACTTCGAACACTTCAAACTGTCTATCCCTCCGATCTTTTACTTGCTACCGACTGGAGAGGCAGCTTCTGTCGACTCGGCAGCTTTGGCTTGCTCGCCTTCAGAGTCTGCAGCTCCGGCAAAACCGGGCATAGCCGCCAAAACGTTAGCAGTAATATCATGGCTGCCATACTCGACAGTAGGGACATCCTTGGAATCAATCAAAACAAGATCGAGTCCTTTATCCAAAGCCACTTTGGCGGCAGCTTTTTCCATACTCTTCATTTTAGCGTCAACATACTCTGTAGTACGCTTTTGCCACTTTGATTCCACATCATTCTGAATTTTTATGAGCTTGTCGTAAACCGATTGATCACTGACCACGCCGTCAACATTGGAATTTTCTTTGACTATGCGCTGTACTTCCTGGCTGGCCTTTATTCGTTCAGCAAAATATTGGCGAGACAGCTCTTGATATTTATCATCCTGCTGAAGCACAACCGTACTGTTGATTGTGCCGGTACGAATGATAACTTTCTCCTTGGGTGCACAACCGACCGCACACAGACACCCAACTGTGAGCGCTGACAGAACAGCCCCGCACCATAAAAATCTATTCACCACGACCTCCTAACGTTGGTCTTCTTTTTCCAAGGCAAGCATTGTTTTATCGGTAAGATCCAAACAATCAATATTGACAGAATATACTCCTATGACAGACGGCTGCCCCTCTTGCTCGGCTGCAATTTTGCTGACAACCTCACGCAACTCATCAGCCATACCGTCATAAAGTTCCTGACGCTGCTTCTGCAAGTCTTTGATCTTAGCTTTGATGTCATCCATTTTTTTGCGAGTTTCGTCACTGACATCTTTAGAAGAATTGCTGACCATAGCTTCCAACTGCTTTTGCGTTGCCCGCAAGCGCTTCTCCAAAGCAGCTTGTTTACGCTCCATATTGCGCTGAGCTTCTTCAGCTTTACTTTGCATTGCCGCTGTCATTTCAGCCTTTTTAGCTTCCATCTCTGCATTTATGGTAGACTTTATTTTAGCTATCTGAGCTTCAATCTCAGCCTGATTGGTCTTAGGAGAGGGCACCTGCACATTTTTCAACAAGCGCTCCTGCTCAGCAGCAGCCTTAGCCTTAGTTTCCTCATCAAGCGAAGCTTCGAAGGCCTTTACCTTAGAGTTAACATTGGCACGTTCATCAGCTTCCAAGCGTTTATATTCAGCAGTAAGCTCATCACGCTTAACAGCCTTTTTGGCTGTTTCTTCATCTCCGAGAGCAGCTAACTTATCTTGTATGGCCGATTCCTCTTCAGCATTGGCCGCAGTTTGCAATTGCAACTGTAAATTGACGCGCTGTTCCTGATTTTCTTGCATCAAAGAACTGTCATATTCTGCCAAACGTTCATCCATAGAAGCGCGAGCATTTTCCAAATTATTCTGCATAGTGCGCTCCAACTCCAAACGCTTAGCAGAGACACGCTGTTGACGCACACTGGCCAAATCGCTCAAAAAGCTGTTCATGCGTTTTTGCACATCTTCCGGAACTTGAGGAGGAGTTTTTGGAGCCAAAGCCGCTACTCTCTGACGCAAAACATTTTGATAGTGTTCATTGAGTGCTTTGCTTTCCTGCTCAAGCTGGTTGGTCAGGTTATTACGAAAGCTCTTCAATTCATTACCTATCCGAGTAGATTCAGCTTGCAACTCGTTACGAGCTTTCTCGACCTCACGCTCCATACGTTTGCGCCCGGAATCGACTTTACGCTTCCGATCAGCCAAAGGTAAAAAATCCAACTCTTGCTGCAGCAGACGAATTTGCTCATCAAGCTGAGTTATACGTTCGTAGTCGGGACGATCCTTAAGCAGCTTTTCAAAGTCTACTACGGCCAGCTCAGTAAATTTTTCCTGAGCTTCACCGGAAGCAGCAGGTTTTTTCGGGGCAGTCCCCTCGGCACAGGCCATTCCGCCAAAATCAACGCGAGCAGCCAGAATGGCACCGGCCAGCAAGCCGCACGTTCCCAGCCAAACACCTGTGCGTTTTAAGTTAGGGACAGAAAAAAACTGCATAAAAACACCTCAATTACTTAGAAGCTTTAGCGTCCTTGGCAGCAGCCTTACTATCGGCAGCCGGAGCAGTTTCAGCCGTATCATTGCTCAAACTGGCGTTGAAAGTATCAATTACTTCATCAGTAATATTGCGACCGCCGTACATAACGGTTTGCTTATTAAGAACCAGAGAGATGCCTAAATCTTTGGCAACTTTATTGACGGAATTGTTTACTTTCTGGTAGAGAGGAGCATATTGCTGCTGACTGAGAGCTTCAAAACGGGCAGACATTTCACGCTGTAAAGCCTCGCGCTCGGAAGCAGAAAGGCTGGGAGCTTTTTTTTCAAATTCGCGCATCATATCAGCACGAGCTTGACTCAATTTTATATCAACTTCACCGAAAACTTTAAGTTTACGCACAATACCTTGATCAAAATAAGCAACCGGAGAATTGCTAGTATCTTCCTCGGCAGGCAACTTAAGCTCGCCTTTTTGTTGGAAAAGTTTTTTCACATCCTCAGTAATATCGGGCACACCGCAAACAACGACGCGCTTGTCAAGCACAACATTCAAGCCTTTGCCAGCAGACACAGAAGCTATAGCCGCAGAAACTCGATTATTTAAGGGAAGAATAATCTTGTTGCGATTAACTTCAACTTCACCCTGAAGCTTACTGTAAAGAAGCTGGAGTTCGGTTTCAGCACCTTCTTTACCATTCTTTTCAGAAACGGCTTTTTCAAATTCTTTATTTTTTTTCTCGGCGAACTCGGCTATTTGCTTTTCTGCATTTTTAAACTCATCGAGAGCATATATGGCCGAAGCGTCAATACAACCGACTCTCTTAGCCGGAGAAGACATCATGCCGCCGGGACTCAAGAATAGCCAAGTTCCTACACCGATAATGATCAAAACTGCAATGGCAACAACTATAGCTACAGTCTTTTTCTTATTGCTGCCGGAAGGAACGACAGCTTCACTGCTCTTTTCAGTAACAGCGTCATCAGCAGTAGTCTTATTCAAATCAATCTCAGACATTTAAACCTGAACCTCCTTTAAGGGTTCTTGGGAACTACCCCCAATAAAAAGAATGGGGTTATTTTAAATTCTAAAAGGCAACCTCTGTTCTGATAAACGGTCATCCCGTCTCTTTAACAAAGCCCCCTCCCTACTCTGCCTCGACTATTAAATAACAATATTCAAACGACAATCTACAGCCGTTGCAGCTACACAAGCCAACAAACGACAAGAGCCCACCATCTCTAAGAGTCACACCCCTCCCCCTAAATAGCAACAACTTAGAAGGACTGACCTATACCGATACTGGAACGAGATCCGTCTTTGCCGAAAGCATAGTCTATACGAATGACACCTAATCCCAGGTTGGGGAAGACTATACGCAAACCGACACCGGCATCAGTGTAAAGCTCGCTGGATTTATAGCCGGAAATCCAAGCATTACCGGCATCCACAAAAACAGCGCCGCTAAGCATCTTAATATTACCAATGGGGAAACGATACTCGGCATTGAGCAAAACAACCTTATTACCGAACATGGAGTTGTCCTGATAACCACGCAAAGTATCAGTACCGCCAGCATAGAAATATTCAGAAGCGGGAGCACCATTACCAACCGTACCGTACATTCCTCGCAAAGCCAATGTAGAGCGCTTAGTCAAAGGAACATAATGGCGACCTTCTACAACAAACTTTTTGTAATTGTAGTCTCCTCCGAAGCCAGCAAAAGTGAGAGCCACATTAGCGTAGCTTCCTTTGTGAGGACTAAATACATCGTCACGGGTATCGTAAAGTGTAGACAAACCAATGGCATTCAAGTCACCTTTACCCAAACCGACAGGCACATAAAGAGACTTGCCTGACATAGTCAAATTGATAGTCTCATGACGCAGAGTTACAAAACCGCGGAAATCATCAGAGAAAGGATGACCATAAGTTACAGTAGCACCATAAACTTCCTGATCATAATAAGCATAAGTACCATAGTCGGCACCAGTCACTTGCTGTTCCAAATCATCAACGCTATTATAATATGCCGATACGCCAATAGAATCTTGGGCGGAGTTAATGGCCGGATCGTAGTAAGAAATACTATAAGCGCCAATCTGAGCACCACGCTGCAAGTTGACAGAGAACTGTTTGCCTTCGCCGAATAAATTGCGCTCTGAATAAGAGATAGCACCTGTAATACCTGGACGTACAGCACCCGAGCCTCCGCCAGCATAACCTACACCGACGGTAGCCAAACCAGTCTTCTGCTCCTCAACATTGAGAACCAAAATAGCTTGACCGGGAGCAGATCCGGGCTCAACCTCCGGCTCTACCTTCTTAAACAAGCCTAAATTATTCAAACGTTCTAAGTCTTTTTGAATGCGATCACGGCGCATCACCTCACCAGGCTTAGTGCGGATATTGCGCAGCACAGTTTCATCTTTGGTACGATGTTTACTAGCGCTAGTTCCGGTCCAAGTTAACTTAATCTCCTGAAGTACAGCTTCAACCACATTGACGGTAACAACACCAGTTTCCACATCGACAGAGGGCTTTATCGTATCCAAAATATATTGCTTCTCATCATAAAGTGCCGAGATTTTTTCCGTGTCGGTGCGCAATGTGTTACGGTTAAATAAGTCGCCAGGTTTCAGCGTGATCATGGAAGCGACCTGATCGTGAGGGAAGACTGTAACGCCCTCAACCTTTACTTCTTTAACAATAATACCGTCAGCCAAAGTTAAAGTCAGCTTTCCATCATTAAAATCAAGCTTGGTAACGTGAGAAGGGCTGATAGTATAGCCTAAATCTTCATTATAATATTTATTGATAGACTGCAAGTCGTTTTGCAGAATGCGTGTATTGAGAACTTTACCAGTTTCCAATTGCATAAGGGAACGCAACTTCTCACTGGAAGCTACATTGTTGCCTTCCAACACGATTTCGTCAACAACAGGATTCTCCAATACACGGAAGATCACCCGAACGCCATCTGATGTGTAGCGAGTATCCAAACGAACATCGGTATAATAACCGCTGTCATAAATGGCTTGCATATCACGACGGATACGCGGTTCCAACAAAGGATCACCAATGCGAGTAGAAATTATTTGCAGAATTTCTTCGGAAGAAACGGTTTTATTGCCCTCAACTTCAACACTGACAACCTTGGGTATATCGGCATCTTCCAATCCGACATTACTATCGTCTTGTACGCTGTTCTTATCGCCGACTAACTCTGAAGGTATATCGCCTGGAAAAACATTTTTGGGAGCTTCACCGGAAAAATATCTGGCTGAAGTAACCCGGAAACCGCCATTTTCCGACACTTCGTAAAATACGGATAGGCTATCTCCGATTTTAATACCTTCAGCCATCTGGCTATTGCCATCTACAATAAAATCTAAACTTAAAGGCTCTCCGCTGCTACTCATACCGGCAATACGCAAGGAGCTGTCGGTAATGGCCTCTACCGTACCGCTAAATATTGGAGAAATAGGAGCGGAGGTTTTAGATTCCGTTTCTTTAGTTTCTTTGGTTTTGTCGACAGAACCGTCCGTCTTGGCGGCATCAGTTTCGACAGTTTTTGCTTTCTCAGACTCAACCTCGGCAGCTGCTCGCTCAGCGTCAACTTCGTTATTATCTACAGTTTGTCCGGAAGTTTCTTTCTGTTGATTTTCATTGCTAACAACAGCTTCGTTACCATCGGTCTTAACCTGATCTTGCTCGACAACCTCGTCCTTAGTTTCAACTTTAGACTCAGCAGAACCGACAGCGTCGCTTTGGTCGGCAGTCTTATCAACAGTCTTGTCGGTAGTTTTTAACTTTGGACTGGAAGCAGAAAGCTTTCTGGCCGCTCTACTTTGAGCCAACCTGGCTTTGGCCTTTTCCAATTCGGATTTACCGACACTCTTGGAGGCAGCCTTATGTTCAACGGAATTACTCACAGTTTCGGAAGAGGCCGATACAGTCGTAGCCTCTTTTCCTACTTCTGCGACGGAAGAGGAAAGCGTACCAGGAGCGGCTTCGGACTCTACTGCCTCATCGGAAGCGACCAAGGTGAGAATACGCGGCTGTACATATTCGTATTTTTCAGATTGGCCTTGAGCGGCAGAAACACGCGAGTTACTGTCTACAGAATAGTCATAGCTAAGATCATTGCCCGTTTTGACAACAGCCGGTATAGGATCGGCCGGACTTCCTGTTGTACTGCCTGGCAAACTTTCTGCAAATGCGGGAAGAGAAGTCCCGAAGCTGCCTACAAGCACTGCTGCTGACAAGACATGTCCGAGTGCGTTCCTCATCTAATTCCTCCAAACAAAAAAAAGCGAAATACGACTGCTGCCGAAGCCGCAAGTTTTACGGTTATAAAACCGAAAGCCTCCTCAGCCAGCTCTCTTTTTATTAAAAATTTATAGCCCTCAACTCAGCGTTATGCTCTCACAAATGCCAACGCTATCAAGAGCCTCTAGTACTTTACCCATCTTTTAATTTTTGCTCTCTAAGTTTCGCCAACACACCCCATTTAGCGCCTTGTTTTCTATGGTTGTCGACAAAATTAATAAAAACGCCCCACATTTGCCCAACAACTAGATAAGCCTTGGCCGCCTTCTGAAGTCAAACCGATCTCTGAAGCGAAAAGAGCCGTTCAACCGGACTTTGCGTCCTCAGCCACCGACAGAAACCGCAGCAAAAATTCCTGTAAAATCCCGCCCTTTTTCGCTACCCCCTGGGCCTATCCTTCATAGTCAAAACTTTAGAGATAGTTCATAACATCTCTTAAAAGCAACAAATTTGGGCCTGTTTCCGAAGCCCAAAACTACAGCCAGGAACGCACCCACTTTGGACAGAAACGCAAATACAATCATGTCCAGACTTAGATTTTCATCTGTTATTTTATCTTTGGCCACACTGTTGGTCTGTTGTATGCAAGCCCGGCCCAGTATTGCTGAGAGCATTCCCGAATCTGACGAGCTCTCCGTTTCGCAATCTGCTACAACCGAGGGGAAAAAGCATAACCTCCCTTATGGTCGTTTTTATTTAGATGCTCAACCACTCTGGGAAGCGGATTTTAAAGCGCCTATAGCTTGGTTATCGGTAAACAATCGCTTGCTCAATGTCGGCTCTTTGTTTACCAAACGAATAGCCTCTTACGATACTGTCAGCGGCATTCCCATATGGAGCACATCCCTTTCCACTCCTCTCAGTTCTCCTCCACTATACTCAGACAACACCTTAATAGCAGCTGCCAAAGATGGTTCTATAAATTGTTTGGATATAATCAGCGGAGAAATAATATACTGGATTTTACCTTTTCCCTACGATCGGTTGATTCAAGAGAATAAAAAAAAGCTCCAGGAATCTGCCCAAGAATCTTCCGAGCATCTTACTGCGTCCCAAGCCATAGCCAAAGCTAAAGAAAAAGCAGAAGAGAGACAATTTCGCAATCAACTGTTACGTTTAAAATTTAATACACTGCCACGATTATCTTACGGTTCCCCCTGCCAAGGAGAAGACAAAATAATTTGTCTTTCCGGTGACGGCGTTATTACCCAGTTTAATACTGACGGCACCAACGCTCAATGGTCTCTTTTGGAGTGCAACGGGTTAAGCAATAAACCGTTTGTCAGCAGTCCGGCCCTTCAATTCTTCAATAACAAAAACTCTGAATATTGTTATGCGATCAGTTTAAACGGTCGATTATGGAGCGTTAATCTAAATAATCCCCGCACTCAGTCCAGTCAGCAAATCGGTTCAGAACGTCTGGAATTTCGCCATCCGCTGCGCATAATCAAGAATTTTCTTTATATTACTGCCTCCAATGGAGAAATTTTTTGTTACGCTTTAGGCGCCGACTCGGAAAGAGAGCACTTTTTTAAGCCAAAATTTGTTTGGCATTATGCAAACTCTAAATACGGCCACGAACAGACCAACTATCAAGGCACTTTAATAAACATGCCCAGCTTCGATTTGCACAAACCACGCTGTTTTTTCGTTAACGACAATAACATTATCTCTCTATCTTCCTTGAGCGGACAACTCCTCTGGAGCTATCATAACATCCGAAGCTTGTCGACTCCGGCTTTATATTGGAATGGCAACATTCTAGCTGCCACCGAAGCTCAAACTCTTATAGTTCTCGACAGCGAATCAGGGCGTCTAAAGCAAGAATATGCCCTGCCTTTCAAGCCTTCCTGCCCCCTCGTCATTGACGACAGATACCTGTATATAGGCGGAGACCGAGGACAAATAGCTTGTTTTGAAATCGGCAGCGCACCTATTGTCTCGTCAGAAATTCCCTAGAGCTGCAGTATTTTTATTGTTCATTTAGCCTATATTAAGTCTCTCTATATAAACTTACCTGCCTTAATGTTTTTTTTAATCTCAGTTTATAGTACTCAAAATAAAACCCGTTTACTGGCGGCAAATGCAGATCGATAATATGAGCAAGAAAAATAACTTCTCGTCTTACGGAGGTAATTACTATGGGAACCCTTACTACTGCCGCCACTCTCGCTCAGATGACAGCTAACGATTATCAGAATGCTCAGACCATTTACACCACTATGCAAGCCGACGCTCAGAAGAGCCAAATGAATCGCTGGAAGATCCTCCAGGATACCCAGACCAAGATCTTCGAGATCCAGCAGGACGTCACCGTCAACCGCGCCAAGACCCAGGACAAGATGTTTGGTAAATGGGATGAGTATATCCGCGGTTAATTTCCAGCTTCCATAGCTAGTTAAAAAGAGAGCACCTCCTCCAGGGGGTGCTCTCTTTTCATTACTAGGCAAATCTTTATTTTTACTAAAAATATAACGTTGTGGTGAAAGTCATTTCGCTCAAAAACGATATCATTCATTTCATATTTTAGAGACAGTGTTTTTTTGGGGGCTAAGATATCTTATAAAATTATTATTTTTTTTATAACAGGCCTTTACTTTTTTATTAACAGGAGTGATACTATGGGCAAGAAAAAAACTTTTCCGATTGTGGAGGTAATTATTATGGGAATTTGGTCTACTGCCGCTAGCATCGCTCAGATGCAAGCTAACGATTTTCAGAATGCTCAGACTATCTACACTTCTATGCAGGCCGACGCTCAGAAGAACCAGATGAACCGCTGGAAGATCCTCCAGGATACCCAGACCAAGATCTTCGAGATCCAGCAGGACGTCACCGTCAACCGCGCCAAGACCCAGGACAAGATGTTTGGTAAATGGGATGAGTATATTCGCGGTTAGTTTTCGGCTTTCATAGCTAGTTAAAGCGGGCGTTTCCTTCGGGGAACGCTTTTTTTATGCATTTAATCTATTCCTACCAACGTCTTCAACCTCCTAAGTAGGGGGATAAAAGCGAACATGGCGAACCGGCTCTATAAAAATACCGTGGAGTTGCACGGAAATCTGTATTTGTGAAGGGTGCATAAGTTGTTGCACTCGTGGTAATACATTAACGCCATGCTTTTCTGGAGGAGAGAAGCGCTAAAAATTGAAGAGCAGGCCGGATTTTTTCTCACAAAGGAGCCAACAAAATGTTGCAAGGAAAACGCGGGTTAATAGTAGGTTTGGCCAATGCCAACTCCATAGCTTGGGGAATTGCCGAAAAAGCCAAAGAACAAGGAGCCGAATTAGGCTTTACTTACCTTAATGCCGCTATTGAAAAACGTATGCGTCCTTTAGCCGAAAGTTTGCAAGCCAGCTATATTTTACCTTGCGACGTCAACGACGAAGCCAGTTTGGACGCTCTCTTCCAGGAAATTGAATCTAAATGGGGCAAGTTAGACTTTTTGGTACATTCTGTTGCCTTCGCCAAAGGTGAAGATTTAATGGGCCGTTTCGTTGATACTTCCCGCAGCGGTTTCTTAACAGCCATGGAAACTAGCGTTTATTCTCTGGTGGCTTTATCAAAAAGAGCAGCTCCTTTAATGACCGAAGGGGGCAGCATTGTTTCCCTGAGTTATTTCGGTGCGGAAAAAGTTGTCAAAAATTACAATGTTATGGGTGTAGCTAAGTCAGCTCTGGAATCATCTGTACGTTACTTGGCAGCCGACTTGGGCCCGCAAAATATCAGAGTTAATGCTATTTCTGCTGGCGCTATCAAAACTCTTTCAGCCAGAGGTATTCACGGCTTCACTGAAATGCTCCACTTTACCAGCGAGCGTGCTCCTCTCAAGCGTTGCGTAAGTGCTTCTGAAGTCGGGCAAAGCGCCGTATTCCTGCTCTCTCAAGCCTCTTCAGCCATAACCGGTGAAGTTTTGCATGTCGATTGCGGCTATAACATTATCGGAATGTAAGCAATTTCTTTGCCACAAGTAAACATTATTTGTTTTAGTTTAGTCCATTTCCCTGATTTTTTCAGGGATATGGAGCCTTTTCTTTTAAATCGTGAAGAACAATTACGTAAAAACCGCTTGGTTTTTTCCCACTTACAGAGCCGCTTTGCCGCCGCTCATATGGGGCTAAGGCTATTTTTAGCTCAACAAGTACACAAAACAGACGAGTGGCAAGACCCAGAATTATTAAAAACGGCCGCCAGTTTTTCTTTTGCTAAGGGGACATTCGGAAAGCCTAAGCTAAAAAATAGTGACCATTTTGCTTTTAACTTAAGCCATTCCGGAGATTGGGCAGCTTTGGCTACAGTTGAGGCGCTCAATTCTGCAACTCAACCTGAAGTGGGCATAGACTTAGAAATGGTCTCGATGCGTTCCGTTATGGATTTAGCCAAGCGTTTTTTCAGCTTCAGGGAATGGCAAAGCTTATATTTGTGCTCCGACTCCGCCCAACGGAACAGACTTTTTACAAAACTTTGGACACGCAAAGAAGCCTGTTTGAAGCTTTGGGGCACGGGAATACACACTTCTCTGCGCTCCTTCGAAGTTCTGTCCGTTCTGCCTACGGGCCTTACACCTGAACCTCTACCTTTTCCGCAATGTCTGCACTTACAAAGCGCTGAAGTTATCGAGGACATGTATCTATCCTTAGCTCTAAGCTTTATACCAAGCTCCATAAGCTTCACTTTGCAAAACTGGATAGACACTCCGACTACTTTCAATTTTGCCCTTGATTAGGAATTAAATTTTTATGTTAAAGCCAGAAGTTTTAGCTCCGGTAGGAGATTATCAAGTATTGCAAGCCGCTTTGCAAGCCGGAGCCGACGCTGTTTATTTCGGATTATCCGAAGGCTTCAACGCCAGAGCCAGAGCGCAAAACTTCACTTTAGATAAATTACAAGATATTGTCCGTGAAATTCATAATTTCGGAGCCAAGGCTTATATAACTTTAAATACCCTTGTTTTTGAAAGTGAATTATTCAAGCTTAAGGAACTTCTGCAAAAAATCGAAGCTTGCCAAGTAGACGCTCTGATTATTCAAGATCTCGGCGTGGCTCATCTAGCTAGTCGCTTAGCTCCGTCAGTAACTCTCCATGCCAGTACACAAATGACCTTAAGTGATGGCTGCGGAGCCAGATTCGCTAAAAATTTGGGCTTCCGAAGAGTCGTTCTGGCCAGAGAACTGAGCGCAGCCGAAATTGCCGAAGTAAAAAAAGAGGCAAATTGCGAATTAGAAGTCTTCGCTCTGGGAGCCCTGTGTGTATCCTTCAGCGGCCAATGTCTGGCCAGTTTAACTTGGGGTGGTCGCTCAGCTAACCGAGGCCAATGTGCTCAACCCTGTCGTCTGCCTTTCCGCTGGGTCGCCGTCCCCCACGGACAAAAACTGGACTTTAGCAGCGGACAAATTAGACTCTCTGCTCCTTCCCATTTGCTCAGTCCCTGCGATTTAGCTGGTTTTAATAAAATTGACGAACTCATTAGAGCTAACGTCAGCTCTTTAAAAATCGAAGGACGCCTCAAAGCAGCCAGTTACGTTTATATGGCCGTAAAAACTATGCGCGAGTGGGTAGACGCCCACTTTGATAAACAAGGCCGACAAGTAACTCCCAAAGCGCCCCAAGTTTTAGAGTTGCGCCGCAATCTCAGCGATTTGAATGTCACCTTTTCCAGAGGTTTTACCCCCGGTTTCTTAACTTCTGTCAACCATCAAACCTTTATTCAGAAAGGCTATCCCAAACATCGAGGTCAGCTGTTGGGTACAGTTGCAGAAAAAAATAAACGCGAAATAAAAATCAAATTGACAGCGCCCAATAAAAACAGTAAAAATTTTGAAGCATATCCTATTACACCTCAAAATGGCATGGGCGTCTTATTTTTATCTCCCATAGATGAGAATAACAATTCGGAAGATGTACAAGGCGGCCCGATCTATTCTTGTTCACTGCAAAAAGGAACAGCTCTCTTAGGTTTTGGCAAAAGTGGCCCTAATTTAGCAAAAATTCATACCGGTGATTTGGTATATATAACCAGTTCTCCACAAACGACTAAACGCATAAATCAATCTATGCACACAGCTGTGCAAGGACGCCTTGGTCTGCGTTTAGACGTATGCGGTACACAAGGTTCACCCTTGACAATAGTTGCCACAGTCGACGAATTGCCGCAAAAATTTACCGCCAGCAGCCGTACAACTTTAAGCCAAGCCCAAAAGAACAGTTTAACAGCCGCTTCTATTACAGATAAATTTTCGGAGCTGAGCCAAACACCTTTCCACATTGAAAGTGTTGAAACGCAAAACTTGGAAAGCAATCTGTTTTTGCCTCTGTCCGAGCTCAAACCTATGCGCAGAACCCTGGTTGCCGATTTAACAGCTGCTTTGGCAAAACAAAAATCTGTCCCAGTACAAACAACAAAATTTGTTCTACCAACTCCCAAAGAGCGACAAAAGATATCTATGCGCTCCTGCCTAACAACTTTATGTCGCACTTTAGAGCAAACTGAAGCAGTCCTAAAGTTAGGCTGCGATTCCATTGAGTTGGAAGCTTTTAGACCTGAAACACTCAGTGCTATGGTAAAGGCAGTGCGCTCCAAACCGGGAGTTCAGTTATATTTGGCAACTCCAAGAATAAAAAAGCAAAATGATCACTTTTCCTTGCAAACGCTTTTAGAATTCGCTCCGGACGGTCTATTACTACGCAACTTAGGTAGTTTCCAATACATGCTCGATTTACAGAGACAAGGAGAACAAATTCCTTCATTGCATGGTGATTTTTCCCTTAATATCACCAATTCTCTAACAGCCGACTCTCTTTTAAGATTAGGCCTGGATACTTTTACGCCCAGTGACGATTTAGATGAAATTCAACTTATGGAATTGCTAAAAGGGCTCAAAGCTCTGAATCCCAACTACCCTATCGCTGCCGATCCTATCAGTCGCCTGGTCTTCCCCCTTTACAGACATATGCCGACTTTCCACTCTCAGCATTGCCTGTATGCCAACTTACTCAGTTCCGGACAAGACGCCCAAACTTGCGGGCGACCTTGTCTAAAAAAAGATCTTTATATCATCGACCGCCTACAATACTCTCATCTGGTGCGCAACGATTACTGTTGTAGAAATACTATTTTCGATCAAACTCCAAGACAGAAGCAAAAACTTCTCCCCTCGTTGGGGCGAGCTGGAGTAGGTTCTTATCGTTTGGAATTTTTAGACGAAAATAGAAACCAAGTGGAAAAAATCTTCCTATACTATAACAATTTATTGCAAACTCCACTGCAAGCGCTCTAAACAGACAGTATATAGAGCTTTTTCCGGGAAACATTTTATGCTATCCGCAGAAATAATATTCTGCTTTAACTCGACAGCTTTAATTTTTATAAGATATATTATCTACTAACCTTGCTATCCTTAGACTGTGTGATGAATGACCTCAGTTTTGCAGGGAATATCTTTCCACTGCAATGCTATATTTTTGGTAAAGTCTATGATACGATGCGTGAAAATAGCGTTGTAGATATGAATATCTTATACAATAGGAGTGAAATTGACGCACACGTAGGAATAAGGATTGCCTAGTAATAGACAGAAAATATCAAACTTCTTAAATAGAAGCGTTAGCTCCTTAAAAGCCCATTAACTTTAGGTGATGGGCAGTTAACACAACCGCATGGAAGACAGTTCATTTTATATAGTCAGTGGCGGTGAGACCGCTTTAGGTTCCCAGTACATGATTGGTAATATCCCCAGATTGCTGGACAGTCAAATTGTGGCCAGTCTTTTGCTGGGAGTGCTTCTTTTGGTTCTGCTATGCAAGCTAGTCCAAATACTCAACAAATCTTCCGCTCGCTGGGCCGAACTATCCCCCTTAATACGCAATAGCCTAACGGTAACAGCCTTCTTCATATTTTTTGAAGTTTTGCTCCATCTACCATACTACAGTCCCAGCCGCATTTTTATACCCGATCCTCTAACCTTTTGGAAAGCCAACCCAAATATTACCCACAACGCCCGCGGCCTGAGAACCAATATGGCCGGTGTTTCGCGGCACTCTATTAGTGGTATTTTTGATCAAGAATACAGCCACAATAAACCTCCCCAAACTTTTCGTATAACTTT
This sequence comes from uncultured bacterium, assembly GCA_934621605.1. Taxonomy (GTDB): domain Bacteria; phylum Vulcanimicrobiota; class Xenobia; order Xenobiales; family Xenobiaceae; genus Bruticola. The sequence goes on along the minus strand of CAKTUZ010000001.1, from coordinate 220,988 downwards.
TCTAGGCGATTCACAGGCCATTTCTGCCTTTCGCCATCAGTACGCTCCCAGACACTGCTATCCCAAAATATTACAAGCCAACTTGCATAAACAAAACTTACAAGCTCAAGGTGGAAAAAAAATAGAAATAATTAACGGAGCCATTTCGGGATACTCTTCCTGGCAAGGGCTTATGCTCTATAAATCAGATATCACTCCCTATCAACCGGATATAATAATTGAAGCTTTCGGTTATCACGACTCCAATGAAGGATTTTCTACGGATCGTTCAGTTCTGACCGATAAAAAATGGTTATATTTGGTGCGTTCTTGGATGTATCGCAGTCACTTATGTCTCTTGTTGCGCAGCCTGATTTTGCGCTTTAATAATACTAACACGATATATAATAATGTCGGCTATAATATAAATTCTACCGAACGCGTACCTTTGGCGGAATTTATTGAAAATATGGAAAGTTTCTATAAACTTTCTCAACAAGATCATTTCACTCTCTATTTTCTGCTGGAACCAATTAACTCTCGCATACCCAATAACTCCCGCTTGCCCTTATACCACGAAGCTCTGCGTCAGCTTTCCCAAAAATACAACATCCCCTTGATAGATGCCCCCCAAGCTTTCTCAGCTTTACCGAGCGATAAATATGATCGCCTCTTCGCCGATGCTATCCATTTTACACCCGAAGGGCACCGCTTTATGGCGAAGCTGATAGAAGACTCTCTGAGAGAAAATAATCTCTTTGACAAGAAAATTAACAAAAAATACACGTATTTGCCTAAATAAAAGTTTTGTTTGCGGTAAATTGGAAGTATAATCAATGAAATTATAAGGAGTGGAGAAGATTATATAGTCTCGGCCGCCTCCTGTTCTAAGTCGACTGAGTTTTCTTCTTCAGCCCTTCCTGCGCAGCTTTGGATAAAAGTTAGAGTGTGAGATTGAACTAAGTTTTGGTCTATATACTTTTTCCAAGCTAAAAACAGGAGGAGTTCATTTCTGCTTAGGCTTTGTAATTATGCCTTAAGAAATGGAATTGCCAAGAAAGATTATCCAACGGGGTTTTAAATAATATGATAGGCAAAACGTCTGTAACTATCGGTACTTACAATGTAAAGAACATGTTCGGTGAACGCGATGTGCAAAGAGCCGGTGGCGGTCGCACTCCTGTTAAGAGCGAGCGCTCCCTAGACGCTTTGGCCGAAAATATTAGACGCGCAGACGCCGACGTAGTCGCTTTACAAGAGTGCACTTCCAGAGAGACCTTGGACGATTTTATGAAAACCCGAGGCCTGAGCGAAAATTACAAGTACGTAGCTCATGTTCCCGGCAATGACGGTCGCGGCGTCAATGTGGCCGTTATTTCCAAATACCCCTTCACCGAAGTAGTCTCCCATAAAGATGTAACCTTCCCCTTAGCCGACGGCAGTGGCGACACTAAATTCAGCCGCGATTTCCTCCGTGTCGATATCGATGTTGACGGTAAACCCGGTGCCGACGTTAGCTTATATACCACTCACTCCAAGTCCAGAAGACCCTCCGCTCCCGGTCAAATAAGCTCTGATACTAAACGTTTGAGCGAAGGTCGCGCTATGCGTGACATCGCCGAAACTGAGATGAAGCAATTCCCCGGTCGTCTGTTCGTTCTCACCGGCGACTTCAATGATAATACAGACGACGCTTCCGTACAGGCCGTTTTAAATCCCGGCGGTGGTCGCGAAGAGTGGGTAGACAGCTTGGCTGGCAAGCCCGATTCCGAACGCAATACTTGGCCTGCCAACCCTAAGAGGAACAACGGTTTTGCTCCTGAGCAATTCGATCATATGATTTTCCCAAAATCCATGTCTAACCGCTTGGTAAACTCTCAAGTACACCGCTATACTCAGTCAGACAGCACTGATACCCGTTGGGTATCCTCCACAGCTTCCGACCACCTTATGATTACTTCTGAATTTAATCTTAGAGATTAGTTTCACTTACCAACTCCATAAAAGTCGACGTTCCGCTGCTGTCATAGCTGGTCGACGTCGACTTTTTGTTTTTAAATCATCATTTTTGTCGCAAGGGATTAAGCCAAGTCAACGAACTCTAAATAAGGTAGTTAACTAAAACCATATTTCGGAGGTGGAACTTGAAAATTTATCGTTTCATGTTAGTGGCTTGCGCCGCCATCATCCTACTTTTTGCGGCTGCTCAAAGTGCTCAAGCCAAAAGCAAAGTACCGGTAATGGGCATCTATGGCAAAATAAAAATAGTTGACAGTTTCCCCGATTATAAAGTAAAAGTTGTCAACAGTTTCCCCGATTTAAAGGTGCAAGTAGTCAAAAATTTCCCCGACAGTCCCGGTAAATGGCAATTTGTCGATACTTTCCCCGATTATAAGATTCAGTTTGTTGACAGCTTTCCCGATTTTACCATTCAATTTGTAGACAGCTTCCCTGGTAAACCTTAACTTAGTTTAGAAAAGCAAAAGCTCTGTCGCAGCGGTTAGCAGCGGCAGAGCTTTACTATTTTCGGCTTAACGATAAACTGAAAGACAATTTTACTAAACGTTCAACGGGAGCTCACCTTGAAATTGCCTACAGCCCGTTATTTAAGCAAATATTTCTCTAAAAAGAGCACTACAGATTGCCAATAGTAATCACGATTATTCTTTTTGGCAAAACCGTGCCCCTCATCAGAAGCACAACAGTACCATACCTGACCACCAGCCTGACGAATTTCCCTTACCATTTGTTCGGCTTCGGTAACAGGCACACGCGGATCGTTGTAGCCCTGCACTACGTATAAAGGCTTGGTAATTTTAGAAGCATTGTTGGCCGGAGCAATTTTTTCCATAAAAGCCCGCATTTCCGGATCACGTTCGTCACCATATTCAACCCGGCGTAAATCCTGACGATTAGGATTGGTATTTTCCAGGAAGGTAACAAAATTGCTAATGCCAACATTGTCAACGCCACAGCTGAGATCTTTACTAAAGTGAGTCATAGAAGCCAAAGTCATATAACCACCGTAAGAACCACCCATAACTGCAATTTTGCCGTTAAATTGAGGTTGTTTCTTAATCCATTCAATCAGAGCGCCAATATCTTTAACGGAATCTTCTCGCTTATAGCCATTATCTAAAGATACATAAGTTTTTCCATATCCATGCGAGCCACGTACATTGGGAGCGACCACGGCGATACCTTTTTCATTCACTAAATATTGAATCAGCGAACTAAAGTAAGGTTGATACTGACTCTCGGGGCCGCCGTGAATTTGGATAAGCACAGGACACGGCTTATTGTCCGTACGCTTGGGCATATAAACAAAAGCGGGTATTTGGCGAGTTTTTCCATCTACTTGATCGAAAGTAGGATAACGGAACAGCTCAGGCTTAGCGAAAGACCTAGTATCCAAACCTCCAGCTTCACTGAAAGTCCAGCGCAAACATTCGTCTTTTTTATCTAAATTGATCACATAAGTGTCGCAAGGTGTATTGCCGGAACCTATACTGACAGCTAAGCGATGATCAGGTGCAAACTTTAAGCCATAAAGCACACCGTCAGGAATATTTTCCAAGCGGCGATATTTGCAATTCCCCTTACGCAAATCCATTATATAAATTCTGTTAAAGCCATCCTCATTGGTAACAAAAGCTAAGAATTGACCGTCTTTCGTAAGCTGCAAGCTGACAACATCGGCATTTATTTCGGCAGCCATGTAACTAACTTTACCGGTTGAAAAATTCTGATAAGCTAAACGTTGAAACTCGCTGCCGTTATCGGTCGTAAAAAATACACCTTCGCCATTGGGAGCGAATTTGGCGACTTCTCCCAAAGCCACAGTGCCTTCTGCATCTTGCCCTATGGGAATGATTTTGCCACTGGCCAAATCCAAAACGACCATAGAAGAATCGGTAATGGACACATACTTATAAAGTAATAACTTGTCACCTTGCTTTGACCAATCCATTACACTCCAATAACCGCCCGGACCATAAACCATTTTAGCTTGTTCAGGATGTTTAGGATCCATAATCCAAATATCCCAGTTAGAACCATCACGCTGGGTAGACTGATAAGCGATTTTACTGCCTTCATCATTCCAAACAACCGAGCCATAACGAGCTTTGCCGTCAGTGAGCATTTTGCAGCGCCCATCATGCAAGTTCCACAAGAAAATTTGATAATTTTCGTTACCGCCGACATCTTTAAGAAGGGCCATTTCATTTTTGCTACTGTCAGGATTTACCGCAATATCATTAACCGGTTCATCAAAGAAAGTAATTTGCTCGCGATATGATTTGGGATGAGCTACGCGATGGATCTGAGCTGTTTGAGCAAAGCGAGTAAAAACAAGCAAACCGCGCCCCTGAGGATCCCAATCGGCTATAGAAGCTGAACGTACATTGGAATATTGACTCAAACGTTCTGCCAAAGAAGCAGGGATTTCCGGCACACCCTCTATGGTTAAATTGCCTTGTACCCGGCGTGCAATTTCACTTTGAGTCCGAATTGCTTTTTCTGCATTATTATCTGCGACAGCTGCAGATGAGGCCAAACAAGCCAATCCCAAAACGATAGTTCCCATACGGAACCACTGAGAACGCAAATTCATACCCCTACTCCTACCTTAAAGTTTACATTTAGGTCCAAACAAATACAGTTCTGCCTAAATAGATTTTTTCTAGAGGTTAATTAAATTCCTGGTAACATATTTTTTTTGCGCTCAGTTATAATCTACAGTAGTAAATTTGCAAAGAAACAGCATAGAAATTTTGGGCAGTTGCTTCTGCGCAAGTGTTTTGGGATTAGGTGTTCCTAAAAACGGAGTGCTTAAAGTAGTTAATATATTTACCATTATTTTTGGAGGCTTTACCATGATTTCCGGCGTGTCTGATAACTTCAAAGTTTTCAATCAGCCAGTTTCCAACGTTTCTGTCCCCGGTGCCAAAGCTGTCGCAGCCGAAAGTGCGCCTGCCCTTCCCGCCGATACCCTTACGAAATCCAGCTCCGACTCTTCTGCCGGACTTATTCCTAAGTCTCTCTTCTGCTCCACCGCAGCCAAAACGGAAGAAGCAGCCAACACTTCAGCCGTAACCACCAATTCGGTAAGTTCCTGGCAAGCCAAATGGGGCCCCCAAGTTATTTATTTCCCTCTCACCGACCGTTTCAGCGATGGCGATCCTACCAATAACTTTGACGTCGACAAGAATAACCCCACAGCTTATCACGGCGGCGACTTACGCGGCGTCATCAACAACTTAGATTATATCAAAGGCTTAGGCGCCACTTGCTTATGGGTTGCCCCCATGTACGACAACGCCGACAAAGTCAGAATGGGCGACTACGAAGGTACCGGCTACCACGGCTACTGGATCACCGATCATTATAAAGTAGACGAACACCAGGGCACTATGGATGACGCCAAAGAGTTAGTCTCCAAAGCTCACGAAAAAGGCATGAAAGTCGTTTTAGACACCGTGCTCAACCACGTTGCTCCCAACCATCCTTGGGTAAACGATCCCAGCAAACATGACTGGTTCCACCACAATGGTGGTATCCAGAATTGGGACGATCCTTGGCAATTGGAAAATCGTGACGTCTGCGGTTTGCCCGACCTCAATCAAAGCAATCCTGAGGTTTACAAATACTTACTCGATAATACACTTTGGTGGGTCAAAGAAACCGGCGCCGACGGTATCCGCTTAGATGCCATTAAGCACGTCGATCATCAATTCTGGCAGAAGTTCTGTACCGACATCAAAAAAGAGATGGGCGACGACTTCATGATTTTGGGTGAAGCTTTGCATGGCGATCCTAACGTGGTTTCCGGCTACTTACACGATGGTATGGATAGTTGCTTCGATATGCCTTTGTATTACACTATCCGTGATACTATTGGTAAAGATGGCAGCGCCAGAGAGATCGGCAAACGCTTTGCTGAAGATAATAAATATCCCGATGCCGGTAAGATGGTTACTCTGTTAGACAATCATGACTTCGAGCGCTTCATGAATAATACCAACAACAGCCGCGGCGAAGATAAACTTAAGCTGGGTATGGATTTAATTATGACTTGCCGAGGCATTCCTTCCGTTTACTATGGCGACGAGACGGCCATGGTTGGCGGCGGCGATCCTGACAACCGTCGTGATATGGAATTTGGTACTAAGCCCCACATTACCGAGCATCTTCAGAAATTGACCAGTACTCGCGCCGCTATGCCCGCCCTCCAATTCGGTCAGCAAATGGAAATGTGGCAGGACGATCAGATTTATGCTTTCTGCCGCCGCCACGAGGGTCAGGAATGCATCACAGTTTTGAATAACTCCTACGATCACCAGACCCGCAATATTCCTCTGCGTGAAGGCAGCCCCTTACATAACGGCGACGTTATGGTAGACGTTCTTACTGGTGATAAATTCACTGTTAACAACAACTGCCTCAATATTGGCACTGCCGATAAGCAGGGACGCGTACTGGTTCCTGAAAAGGACTATGGGAATATTCAATTCAAAAAGTAATTGGATATAAACATATATGCAGTTGTCGTCAATAGTCTCTAGTTTTTTATAAGCGAAGAGGCTGTTGTCGGCTGCGGTACAAAACGACTTCAACAATAAAGCCCGCCTTTCTCAGAAGGGCGGGCTTTTCTTACAGAGACAGACTATGCAACACATCCTCTCTATTTTTACTCTTCTTGCAAGGTCAAACATAAATTTTGCAAAAGCAAAGTCGTCTTGACATTGCGTTCCAAATGATATTTGGCTAAGCTGACAGCCTGCAAATTTTTCTCAAAATAGCCCAACTTATGTTTAGAAACAAGTGAACTCAATATTTCCAAATAATCTCTGTTAATAAGCAACTGAGAAGAGGTAGCAGCTTTTAAAAGCAATAAATCACGGTAAAAAGAAGAGGCAATAGAAAAAATCCATAGCAAATGATCTTTTTCTTTAAGTGAAGAACTGCCGCACAGTTTTTCTAAAGCGGAAGCAGAACTTAAAGCCCCCCACAAACTTTGATTTGCAGAAGACAGAGAAGTTAAAATTTCTAAAACGGCTACTCTGCAATCCCAAAGAGTATTATTTTGCACTAAACTGAGAGCCGCCCCCAGAGAGCCTTCACTTATCCTAGCTGCGGCCAAAGCTTTATTTTTGTCGAAACCGCGAGAGAGTAAATTTTCTTGTACTAAATCATAAGACAAAGCTCTAAATTCAAAACAGCGACAGCGCGATACCACTGTAGGTAAAAGGCATCCTTCGGGCTGAGCTACCAAAATAATAATAAGAGAGTCAGGCGGCTCTTCCAAAGTCTTTAGTAAGGCATTTTGCGCCTCTTCCGTTAAACGTTGAGCTTCATCAATAATCCAAAAGCGATATCCCCCCTCATAAGAACAAGTTTGAGTTGCCGCTATCCCTTCGCGTACTTCATCGATACCAATAGTTATTTTATTATCGGCATTAGTTAAAATGCTTACATCCGGGTGATTACCAGATTCAATACGCCGACAGTTAATACATAGGCCACAAGGTCCTTGTTCGGATTTGTGTTCACATAGAATAGCCGAAACGAACCAGCGAGCTGTCAGATATTTGCCCACTCCTCTAGGGCCACAAAAAAGGTAGCTGGGAGAAAGTCTGTCTTCAAAAGCTAAAAGGCGCAGATGCTTTAAAATTGTTCCATTTCCTAAAATCTGCATATCTTTCCCCTAATCTACAAGCTGATCAATCGAAGATCAAACTTGACACAAAGGCTCTACCAATTGCCAAATCTGAGCAGCGATCTCCTTAAAACTCCGCGACGCATCTATAACGTGCCAGCGCTTTTGCTCTTCGGTACTGAAGCGAAGCTGCCCTAAAGAACCTCGAGCCATATCCAGGTAATTTTGACGCAAACGCTCAAAAAATTCTTTTTGCTCTAACTCAATGCGATCAAAATCTCCCTTATTTTGACTATAACGCTTCGCTAAACGAGCTTGCCCAACTTCGTAATCTAAGTCTAAAAGCAAAGTCAAATCCGGTTGACAATCGGCAGCAACCAATTTATTTAACTCGACCACAACTTGTAAAGGCAAGTTTCTAGCTCCTTGATAAGCCAAAGAAGAATCGTAGAAGCGGTCGCAAATAACGACTTCACCTTGACGCAACTTGGGTAAGATCAATTGCTGCACATGTTGAAAACGCGAGGCTTCAAAAAGCAAAAGTTCTGTCAATGGCAGCATGTCATCATTGGCCGGATCGATAAGCAATTGACGAATTTTATCACTTATAGGCGTACCTCCAGGCTCACGTGTCAGCGAAACGATCAAGCCTTTTTGACGTAAATGCTCAGCCAACAACTTAGCTTGAGAGCTTTTACCTCCACCTTCGGGCCCTTCTAAAGTTATAAAAAGACCGCGTTTACTTCGGTTATCCATTCTTTATAGCCTCTTATACCTCATATTACCGCACTATTTTGCCCTTGCAAGCGCAAGTAACATTCCGGTTCAACTCCATAAATAACCGACTTAACACCAGCTTTAGCAGCAATCTGACCTTGCAAACGACGCAACGCCCGATCCTGCGGCAAAAGATTATAAGGCCGACCGGTCTTCTGCACTTCTTCAATAGCTTCGACTACTTCCAGCTGAGCCAATTCGGCAGTACTTAAAATAGAATCTTCAAAGAAATTATCCAAAAAGTTCTTTATCTTAGGCCAAGTATTTTCTTCCAAACTACAAACCTTTAAACCACCACGTTTAATAGCTTGAAAAAGTTGAGGGTCATTTTCCGGACTGGATTCTAAAGCTAAAACTACATTGGCAGTTTTCCAAGTTGTTACTACTTGTGCGGGCAATTCCAGTAAACTTATCAGTTTTTCTAAACGACTGCGACTGATACCCACAGGATAAATATTGATCTTACTCTTCATGCCCACACGCGGCTTAGATTCCTCTGTCTGAGCCAAAAGCACATTGCCATCGGCATCACAATAGCGATCACGGCGCAAATAGGCGAAACGCTCATTTAAATCGGTCGCAACTTCGGCAATCGTCTTTTGGGCTTGGATATCCTTCTCAGGCTGAGGCAAAAGAGAATCGTACGCCTCAGTTATCGTCACAGCCTCATTTTTAATTTTAGTCGCGACACTTGATTCAGGCTCTACCTCTTTAGCCACCTTGCTTTTTTTAGTTTTTTTCTTACCTTTGACTGCAAAAGCTGAAATGGCTTCGCCTGTATTATCATTGCCTCCTAAAGAGTCTTGACGCACTCTCACCAAAGGAGCGATTTCGGCGCCGCGTAAGATGGCATCCACAGAATCGGCTACATTTTTATGGATAGCAAAAGTATGGCGATCTCTAAGCTCTATAACAACATCAAAAGTAGGAGGCGACTTACGTTCTAAAATAGCTTTATGACCACCGCCGCGCTTAAAAGCAATTTCATCAGACAGGGTGACAGACTCGATACCACCTATCAAATCGCATAAAGTGGGATTTTGAATTAAATTCTCCAACATAGTGCCATGAGCTGTGGCTACCAACATTACACCACGTTCGGCAATAGTTCGAGCAGCATATGCTTCAGCTTCTGTGCCTATTTCATCTATAACTACCACTTGAGGTGTATGGTTTTCTACCGCTTCAATCATGATTTTATGCTGATCTACAGGGTCAGCTACTTGCATACGCCGAGCCGAGCCCACCCCTGGATGTGGCACGTCACCATCGCCGGCAATTTCGTTGGAAGTATCAACTATAACGACCCTTTTATGCAATTCATCAGCCAAAACTCGAGAAATTTCACGCAATACGGTAGTTTTTCCAACTCCAGGCTGCCCCAAAAGCAAAATACTGCGACCGCTTTTAACTACATCTTTAATAATATCGGCATTTCCATAAACAGCTCGCCCTACTCTGGCCGTAAGACCGACAATACGACCGCGACGATTGCGTATGGCAGATATACGATGTAAAGTAGCGTCGATTCCGGCTCTATTGTCAGAACCGAATTCTGAAACGTAAGAAGATATATAGTCTAAGTCGCCATAAGTAACCGGTTGCTCGCAAATAGTACAAATTTCGTTTTGAAAACGAGCCATAGGTAAACGCCCTAAATCGACCACAAACTCAATTAAACTGTCAACCGAACGCGCTAATTTTTCGTATCCTTCACACCAAGCCGAAGGGAAAATACACATCAGCTCTTCTATATTGTCGGAAGCAATAGTCAATTGATCGGTTGATTCGTTATCCATACTTTAATCAGAGCCCCTTATCCGTTCCAAAATAGGACAGTAGTTTTATTTTTTAGCTTCTTTCTTCCTTCCTAAGCCGAGCTCCGGCTAATGAGCGATAACTTTCACTTTTTCTAAAGAAAGGTCACTCAAACCATCAATAGGAATCCCCACCGCATTCAGGGCTTTTAAGTATTTCCAATGCTCGAGTTCAATACGTTCTCCCGGACAAATTAAAGGTATGCCAGGAGGATAAGGAGTGATCAGCTCGGCACAAACTTCACCTAAAGATTGCTCCCAGGAAACATATTTTGCTGAGCTAAAATAGGCTTGACGTGGACTGATAAGCTGCTCCGGGAAACCAGGAAAATCCAAGACGGCAGCCTTTTGCAAGGGAGCCCTCACTCCCTCGGCAGAAATCCATCCGTGCGGGGAAGCGGCAATTTCGGTTAAAGCCTTTTCTAATCTATCCAAATCGAGAGCGCTATGGCCGGGAGTTATAACTAAAACTACATTACGCATATCCGACATTTCCGGCTGAATTTGGAAACGATAGCGCAAAGTGCGCTCCAATTCAACACCGTCAATACCTAAATCTAAAGCAGAAATTACAACTCTGGTTTTATCATAATCAAAAGCAGTCCCTCGCTCCATTAAACGCAGCCCTGTAGTACAACGCACGAAATTTCGCACACGTTCGGCTGATTCGAGCGCTTTTTGCCAATCTTTCCGCCCATGCAAAGCCAATTGGCGTCTGGCAATATCCAACGAAGCCAAAAGTAAGTAACTTGGACTAGTACTTTGCAACATGCGCAAAGTTAAATTAAGGCGTTCAGAATCAATTTTATTCCCCTTACTGTGCAACAGAGAAGCTTGAGAAAGAGCAGCTAAAAGCTTATGAGCACTCTGTACCACACAATCTGCTCCACAAGAAAGAGCCGATTTGGGCAAATCGGGATGAAAACCGAAATGAGGCCCCCAAGCTTCATCAACCAGTAGAGGCAGATTGTGTGCGTGGGCACTATTGCTAATGGATGCTATATCGGCACAAGCTCCATAGGGAGTGGCGCTGGTAACGGCCCAAGCTTTCACGTTAGGATACTTAACTTGCAAACGCTCCATTTCTGCACATTCTACCGCTAGACTAACTCCGGTTTCTTGATCGTACGGAGAAGCGGCATAACGGGGCACCGCTCCGGAAAGAATCAACCCCGCTTGTAAAGAGCGATGTGCACAACGTGGCAAAATAACTTCTTGCTCAGGTTTAAGTGATGCCAAAAGCATAGCCTGATTGCCACAAGTAGAACCATTTACCAAAAACCAAGTTTGTTGAGCACCAAAACATTCTGCAGCCAATTCCTGGGCTTTTTTGATGTAATTATAGGGACGGTGGATGTCGTCCATATCCAGAACTTGTGTAATATCTGCAGACAAAGCCTGGGAGCCCATTAAATCCTTTAAATAGGAAGACGCAGCTTGACCTTGACTGTGACCGGGCATATGGAAAGGAACGTTCTTTTCTCTAATATAGGCACATAAAGCGTCGTAAATAGGTGCTTCCAACTGGCGTGCAACATAATCCATCGTAAATTCACCAAAATTAAAATAAATAGAATAAACTACCTAAAATCAGCGTATTTTCAAGTTTTTTTATAAAGGCAAAGTTCTAAAACAGCCCGAAGGCAGGCCCAAATTTATTTTTATGTGAGGTAGCCACTATGGCAGAAGAGCAAAAAAACATCGTCCCAGAAACCGACTTGCAAAAGGCTGAGGAATCTGAAGCGCCGACCAGTCTCTGGGTGAAAGTATTTAAAAGCCCTTTCTTTTGGATCATTTTTGCCATCATAGCTTTAATTAGTGCCATAAACTACCTTGAGCGTTTCACTAATGTACAAGTACACAATCAATACCAGATATTTTGACCTCTAGGCTGCCTAAACTTCAAACTGCAGCACTGCTTCATCACTAACTTTGGCTCCTAAAAACTCAGCAGCTGAGCCTCCATTTAAAGCAGCTTCGCAATATCCTGAAGATCCCCAATAAGCTACAGGCTGCCCTAAACCGACATCCGAATATGTAGAACATAAAGGAAAAGCATGTTGGCCCACATACAAAGCTGCGGCCAAGCCATAGCTTTCCTTTTCACTTATCGAGGTAATAATGTTGCCGAATCTGTCAATATGCAAAATAGAGCCATGTATAAGCTTTTCTTCCAATCTGTTAGGCTCAATGTCAAGCTGCGTCAAATGAGCTATTTTGTGTCCCAAAGAATCAAGGCTAAGCCCCTGCGACAAATAAGCTGCGGCCGGAGCAAAAATATCACGACCGTGAAATGTATGGCTAACTTTTTCAGTTTTTATGGCGGCAAGCTCTATCTCTACTGCCGACACAAATTTTTCGCGACGCAAGGCCAAAGTAAAGATGCCGTTATCAGGGCCAACATAAAAATGCTTCTCTGTTTGAATAGCCACAGCTTTTCTGTTGCTGCCTACTCCGGGATCGACAACGACCAAAAACACAGCTCCTTCAGGGAACCATTCCACACAAGTAGAAAGGACATAAGCCGCAGCTTTGACATCCCCAAGCGCAATTTCATGACTGATGTCGACAAGTTTAGCCTCTCTGTTAAGCCCTAAAATTACTCCCTTCATTATAGCCACATAGGAATCACAATGACCAAAATCGGTAAGTAAAGCGACTATCTGCCTATCCATAGCCAATTTATCCTCAGAGATATATATAAACGACTTTAATCTTAATCCGAACCGTTAATTTGATGTACCAATTCCCCTATAGAATGGCTAATCCAAGGCATCAATCCTGTGGGATAAAGAGAACTTCTCTCTAAGAAGACATCCTCTAAAAGTAGCTGACGCATTTGCGTATCGAGAATATGTTGCACATCGATAAAAGTGCGCATAAAAATAACCACTTCGCCCAAAACTTCGGCAGAATTTAATTCCTGTAAGTCTCTTATATAATGGGTACAGCAATCATATAAAGCGGCCAAACGGTTAGAAAGCTCCATAGCAACAGTATAAGGAATATCTACAGCCTCCAGTTTCTCTTGTAAACCAACAGCCATGAGTTCCCGCTCTCTTTTAAACTCATCATATTCTTCCTGAATATTTTCGTTTTCTAACTCGTCTTCAGCTTCTTCCTCAGCCTCTTCGATAAGATCTTCAGCCACATTTTCTTCTAATTTACGTATGCGATCATCAAAAATATCATCAATAGCTGACAATATCTCTTCAATAGGGCCCACAGCGTGATGCACGCAACGGCCTAAGGTTGTAGCCGTCTCTTTTATATAAAGCAACAATTGAAAAACATTCTCCGGCTTAGTCTGACAACCTAAAAGCTTCTCTACATAATCCATGTAATCAAAGCAAAGTATATAACACCGCCCCATATAAAAAGTAGGTTGCACCACAGTTAAAGATACCACTCCAAAACTGGTAATTGTATTAAACAACCCAACACTTATATCTCCAGTAGTGGTGCGCTCTTTGGCTTCAATTCTCAAATCATCCCAAAAAGACATAAATAATAACCTTTATTTCCACAGAATACTAATCTTCTAGGCGCTTCTTTTAGTACCAAAGTTTTCCCCCTAAAAAATGCTCCCATTTTATTGTCAGAGACTAAGATCTCTGAAAATAAATGAGAGCATTGGTAAAACGGTTAACAGTAATTACTGTTCAGCTTTGACCCCAGACATAGAATCTTCTTCCAAGGTCTCATCTTGCTTAGTGATAAATTCTGCTGCAGCAGTTTCAGGGCCTACTGAACCCATAGTACTCTGCATAGAAGTCTTTTTTTCTGTCTTAATACCATTTTCGGAATTAGATTCTTCAGTTTCGCTTTGATAGCGAGGAGCGAACTTTATGCCTCCAATAGTCTTTACCGCAGGGGTATCGTCTATTTTTAAATGAGCTTCTTCCAACTCCTCACTTTCAAGATGATCAGAAGTCGTGCTAGGTGAAGCAGCCTCTCCAAAGCACTCCAAAATATGACGGCGCAATTCCTCTCCCTTATAGCGCGCTTTGCTTATCTGTTCTAAGTCTAAAGCTACCAAATAACGTCCTAACTCAGTTCTGAGCCAGTTGGCAAAATCGTTACGCTCCATATGATATTCCAAAGAAGCCGTCTCTATATAATGCAATACATCAACAAAACTACGCAAACTGCGCACTTGCACTCCCAAGTAACGGCCCGGAATCCAAAAATGGAAAGCCCTCTCCTCCGGTATATTTGTGGTAGGACTAATCATTTTATGTTGGTCTTCTTCTTTGTGCTCTATTTTCATGGCATTCTCGTCGGCACTAGCCAACTGAGGGATGACAAAGCGAGCTCGCTCCATAAGAGCTTTAGCTCTCTCTCTGGAAGAAGCATCAGTCCAAACATTTATACGAGCCAAAGAAGGATGAGGTACCATCAAAATAGAGGAATCATCATCAAAATCTATGCGTACACCATCTAAAAGTTCCAGTTTTTCATCACGATAACGCTCTACCAATAGACGCATAACCTTGGCCTTTTCTGACCAATTGCATTCGACACTACCTGAAAGTGAATAATGAGGCGGTATGGCCTTCGCTATTTCAGAAAGTTTGCGTTTATCCGAAGCCATCATCTCCAACATTTGGGCCAACAGGAACATAGCATCAAAACCGGGTGAAAACTTAGGAAAAACAAACGCTCCAGAAGAGGTACCGGCTAAAGCTATACGCCCCTCACTGACTACGGCACTGTGCATAATAGAACGATAATCAGTCTTGGTACGAATAATTTTACCATGCTGTTGTTGCGCTAATTTCTCCATAATGCCAGGCACACTGATGGGCACAGCCACCAAAGCATCCTTATTGCGCCTAAAGACCATAAGAGCCACTAAGGCCAATAAATTGGTACCTTTTATAGCTGTGCCCTCTTCATCTACTAAATAAATGCGCTCAGCGTCAGCATCCATGATAATGCCCAAATTAGCTCCGATGGGCTTAACAATATTGGATAGCTGACGCAAAGCTTCATCTTTCTTTTCTTGCGCTTCTCTGGCTTTATTGTAGTCCACATAAGCATTGATAGATACGGTCTCGACGCCTAAGCGATTGAGAATAAAAGGTAAAACTTGGCAAGCTGTACCGTAAGAATAATCGATAACGACTTTAAAATTGGCCTCTCTAATACTTTTCGTATCCAGATGATTGATAAAACCTTCAATATATTTATCAACACTCGTATCCATGTAACTGATAATACCGACTTCATCAACATCGGTACGACGGAAATCCTGACGAACAAAGGAATTTTCCACTTTGCGTTGGCGAATCTTGTCAATATTTATACCGGATTCATCAAAGAATTCAATTTCGACTAAGCGCGATTCGTCTCGATACACGCTGGTATGAATGCCACCCACAGCCTTAGTGACACTGACAATATAGCGACTTACAGCCGCCGGTAAAAGACGCAAATCGAGAATATTTACGCCCACAGAACTTAAACCGCTAATAATAGCTCGGTTAATCAAACGACTGACTGGACGCGAGTCGCGAGATACAGTTACGGTAGATCCTTTAGGTAAAGAGGTACCAAAGGCAGCTCCCAACTTCATGGCAAATTCGGGAGTAATCTCCAAGTTACCCAAGCCAGTAATACTGTCACGACCAAAGAGAGTTTCTGAATTTTTCTTACCCCATACCAAATTTTCAGAAATAGTAGAGCCATCGGGGATATTTTTATCCGGCCAAATAGAAATTTGATTGCGTATGGTAGCTCCACGACCGATGAAAACATTTTCACCGATAACAGAGCTATCATTTAAGGTAACACCAGATTTTACGGTGCACTGGCGGCAAATAATCGCTCCTACGCAATTACTCTTGCTGCCGATAAAGACATTGTTAAAAATAATATCACGCTGCAAATTGACATCTTCTTCAATAATGCAGTTATCGCCAATGCAAGTGTAAGAAGATACATAGGTGTGAGCCCCGATACGACAGTTGCGACCGATCATCAAAGGAGCTTCCAAAACAGCTGTCGGATCTATTTTTGTGCCTTCGCCAATCCAAACACCAGGAGTACGCTGAGTACCGACCATTTCCTGAAGCACTTTACCATCAAACATATCACGATGGGCGCTGGCATAGTGGTCGATATCACCAATATCACACCAGTAGCCTCCGGCTACATAACCGTATAAACCTTTTTTCTGCTCCAGAAGTTTAGGAAATATATCGCGAGAGAAATCGTAACTGCGTCCTTTCTCCATCAAGTTAAACACTTCAGGTTCCAATATATAAATACCAGTATTGACCTGATCGGAGAAAACTTCACCCCAAGAAGGTTTTTCTAAAAAACGTTCTATAGCATTATTCTCATTGGTAATAACTACGCCATATTCCAAGGGATTATTGACACGCATCAATATTAGGGTGGCTGTCGCTCTCTTTTCTTTATGGAAAGCAATAGCTCGTCCTAAATCGATATCAGTTAAACCGTCACCACTAATTACCAAAAAGGTATCATCACCGACAATATCTTGAATTTGCTTGACGCTGCCAGCCGTTCCCATGGGGGAAGTTTCAATAGAATAAACGATTTTAAGGCCGAAATCGGTTCCGTCGCCGAAATAAGAGACAATATCTTCGGCTTTATAATGCAAAGTAACTACAACCGTATTAATCCCATAGCGCTTAAGCAAGTCTAGGGTGTATTCCATAACCGGACGGTTACATACAGGAACCATAGGTTTAGGTCTACTGACTGTTAAAGGACGCAGACGGGTACCTTCGCCGCCGGCCATAATCACTGCTTTCATAAAAGTTCACCTCTAAAAAAATAATCAATTTGCTAAAGAACGAACTTCCCAACAGAACCACAAAAAGCATAGAGGCCCGCCGATACTCCAGGAAGTAACGAAGAGCCCCTGTAATTTTCCCCCGGTACAAAAAACTATCTCAACCTACAGCTTAGTGCTTTTTGCCTTTCTTACCACCTTTGGAAGGTATATCCAAAACAATAGTTTCAGGAGCAGACTCGGCAGCGGGTTCAGCTGCCGGTTCAACAACTGACTCGGCAGCATTCTCAAGAGCTGCAGGAGCCTGTTCGGCAGTCTCAAGTGCCCTATCAGCACTCTTGGACTCGCTAATATGAAGCTCAATAGAAGCTGGAGCTGAAGTTACAGTGGGTTCTTCTTTGACAACTACGTCCTTTAAATTTTCGGGAATAGGAAGCATGCGCTGCAAAACCAAAGGAGAAATATCAACTTTGGTCAGAGATACCATATCCTCAAGCTGCTTGCTGAGGTAATCGCGCTGCTGATCGATAATTATACGCTGCAAACGAGCACTGAGCTCTTCCATCTTATCCAAGAACTCAAATTTGGCTTGAGGATTGGTTTGTTCCAAGTGAGAGCGCATAAGAGTAGTAATTTTTTCAGTAGAAACAATAATCGCACTATCCAACTTATAGGCAGCTAAATGAGCACCCACCAAATAAGCCTGATCCAAAGTCATGGGATCGGTGCATAAAACTAAAAGATAGCGCAAACCGTTGATAGAAAGGAAGATCTGAACGGGCAAATCTTGACTGCGATAGATCTTCATAGCGCTGCCGGAAATTCCCAACTCGGCCAAAATGCCGCGCACTAAAATGAGCAACCAAGTGCGGTCATTGAGCATGTTAACACCGCTATCTGTGCAAGCCAAAACCTCTTCGATAATCTCATCAGAAAGGGGACTACCGCAAATAAAGCACTTAAAAGCCTTCTGGGAGCTCTCATCGATGGTAGCTTTATCGGCTACACGCAGAATTTGCTGACCGGTGCGATGACACAGCACAGCATAGTCCATATTTAGCAGTCCCAGATCTTTGAAGTTGTGAATACGCCTCTCTAAAAGATCGCGGTCAGGACACTCGATCTTATTCAAAAAGATAGAGCCAGCGTCTTTAATCTGTTCTAAAAGCTGACGAGACTCGCGATCCATAAGCATTTTAGCCGCAGCCAACTGCTCTTCGGTAGCGGGATTAGGTTCCACTTCGGCATCTTCAATCTCTAAAGGAAGCAAATCGGTACTAAGTTGCCAGGAAGGCAAATGGTCGCAAATACCAGCTAAAATATCGCGCACTTCGCTGAAAAATTCATCAACGTCGCGAGTCTCATCGTTAGTGATTACTCCGGCCTGAATCAGAGCTTCTCCGCGTTTGGCTTTAATGTAGAAAATTGTACCAGCTTCGGGCAAATAAAGCTCTCCCAACATTAAAGGAGCATCTTTCAAAGCCGCCATAAAATCGCAAGAATTAGGCTCTAAGCCTAAGCGGTTCAAATACTCCAAACGCACTCTGTGGAGCAAAGAGTTGTAACGAGCCTGTAGGCTCTGCCTCAGGTTGGAGGCCATTTCTTCATTAAGTTCTACAGGCAACTGCTTTTTGATAATTTTCAACATAAACGAAATCTCGCTATCCGTCCCTTTAAATCTACAAAAAACTGTGAACAGCCCATTAGTTAAGAGCAACGGCTCCCGGACACACTCTCCATACATAAAAATGGAGGGAATATTGGGAGGCAGCGAACCGTTTTTGCCCAAAAAAGTCGAAACTGCGGGGTGCTCTTCGCCACAGACGACGCCCCACTCATCCGCTAACCGTGCCTCATATGCCTATAACCGAAACAAGGGGCCTCACAACGCTTCTGGAGAAGTTCTAGCGAACTTAAGAATCCTCCTGCTTCAACAAAAAAGGCGCTGGCGGCATAATATTCGAGCCTGACGACTCGAACTGCGACCAACGCCCCTTTAGCTTTGTCAGCAATTGCAACTAATTACAACTGAACTTAATAGGCTAAAGCGAAAAGTACCTTTTCCTTAGTCTCCTCACCACTATAAATACACTTACCGGTTTCACCACTTTGCTCGAAAGGTACACAGCGAACGGCCGCCTTAGTCTCTTCCTTAATTTTGGCTTCAGCTTCAAGATTTTCTTTAAACCAACAGCGCACGAAACCGCCCTTAGCAAGAGCCTCTTTCAATTCTTCGTAAGTATTGACATCAACAGTACGATCCTCGCGATATTTGAGGGCTTTTTGATACATAGCTTCCTGAACTTCATCCATTTTGGCCATGAACCAAGGATGGCTAACCTCGGCAATCTTACAAAATTGCTTACTGTTATCATGACGAATTTTAAGAACAAAAGCCTCACCAGCGACATCACGAGGGCCAACCTCAAAGCGGAAAGGCACACCGCGTTGTTCCCAGTAAAAGTGCTTTTCAACAGCGCGACCTTCACGCAAATCGAGTACAATCTTCTGCGTAGCCGAATCATCAATAAAGACAGATACGATCTCCCTGTTTTTATCACGTTCCAAAGCCGCTTCTAAACGCTCCTGACCGCAAATTTCTCCAACTAAGCGCTTGCAATAAGCGATAACTTGCTCTTTTTCGTCATCAGAGCGATAAATAGGCACAACAGCGCCCACTACGGAAGCAACCTTAGGAGGCAGTACTAAGCCTTCATCATCAGAATGAGTCATAATTAAGCCGCCGATTAAACGAGTAGAAACCCCCCAAGAAGTAGTCCAGCAATGGCTCAATTTATTTTCTCTGTCTAAATATTTTATATCAAAAGCCTTGGCAAAATTCTGTCCCAAGAAGTGAGAAGTGCCAGCTTGCAAAGCCTTACCATCTTGCATAAGAGCTTCAATAGCGTAAGTTCTGACAGCACCGGGGAACTTTTCACTTTCAGTTTTGCGCCCTTGAACAACCGGTATAGCCAAGAAATCGTGAGCAAACTTAGCGTAAACGTTAAGCATTCTCTTGGTTTCTTCTTCAGCTTCTTCAGCAGTTTCGTGGGCTGTATGCCCTTCTTGCCATAAAAACTCGGAAGTTCGCAAGAAAAGACGGGTACGCATTTCCCAACGCATAACATTAGCCCATTGGTTAATTAGCACAGGTAAATCGCGATAACTCTGAACCCACTGAGCATACATATGACCGATAATAGTCTCAGAGGTGGGACGCACAACAAAAGGCTCGGGTAAAGTAGAGCTAGCAGCCAAACGCCCATCTTGACCTTTTTTTAAAGAAGAATGGGTGACAACAGCACATTCCATTGCAAATCCCTCAACATGTTGGGCCTCTTTTTCCAAAAAGCTGACCGGAATTAAGAGAGGAAAATAAGCATTAACGTGACCCGTAGCTTTGAAGCGGCGATCTAAATCGCGTTGGATGGCTTCCCACATGGCATAACCATAAGGACGAATAACCATACAACCGCGCACTGGAGAATAATCAGCCAATTCTGCAGCTTTGATAACATCAAGATACCATTGAGAATAATCTTTGCCTCTAGTAGTAATATTTTTAGCCATATGCTTTAATCCGGAGTTCCTTTCTCGTCAATACGTTCTAAAAGGTGAAAAGAGCCTTCGTCCAAAGCTAATTAAAGCCACAGCCGAAGGCTCTTATCTTAAGTTAAGCGTTATTAGTTATTAGCAGCAGGAGCTTCAGAAGTAGCAGCTTCGGAAGCAGCGGCAGAAGTGGCTGGAGCAACGGGCTTCTTGCCGTCAAGCTCATCAATCATAGCTTGAATAACGGAACGCATCTGAGCAGCTTGTCCACCCATATTGGCAGGAATAATATCGCGAGCTTCTTCATAAGCCTTCTTGGCAGCAGCCTTATCACCATTTTGGCTTTGCTGAATCTGGGCCAACTCAAGGCAAAGCTGAACAGCTTGATGGTCTTCTCTCATATTCTTAGCAATAAGAATAGCATTGTTCAAAGCCCTTACACCTTCAGCTTTATTGCCATTTTCGAAGGAAATAATCGCCTTAATATGATAGGCTCCAATATTGCCCGGATCGAGCTTAATGGCATCTTCGAGGACATCCAAAGCTTCCTTATATTGCTTCTTACTACCATATATGCGAGCCAACTGAACTTCAGCTTCCACCTTCTGAACATTGCGGCTGGTCTTAATTGTAGTCTCATCATCGCCAGGATTGAGCTTGAGAGGCTGGTTGCAGAACTTAATGATATCCTGATACAGCTTAATGGCAGCATCTTCGTGTTGTTCACGAACTTCCAAATCGGCTAAAGTCTTCTTGGCGAGCAAATAATTCTGGTCGATATCTAACGCTCGCTTGAGATAAGTACGCGCATTAGCGTAAGCCTCTTCTCTAGACATCTCCTTTTTGGTTTCTTCTTTGTTAGCGACCGGAGTCTGTCCTTTATCAGCTAAACCTTTATCGATAGCCTCTTTAGTCTTAGCTTCCTGTTTGAGGGATTCGGCAGTAGAGAGAGTATCGCCCTTTTGCATCCAGTAATAACCCAAGTTGGCCAAGGCTTCTACATTGCCGGCATCAGTTCCGACTTCTTTGGCATAGCGATCGATTTCACTTTGAATTTCATCAACAGAGCCTTGAGTTTGTTCTTGACCGTTTTGATCTTCAGGACCTCCAATAGCGAAGCACATAATGCCGGAAGTCATACAAAAGGCGATAACCAGAAACCAAACTCCGATTTGGATAAAAATATTTCTGCGCTTCTCCTGTGGAGAAATTTCACGCACTTCAGCATCTACCTGGCGTACAGCCTTACGCTGTACGTTATCGGTAGATTTACGTCTACTGGAGGCCATAACCTACGCTCCTAAAAAAAGTTCATCTAACCGTCGGCACAACAAAAAAGCACAGGCCGAACGGGTACAAAAAAAACGACTTAAGACGTTCAACATCCTAGGTCTTTTCCCTCCACAGACAAAACACAGCCTCGCCCTGAAAAACATAGCCTTGCTAATTAGAGAGAAGATTTTAGGCCAACCCCGATTAGACAAAAAAACCCGCCATAGCTTCACTGGAAATATCTTCCTCTTTTAGCGAATCACGCAAGCGCTTAACGGCCCTGGAGTGCATTTGGGAAATACGCTGCTTGGAGACCCCCAAAACACGAGAGATTTTTTCAAAAGTTACACCGCTAAAATAGTGCATTTTGATCAAAAATTGTTCACGTTCATCCAACTTACCGATAGCTGCACACAGAGATTTACGTTCTTCAGAGAATTCTAACTCCCGAGAAGGATCGGAAAAGCCGGGATCAGCAGGTACCATATCCATAATAGTACCTTCAGTAGTGTCAGAAGCATTCAAGGGCTGATCTAAAGACAATAGATATACACAACCCAAACAGGATATTAAATCAAAAACCTCACCGGCTGAAATTTTCAGTTCCTGAGCTAATTCTTCCTCGGTTGGATGTCTACCGCTCATAGAAGCAAACTTATCAATAGCTTTTTGCAAAGCTCTGGCCTTACATCTGGTACGTTCAGGCAACCAATCCATGCGACGTAAACCGTTATATATAGCGCCACGCACTACCGGAACAGCGTAAGTTTCAAATTTGAATCCGCGGCTAAGCTCAAAACCATCGATAGCTCTCAGCAACCCAAACAAACCGTCGCTAACCAAATCATCCATATCCGCCGAGCAATTGATCTTGGTAAACACTTTAGCGGCCAATCCTCTCACAAGCGGCAGATAATACTCAACCAACCGCTCTTGCAGCTCTGGATCTCCAGTATTTTTGTACTGCTGCCACAGAAGCCCTATGTCCACTTTCTTGTCTGTCAAGGGAGGATTCCGTTCAAATATGGATTAGCAAAAAAATAAAAACGCCTCTAATACAATGCCAATAATTAATTGACCACGAGGGCTTTATTTCCCAAAAGGACTCTTCTTCCTTTCAACTTTTTAAGTAAACTTAGCAGAAAAGTGAATGGACGGAGCTAAGTACAAACAACTCGCTGCCGCCCATTTTTGCATAGCCCACAGTGTTCTTACCTCAATGGAGGCAAGCACCGCATCCAGACTACATTTGTTGTCCCTTCATTTGCTCGAAGAGGATGCTGGCCAAACCTACGCCACCATTCTGCGACCAAGCCTTAGCTCTCTCTTGATCAAGCATTCCTTGGAACATTTCCTGATCTTTGCCGCCAAAAAGACCACCTTCCTCACCAGCGCCGCTACATTTGCGCATTTGAGCAAGCATCTGGTTAAGGAAAACGCTCTCCATTTGCTGACAAGCTTCACGAAGTTTAGCTTCATCCTGCGCCTTGGAAGGGGCAGAAGAAGTAGCAGCCTGGGCTAAAGGTTCAGGGGTAAAACCTTCAATCTGCATAATAACCTCCAAATGATACCTCGACGCCCAACCCGAGGCCAAACGCCGAGATTAAAATGTCAGTTGAAACTAGCTCTGGAGCTGGTTGGTCATTCTCATCATCTCGTCAGCAGCTTGAACACCCTTCTGGTTCATTTCGAAAGCGCGCTGAGCTTGGACGATGGAGATCATCTCTTCAACTACGTTAATATTGGATTTCTCGAGATGTCCCTGAGCTAAAACACCCAAGCCATTTTCGCCAGGAATACTTTCGGTCTTGGCACCGGCAACGGGAGTCTCAACATAGAGGTTGCCGCCAATAGCCTGCAAACCGGCAGGATTGAGGAAACGAGTGAGTTTAACCTGAGCGATCTTCTCGGGCTGACCGTCGCCATCGATACGGACACCGAAGACTTCACCATTAGGACGAACTTCAATATTGGTAACATCTTTGGGAACGGCGATGCCAAGAGACTGACCGGCGCTGGTAACAATTTCGCCTTTGTCGCCGTCATATTTGAAAGCACCGTCACGAGTGTAAGCGGAAGTGCCGTCGGGCATAGTTACTTTGAAGAAACCGTCACCCTGAATAGCCACGTCGTAAGGGTTGCTGGTTTTTTGCAAGGAACCCTGGGAGAACATACGCTCTGTAGAAGAAGCGCGAACACCCATACCAATCTGAGTACCGGCAGTAGCTTCAGTGCCAGGATCTTGCATGGTAGCATAGAGCAAGTCCTGGAAGTCTACACGAGTTTTCTTAAAACCGGTGGACTGCACGTTAGCCAGGTTGTTGGAAATATTATCCATATTCATCTGCTGAGCCATCATACCGGAAGCAGCAGTGTAAAGCGAACGCATCATAATATTTGTTCCTCCAAATTAGACTTATTATACGAGCTTAGCAGAAGCTCTTACTATAATCCAGCCGTCCGCCGTTTTGTTCGGACGGACGAGCTGTCTTTTTTCAACCGTCAGTTTAGCGAACTAGCGAACAGTTCCGACGTTATTGACAGTCTTTTCCAACATTTTGTCGTTGGCCTGAAGAACCTTCTGGTTAGCTTCGTAATTGCGTGTCACCATCATCAAGTCGACCATTTCAGTTAAAGCGTTGACGTTAGCTTGCTCTACATATCCCTGTTTAAGCTGGAAATCGTTGGTAGCGCTGACTTTAGTTGTGGCGGTGAACTGATTGTCACCGGTGCGCTTCAATTGGTCGGTGTTATCGAAAACAGCTACCAAAATTTTATCAATGGGGCGACCGTCGCTGGAGATTACGCCGTCATTGGAAACAGTGAAATTGCTGCCCTGTAACTTGATGGGGCCGCGATGACCCATTACCTGAGAGCCATCGGCAGTGACTAATTCGCCATTGGTAGAGAGATGGAAATTACCAGCTCTGGTAAAACGTACCCCATCCTTAGTCTGGATAGTGAAGAAACCGCGTCCGTTATCATCCAAGGCCATATCAAAGGGGTTGCCGGTCTCCTTCAATGAACCCTGAGCGTTGTGAGTCACCGAGCTGGTGTAGAGTTTACCGGAAACTTCCATACCGGGAGCGGTAGAGATCTCGTAAGAAGACTGGGTCATGCCATCCATGCCACCGACTTCACGATTGAGAATCTCGTTAAAAGAGGTAATCTGGGCGCTTTCCTTACGGAAACCAGCGGTACCTACATTGGCCAAGTTATTAGTGATGACATCTTGTTTAGCGGCCTGGGTCATCATACCCTGAGCTGCCATTCTCATCCCTTCAAGCATTAGAACACCTCCGACTATGTGGTCCGCGTCCTTATACGAACCCAAATTTTCGTTTCTATAGAAATCCTTTGGCCCCTCTTTTTGCCGGGAGCCCTCAGGCCACAGAGCTTATTCTCGCTCAGGTTCCTGAGCAAACCGCCCTGCTTTTAAATCACTCAATTCCTGGGTAAAGTCTAGAACCGCGGCCATCAGTTCGTAAAGTCGAGGGCTTATGGCCGCCTTATTCCCCTGTTCTTTGAGTAATTCTCCAACCAGCTGGGGATCTTGCGTAATATTCAATCCCTCTTTTTCAGCTTGTTCAATCATTTCGGCGGCTTTTTGGCCTACAGCCGAATTAACGACTCTGGTCGTCCCATCTTCCGGAGAGACGGCTACACTGACTGCAACTTTAGCAGTCTCAGGCTTGCACATTGACACCCTCCAAAGAAGAAAGTTCTTGACAGCTCATAAACTCATGGCCGCCGATATTGTTATTAAGAACAGCCTCAAAGACCCCAGTTTTCCAACCTAATTCCTCAATCCGTTCTTGCAAAACAGGAAGATAAGCCTCAAGACAACCGACAACAGACTCGTCGTCCGACTTAGCTGTCAATTCCACATATCCGGCGCCAATATCTAAGCTGAAAAACAACTCGCCTAAAGCATCAGTTCCGACCGCAAACTCTAAGTGAGAATCATCAATATCAACTACACGACTGCCATCCTCTTCCCTCCAGCGATAGCGAATCCAAACTTCAGCCGACTCATTAAACTCGCGACGAAGAGGAATTTGCATATAATAAAAACCAAAAGAAGAGTCGGGTTTTCCCCGATTAATCAGACGCTGAGCTTGCAAATTGTCTTCATAATTTTGACAATTTTTGAAAAGTGTACTCAAAGAAGCATCTTGAGCATCGGTCAATTTGCGTAACTCACGCAGCAAAGCCAAAAGCTCCCAATCTGACTCTCCGCCGCCAACTAAGCCCAAGTTTGTCTCAATACCGGCTTGTTTGGCCATATCAAAAAGCAAAGCCGCCTTACCACCAGACTTACCGGCGCCTTTTAAATTGCCACCTGGCTCCAAAACCATTTCTCCCAAAAGTCCGGGAACCTGACTCAAAATTTCCAGAGCTCTAGAAGACATATTGCCAGGATTGTTTATAAGGCGTTTTACTTCACTTTGAATATTGAAAAGTTGCTGAGTCACCTGAGGATTTTGAGCCAAAAAAGTGCTCAAAAGCAAAATATTACGACCAGTTACCGGCAATTGGCTGTTTTGCAAAAAAAGAGTTGCTCCAACTCTGGAATTAAAAACAACCGGATCTGAAGTAGGCGGCAATTGAGCTAAAGCCTTTTGCATACTTTGAAAAGTAGCTTTATCGAGCGGAGCCCCATGCTCAACCAAAGAGCTGGCCAACATAAAATTCCCCTCAGACATAGGCAAATTGAGTTGTACCAAAGTCTGAGTAACAGTTTCACTATTTAGTGAAGAAAACGGAGTGCTGGCCATATCCAAGGTGAGCATACCACGTTGCTGTCCGGAAACAGTGACATTAAGCTGCTGCCCTACATTAAAAGGCAAATTGGCGTTAGCTTGTAAAGTCGTATTGCCGAAACGAAGAGTGAAATTTCCATTCTGTTCCCGCCCCACCACTTGTCCGAACAAATTTTGTCCGGGCTGAAACTGAGAAACTGCTGTACCGCGAGCGGTAAAGCTCGTGTAAGTTCCATTAGTTCCTTTGCCAAGCGGAGAGGTAAAACCGGAACTGGAGGATTGTGCAATATTTTTTCCAACATTGGACAAAACTGATGACACATTGCCAAGCATTTGCATTAGGCTACCTCCTTACTTCCAAGGGTAGAAACTTCAAAGCTGGGGAAATCCTGTTTTGGGCTATGCTTTTCTGCTGCTTATAAACCGATTTCTACACAGCCTCCCACTCTTGGATTTTATTTATAGCTTATTGATACAGTGTAACAATCAAGTAAAAAACGTGTTAATAATAGCCCCCGAAAAATTAAAGAATTCCTATTTTATCGGATTCTTAGTATTCAGAGCATGTTAACATTTAGCTCAATAGACAGTCTTACAAAAAAAACACTGAAAAAAAAGCGCTGACGTCTTTTGCTGATTTCTAAATATTAAGTTCTGTCAAAGCCAGATAGTTTCTTGGGACGTTGCCCTTTTATCAAAGAACGTAAAATATTGATAACTCCCCAAGCGGTACTTTTTTCGCCTTCCTCAGCTGTATTTTCAAAAATTTGGCGTACATAGGGTACAAAGTCATGCTTTACACGATTTAATTCCCGGCAAGCAATATCAGAACGGCTACACCAACAACCTGTGCAATTATCCCAAATAATATCGTTAGGATCGTAATAGTACGGACTTTCCAACAAAGCCAATTTAGCTTTAAGCGAGTTTACTGTAAAGCCCCACTCATAAATTAAACTGCGAATAAAGTTTATTTCTATCAAATCCCAGCGCGTATAGCGAGTTCCGTGTCCATTTTGACGTCTTTCCCTATGCAATAGTCCGGAACTTTCCCAATATTGTAAATTTCTGACGGAGACTTGCATAAACTCAGCAGCCTCTCCCTGACTCAGATATATAGGAGTTTTGTGTAAAAACTCCATTTGCCTCACGTCTGAAATTCTCTTTATCACAATTGTGGTTTTCTTTTAAACATTCGTTTTACCTTGTATATTTTACACAAAAATTGTTTATTATTATACAATTTTTGTGTAAAATATATATAATAATACTATAAATTAGTTATTTGTATTTTGAAAAAATATTATTGACTTATTATATATTTGCCTTTATAATCACAATTGTTAAGAGCGTTGAAGAAATCTTAACGCTGGAAATGTCGAAGTCATCCCGTCTTTGGCATCAAGCAAAGTTCCTCCTAATCCCTTGCGTCCCCCTTATGACTCACACTCGAGGGGGTCGTTTCATTTTTAGCCGTAAAAATACGAGGCAGATCGCCAATTGCGATCTGCCTCGCTTCTTATCTATCCAACCTTGCAAATATTTTTTGGCTAAGGAGGGAAAAAAATAGCCTTACAGAACTTCCCCGCGCCTTATGTTATTGAATACGCTCCAACAATCGTATTGTTTTGATGCTGAAAGTACGGGTCATTCCTGGCCATCGTTCAGGAATGTTGATTTTATTTACGGAAATTATCCTATAGCCGCTCCCTTGTTGAAAGAGAGACGGCTTTTTTTATTAGCTCAGTTCGACCATATGAGTATAAAGTAAACTCGAAAATGTACATTTATATACAGAAACGTACTATAGGAAAGTAGAAAAAAAAAGAAATGCATGAAACCATTTGGATTTTAGCTGCAGTCGTAATAATTGCACTAGCATTCGATTACGTAAACGGTTTCCACGACGCAGCCAATGCCATTGCTACGGTAGTTTCTACCCGAGCTTTATCGCCAAGAACAGCCGTCTTGATGGCAGCTTGCTGTAACTTTTGCGGTGCTCTCCTCTTTACCGGGGTAGCCAAAACTATTACTAGCGGCATCGTAGAAGGCGATGCCATGAACAGTCAGTCGCTGATTTTATCAGCACTGATAGGGGCTATTATTTGGAATCTCCTCACTTGGGTTTGGGGTTTGCCTTCCTCTTCTTCTCACGCTTTGGTAGGCGGTTTGGTAGGCGTAGCTTTAGCGCGTGTCGGTACCGACGGTGTAAAGTGGTGGGGAGTTATGGATCACGTAGTGATTCCCGGTTTAGTTTCTCCCCTTATCGGTTTAATACTCGGATATTGCATTATGCTCTCGCTGTACTGGATTTTGCGCCATCAGCACCCTTCAATCGGCCATAAATTTAAATACGCTCAGTGGCTCTCTTCCAGCCTTATGGCTTTCTCCCACGGCTCTAACGACGCCCAAAAAGTTATGGGTATTATCACCTTAGCCCTTTGTACGGCCACCAGCACAGGCCTTATCGAGCAACACTGGCAGCCTGATTTAGAAGTACGCTGGTTTACCAAAGTGGCTTGCGCTACCGTAATTGCTCTGGGAACTTCCGGAGGCGGTTGGCGTATCATTAAAACTTTAGGTGCCAAAGTAGTTCGCCTGCAGCCAGTGCACGGATTTGCCGCTGACTTAACTTCTTCTACCATCCTTTTAACAACTGCGGCCTTGGGTATGCCCATCTCCACCACCCACGTAATTACTGCCAGTATTATGGGTGTAGGCGCTGTTAAACGTATCAATGCTGTACGCTGGAGTATTGCCAATAATATTTTGGTAGCTTGGGTATTTACTTTACCGGCTGCCGCTACCATGTCAGCTATTACTTATCATATTTTGAAATATATCGATCCGGCACTCTATAACTAGCCGACGTTTTTCACAATCAGCAACCAAAAAATAAGAGCGGACTAAAAAGTTCGCTCTTATTTTTTTTGCTACTCATCGCCGCGGCTACGTCTTAGAAGCAATGGCGCAGTCGGTGTTAAAGGCTCTTCAACAAAATCTTCCCCGGAAAGCTGCGGTTCGGTAGCTTCCGGTGGCGGTGCAGCCGAACGAGCTGACTTGCCGGGAAGTAGTGGGTGAGGTTTTACTTCTCCGCGCCGTTCGGCAGCCGCTGCCGCTTCTTCCAAGCTTCTAGTATTGCGTGTAGGATTCTGACGGGCTACTGAATCAGACTGACGCACGGCAGCGGCCAAACCGGTTTTTGCTGGCGGCTGACCAAAAACACGACCCGAAGGTTGTACTCTGGGACGTGCGTGTTCTTTGCGCAAAGGAGAGTCTTCCGCCACTACATGACGAGCGGGAGGTTGTTCAACGCCGACTTTTCTCAAACCACCTGCAGAAGCAGCAGCGGTGGGACGAGCGAAATCGGAAGCACCGACTTGGGGAGAAGGCGTAGGCTGATTAGCCTTTTCTACCACTGAAGGACGCTTGACGCCACCTAAAGCCATCGGTCTATAACCTCCGCGTACTGGCGACTGAGCCGGAGGAATATTTTCAACTTTAGACTCAACCGCAGACGCCGAGGTAACTTCAGTCAAATTTACTGGACGCACAACAGGGCGAGACGGCGAAGCAGGCTCAGTGGAAGCGATTTGACTTACCGGAGTAGGTTCTAAAGAACTACGCCCGACGCCAGTCTTTGCACCAGAAGGTACTTTAAAAGCAGCTCTGGGCAGAGATGGCGCCTTAGTTGAAGTCGGCGCTTCAGACGCTTCGGTAGCAGCGCTTAAACCGGTCATTTGCGGAATGGCCGCAGCCAAAGCAGCGGAAGTAACAGCCACTACATAAGGAACCGGCGAAGTGCTTGGAATAATAGCGCTAGGTTTGCTTACTTTAAAGCGCTGGCGCAAAGAATTTTGTCCACCGTCACTTATGAACTGGACAACGCCACCGCGAGGATGGGCCGCAGAGACCACAACTTCACCGCTGCCACGAACTAGCCAAGTTTCTACACAGCGACCAGTCTCAGAAGTGCCGCTAAAAAAGGGCACACTTAAACTCTGGCGCAAATGTAAAGACACCGTACCAGAGAGTTGCTCATGCTCACTTAAATGCTGACCAATTAGCAATTCGGCATTTTCAGGAACAGAAATTTCAGAAATTAAAGGCTCGTCTTTAGAGCGCAACTCTTCGGTAAGCCAAGTAGGCAAATAGCCTTCATTGCGTATTTCCACAGAAATAACACGCAAAGGTAACAGTTCTTCAGCCCCACCATTTTCAGGTTCAGCCCAGCCGACAATTTCGTCGCGACATTCACCCAAACCGATCTTAGGCACAACAGTAGCCAAGCAAAGAGCTAAATTAACTTCGCTTTCACAAATAGTCGACAGCATCTCGCCCACCGGCGGATTACTCCAACTTACAGAAGTATCCCAACCGCCGACTTCGATTTCACCCAATTGCGGGTGTTCACACTTTTCCCACTTGGCGAAGCCCTGACCGTGATTATTGTAGTCAAGCCAGCGCAATACAGCCAACAAAGCATGTTCTTGCGATTTGTCAGTCGAATTTTCTATCCCAGCTTCACGCAATAAATTCCATCCGTCGACGCGCAAACAAGGAACACCCAGTTCTTTATAAACCCAATCAGCAAAATCACTAACTTCAGTAACTTCTTCTACGGGAATATTACTTAACTCGGAAGCCTTGGAAGCCAAAATCTTCATTAAAGCCTGATCGCGTCTATGCACTTCCGAAGCAGAGGTTACTTGAATAGTGCCGGAACCGCTACGGAAAGAAATTGCCAAACATAAATTGTTTAAACTATGCAAAAAAGCACTGATAAGACGTGATTCTATTTGAGAAAAAGGCCCGACAAAACCATTGCCGCCGTAGTGATGATCAATAGGACCGCAATCTTGTGTAAAATCATGACTCAATTCACGTTTGGAATTGACCAAGCGCAAATGAAGTGGAGCTCTATCCTCTCTATCGAGCAACCCCTCACGATAGAGACGATAATAAGTTTCGCCTACATCACCCGGTTGGCGAGGAATAAGCAAGCGTTCGTCTCTTTTGCTAACTTTCCACTGTCCATAAGGATCTTCCACACGCATTTGCAAGATGCGACCATCACCATTGACATCACCCGGAACCAAACCTTCGCGCAACCCGTCTAAAAAACCCAAGCGGCGACCGGCAGAAGTGGACAAACCGGAAGTTAAACACAACTCGGCGCCATCAGGGGCCAAGCGAGGCACAATATAGAAAGTGTTGTTATCCAACAGTTCGGTAATAGAAGGGCTGCGTCCATGTTCGGCGGAGAGTCGCTGCAATACAGCCAAGCAAGCCGTAGAAGCCGATAAGTGACTGCCATGAATATTACCGTCAATCCAAATTGCTGGTTTACTCGAAGCGGCTCCAGTATTTGTATTGGTAACTTCCGCAGCCCACAAAGAACGCCCCCCCGTAGTATTTCCCAAAGAGAAGATACGTACCAACTGAGGAACGGCTTCCGCAATACTATTCAAATAAGCGGTCAATTCTTCGTAATTAAGATAGGCTTCTGTATTTAAAGGAGGTACTATTGGCAAAAAACTTCACGCTCCAAACTCAGCTTTTTAAGCGGATGGCTATCTAGATACTTGCATTCAATCCGCTGAACCCCACAAAAGCCTCCAAAGGATCGGCTTTCGTCTTCTTCATTTCTAAAATAAGAGAAGTCCCGTCGTCACCGGTACACAGATATACACAATCACACATTTCCAACATAACTGAGTAACCCAATCCCAGGGAAGGAGTCTCTCCCATAGAGAACCCCGGCAAAAGGACAGCTTTAGGCAAGTTATCAAAAGCAATACCGTGGCCGACATCATCCAAACGAACGTGAATACCGTCATCTTCCACTTTTATGCTCATGCTACCAGGAGGGCCGTATTTCACAACATTGGTAGCCGCTTCGGATACGCAAGTAACCATATCGAAAAGGCGATCCTGACCGAAGCCTTGCTCTTCCATAACTTTTTCGGAGATACGACGAGACTGAGGCACATCAGCTTTCTCCTTTAAAGCCAGAATAGCCACCTCGCGACCACACTTAGCCCAATGACTATCCAATTCGTCGCGTTCACAAAAAACCAACTTACCGGAAGTGAGTGAATTTAAAGCGTCACGATAAAAACGGCGACGATTAGCCTCTTCTTCCAAACGGCGTTTTACATTTACAGCATTTTGTAAAGCCAAACCAGCCTGAATGCCAACAGAAATAAGGAAAGAATTGTTTTCTCTGGAAAGGGCTGTCTCTTTATCGGCCAGAGCCCAAATACAACCAATATGCTCAACCCCAACGGTCAAAGCTACGCAAACGACACCACTGAGACCAACTTCACGCAAAGAAGCAGCCGCCGGATCGGGATCACGCTCCAAGTCTTTAATAACCCTAATCGACTGATGAGGCAAAAGACGAGAGCAAAAAGAATCGACCGTTCGCTTTATCGAAGGAGATACAATTCCATCAACATCATGATCGACAACTTCGCCAAATCCTTTAAGTTTGATACCACAACAACGATAGCCGCACATTTCGCGCACAGTCTCTGTAATAATATTGATAACCTTAGAGACATCAAAAGCACGGCTTAAACGCAAAGCCAAACTGTACAAACTGACTAAATTGCGACTGGCCACAAATTCTTCTACAGGCATATTGTGAGCTTGGCGAATCAGAGCCACGCTGCCCATATAGTTGCCTTCTTTATCAAAGCGAGGCGTAGCATCCACCTCAACTACTTGACCACTGGAACGCAAACGCACTACGTAAGGTGAAATAATACCGTTGCGCAATTGTACTTGTACAGCATCCAGGCAGGGGATATCGCGAACATCAACCAGCTCACTGATGTAACGCCCTTCAATATTGCCCATACCAACCATGCCTTTAAAAGCATTATTGGCCCAGCGCACAATATCCTTACTGTCGGTATCGACAACACCTTGACGCACGCGATTGAGCAATTTGCGATAGCGCTCATGGACAGGAGCCTCACGCCCTTTTACTTCCCACCAAGTACCACAAGCACGCATAAGTCGGCAAGAATACTTCGCTGAAGCAAACGAAGTGTAACAAAGATAAGCAGCCCGCACCCTGGGACTAGAAGTCTCTTTAACAGCTGTATTAGAGAAACCATATTCCAAAGCCAAACTATCGAATAAGAAAAATAATTCTACATCGAAAGAATGCTGCAAAAGCAAACGGCTCACTTCGTTCTGTTGAGGGAAATCGGTATTAACAGCTGTAAACTGAATATTTTCACCAGAAAGCAAATATTCTCGAGCTTCCTCCAAATTAGAAGCCAACTTAACATCACAACCAAGCCTTACCAAGCTATTGGCAAAAGCTTCTTGTTCTAAATTAGAAACGCCGACAATTAAAATACTGCGCGGACTTTTATTTTTATTGCTGGAAATAGACACGCCGGAGAGCTTTCACAAAAAAAGACAGATTCCCCCTAAGACTTAACGGTTGCTCAATTCTCAAACTTCTTCCTCCACTCAAAGTTCTACCCGAAAGCAGAGTTTATTCAAGGATCTCCCCAATTGCGCTGGAAAGGTAGTGACAAATGAGCGGTAAAAGAATTTTATTGGTGTTGGTAGCCCTGACCCTATGGCTGCCTTTGGTTGTTCCGGCTTTTTTCAGAAATACCGGTGATTCTTCCTGGCAAAAGTCCTTCCACGCCAATTTACAAGTAAGATTGGCCTCCAGGGTGATGAGTGTAAGTCAGAAATACCATTTATCTCTGATGGAAAGTCAAGTTGCCGAAATACTAGATGGAGTAAACTTTAGCAAAGCCCAAAGCTCAACTGTTCACAGTGCGGCCTCTCTATATTGCCTGTGTCATCAACCAACTAAAGCTCAAAATCTTTTAAAA
The DNA here is from genome assembly GCA_934621605.1 of uncultured bacterium. Taxonomy (GTDB): domain Bacteria; phylum Vulcanimicrobiota; class Xenobia; order Xenobiales; family Xenobiaceae; genus Bruticola. The sequence continues at coordinate 186,537 of CAKTUZ010000001.1, read as the reverse complement.
AAAATTCGCACCGAAGAAGTTAGTTCCGTAACTGACGTTCTGCTTACAATATGCTGCGGACAAACTCCAACTACCGAAGAGATACAAAATGCTTTCAATCTATTGAATATAGAACTAAAAGAAGCTGTCGATACTTTTTATAACGATCCTTTAGCCTATAGTTATATTATGCAAACTATACAAAAAGGCGCCACCCAACCAGAGCAAAACGGTCGCCTGGGAGAGCGTATTCACGCCTTACAACATCAAACGGATCGTTTTTTGATAATAGCAGGCCTTTGGGCAACTCTGCTATCTTTGTCTTTTATTTTATTGGCTGCTTACATAATTAAAGTTCTCTCAGCGCCAAAATTCGAACAACATGATAAAAAAGACGAATCAGAGGATGATTGTATTTGGAAGCCTATTCCCACATTATATTTATTCGTCGCTCTAAACTGGCTGGGAGCATGTTTAAGTGCCTTACTGGCCACAATCATATTCCCCATGGTTGACAACAACAGATACTATATCCCTGTTATTTTATTTTTCTCGCAAATATTCGTCTACATAGTATCTGTAGCCGCTTTGGTTTTAACAATAAAATATGTATGCGAACCGAAAAAAGTTGAAACAGCTGTTCCAAGTAATTATTGGCAAAAAATAAAAAAATCGGCCATATTTTTACTAAAAGCGCTGCACTTACATGAATTTAAAACTTCATATATAGCCTACGGTTGCGCCACTTTCGCTTTGGCTTGCCTTACGTCTGTCTTTACGGCTATGCTAACTTCGTTGTTTACTCAATCTTCCGTGCAATCGAGCAACATAGTACTCACTTTCCTTATGCAAGCGCCGGAACCCGTCTTTTGGTTGCTTTTCTTTCTAGTAATTAGCGGCCCTATATACGAGGAAATTGTTTATCGCGGCCTGCTCTTTTCCGGACTTAGCAAAACAGCCACTGTAGCTGGCGCAGCTTTAATAAGTTCGCTAATGTTTTCGGCAGTACACGGCGACCCGCAAGGAGTTCTAGTTTTAGCGGGACTAGGAGCAGTCTTTTGCGCAGCTCGCCATTACACAGGAAGTTTATGGCCTTCAGTCATAGCCCACGCTCTCTGGAATTGTCAAGTGGTAGTTTATGTACTGATCGTAGGCCGCTAATCACCTGATAAAAAAACAAAAGAAGCCCCCCAACAAGGAAGCTTCTTTTGTTTTGAGATTAAACTCTTCTATTCCGTCGCTTGAATGCAACTGAATACAGAAACTATTTCAAAACCTATTCTTCGGGCAAAACCACATCGGCAAAGTTATCCATAATACGTTCATGACACATCTTGCCTAAAATATCGCGGAACTGAGCGAATTTCAAAGTACGCTGCTCTTTGACGCAATAGCGGCGCCAAGTTACAGTCTCATTTTCCATTTCTGAAGCACCGACCACCAAGATATTGGGGATCTTAGAAGTAACGGCAGCGCGGATCTTCTTATTAAAGCTATCGCCGTCTAAATTGGCCTGAGCTCTGTAAAGATCGTTGCGCAAAGAGGCGGCAATCCTTTCAGCGTAGTCGCCAAACTTTTCAACCGATACCGGAACTACCATAACTTGAGTGGGAGCCATCCAAGTGGGGAAAGCACCTTTAAAGTGTTCCATCAAGAAAGCCAAAAAGCGCTCGTGAGTACCCAAAGGAGCACGATGGATACAATAAGGAGTATGATACTCTCCGTCTTTGCCGGTGTAGACCAAGTTGAAACGAGAAGGTACAGCAAAATCGAGTTGGTTGGTGGAGGCAGTCTCTTCACGACCAACGACATTCCGAATTTGGAAGTCTACCTTGGGGCCATAGAAAGCGGCTTCACCTGGAACTTCTTCGTATTGCACACCCATATCTTTAACTACTTGGCGAATGGCATCTTCGGACTGAGCCCAAGCTTCAGGATTATCTACATATTTTTTGGTATTTTTGGGATCATGCATAGACAAGCGCATCCAGTATCCCTCAATGCGGAACTTGTCATAATAGAAGCGATGCATATCCAAAACGGCTCTAAACTCAGCGGCCAATTGCTCAGGACTGCAATAGATATGAGCATCATTCATGCACATACCACGCACACGCAAAAGTCCAGCCAACGTACCGGAAGCTTCGTAGCGATAGCACTGTCCATATTCAGCTAAGCGCAAAGGCAACTCGCGATAAGAGCGAGGACGACTGCTGAAAATCATATGGTGGAACGGACAGTTCATGGGCTTGAGATAATAATTCTGCCCCTCATCTATTTGCATAGGCGGGAACATACTGTCCTTATAATAAGGTAGGTGTCCCGAAGTATAGAAAAGCTGCTCGTTGGTAATGCAAGGAGTAGCTACACGCAAATAACCACCACGCTGTTCAGTCTCTTTGGCAAATTTTTCTAATTCTTCGCGCAAAACGGTACCGTTAGGCAACCAAAGGGGCAAACCTAAACCGACCATTTCATTCATGGTATAGAACTCTAGTTCTTTGCTGAGCTTGCGATGATCGTATTTGCGAGCTTCTTCACGTAAACGCAGGAACTCTTTGAGTTCTTTCTTATTATTAAAAGCCAAACCGTAAATACGGGTAAGCATTTCACGGGATTGATCACCGCGCCAGTAAGCTCCGGCTACAGAATCGAGAGCAAAACAATCGCTGGGAATTTCAGAAGTATTGTCAACATGAGGGCCGGCACAGAGATCGGTAAATTCGCCGTTCTCGTAAAAATGAATATCTTTACCCTCATCGGCAAGGTCGCGCACATATTCAGCTTTAAGGACTTCGCCCTTGTCTTCTAAGCGCTTTACAGCCTCTTCAAGAGGCAAGTCATAATGGGTAAAAGCCTGTTTTTCGGCAATGATTCGACGCATTTCAGCTTCAATTTCCGGAAGCTTGTCCGCATCAATGGGCGTTGAAAATTGGAAATCATAGTAAAAGCCATTATCTACGGGCGGGCCGAAACCTAACTTGGTATCGGGGTAAAGACGCTGCACCGCTTCTGCCAAAATATGAGACAAAGAGTGACGTCTCTTATAAAGGGGATCGTTTTCCTTTTCCTGGGCATCCATACCCGCATAAACTTGTCTGGCCATAAATAACTCCATATTACGGCAAAGCTTCAACAACAAGCCTTGCCTAGCTCGGCGCAATTTCCAAAGGAACCTCTGCCCTAACCGATTTTTCCGGTTGTCATCCGGTCCTTTACAGGTCGGCGCCGCGACCAGCTATAAATATACACAAATTCAACAAAATAGACAAACTAAAAATGCTCATCTTTCACTTATTGGAATCGAATCGCAAATACGATGCCAACATTAAGCAAGTACCAATGAGCAAAATTGCAGCCACCGTCAAATTGGTAACAAAACTTCTAAAAAGATAAAGTTCAGACTCGCTGCGTACTTGAGCATAAATTTGCTCTCGACTTACCTGGGAACTTCCACCATAAAGATTAAGCAATTGCCTTAAGGTCGGATCATTATGGGCGCCAGTCAAATGTTCACGCAATATAGGATAGGCGCTACTCGAAGCTAAGTTGTCAGTTTGCAAAGCTTCTCTGTCCAAAGCATACATGCCCACTAAACTTACGCGAATAGGATTAAGACAATCTCCAAGCGGCCAGGAAGAATGGCCGATTGCAGGCACAAAAGAGAGACTTATTGCCAACAAAGCTAAAATTATGGAAATCTCGCTCAAAAAAATACGTACAGATTTACTCCAAAGAATAAGCAACAAGCTACACAAGACTAAGACAGTTTCTATCTGACTAAAGGCAAAAAAATTATTCAGACAATAGATTCCGACAACGGTCATTAGCAACAATTTGCGCAACGAAGCAGCGCACTTATCAGGCATATTCTGAAAGGCCACCCCCCACCATATCCCCAAAGAGACAGCCGTCATTAAAGAGAGCAAACTGTAAATAGAAGCAGCCAAAGCAATTTCCGCGTTAAGAACAGAAGTAAAAAAGCAAAAGACAACATTGCCAAGAGAAAATAACAACCATTCAACCCAATAGGGACCGGAGAAAGCCATAATTTTAAATATCAAGCTTTGGGAACAACCACTGGGAGTAATGTTAAGCATTTTGTATATGCCCGAGCTGCGATCGTAACAGACCGAAGCGGCCAAACGCGGCGCCAAGCAGAGGTAATGGCAAGCGATAAAAACAGCAGTCAACCAACATAACATATGACTGCAAGAAATTACGAGCCTACTGCTGCCGTCTGAAGTTATCCAAAGCCCCCAGATGAGATAAAATAGCCAAAATAAAGGTAAAATAACTTCCCAAAAGCAAAATTTACTTTGGCTCAAGACAAGCCTAAGTTCACGCAACAGCAAGGGGCTGGCCGATTCCCGATATTTTACGATTAGCTTAATTATCATTTAGAGAATCCAAAGTATAGACGATTAAACCGTCTCCAAAACGCATAGGTTTTCCCAGAACCGGCGTCAAGCGACTTTCTATATCCTGAGCTGAAAATTCAGTCAACAAATTTTCATGTAAAACAAAAGCGTGAAAGCCCATATCAAAGAGAGTTTGCGCTCCTTCACGTAAACGCCTTTGACTATGTATAGAGGGCTCGATACCTCGCTGGGCCAGCAAAACTTCTTCCATAAAAGCATTATGTACGACTTCCGGACTCAAAACTCCGCTGGTTCGATAAGGTATACGCTTGTGATGTACTGTCTGGTAATAGAAATATTCACCGGGTACTAAAATGGTTCCGGGCCTTTCAAAGGGATAATCGATAATAGCATACGAACGCGGATCATCAGCCAACATATGATAGTAGGCTGGAGTTTGAACCGGACTCATGGGCAACGGCCAAGGCAAAGGAGACACAAAAGCTGTTTCGACAAAGATCATCAAAGTTGTCAATATACAGAAGAACCACTTGCGACCGACCGTTTCCTCAGACCATAGAGCCTTACTTCCGTAAGCAGCCACCACCGATAGACCAACGAGAGCCAACATCAGAAAACGGAACGGAATGGCCAAATTATAAAAAAACGGAAAACCAAGGAACATTAGGAGATAAAGCGGATTAACAAAACCTGCCTCCGAAAAATCGGAGAAAATGACACGCGGCCCCAAAGAGAGAGCGATAAAAAATCCGAAGACGACTGTCCAATACAGTATTTTGTGGTGCAAAATTTTACAACGCCAAGCCATAAAAGCCAACAGTAAAGCGATCCATCCCAAATAATGAACCCTAACTAATCTGTCTACTGTAGAAGTAACTGTGGCATTGCCTTTACCGGGCAAAAACAATCCCAATAGGTTTGTATAATTGTGAAAACCGCGCACACCGTGTTGATTGACGCTTTTCTCAGGAGCTTGACCCAAATAATCTTGAAAATTAAAGATAGAGCGTTTAGGAGCTTTACGCGGCATTACGATATTAGCCGAATTGGAAACAGTCATCTTGAAAAGCCAAGCAAAAGGCGAAATAATTATTGCTCCCAGAACTATAGCGGCTGCAGTCTTTAGAATTTGTTTTTTCCATACCGAAGCGCAACTCTGCCAACTTACAGACATACTGCGCCACCAAGACTTTCTCACTCTGACTGAACGGATTAAAGCAGACAAAGGAAAAATCCGTCCTTTCCAATTGGTGCGCAAAAGTTCAACTAGAGACCATGCTAAAGCCAGACTGGTATAGACAGCCATAAATTCACCGTAGTACCAACATGAAAACGTAGTAAGGGCAAAAAATATGGCAGTGCCTAACAAATCGCTTATTCGTCCTTTTTCCAAAAGGCGATGTAAAAAAAGTATATACAACGGCGCCCAAGCAGTATTAAGTGTTTCGGTTACTCCGGAAGAGACCGGATAGCTGAGCACATAAGCAGAAAGGCCATAAATAACAGCCGCGACTAAAGCGCAAGCTCCATCTTTAACGAAATAACGGGCCAAAAACCAGGCAGCCATCAGACCGAGCCATAAATTAAAAATTACTGTTAAATTGTAAGCTTCGGCTACACCAACAAATAGAGAAAATACACCGCTCAAAATGGCATTGCAAGGATCAGCAATAAACAGGTAGCCACCTCTAGGCGCATTAAGCAAATCACAAAATAAGGGGATTTGCCCTTTAGTTAAACTGTCACGCACCCACCAATGCCCCCACAGGTGTTTCCAAAAATCGCCTTGATAATCGCCGACTAAACGGTCGCCCAAATGCATAGGCACAGGCCAAAGGGCAAGGGCAATAAGCAAAGCAAAAAAAATACCGACAAGAACAAACTCTGCCTGTAGGGAGAGATTTCCGCCACTTGTTTTCACTATGCAACTGTCAAACTGTTCGGTATATGCCTCACAATTTGTAGGCGATTTGCTCTGCTTAATTTTCATATATACCCTGCGTTCAAAATAAGCTTAAATTTTTGCTTTAACTCTAACCGAGAAGGCTGCTATTTCTTAAGCAGGTTTTCTTTTTCCCCTATACGAAGGGCCGCGAGACCATGACAACAAGCCCCCCCCCTAATAAATACGTTGTAACAGCCGTTATAAGTCTAACGCTTGTACTTATGGCGGAGTTAATTTTGCTCACTATCAGTTGCCATGAAAATTTAATTAGCTATGAAATGCGCCGCGATGGTTACGTCTTTACCAAAGGCAGCGGATTTAATCCACTCAGGAATATAGAAAACAGCCAAGTTTGCCTAGATTGGCCGGGGCTTAAACGTTGCCAAAAAATACTGCAAAAAAAAGATCTATGGCCGCTCTCAGAAGCCGACAGTCGACACTTCGATTTATTGGAAAGACTGGCCAAACAAGAGGCAGAGAATAGCTTAAATATATACACTCAACTTTATGAGCGCCTGTCTACTGAGCAATTAAAAGTTTTCTTAAGGCCAGACGACTCCTTAACCCCTTATACTTGTGGTGGTGCTGAAGGTTCTGACATCAGAACCTATACTAAGGCGATTTCCATACTAAAAAAAAAGGCGGGTTGGTCAGATTATCGACGTTTGCAAGAATTGGAAATACTCTCCGAAGCTCTCTTCGGTACCCCTCAGCAAAGGGATGCCGAAGAGAGTAAGTTAAGAAATTACCGCAATCTGCATTTGCCTCCATTAAATGCAACACCCTTGCAACCGATTCCTAGCCTTCATTTTGAACTTTCCGCAGAGCGTCAACAACTACTTCAGCAAGCTTCTCAATTGGAATTTCATCCTTTAAGGATACTCATTTCTTTAGAGCACCTCTGCCAAATTGTTTACCCCAAACTTCAACCTCAACAAGCTAGAGAATGCTTAATTTTATTGGAGAGACTCAGAATATCGTCACTGCGCCTAAGCATTCTGCACAATGAAGCGCTCAAACTTATTCCGGAAAACCAGTGGGCTGTTTTGCTCCAAGAACCGGAATTGAAAGCACTTGAGAAGAGATTTGTCCAAGACTTGCTTTATCCCAAAACTCTGCGCCTGACAAAAGAATTACTCTCCTCATCTGAAGCGGAAATAACCGCCACTAGAGAGCTCAATCCTGCCATCCCCCCCGTAGAGCGGGAAGGGCCGCCCCCGCCGCCAGGAATTATGTAGGGCCACTTTTATCAAAAAAAAACCGGCCGATTTTGAAACTATGTCAGAAGAGAAAACAACTATCGCTGTTCCCGCAAACGCTACATCGAACGTCAATTTGTTTTACGAACGCGTCGACTCCGTCTGCGGCTTATGGCCCTCAACTATAATTTACATTCTATTATCTTTACTGTGTACTGGTTCGCTCATTTGGCAGGCTAATCAGGCTGTTATCGGCTATTTAGGTCACGAAAATACCGCACAGACGCTCTGGATTTATCATTCTTGGGAGCAATATTATTATCAAACTTTTCGCTTCTTCGCCACAAACTACGGACTGACCGGTTCTCTGGCCAAGCTGCCCGAACTGTACAACCATTTAACCAGTTTCGGTGAACGCAGCAGTGTGGCCAACGGCCTCGACTTCCTTTGGACTTGGCCACTAGCTAAACTGTTTGGCTTTCCCCTTTACTACAATGTAAAATGCATTCTTATTGTAGTTGCCAACGCCCTAGCCATGCGCTGGCTCTGCAGTAAAATGGGCTGCCGCCCCTGTCCGGCTTTTTTAGGAGGGCTCCTTTTCGCTTTTAATCCCTGGCAATGGTTTCTTCTGAACACAGGACGTATTATCGAAGCTCAAACTTTTTGGCCTCTCTTTTTTATCGGCAGTTTTATATTAGCCTGGGGGCAAAACGATCCTAAACAATGGGCCCGTTGCGGAGCCCTCCTAGCCTTGACCGCCTGTAACTATTGGTTCTATGGCCATTTTGCCGTAATTTTCGCACTATTCTTTGTGCTCTATCAAGCGACGGCGGCGACCCTGCGTTGTGTAAGGGAGAAAAAGCTTCCTTCCTTTAATATTAAGCTCAAAGCTGATACTTGGAGCAGCCTTTTCCTGTTTATCCTGACTTTCAGCGTTATTATTCTGCCAGCTGCTCACCCCTATTTAGTGCGCCTCTTTTCTCATGACAATATCCCTGGGCTGGTTCGTCCCGATCCAGGACGCGTACCCGACGTATCTACGCTTTATAGACAAAGCATTGCTTACTCATGCGAAGCTTTTTACGCTTTCGTTCAGCCTACTAAAGGTCTGGATAGTCCTATTAACCCTCCGCAAAGCGTGCCCACAGAAGCAACATTTTCAGCCAATATCAGCTTAATGGTTGTGTTGGCTTTCTTGTTGCTTTGCGCTCAAGTTACGCTAAAAAACAAGAGCCTGTTGAAATTCTGGTGTTGGGCCGCCGCCGTTTTCTATTGCTTGCCCTTAGGGCCATTTCTTAAACATAAAGCTCAACTAGTTTATTGGCAAGGCCACTCTATTCCGCTTCCTTACAAGTTTTTTTGCGACCACATGCCTCTGCTAAATAAGCTGTTTTGGCCATGTCAAGCCATACTTCTATTCGCAACCGCCGCAGCAGTTTTTATCGCTATGAGTTTGGAAGCGCTCCGAGAGAACAAAAAATTTTCTCATCAATTGTTGACTATAATAGCGATTGCCATCCTTATTTTACCTTTCGGCGAAGCTTGGCAACGCCAACAACTCCCTTGGCCTCATACCCAAATTGCTCCAACTATAAGTAGCCAGGCCAAGCGCTCCCAATTTTTATCCGACAATGTAATTTTTGTTCCTTTGGGGCGACGCCCTTGGCAAGCCACCAGCGATTACAATCACAATTTCTACTATGATCCGGATCTCACTTTGGTAGATTTGCGCTTAGTTATCGACAACAACAGAGGTCTATTTTCGCGCCATTTATACAACAGCGGCAAAGACATCTGGCTTTTTGACAGACAATCTTTGCTCGACCAGAATTTTTTAGGCTTCATTAGCGATTTAGGTAGTCAGTATGTACCGCGTCCCTTCAATCGCAGCGATTTAAAAGCCGTACAACACGAAGGTTATAATTTAATAGCTGTAAGTGAACGACTGTGCCATCACCGTCCTCGCAGCGGAGCTTATACAGTAGCCCCGGATCAGGGACAAGCTATCTTTAAAGATATTTGTCAAAGACTGGAAGTTTTTTTTGGCCAACCTGTTAATATAATAAAAGAAACTTCTTACGAAAAAGACCTTATTCCCGGAGGAGTTATCCCAAAATCATACCTAATTAAAGTGTATGATACGCGCTGCTTTGAAATCGAAGCAAAAAAATAGGGTGAAGGTAAGTTCACGCAATGGAAGAAAATACTTGGTCATAAATTGAGTGGCGAGGGGTGTAAATACATTCAACAGTTTTGCACTTTACAGCGTAGCGCGTGTCAAATAAGCATATTGTTTTTTTATATTTGACATAAATTCTACCAGCTTGATCAGCGGCCACACTCAACAGGGAGGATAAAAGCATGTCTACAACTATCAGCACCGCATTGCTGCTATGTGCCATTGCCCTAGTAATCATTGGCGTAACCGTTCCCGTCATAATTCTTGTTCGTCTGCACGCCATAGAAGAAAATTTAGAGAAAGCTGCCATCTTATTAACGGTTTTGGCAAATTTACAAGGCGCGACCGACGCTGACGTGGCCAGAGCGGCAGGTTTGGAAGAAGAAGTTATTTCTGTACCTCAGCCCAGTCAGAAGAGCGGTCGCACTTCACTCAGTAAGTCAGAAGAGACTAAAGGCGATAAGAAAAAGGGCAAATAATCTATATTTTCTCGAAAAAGAGAAGACGCACATAATAATAGACGCCTGTTGTGGTTGAGTACCGGCAGTGTGTCTGTTTTGGTTTGTCGAGGATTTTACTTTATGAAGTTTACTTTTTTGAGCAGAAAACTCAAAAGTTTTTTATGCTTGGCCGCACTTATATTGGCAACGTTTCCTTTGAGCACACAAGCAGCCAATTCGCCTGCTAAATCGGAGAACCGTTTCTTAAATTCTCCTGGAGCGAAAGAATATCCAAATGCTTGTGCCATTATTTTGGAAGACGATCTTACTTACAGGCTCAACGAAGATTATTCGGTAGAAACGACAGAGCACAATGCTATTAAGCTTCTTAACGAAGATGGAATAAAGATTTTTCGTTTGTCTCCCAGAAACTTTAATGCTTCCTTCGAAAGCGTAGAGTTCGAGTATGCTCGCACTATTACCCCTCAAGGAGAAATAGTGGAAGTACCGGCAGAGAACTTTAAAACTATCGCTGCTATTACCGGTGCTCCCGCTTACGAAGATCGCCAAGTTTATGTAGCCGAATTTCCCAATCTTGAAATCGGCTCCATAATTGAATACTCTATTAAAACTAAACACACCCCCAGAAAAGATAAACAATGGTGGGCTTGTTCTTACTTACAAAACGATCTGCCCATATTACACTCTACCTACAAAGTAAGCGTACCATCAAAAGAAAAGGCCTACACTTTTTCCAATGTACCTTATTTGAAGTCCCCTAAAATAACCGAAGCCAACGGAATGCGCACTTACTATTGGGAAACCAAAGAAGCTTTCGATTCTATTGCCAACAACGTCAGTATGCCTTCGTCATTCAACTACTACAAGTATGTAGCAGCTTCCAGTTTTTCCGATTGGAAAGATCTGAGCAAGTGGGCTGCCGAAGTTTGGAACGAAAAAACTTCCGACAATGATGCCTCCCTGAGTATGCTCTGCAGTCGTATTACTTCTGTAGGCAAACCTACCGAAAAGCGCATCCAAGATGTTCTCAGCTATATGTCCAAATTTTCTATCATAGATAAAGATCAGAACTTCTGGGACTCCCTTGATTTAAAGCAGGCAACCTCTTCCAAGTTACTTACCTATCAGGATGCCGCTTATCTGACCGGCGCTCTCTTAAGAAGAGCCGGTTTGAGAGTAGATGTGTATATGACCTCCAGTTCCGATTTGAAAACTATGACGGAATTGCCTCCCATACCGACGTATTTTAGTCAGTTCCTTCTCAAAGTATCCGATCCGGGCGGTAAAACCTGGTGGATAGATCCCTCTCTGCCCGGCTCAGCCCTCAACGCCCCCGATTTAGGTTGGCAAGGTTCGGTTATGCTTGAGCTCCCTTCAATCCATAGTTCCAAGCCCGGCAAACTGATTACTGCTCCCATAGGTAGTCCGGAGGACAATATCTGTTCTTACAATATGGAAGGACGTCTCGAAGCTAACGGTATAGGCCAACTTAACGCCGACATTACCCACAGCGGCCCTCGCGCTAATATTTTGCGCACTGCTGAAGGCCAGGCTCAAGCTTTAACCGACGCCCAGCGCAAAGAAATGATCAACTGGATTATTGGCAAGTTTAATAACAATTTCTGCTTCCAGACCATTCCCTATGCCAACTTCTTCCCTGCAGAAATGGATAGTCAAGCACCAGTAACTATCGGTACTTCCGTGCAATTTGCCAATTATGCCCGCTACAGTCGTGAGAGAGATCGTTTTGAAACTCCTCTGCCCATAACTCAGGGCCAATCTTTGCAAGCCGGGCTTAATACAGCTTCTCGCCTTTATCCTATCCGTTTTGACGCTCCTTTTATTGACGAAATTAACTACCATGTGCTTCTTCCTCAGGATAGCCAAATAGTTAATCAGCCTAAAGACGTGACTTTGAGCAACGATGTGGGATCTTATACTTGCAAAACCGTAGTTAAAGGTTCGGAAGTATGGTTTTACAGCCGCACTCAAATCAATTTGACTTGGATTTACAGAGACAAATTCTCTCATCTTGAAGAATTGGCTCAAGCCCAATTGGCTACTTTCAAGTCTCCTTTAGCTTATAAATTAGCTCCTAAAGCTCCAGCTGATAAAACCGAAAAAACAGAGAGCGAAGCTCCGGAAGAGTAAAAAGTAGCCTGCAAATCCTCGACATTATCCTCTATTGTCACGGTATACACCGGCAATAGGGGATTTTTTTTATCAGTGTCGCATTGAGCAAAGCTGTTTTACCGCAAGTGCCGTAAAGCCCCTGCCTTCAGGCATGGGGAGTATGTTAAAAACTAACAAAGCTAAAAGGATTAGCACAAGTTAAGGTATTTTTTCATGGAAAATCAAAAATTTTTAAGTTATAAAGCTCTGGCCAAAATCAATTTAACTTTAGAGTTATTGGATACTTTGCCTAACGGTTATCATCAACTAGATACGGTTTTTCAAAGCTTGGAATTAGCCGATCAACTTTTTTTAAGTAAAGCTGAAACAACTAGTTTAGAGATAATCGATGAGATAGGCTGCGGCTTTGCAGTAAACGCCGATCAGGATAATTTGGTTCTTAAGGCTCACCGCGCTTTGCAAAACCTCACCGGCCAAGAATTGCCCTGCCATTTCGTATTACACAAAAATATACCGGCTGGAGGAGGTTTGGGAGGAGGTAGCGCCGACTGTGCGGCAGCTTTAAAAGGTTTAAATGATCTTTACAATTTAGCTCTCAGCCATGAAGTATTGCTGACCGAAGCTGGTAAACTGGGAGCAGATGTAGCTTTTGGTTTAATAGAAAATACAGCCCACGGCTTAGGAAAAGGTGAACAAATAACTAAACTACCCTCTCCTGAACTTTTCAAAGAGTGGGGCGTCCTTTTACTTATTCCTTCTTTCGGTTTAAGCACGCCAGAAGTTTATAAAGCTTGGGACAAATTGCCTGAAGGAAAGCGCCGTCCGGCCCAGGGGAGCTCAACCCGTTTAATCAAACTACTGGAAAAACAACCCGCTCCTCACGCTCAAGAAGCCAGTCTGTGGCAAGTAAAATTCCTCAATGAATTAAAAAACGATCTTTATCCGGCCGCTCAAATTCTCCATCCGGAATTGAGCTCAATAAGAGAAGCTTTACTCGTTTGGGGGTGTCAAGCTGCTCAGCTTTGCGGTAGCGGTTCTACGGTATTTGCCATGCTCAACCCTAAAATTTATCAGCAAGTTCAGAATCAACCGGAACTGCTACACAATTTAGAGAAGTTGGGACGCATATATTTAACCCGCTTTATTTAGGATTTATACAATATGAGTAATAATTCGATAGTGCCCAGAAACTTGAACGAACCGGAAGACAAATTTGAGATGCCGGTTGACGCCGTCCTTTTGGCAGGAGGTCTTATCAAAGATCTGCCCGCTTCGGAGCCTAAAGTAGCAGGCAAAGGCCACATTATGATAGGCGATAAGCCTATGAGTGCCTACGCTTTAGCCGCCCTACGCCAATCAAAAAAAATTCGCCGCATAATCTTAGTTAGTCCCATGAAAAGAGAAGATTTAGGCCCCGAATGGGAAGGCCTCGACGAGGTAGTTCCGGCGGGTTCCAGCTTAACAGAATCTCTATTTTCCGGTCTCAAAGCTTTGCCTTTAAGCGATGATCCCGTACTTTTAGTAGCCGGCGATTTACCTTTTCTAAGCGTGGAAGCCGTAGACGATTTTCTAGACAGATGCGCTGCCGAACGGCACAACGTTTTATGGTACGGTTTTTTAGATAAAGCTGTCTCTCAAGCCAAATACCCTGAGGTACGCCATACTTGGGTAAAAATGGTCGAAGGCACTTTCTGTGGCGGCGGCTTGACTTGCTTAAGAGGTAACATTGCCGAAGCTATCCGAGAAGCTATGGATACAGTCACCGCCGGACGCAAGAATCCCTTTAAACTGGCCGGAATTTTAGGTTTGAAGACGCTTTTTTATTTACTTATAGGCAGGCTGACCATTCCTATGGCTGAAAAAGCCGCCGCCAGACTATTAAAGCTCCCCTGTTGCGGTATAGTCAGCCCTTATGCCGAAACAGCTTACAATATCGACGACGCCGAGTCTTTGGAACAAGCTCGCCGTCGCCTGACTACTTCCTGTTAGCCGCCTCGGTACGCAAGCAAAACTCCTCAATTTTGCTAAACTTAGCCTTTTCATCCAGCGCTTCTTGAGCACGTTTCCATTTATTGAGCATAAATTTATGCCAAAATGGACGTGCTCTTTTTTCATGCCAATCTATAGACTTAAATTGTAGGGCAGCTTGCTCCAATTCATCTTTTGCTTGACGGCGATACTGAAGCAAGTTAGCTTCAGAAGTATATACATTCTCTGCAAAACCGACATAGCGAAATAACAACCCCTGACGCAAAACATAATGATAAGGCATATATTCCAAGCCACACTGTCCAGCTGTCTGTTCGTCATCAAAGTAGACAGCGCGTCCTTCACGCCAAGCCAAATCTAAAACAGCCGCCAAACCTTGTGTTTTTAAAGTTTGAGCATAAGCAAGCGGTAGCGAATCCATAAACCATGACGAATGGCAAACCCCCACCGGAATGAGTATAAAATCGCGTTTCAGTACTGCTTTGGCATAAATCAAACCGCCACAAATAGCGTCATTCTGAGCGGCGACTACAGCTTTATCGGGTATAGAAGCAGCCATATAAAGCAAAGTGTCGTTAACTAAATATTGTCCGCGTTCGGAAGCGCCGCTCCAGTTAGCTACCAAGGGCCAAAGAAAAGTAAAAGTCAAAATAACATAGACAAGGCGCTTTTTCAATTTTGCTCCCAACCAAGTCGCTGCCGAATCAACTAAAGCGGCTGCTCCAGTCCCCACAAAAGCGCCAAAGGCTAAATATGAAGAACAGAAAAAACGTTCCATCATCTCTTGGTAGCCTTCTGCATCAGGCTGAGCGGCATATAAAGCCCAAACGGGACCAGCTAAAAGCAGAAGCCAAGCCCACAGCCAAAACTCTTCACGCTGTTTCTTCCAGGCGGCGATTATTCCCCACACCCCCAATCCTGCAGCCAGCAATTTAAATTGCTTAAAGGTCAAAGACCATAGCCAATACAGCAATGAAGTCCCCCCGGAAGCATGAGCGCCTTTGGTACTCAGCTGCAAACTGCCATAGCCGCTTCGCGAAACTACCCAGCAGAAATTTTTCCAAGTAGAGGGATTGCCCCAATTAAAAGCTACAAAAGACTCAGTATGAGAGGCCAAAAAATTGGCTCTAAATATAAGCCAAAGATAAGGCAGCAATCCCAACATAAAAGACATACAGGCAATGCTTATTACGGCAAAGCGGCTAAAACGTACACATTTACCGACTTTCGGCTTTTCCGCCTTTCGACCGGACAAAGCTTTAAGACTGCTTTGGCTACTTAAATACAAAAACACAGCCAACCCCGGTACAAAAAGCACTGTCGTATGATGATGACTAAAAGATAAGCCTAAAATGAAACTCAAGACCCATAACACATAAAAACGTAAAGCAGGCGCTTTTTTATAAACAGCAGCCAAAGCAGCCAACAGACTGAGCAAAAACAAATGCAAAGCAAAAACTTCGGCACCGACAGCCATACGCCAAGGGCTCAAAGCAAAAGCAAAACAGAAAGCGCCAACTAAAGCTCCCCAGCCAGAGTTAAGCCCAAGCGCTAAGCCGAAAGCCAGACAAGCACAGGCGGCAGCTGAGCATAGAGCTGAAAAAGCATTCATAGTAAGAGCCGGGGCGGCCAACTTTAGCGAGCAGAGCAGCCAGCCCAACATAGTGTAAAGTGGATAACCGGGCGGATGAGCAATACCGCCGACAGCGCAGGCTCCTATTAGTTCGGCACTATCAAAGCCGGGCGGAATAGCCGGAGCTAAAGTTATAATATAGACAAGCAAACTTATAACAAAAGCAACAGCAGCGATTTTAAAAGCCGAGACAAAGCAGGGCCGACTGCAATCAGGAGATAGGCGTTTCATTGGCATGCGCTCTCAAGAGAATAAAATGGCTGCCGATTTCTACAATGCAACCTAAGCTTCCCCCGAAGACCAGTTTTACCCCATCCACCAATAGGCTAAACGTATTTGACAAAACAGATCTAAAAGACAGCTTAAAAGGTGTGCTTAATAACTCATGGAAATTGGCAGCAGATTGCCCTTAAGGAGAGAGAAAAGAAATTATGACAACAGTCAAGCATGAATTTATTGCCACCAAAGAAGCCCCCCAAGCTATCGGCCCTTACTCTCAAGCTGTGCGCTTGGGTTCTTTAATCTTTTGTTCTGGCCAAATTCCTCTGCATCCGGAAAACGGAACTGTAATAGGTGAAACCACAGCCGAACAGACCGAACAAGTACTTAAAAATTTGCAAAAGGTCCTAGAAGCCGCCCACAGCAGTTTAAAGTGTGTACTTAAAACGACCTGTTTTTTAAGCGACATGACCGATTTTGCCGAGTTTAATCAGGTATATACCCGCTTCTTTACCGAAAATACTCCGGCCCGCTCAGCTATCCAGGCTGCAGCTCTGCCTAAAGGAGTAAAAGTGGAAATTGAAGCCATCGCCTATTATACAAAATAATCAAGCCTTAGGCTGCTTTGCTTTTATTTGACATAAAATTAGTATGCTTTTAGATATGCTTTTAGGAAGGATAAAAGCCAAGCTAAAAGAAAAGCTCACGGAATTTTGAAAATTCACTGAGTTTGTGTAATAATAGCATTTCATTGTAAGTTTCTGCGCCCGCCAACTTTCTAGGCATGAAGTTGTAGTGTTGGCGCCTATAATACGGAGGTATTAATTTAAAATGTCTGTTGCTAAGCCGAAAAAGAACGCCCCAGCTAAATGCCGCAAGTCCTGCGCTCCTATCGAAGGTCAGGATTGGGTTCGCATTGGCGGCGCCAGATGGCTCAGAGAAGTTGCCGTTAAAGAAGGCAAGTATATCCCCATTGAGTACCGTGAAGGTTATCAGCCCAAAAATAAACCCGCAGAAGCCGCTGTAGAGACTGCTGCCGAAGAAACCCCTGCTACAGCAGAATAATTATTTAACCCGCCCGGTACGGAGGGACCGCTAGTGAACATTTATTCCACAGAAAAGATTCGCAATATTGGATTGTTCGGCCACCAAGGAGCCGGCAAAACTTCTTTAGCCGAAGCTCTGCTTTATTGCTCCGGCGTTATTGACAGACTCGGAAAAGTCGAAAACGGCAACACCGTCGCCGACTTTGATCCCGACGAAATTAAGCGCGCCATGAGTGTATTTTCCGCCGTAGTTCCTATCGAGTGGAAAGAGAATAAAGTCAACGTTATCGACACTCCAGGATTTTTCGACTTTGTATCCGAGAGCCTCGGCGCCCTCAGAGTTATCGACTGTGCTATCTTAGTAGCCGCAGCCAACTCCGGCACCGAAGTTGGTATGGAAAAAATTTGGGATTCCTGCGAAACTCGTTCCAAAGCTCGCTTTATGTTCGTCAACAAGATGGACAAAGAGAATGCCAATTTCCATCACTTAATGGATGAAGCCAAAGAGAAGCTCAAAGGTGCTCGTGTAGTACCTATTCAGCTTCCTATCGGCTCTGCCGAAAATTTCAGCGGCGTGGTAGACTTAATAGATCAGAAGGCCTACTCTTTCGACGCTAAGGGTGTACCTAGCGAAATTGAGATTCCCGCTGACATGGCTGACGAAGTAGAAGAACACCGCGAACAGCTCGTAGAAGCTGCTGCCGAAGCTACCGATGAGCTTACCGAAAAATTCTTCGAGGCTATGGAACTCTCTACCGAAGAGATTAAAGCCGGTCTTAAAATCTTAGTTGCTAACGGTTCCGTCGTTCCCGCTCTGTGCGGTTCTTCCGTGACTCTCAAAGGCATCAGCTTATTGGCCGACGCCGTAGTAAACTATGCTCCCGCTCCCACCACAGTTGCTGTGGCCAAAGATGCCGATGGTAACGAGGTAGAGATCGCCGCCGATCCCAAGGCTCCTGCCGTAGCTCTCATTTTCAAAACCAGCTCCGACCCCTACGTAGGAAAGATCTCCTATATGCGCGTCTTCGCCGGTACTTTACATCCCGATACTGTCATGCATAACTTAGCTCGCGGTATCGACGAAAAAATCGGCAACTTGCTTTCCATTCGCGGTAAGAGCCAGGAAAAAATTTCTGAGGCTCCCGCCGGCGACATCGTAGCTGTAGGTCGCTTAGGTGCCTCCGCTACCGGCGACACCCTCTGCGACGCTTCTCGTAAAGTGACTCTCCCCGGATTAGATTTGCCTCGTCCTTTCTTCTCCAGAGCCATTAGAGCCAAGTCCAAAGCCGATGAAGACAAGCTTTCTGCCAACTTGCAGCGTTTGCTCCAGGAAGATCCCACCCTCCAGCTCGAGCGAGTGGAAGAGACTCACCAGAGTATCCTCACCGGTATTGGTGATGTACAGCTCGATCTTTGTGTAGAACGCCTCAAGAGAATGGGTGTAGACGTAGAACTTTATGCCCGCAAAATTCCTTATCGTGAGACCCTCAAGGGCAAAGTTTCCGAAGAATATCGTCACAAGAAACAGGCCGGCGGTCGTGGTCAGTTCGGTCAGGTAGCCATCGAAATTAGCGGTTTGCCTTCTGGCAGCGGTTTCGTCTTCGAAGACAATATCGTCGGTGGCGTAGTTTCCAAGAACTACATTCCTGCAGTGGAAAAAGGCGTACGTAAGGCTATGGAAAGCGGTATCTTGGCCGGCAACCCCGTAGTAGATGTGAAAGTTCGTCTTTACGACGGTAAGATGCACGAAGTAGACTCTTCCGATATGGCCTTCCAAATTGCCGGTATGCAGGCTTTCAAAAACGGCGCTCCTAAAGCTAAGCCCGTCATCTTAGAGCCCATTGTCAATGTTGAAGTTACTGTTCCGGACTCCTATATGGGAGACGTAATCGGCGACCTCAACTCCAAGCGCGGTCGCATCAGCGGTATGGATCCTATCGGCAGCGGTTTACAATGCATTAAGGCTCAAGTTCCTCTGGCTGAAATGCAGCGCTACGCTATCGACTTGCGCAGTATCACCCAAGGTCGCGGCTCTTTCATTATGGAATTTGACCACTATGAAGAGACCCCGCCTATGGTAGCCGAGCAAGTAATTGCCGAGGCCAAGGCTGCTGCTGAGAAGTAGTTTTGCAATAAACAATACAGTGGAGTTTCCCTTTTCCCCTAAAAATTGGGAAAACTTCATTTGTTAAGGCGAGACGATTTTTTGCTTTTCAAGCAAATACAGCCCGGCCGCTTGGATATCTGAGCTTCGGCCGGGCTCATTTGTTTTGCTTATACTTTCCCAAATTGCATTCATTTTTATTTTTTAATTAACATGCGGTAAGATCCGCCTCTTTTAGCACGAAGGTTCCCTGGCAATTTAGCTTGCGGGAACGCTTAAAATACAAAAATTTTAGCATTATCTATTGCCAGGAGGTAAATGGTGAGGCACGGATTAGGCATTGCCATCTTTTCAGTTCTATCAGCGGTATCTCTCTCAGTAATCGGTTGCGGAGGCACAGGCAGTGGCATGGGCGTACTGGATCCCTTCCCCACCAGTACCCACTCCACTCCCACCGGAACCTCTACTCCGGTTCCTCCTACTCCCGACGATCCTGACAACAAAGTTTACGATGTCATCAGTACCAAAGATCTTCGCAACCCCGTCTACCAGTACGCAGATGACGGCAATTGTGTTTATACCGTCCAAGGTTTCACTGTTGGCGGTTCCGGTATGAACGAACAACAGTGTAAATACAGACTTTTGAAATATAACACTACCGATAAAGAAGCCGATCCTCAAGAAATTACCATTGAGGTTCGCGACGGCGGCGGTTATACCAAGAAGGATTTAGCTAATCCTTACTACATCACCGGTATTATTGACGACAAAGGCACCCCTGACAAGAAGGGTGACGATCACCTTTATTTGGCAGTTACTGATTTAGGTACTGATAAAGCTGTCTATTTAATGGATCTGGGCGCCCGCGAAAAAGGCTGGAATAAAGCCAGAGCCGTCAATATACTCAAATTCAGTACCGGTTTAGGAGCTACCTGTCCTTTGACTTGTTCCTTTGGCAACAGTAGCTACAATCGCAACAATGATGCCATCAATACTATTTTCTTTACAGATTATGCTGAAGATGGCAACGTTAAGTTTGTTGCTTTCGACGAAACTGTCTTTGACAAGGGTAAGCCAACTGACAAAATAGAAAACAATTGCGGTAATGTATTTAATGCCGGTGCTTTAAAGTATCCCGCCATGGTAAAAGCCGACCAGGGACCTTGGGCGACTGTAACTTGTCAGGGCGACAACAGAATTTATTTCTTCGCCAATAACAAAAACAAGGATGCTTTTAGTAGCGGAGACAGTAAATATCCTCTGGCTATGACAAGCAAGAAGTATGTCAACTATATCGAACCAGAAGATAACCATATCGACTTACAAAATCCTTACGACTTTGCGTGGGTTTCTGGTGTGGCGGACGACGAAGGAGACGACAGCTACTATTTAGCTGTTGCCAGCGGTTTTGCCTTGGACGCATACGGAAGATCCACTTCTCCCGACAAGAAAGGCGCTCTCTGGATATACAAATTTAGCAACAAATATGCTGAATCTCTTCAGAATATATATATTAATGACGGTGACTACACCCTTATCCTCGAAAAATTGCAGTACCCCGTCAACATCGCCTTTACCAATCCTATAAACCAAAGCGCTAAGCGTTACTTGGATATAGCTTACCTAACCACCGGCACCAGTATTAACTATAATAAGAAAGATTTACAGGGTACGCTCAGCTTCTGTCGCTACGACGTTAAGAGCAAGAAGCTTGTCAATGAATCGGACGTCAGTTTCTTAGACAAGATCGTCGATCCTTTTGGCCTTATTGCTCTGCCAGGAGATTTAGCAGAAAATTCTTATCCTGTCCAGTTCTTATTTACCACCCACTGGAACTGGGGTGGAGATTTAACAGAAAAGAGTCATATATACTCTTTCAGCAAAAAGATCGACTTAGAAGCTGGCAACTAAACTGCCTAAAATTCTAAATCGTTTCTGATACTTGAAAGCGCCCGCCCTTCACTTAGAAGGGGTCGGGCGCTCTTACTTTATGCCGATTTTAAGAGTTAATTAAGCAAAAAGGAAGAATTAACCGTCTGCAAAACTAAATATTAGCCCTAGATTATCTGATTTTTAGTGGGATAATACACAAATTAGCATAATCTTATATTGTAGCGTTTTTGCCATTAGTTAATACATTAGCGAAGTGGCACTCCAGAAAAAAACGTGTGATTCAGGTATATGTAGAAAATGCGGCGTGATGCTGCCTAAGAGAGAGAGCTATGGTAAAATTTGTTAAAATCATAATAGTTTTTGCAGTATTGCTATGGATTGTAAACATGTTCTTCGGTTCAGACGTGAACAGAAGTTCCTTCGTTGGCAAAAGGGATGTAACGGCCCTCTTCTCTAAAGATTTGGCCCAAAAAGTAAAGCAGGGCCACCTCGTCATTGTGGATAAAAATGAGAGTGACAAATATATTCAGGAAGATTTGGCCACTCACGACTTAGTAAAAGCTATGACCTTCGCTCGTTATAAAAGCGAAGTTTTGGAGCAGCCTCTTTACATAGAGAACGAGAAAACTTTTGGCAACAGTGCAGTAGTAGCAAAAGTAGATCCTTCAGATCGTCAAGCTTGGCAGCATTTAGTGCTCTTGGAAATCGAGCTTAAAACTACTTACGAAAAACTCAATCCCGGAGATTTAGATGGTTATATGAGCGAAAAAGCTCTCGATATTAAGCGCGTCCCCCAAACTATGCAAGAGTTTATTGCCAAATATCCCAATTCTTTTGTTGTCACCACAGCTTTAGCCCACATTGAGTACAGCCTCTGCGATGCTCAAAACAAAGCCGGACAAGCTATCAAGATTTACGACAAGCTGGCTACCAAATATCCTGACAGTGAAGTTTTGAAAGAATACTTGCCTCAGTACAAAGAGAGAGCTTCCGCCAAGCTTTCTGCCAAACTTTCCAACCAAGTAGCCATGCTCTAATTTAAGTAAAAAAATCTTCTTTTACACCCCCAAAGAAAACGACCGCCCATGTTAAGAGCGGTCGTTTTCTTTATCCAGTTGAATCGATATTCGATTAGAGCTCAGTAACCCACAAGCCATGCAAGTTGCAGTATGCATAAACACGCAAAGGCTTATCGTCTACCAATTCAAAGACAACTTTAGGCTCTTCGCCAGGCTTAATAGCCTTGCGCTGTCCACCCTTTTCCGTTTCTAAATAAACCCAGGGAATGTAATGTGTGGGAATGGAAGGATGGAGCACACTGCCAACCTGAACTTCCACTCGATTACCCTCAATAGTCACAGCCGGGACATGTTTTTCTTTGGAAGCATCCACAGAACCGGCCTCAAGGCGCTCCATAGGATGGCCATCACATACCAACTCGGCTTTGACAGGCTCCATAGCTCCAACAATAACTCCGCACTCGCGGCAAATATAGAACTCTCTGCTCATACTATTACAACACCTCCCTAAGATACAAAAGCTTACAGCTTCATTCCCCCAATACCAATCTATTTACCCCCACTGCCCAGATAACCTCTCTATTAAATAAATATACGTTTCCACCAAGGTAAATTAGCTCTACGTTCGGCATCTTCTAATCTCACAGCTAGCTGATTAGCCCTCATCTCAGCCTCTTTTTTGCTCTCATTGGCTACTTCGATTTTAGCGCCCAAACGCAAAATTTCACGCTGAGCCTCATCTAAATCTTTAATCATAGCCTGAAGTTTTTCGTCTTTTTCCTTATCTTTCTGAGTACCGTCGGTTAAAAGGCGCTGCACCTGTTCCAGCTGACTTTGCATATAGCCCAAGCGCATTACGGCAGCCTCATGGCGTTCTAAAGGAACGCTGCTAGGAAAATGAGGTTCGGGAGCAGGCTCAGAGGCGCCTTGGGATTCTTCTTGAGATACGGCCTCTCCGGGCTCTTCAACAGCTTCTATATATTCAAAAGAAGCTGCCGAAGTTTTACCCTCAGAAGAGCTATTGCGAATGTTTTCACTATCTTTAGCCGATTCGTCTTTAGCTAAAGACATACTTTCCAAATTGTCTTCAAAATAATCTTCTCGGCTGCGCCTACTACCTCCGCGCACCCGTGTCCAACTTCCGGAAGCGCTGTTATTATTTCCATCCAAAAATTTGGCGACTTCACTTTCGGGAATCCGCACCCCGCCTCTCCCCACACCTTCTTGTGAAGCTACTCGCCCCTGACTAACATAACGATAAACTTGGCGTTCGGTTTTCCCTATAGCGGCAGCAAACTCTGTTACCGAAAGAAGTTTATTATTATTTGATTCTGTTGTCGATACGCTGTTCATAACCCGCGCAACATTGTACAAAAAGAACGGTCTTTCCTTCCCCACACCATCCGAGCCCATGCAAAAGCCTTAATTCGAAAAATTCCGTTTTACTATCAATAAAAAAGGCCTCAATTATCAATTCCGCATATTTAACTGAACAAACGCTGGAGATAAACGCAAATTGTAAGCACAATCATACTTTTATTGACATAATGTTCACATTTTAAATAAGAATTGAGAGCCATCTAATGATAATATGATTACGAAGTTGTTTTGTAAAAGATTACTACTGAGAGTTAGTCTCGTTAGTTCTCCCCGCTATCGAAAGGAGTTTCACTAATGGAAATTCGTCCTACTATGAGCGCTCCTACTTCGCAGATTTACACTGGTGCGAAGTCCGCTCCTACCCAGGCCCCCGTTGAGAAGCAGCCTGAAGAAACTTTCGTTGCTTCCTCCAACAATGGCCCCGTAAATTTAATCATCACCAACAATGACAAAGCTAAGTTGGAAGAAATGCGCGCTTCCATTCTCGCCCAAAACCCCGAGAATCAAGTAACTGCCGATCTTCCTTTGGTAAATGGCTTTGCTGTAACTGTCAATCCTTCAGCTGACGGCACCCTTCTTCCTAACTTGGCTAAAGCCAACGAAGAAGGCAATAGAGTCTTCATGGATGCCCAGATTGGCATTCCTCGCAACGAGATGGTAGATCTCGAGAATACTTTCCGTCCTTTGATGGACACCGCCAATGTCACTTTAGGCGTAGACAAGCTCCACGAACAGGGTATCACCGGTAAAGGCGTAACCGTATGCGTCATCGATACCGGTATTGCTCAGCACCCCGACTTCGAAGGTCGTATCGTTGGCTTCAAAGATATGGTCAACGGTCGCACTGAACCCTACGATGACCAGGGTCACGGCACTCACTGCACCGGTATTTGCGCTGGTAGCGGTAAGAGCTCTGAAGGTAAATACACCGGCGTGGCTCCCGAAGCCAGTATTGTCGGCGTAAAAGTTTTGGACCGCAACGGTTCCGGCTCCCTCTCCAACGTTATCAAAGGTATACAATGGGCCGTTGAAAACAAAGAAGAGTTAAATATCGACGTCATCAGCATGTCTTTGGGCGGCTATGTTTCCCAGAGCTACAAGGATGACCCCGTAGTACAGGCTGTCGAAGCCGCTCACGCTTCTGGTATCAGTTGCGTAATAGCCGCCGGTAACGAAGGCCCCAGCTCCGGCACTATCGGTTCCCCCGGTAACGCTCCTCACGCCATCACCGTAGGCGCTTTGGACGACAAGGGCACCGTAGATCGCTCCGACGACGATTTGGCTTACTTCTCCAGCCGTGGTCCCAGCCGCATCGACAAGCTCGAGAAACCCGACATCTTGGCTCCTGGTGTAAATATCACTGCCGCCTCCCACAGAGGTTCGGGTTATGTCAGCATGTCCGGTACTTCTATGGCCACTCCTTTCGCAGCTGGCGTAGACGTGCTCATGCACCAAGTAAAGCCCAACATCAGCCCCGATCAGGTTAAAGAGATCATGATGAAGAATGCTGATGCTCTCGAGGGCGTAAGTAAGTTCGAGCAGGGTAAAGGCGTTATCGATCCTCAGGAAAATATCGAATTCTTGATGAATAATTAAGCCCCATACCTAAGGCAGCTCTTTTTAGCTGCCACCTGACAAGAGAGGCAATCTATATAAAGGTTGCCTCTCTTTTTATTATTTATAAACATGCCTATGCTCATAAGATGAATTTTTTACCTTTACCTTCATGATTTGCAACTTTCGCAAAATAGTTAGCTAGCATCTGGTATAAACACAAATAGCCCCGACTCTAAAACAAGCCGGAGCCAACCTTAGCTCTGTGATATATCTACAAATCAGATGCTACCTATACAGCCGAAGAAGACTAATACAGAGACCTAGAGGAACAGACGTCTATTAGTGCTGTTGCAAAACGTAAGAGACGAGTATAGAAAGAACAACAAAAGCTATAGCAAAATAATTGCCAGCGGTTTTCAAATTCTCTTCAAAGCTCTTCTTACCCTGATATTTATTATGTTCGACAGCAGAACTTCCACCGCCCAACATACCTTGCAAGCCACCCTGTTTTTGTTCCTGGCTCATAACGATACCAGTTAAACAAAGGCAAACCATTAAATAGAGAAACATTAATATGTACTGCACGGCGTTTAACTTCATTACAGCGGGAGCAGAAGCAGCGGCAGCATCAGGAGCGGCAGCAGCAGTGGCAGTAGCGGCTCCTCCGGGCACAGCTTGGCCCAAGAAAGACCAAATGCTCAAACAGACGTCTAAATACATTATTCCAATTCCTAATCCATAAGTGAAAACTAATAGCGCACAATCTGGGCAAAGCTATCAGATTTAAGACTAGCTCCACCAACCAAAGCTCCATCGATATCGCTGCAAGCCATAAAACCGGCAATATTGTTAGGTTTTACGCTGCCACCGTAAAGCAAACGAACCTTATCGGCAACTTCCTGTCCGAAAATTTCGGCCAAAGTTTTGCGCAGCAAGATCATAATTTCATTAGCTCCCTCGGGAGTATCGGTTTTACCAGTACCAATAGCCCAGATAGGCTCATAAGCTATAACCAATTTACTGCCGTCCTCAATCTTGAGATCCTTAAGGGCACCGCGCAGCTGGCCGGTGACAACTTCGGCAGTCTTATCTTCTTCACGCTGAGCCAAGCTTTCACCTACACAAAGAATAGGAATAAGATGGTGAGAAACAGCAGCAGCAACCTTAGCAGCACAAGTTTCATCAGTCTCGCCAAACATAGCTCTGCGCTCAGAGTGGCCAATAATGACCATACGGCAGCCGACATCTAAAAGCATAGGAGCGGAAACCTCTCCAGTGAAGGCACCGGAATCTTTCCAATAAAGATCCTGAGCTCCCAAATAGACATTTTCGCGACCTTCGACTAACTTTTCAATATCGGCTAAAAGGTGAAAAGGAGGACAAATAGCGATATCGCGATCCTTAACATCACTTACCTGAGCCATAAGCTCATCAACTAAATTGCTGGCATCTTTACGAGCCATATTCATTTTCCAGTTAGCAGCTAAAAGCGGAACGCGCATAAAACCTCCAGAATCTAAAAAATGATAGCAAGACCGAGGCAAACGGTCAAGCTATCAAAATAGCTAAAAATACAAATTTACTTGTAAAGAGCCACTACGCCGGGTAACTGACGTCCTTCAACAAATTCCAAGGAAGCACCGCCACCGGTAGAAACATGAGTGATCTTGGAGGCTAAGCCAGCCTGAGTAAGAGCGGCCACGGAATCGCCGCCACCGACCACGCTGCGAGCACCAGAAGCAGCTACAGCTTCGGCAATCTGACGAGTACCAAAGTCAAAAGGCTTCTTCTCAAATACACCCACAGGGCCGTTCCAGAAGATCGTCTTAGCCTTGCTGATAATCTCTTTAAAATTCTCTACCGTTTTAGCGCCAATATCCACGCCCATCTTGTCAGCGGGAATAGCGGTAACATCTACATTGGCATGAGGAGCATTTTCGGCAATTTCATCTACGACTACCACGTCTACGGGAAGAACGATCCTAGTCTTAGTGCCTTCGGCCTTATCTAAAATAGACTTAGGAACGGATAAATCGCCGTCGCAAAGAGAGCGACCGATTTCCATACCACGCACTTTGAGGAAAGGATAAGCCATACCGCCGCCGACTAAAATAGCGTCGGCTTTACCGATCAGATTTTCCATAACACCAATCTTATCGGAAACTTTAGCACCACCCAAAATAACAATAAAAGGAGACTCAGCAGAAGTTAAAAGTTTACCTAATTCGTTGAGTTCTTTTTCCATAAGCAAACCGGCAGCCGAAGGAAGGAAATGAGCAACTCCGGTAGTGGAAGCGTGAGCACGGTGAGCGGAACCAAAAGCGTCGTTCACATAAATATCGGCTAAAGAAGCCAACTCTTTAGCAAATGCTTCGTCATTGTCAGTTTCCTGAGCATAGAAGCGGACATTTTCAAGTAACATCACTTGACCAGGCTTAAGCTCCTTAGCCATCTTGCCTACTTCTTCGCCAACACAATCGGGAGCCATAATAACTTCCTGACCTAAAAGTTCAGATAAGCGAGCAGCAGCAGGTTTTAAGGAAAACTTAGGATCTTTCTTCCCCTTAGGACGGCCCAAGTGAGAGGCTAAAATAACGGCGGCGCCATTTTCCAGAAGGGCCTTAATGGTGGGCAAAGCAGCGCGAATACGAGTATCGTCGGTAACTTTTTCACCATCCAAGGGCACATTAAAATCGACGCGCACTAAAACTTTTTTGCCTTTTACGTCGAGGTCACGAATAGTATTAAATTTACTCATTTGCTAACGTCCTCTTTATATTTATTCTGTTGAAGCCCCTGTAAATATCCCGGGGCTGCGGACGAAGAGCGCCAAAACCGAAAAGAACTCCGCCCAACGCTCCAAAATAAGCTAAGAACAAAAGAAAAGCCCGGAATAAAGCTCCGGGCCGGGTCAATCTAATAGAACTAGCGCTCGCTGATATGATAGTTGCCGGTGGCCATGTAGTTCACCAAGTCAGCTACACGGTTGGAGTAGCCCCACTCGTTGTCGTACCAGGACATAACCTTAACCATATCGCCCTGGACCATAGTCAGAGGAAGATCTACGATGCTGGAACGAGGATCCATCTTATAGTCTACTGAGACCAAAGGCTCGTCGGAAGCGCCCAACACACCCTTCATCTTACCGGCAGCAGCTTCGCGGAAAGCGTTATTTACTTCTTCAGCGGTAACGCCTTCTTTTTCGACATAAGCGACGAGGTCAACAATGCTGACGGTGGGGGTAGGCACACGCATAGCCAAACCGTCGAACTTGCCCTTCAATTCGGGGATAACCAAAGCCACAGCCTTAGCAGCGCCGGTGGTGGTAGGAATCATGGAAAGAGCAGCAGCACGGGCACGGCGGAGGTCACTATGAGGCAAGTCTAAGATGCGCTGGTCATTGGTATAAGAGTGAATGGTGGTCATCAAAGCGCGCTTGATGCCGAATTTCTCATTTAACACCTTAGCAAAAGGAGCCAAGCAGTTGGTGGTGCAGGAAGCATTGGATACGATGTTGTGTTTGGCGGGATCGTAATCTTCATGGTTTACGCCCATAACAATGGTAATATCCTCGCCCTTAGCGGGAGCAGTAATAACAACCTTCTTGGCGCCGGCTTCGAGGTGCCAGGAAGCCTTTTCGCGATCACGGAAGAGACCGGTGGATTCTACAACGACATCTACACCCATATCTTTCCAAGGAAGATTTTTAGGATCTCTCTCAGCTAAAATCTTGATTTCGTGACCATTGATAACGATGGCGCCTTCTTTTTCTTCGACGGTGCCGTTGAAAATGCCATAGTTAGAGTCGTATTTGAAAAGGTGAGCCAATACAGAGGGTTTGGTGAGGTCGTTAATTGCGACAACTTCCATAACATCGCTGTAATTTTCAATCATCATCTTGGCGACTTGGCGACCGATACGACCAAAACCGTTAATAGCAACACGTACTGACATTTTTTCCTCCAAAAGTAGACGCCCGAACTTTCAGCAGGCGTCGGTTAAGAAACTTGCCAAAAGCCTGACGGTTTTCAGTTCAACCGCAGGCCCCGTTTTCCAAAAAAAACTTTCAACGCCGGTGGCTTTTCGCTAGTTCAGAGTCTGCATTCCTTCTGATAAATGTTAGAATTTTATTCACAATTATTTTTTTTATGGGCGACAGGCCATAAACAGTAAACAATCTGCACTATATGGACTCTTTTTCTTGCAGATAGTCGTTTTATGGTCGTTATTATAAAAGCAAATTATCCCTTGATAATCCGCCTGCCTTAATATTGGCACTGACACTGCATAAAGTCTAAGTTTGCTGCCTAAAAAAGCATTAGAAGGGGGAACTCTAACTCACAAAACGAAGTCTGCGCCTATGCGTCGTTTGTGCTTCTTTTCAATTTTTGTTCTTTTAGCCAGCTTGCTATTCGCTGGCTGTATGCAAAAAGAAACAGGCCCCAAGCCTCTCTTAATCTGGTCAGGTATGGACGCCGAGTTTCCAACCCTCAAACGTCAGTGCCAGGCCTTTGAAAAAGAGACCGGCCTGAAGGTTGAGCTTTTAAAAGTACCTTATCGTGATCTCAAGAACAAATTTTTGGTAGCAGCTCCGGCAGGCTTAGGACCAGACATTTTAGTAGGTGCTCAAGACTGGATTGGGATGCTAACCATCGCCGGTTTGCTTTCACCTATTCCAGAAGACGTTATTAATAAAGATGATTATGTACCCGTCTCTCTGGATTCCGTTCAATTTGACAAAAAAACCTATATGGCTCCTCTGTGCATGGAGTGCCTGGCCATGTTCCGTAACCCAGATTTAATGGCCGAACGCCCCACAACTCTCACCGACTTGGTAGAAAAGGCCCAAAAGGTTCAGAAGGATTCACAAGACAAAATTAACGGCTTCTACTTTGAAATAAAAGAACCTTACTTCTCCTTGCCTTTCCTTATAGCTGACGGAGCTTACCTTATAGGTAAAGATGCCAATGGTGATTATGTGCCGACCGACGTGGGTATGAATACTCCAGGAGCTGCCAAAGGTGCAGAATTTCTGCGCGATCTCGGCCAAAAGTACAATCTTATTAAACAGGGCAGCACGGAAAATATTTCCAGAACCCTTTTCCTGGAGAATAAAGCGGCCGTAATTCTCAATGGCCCTTGGTTCCTAGAGCAAGTAAAAAATGCTGGAATCAACTACTCTATCGATCCCTTCCCCACCACCGATTCCGGCAATATGATCAAGCCTTTCCTCGGCGTTCAGGGATTTATGCTTAACAAATACTCAAAACGGCAACAAGACGCCGCTAAACTTATGGCTTTCTTAAGCTCTCCCGAGAATATGGCCGAGATGAGCCAAACCTCTGGCCGTCCTCCGGCCAAAGTGAAAGCTCTCGAGCTTTGCCAAAACAATAAAGATATTGTGGCTTTTGCCAAGATCTGTGCCAACAGTATGCCAATGCCTACCCACCCTGCAGCTATGCAAGTCTGGGAGCCCATGAGACAGAGTATCGAGCTCATTAGCAAAGGCCAAGTAGACATTCCTACTGAACTAAAAACGGCCAACGACCGCATAGTACAAAAGATCAACCTTATGCTCGAATAAGCATTCAATAATGCTGTAGGGGAATACAAATGAAGAAGAATGATGGACTAATTCCATATGCTTACCTCACTCCAGCTTTGATCTTGCTGGGAGTGTTGAGTCTGCTGCCCAATCTCTACTCCGTATACTTGGCCTTTACCAACTACTCGCTTTATCACTACAATGAGTTCGAGTTTATCGGTCTGCGCAACTTTATGAAAATTATCAGCGGCCCGGAAACAGCCACCTTCGTGCGTGTGTTTTTATGGACTTTGGTCTGGGCTGGCGGCTCGGTAATTTTCAGTCAGGCTATTGGCATTTTCTTAGCCGTTTTACTTAACAAGCCAGACTTAAAGGGAAGTTCTTTCTACAGAACACTTTTTATTGTGCCCTGGGCCATTCCGGCTTTCATCTCTGTATTGATGTGGCAAGGTCTGCTCAATACTGAGTTTGGCGCCTTCAATATTATCCTTAAAAACTTGGGTTTGGATCACGTTATTCAATATATTCTCGGCTTGATGGGCTGCGATTTGCAATTACCTATTGCTTGGTTAGACAGAGTAGGTTGGGCCCACATTTCGGTACTTATGGTCAATATTTGGCTGGCTTTCCCCTTCCAGCTGACCGTATGCCTAGGTGCTTTACAATCGGTACCGACTGATGTTTACGAAGCTGCCGACGTGGACGGAGCCAGCCCTTGGCTGCAATTCAAATCTATTACCCTTCCCCTACTCCGCTCTTCTCTGCTGCCAGTACTCATTTCCAGCTTTGCTTTTAACTTTAACCAATTTACCGCCATCTACCTTTTAACGGCCGGCGGCCCTCCCGTTCCCGGCAGCGACGCCGGAGCTACGGACATCTTAATTACCTATTCTTACAAGTTGGCTTTCAACTCGTTCCAATACGGTCTGGCCTGCGCCTACGCTATCTTCATCTTTATCTTGGTGGCCACTCTCTCCGGCATCAACTTTAAGATGACCGGCGCTTTCGACGATATTAAGTAAAGAGGAATCGCTATGTCTAGAAAAATGACCACCGTCCAAAAGATATTGCTCCATTTATTGCTTATTATTTGTGTAGGCATGACGATTATGCCGGTCGTTTTGGTCTTCTTCTCTTCCTTGAAAGAGAGTTCGACACTAATTTCTACCAGCCTAATCCCCAAATTTAGCGAGCTCTCTCTTGTAAATTACAAGCGTTTGCTTACTGAAACTCCCTTCCTGCGCTGGGTTTGGAACACTGTAGTTGTTTCAGCTCTTTCCAGTATCATAGCCATTATAGTTACTGCTTTAGCTGGCTACGCTTTCTCACGTTTCAAATTCTTCGGACGCAAGAACGGTCTAATGGCCATGATCTTGTTGCAAATGTTCCCTGCAGCTATGGCTATGGTAGCTATATTCAGCATGTTGCAACACTTAGGTGATCTTACCGGCGGCTTAATCGGCTTAGACTCATTGCTCGGTTTGGCGCTGGTCTATATAGGTGCTGGTATTCCTTTCAATACTTGGATGATCAAAGGTTACGTAGACTCACTCCCTAAAGAATTGGAAGAATCGGCCCTTATCGACGGTGCCGGTACTGTCAAAACTTTTACACGTATCATTCTTCCTTTGATGGGGCCCATTTTAGCCGTAGTTGCCATCTTCAACTTTATCAGCCCCTATAGCGACTTTATTTTCCCCTCCGTCGTCATTTTTGATGAAAGCAAATATACTCTAGCTGTAGGTATGCAAAGCTTTATTTCTGGTAACTTTTCCACTAACTGGTCGCTCTTCACAGCCGGTTCCATTTTAGGCGCTATTCCCATTATGGTGCTCTTCTTCGTCTTGCAAGGCTTCCTGGTTGAGGGTTTAACTAAAGGCGCTGTAAAGGGCTAATCAACCTAATCGCAAATAATCAATATCCAAGGTTAAACAAAAGAACCTTGGATATTTTTTTTGGCGCTAATACTCACCCAAACTCTAAAAGCCGAGGTCTGACAGCCAATTTTTTATGAGAAAGAATTTGCTATTTGTGTTCTGCGCTAGTTTAAAAAAAGCACTCTGCTACTTAAGCGCTGTCTGGTTATTTTTAGGTTTAAACTGTCCGCTTAAAGTTATAGCTCAAGATCAGCTTTTACAAGAGCCTTATAAATCACAAGCTTACCTAAACTCTTACTACCAAGCTGTGCGCTATTACAATTCCGGGCTCAATGATCGAGATACTAAAACTATCGTTTTAGCCATTCTACACTATGCATATGAGTATTCTCTCGATCCGCGTTTTGTTATGGCCGTTATTGCCTGTGAGTCAGGTTTTAACCCTCAAGCTGTTTCTCCGGCCGGAGCTATAGGTTTAGGACAACTTATGCCCGATACGGCCAGATCAGTAAAAACTAACGATCCTTACAATATAAATCTCAATATACGCGGAGCCTGTTATCTTCTCAAAAGTCATTTACTGCGCTACGGTTGCCGCAATACCCTAAACTTGTCGTACCTTCCCGAAGCGATGTCTCTAACTTTGGCAGCCTACAACGCCGGTCCAGGGGCAGTTTCTCAATATAACGGAGTACCGCCCTATAAAGAGACGCAAAATTACGTTTACAGTGTAATAAAAGAGTATCGACGACTCTGCGGAAATGAATAAATAAATATTATAAATTTAAACATTTCGAGAAATTGCCTAAAACTCAAGGTATTAAAATAGTAGTCACCCTTAGGAAAAAGCACTCTCCGCATACAACGAATAAATGCCACTTTTTCACTACAAGGAAGGACAAACTTTCAAACTAGGCAATTTAAAGCCCCCAAAAGCAACACGCCCAAAACTATTTAAGCTCATAGATATATACGAACATAAGGGAGTTAAACGTGAACCTTCATAAAGTTATTTTCACTTTAATAGTAGCCTGCGGTTTAGCTTGGAGTCTCCAAACTGCAGCCTACGCCGACGAAAACGCCGGACAGGAAGAAATGACCCAAGCTCTGCAAACTTTTTACGCCGGACAATGGGACGATTCTATTAAGCAATTCGAAGAAATCTTAGCTAAAGATCCTAAAAATACTTTGGCTTTAGCTTATATTTTAGATGCCTATTACCGTAAAAAAGATGTAGACGGTATCGTCAGCCAAATTGAAACCGAAACGGCTGCAACCGGCGAAAACGGCGAATCTTTAAGCAAACTCGGCATGGCCTACTTTTTGAGAGGCAAGCTTGTTCCCAATGTTTTGGACGAAGCCCTTACCGAATTTAAGTCAGCCGTAGAAAATGATCCGGAAAATTCTATGGCTTATTCTGGTATGGGTTTGGTTTATTTCCAGAAACGCATGATGCCCAGAGCAAAAGGTTTCTTCGTCAGAGCCTTGCGTTTAAATCCCCATGATATTATGGCTATGGATCGTTTGGGCAACATTCTTTTGGTAGATGAGAAGAAACCGTCTGAGGCTAAAGATATTTACCAGCGCATCGTAGAAGAGCTTCCAGCTTATCCCGACGGTCAATATTTTATGGGATCGGCACTTTACGATATGGGTAAATATGAAGAAGCCATTCCTTATTTAAAACGCAGCGCCGAGCTCGATCCTCAAGGTTTTACCCAGGGATTCGACGCTTTAACTCTCTGCGGTGACATCTACTTGAAAGAAGGACGCTTCGAAGAAGCTTTAGCTATTTACGAGACAGCCAAAAAAGTACGTCCGGAAAGTACTTATGTCGATTATAAAATGAAATTAGCTCGCGAAAAGAAAACAGCTCCGGCCACTAAAGTGAACGATCACTAATTATTTTTACCCAGATCAACAAAATTGCGGAGGGCCTTAACTCTAAGGGGAGAACTTCTGCCTGCAAAGGAAATAGAAGGGCCTCGTTGAAGCGTAGAGCTCTTCGCAGTTTTTTTTATTATCTCGTGAAGGAGTCTGGCTCTGTGAAAAAACTCATACCCGCTTTGGCCCTAGGTGCTGCGCTTTTCTCAGCGCTTCCTGCGGCAGCCCAAACCGGTCCAGACCACGATATGCGCTTTGAGCTCACTTACAGCCCCCTGCGTATTTCTACGTCTAAACCTTCGGGTGTAGTCCATTCTAATTTAACTGCCATTACTTTTAGTGGCGAGGGCAGAATCTTTCAGGGCATTATGTTTGGTGGAAACTTCACCAGAGGAGGCGGAAGCAACTTAGATGTAGTCGGCGTCAACGAGTTTGGCGATCCCATTACAATGAATTGCTCCGGTCCTGAGTTTAATGACCTTAAAGTCTATGCCAAAATTCCTTTTAATTTCGCTTCTCTGGCTGAGAGTGATCGCACCATGGACAAAGCTCCAGCTATGTCCCCCTTGTATGGCTATGTAGGCTACAAGAATACCAGTTTAACTTCAAAATGGCCTGACGGCTCCGGCCTTACCGGGAAAGCAAACATAGAAAACTCTTCCGGTTTCGGTTTTGGTTTAGGCGCTGAATTTAATTGGGATCCCGTAGGTCTCTATGGCCAAGCCGTGTACTATCCTTGCATGATCACTAAAAATGTAGGTTTGGACGGCAACCCCGACGGTAAGCTTAATGTTTGGGAATGGGACTTAGGTCTGAGAACAAACTTCAAGGACAGTCCTATCCAAGCTAAGATTGGCTATCACTTCGAACAGCATAGCGCCAGCAATTTGAAGCTTAAATATGACGGCATTCAAATTGGCGCCACCGCTGAATTCTAATCCTTACCGGAATTAGAGCAAAAAAAAATCCCCTCCTTCGCTGTCAAAATAACGAAGAGGGGATTTTTTTTAGGCAAGCTGCCTATTTCCCAAAGCTCTTGATAAAGTGAGGGGATCGGCATATTCCAAATCTGCTCCCATGGGAAGCCCCGAAGCCAACCTAGTGATCTTGACTTGGTCAGCCCTCAAAATATTCTTAAGATACAGGGCAGTGGCTTCTCCCGATACAGTAGGATTAGTAGCCAAAATAATTTCTTTAACAGGTTCTTTAGCTAAACGCTCTTGCAAGGAAGCTATATTTAATTGTTCAGGGCCTATGCCATCAAGCGGCGAAATTAAGCCTCCCAACACATGATAAAGTCCGGCATACTCACCAGAATTTTCCATGGCCATAAGGTCACGAGTATTGGCTACCACACAAATAGTAGTTTCGTCGCGCCGCCCATCTTGACAAATCTCGCATAAATCGCCCTCAGCGATATTGCCACACTTGCTACAAGCTCTCAAACGCACCTTAACTTCCACCATGGCTTTAGCTAAAGCTTCTACACGCTCCTTAGAAGCGCCCAACAGATAAAAAGCCAGACGCGACGCCGTCTTCGGCCCTACTGTAGGTAACTGCTGCAGCTGTTCTAAAAGGCGCTCCAAAGACTGAGGATATTTGGACATTTTTCTAATCTAGAATAACCCCGGAGGCAAATTTAAGCCAGCAGCCACACGGCCCATACGATTGGAAGAAAGTTCACGTGATTTTTCCAAACCGTCGTTAATGGCAACCAAAACCAAATCTTCTAAAACTCCCATGTCATCGGGATCGACGGCATCCTTAGAAATACTGATAGATTTTACATTCTGAGATCCAGTAACTACGACTTTGACAGCTCCGCCGCCGGCTACGCCCTCTACAGTAGCATTTTCCAACTCTTTTTGAGCGGAGGCCAAATCGTTTTGCATTTTCTGCATCTGCTTCATAAGTTGTCTCTGCATTTTTCACTTTCTCCTTCTAAAACTAACTTCAATAAAGGCTTAAAACCACTCCCCGAGTTCGCTTTCTAAGCTCGCAAGCCTGCCGTAACCGATCAAAGGCTACCTTACTCCCACTATATATAATAAAACTTTTGCCTGGCAAAAAGCGTTTAATACAGCTGCTGAAATTTAGAGGTCAACATTTTTCGTATAGATCTTTTTCCCCTCAATTTCCAAAATATACATGTGAGGATATTGACCGCCGCGAGGCTCAGAAACGCTGCCAGGATTGATGTAAAGGACATCATTTTCATAGTACTGCTTATAACGATGGGTATGGCCATAGACGACAATATCAATTCTATGAGGATCGGGAGTAAAAGACAAATTATCCAAATTATGAATAACATAGATATTTACGTCTTCTACGTGGAGTATTGCATCTTTAGGCAAATTGTCAGCCCAAGGGCGCCAATCACAATTGCCGCGCACAGCCGTTACAGGAGCGATAGTAGCCAATTCTTCCAGAATAAGCGGATCCTCGGTATCTCCGGCGCAAACAATATAATCGCAATCTTCCAAATAATTCAAAACTGAAGGATCAAGCCGACCATGAATATCGGAAATTAAAGCAACATTTGTCATAATTACATATGCTCTTTTTTTATTATATTAATTTCTTCTTCTATAGGATCAAACATTATAGCCAATTGTTTATTAGCTAACTTTTTTTTAAGAATATCTACTCTCTTCTGCAAAGGTATAGAACACTCATAACCTCCACGAGTAGCATATTCTTCTAAAACGCCCTGCAAAGCCTCGATACTTAAACGTTCATAAGGTACTTCTATTAAGCGGCCATCAATTTCTTCATCCACTATATTTTAAGCCTCCGTTCGAATGCTAGGATCAGATGCACTGCCATTGGCATATTTACTTATGGTCTGCCCAGCAAAACTGTTAAGTACCAAATTTACAGTATGCATATATTCATCCTGCGGATCTATATTGGCAACTTTACTAATACGTAAATCCAGCTCAATAGGACGTTGCATAGCTTCAGTTAAAACGGCTTCTATTTCTGCACGTTTTTGAGAAGCTGTCTCATAATCGACACGACGTCCACTATCAAACTTTATAACGATTACGCCTTGGCGAGCCGAAAGACACTTAGTGCCGTGAACCAAAGCAAAAATCGGCGGTTTCTTCTCTTCCAAGTAGCCCAATAATTTTTGCCAAACTTTGCCTGCCCCACCCTGCCTACTTCTAACTTCACTATTTTTGGATGAAGCTGAAGCTTTAGTTGCTCCTCTGCCCTTAGATTCAACCTGAGAAACTTTGTAAGAAGGCAAAGATACCGGAGCTGTTTCAACTGGTTCTGTGCCCCAGCCCAAATTATCAACCGAGTTGGGAAGAGGATCTGTTTCCGGAGGCTCCACTTCAACATTAACCGCCAAAAGATCACTAGTTTCAGTCGATTTATCTATATTCTGCAGTGCCATAGAATCTGGAGCAACTGCCAATGTAGTCGCAGAACCAACCTGAGTCGACAAGTTACTCTTCAGCATCTTTAAAGTGGAAACTTCAGCTTCTAAAGCTTCAATTCTGGCTAAAAGGCTGCCAGTATCACTTCCGGCCATAGGTGCAGTCAGCTTAATCAATACCATTTCCCAAGCTAAGCGAGCACTTTGATTGCCGGAAAGACTGCGCTGCAATTCACTTATGCTGCCAATCCAACTTAAAATTGTCCCCAATTTTACCAGTTGACTGCGTTTAACCAGTTCTTGAAAGTAATTATCGGTAACTCCTAAAGAGTCTTGATCGGCGGCTTTAACACAAATCAGCATCATTTGACGCAAATAGTCTAAAAGCTCAGCTGCCAACTTACTTAAATTGCGCCCTTTATTGATTAAACTATTCAGAAGATTCAACACTCGAGAACAATCTTGAGCAATAAAACCGGAAACAAGCTCCTGAATGGCTTCAGCCCCAGCTAATCCCAAAAGGCCACGCACGTCTTCTCCACCTATTTGTTGGCAATGATCGCCCTGCTGACAACAAAAAAACATGGCTTGTTCTAGCATTACCAAAGCATCACGCATGGAACCTTCGGAAGATCGGGCTATAAGCTCAGCGGCCAGCTCATCAAGTTGCACACCCTCTTTAGCAGCAATATCTTTTATATGATCGACAGTCTGTTGTAAAGTAAAACGTTGGAAATTATAACGCTGACAGCGAGAAATAATCGTAGCCGGAATTTTTTCCGGATCGGTAGTGGCTAAAATGAAAACAACATGTTTGGGCGGCTCTTCCAATGTTTTTAAGAGTGCATTGAAAGACGAATCAGATAATTTGTGAACTTCATCAATAATATAAACTTTATAACGAACCTGCGCCGGAGCAAATTGAACTTTATCAACGATAAATTCTCTAATTTTATCTACTTGAGTATTAGAAGCGGCATCAATTTCCAATACATCCAAGCATGAACCTTCGGCTATAGCTCGGCAAGCCGAACATTGACAACAAGGCTCAGCTGTCGGCCCCTGACAAGGCTCGGCCGCAGTACCTTCACAATTTAAGGCTTTAGCCAAAATTCTAGCTGTACTGGTCTTGCCGGTGCCACGCGGACCGCAAAAAAGATAAACATTAGCCATACGGCCAGAAGCCAAACTATTTTTTAATGTTTTGACTACTACTTCTTGGCCGACTAAATCTTCAAATTTTTGAGAACGATATTTTTGAAAGAGCGAAACACTGGCCATATTAACTGAAAAGAACTCCTAGAATTTAGCGACAACTTTCAACTTCGCCTAAAAAGAATCTAACCGAATCAGGCCTTAAACGGCTAAAAAATTGCGCTTCTTTCAAGGGCCGACTCTGCTTAGCAGGTTCAACTTGTTCTTCAGGCGGAGGTAGAGGACAGTTTTTACCACCGGAAATAGGACCGCTATTTAAGTCTTGATAAAAAACCCAAGCGGCAATGACAATTATTATAAGTATTAAGGGCAAAAGAAAGCCAATTACAAAACAACCTAAAGCAGAGAAAAGAATTTTTAAGCCCACATTTCCCGGAGTAGCATAAAATTCTCTAATGCGCTCATATATTTTCAGAGCATAATTACCAATCTTTTCCCACATAAATATCCTCTCCCTCGCCTTCCTTTTATAGACCCGGAACAGTTTAATTTACGGACCGACTTTGTTTACCTGCCCACCGGAACTTGCTTGAGCGACTAAAGCAAAACCAACCAAACATAGCCTAAGCCTATAAAAAATGCTAAAATCAAGACCGGTCGAAAAAAAATCGACTCTATTCTAATGGACGCGATTTCTGAGATCCGCCCTATAAGGAATTATCAACTATGAATAACGATACCAATACAGAGCGCGTGGAATCAACTTCTCCTCACGCTACCAATTTTATTCGCAACATTATAGACGAGGATTTGGCCAGCGGCAAACACACTACCGTTGTCACCCGTTTTCCGCCCGAACCCAACGGATATTTACACGTTGGCCATGCTAAAGCTATTTGCTTAGACTTTGGCTTAGCCCGCGATTATCACGGTACTTGCCATTTGCGCATGGACGACACCAACCCCGGCAAAGAAGAGACCGAATACATCAACGCGATCAAAGAAGACGTAAAATGGCTCGGCTTCGAGTGGGGCGACAAAGTTTACAACGCTTCCGATTATTTCGATCAGCTTTACGAATATGCCGAACGCCTGATTATGAAAGGCAAAGCTTACGTAGATGACTCCAGCGCCGAAGAGATTCGCCTGAGCCGCGGTACGCTTACTGAGCCCGGCAAAAATAGTCCTTGCCGCGATCGTTCCGTAGAAGAGAATTTAGATCTCTTCCGCCGTATGAAGGCCGGAGAATTCCCCGACGGATCCAAGGTTTTGCGCGCCAAAATCGATATGGCTCATCCCAATATTGTCATGCGCGATCCGACTCTGTATCGTATTCGTCATCAGTCCCACCCTCATACAGGCGACAAGTGGTGCATCTATCCTATGTACGATTTCACCCATTGCCTCTCCGACTCCATTGAAGGCATCACCCACTCTCTGTGCACTTTAGAGTTTGAGAACAACCGTCCCCTTTATGATTGGGTCTTGGAAAATGTAGGCGTAGAATGCCGCCCTCGCCAGATCGAGTTTTCTCGCCTCAACCTGGAGTCAGTAATCGTCAGTAAACGCAAACTTCTCCAGTTGGTGAAAGAACATCGTGTCAACGGTTGGGACGACCCTCGCATGCCAACTATTGCCGGTATGCGCCGTCGCGGCTATACTCCCGAAGCTATCCGCCTTTTCTGCGACCGCATCGGCATCAGCAAAGCCGAAACTTGGACTAGTTATTCCGTCTTTGAGCAAGCCGTCCGTGACGATCTCAACCCCAAAGTACCACGCATTATGGGCGTTCTCCGTCCTTTAAAGCTCATCATTGACAATTATCCCGCAGGCCAAGTAGAAGAGTTCGAAGCTCCCTACTTCCCCGACGATCCGCCCAAAATGGGATATCGCAACCTCAAGTTCACCAAAGAAATCTTTATTGAGCGCGATGACTTTATGGAAGAGCCGGTACCCAAATTCTTCCGTTTGGCTCCCGGTCGCGAAGTTCGCTTGCGCCGCGCTTATATTATTAAGTGCGAATCCGTCGTCAAAGACGAAAATGGCAACATTATCGAAGTTCATTGCACTTACGATCCCGAGTCTAAGGGTGGCAACGCTGCCGATGGCCGTAAAATTAAAGGTACCTTGCACTGGGTCTCTGCCACTGAGTCTATTCCTTGCGAAGTTAGACTTTACGATCGCCTCTTTGCTGTTGATCATCCCGCTACCCGCGAAGATGTCAACTTTATCGACGAACTTAACCCCAACTCTTTGGAAATTATTACTGATGCCAGAGTAGAAAGCAGCGTAGCCGAAACTCCCGCAGGCAAATGGTTCCAGTTTGAGCGCACCGGTTATTTCTATACCGATAAAGATACGACCAAAGATCACATGGTATTTAACCGCGTAGTCACCTTAAAAGATACTTGGGCCAAGATTATGCAAGGCAAAAAGTAAACTTTTAAGCTATAAACGCTAACATACAAAAAGACCGCTTCTTCTTTGGAGGCGGTCTTTTCTATTACTATTTACTTAGGTACAAACAAGCTATACTAGCTCGACTAATTTCCTAACAAAATGGCTACATGGTATCGCCAGCTAAAGCGTGGTGGCAAGAGCAATCTTTACTTAAATCGATCTTTTCAATCACTTTGTAAATGAGCGCTTTTACTTTTTGGTTATTTTCGGCAAACACTCGGCTCACTTCGTCACCAGTTACCGCTTCAGCAATACCTTCAATACCAGCATCATAATCGGTAATTAAGGATACGTTGACGTAACAAATTTCCATTTCGCGGGCTAAATAGCACTCAGGGTAGCCAGTCATGTTAACTACATGCCAGCCCATCTTTCTAAACCATTCGCTTTCGGCTCTGGTAGAAAAACGCGGCCCCTGTATTACAACCATAGTGCCTTTAGGATGAACTTCAATGCCAAGTTCTTTAGCACATTCTACAACTAAAGGACGCAAGCTAGGGCAATAGGGCTCGGCTCCAGTTAAATGGCGCACTTCAGGCCCTTCAAAGAAAGTATCTTTACGTCCCCAAGTTCTATCTACAAATTGATCGCAAACCACAAAGCTGCCAGGTTTAATATCAACTTGCAAGCTACCTGCGGCACAAGGGCCGATAATAGCTTTAACACCCAGTTGCTTCATAGCCCAAAGGTTAGCTCTATATGGAATATGCGTAGGCGACAAACGATGATCGGCGCCATGGCGAGGCAAAAAGGCTACGCGCTTGCCGTGAATATTGATTAAAGAAATTCTGTCGCTAGTAGGGCCGTAAGGTGTGTTAAGCGCAATCATTTCCGCATTGGAATCTAAACTATAGAAACCGGAACCGCCGAAAACGCCAATATCAGCTTTAGCATTGCAAGTAAACATCGAGTAAAACCTTTCCCAGCCGAGCAAAACTAATCTACCGCCCAACCGCTTCCCGGCGCTATTCTAGCCAAATTAAAGTCGGCCTTTTTTAAGCCGAAACGTTTTCTAAACAGCTAGATCTAGAGGCAAATCAGAGATATCTTTCAAACGCCGACCGGATATAAGAGCTTTGAGAAGATCTACGCTGTCTTCAGAGCCGAACTTGTGCACAGATTGTTCTAATTCGTACAGAGCGAAGTGATATACGCAATCTATATCTCCTGTTCCTAAAGCCAAAGATGCTAGTCTGTTAGGCATAGGTTCAGCTGTCACTACTGCAATATGCGGCACACGCCCCTTACGGTTACGAATCAGATTCAACGCTTCAGTGCGACTGTTCTGTGCTCTGTCACTTCGCATAGTAAATTTTGCCGAAATACTAGCATGAAGTATAGGCTTTCCGCCATTAGCTTTTCTTAAGTCCGCCATAGTACAAGTACACTTATCTACAATTTCAATACCTGCATTTATTTCAGAATCTTCGCAGAGCTCCCTATATATAACAATATCAGGTGCAATTAAATAATCATTTCCTAACGAAGCAGCTAACTGTGAATCAGCAGCAGTAAGTCTACTTAAATAAGCTAAATGTTCATACTGGGCAAAATCGCTAGTCTTCAGTCTGTTGTTATTGCCAAGTTGAAATATTTTCCAACAACCAGGGCGCAAATTTGATAAAAATGGAAAAGTCTTCTGTAAGAATCCAGTTACACAAAATTCAAACTGTTTTCCTAATGTTTGACCAGCAATTTTTTTTGTTAAACAAATATCTAAGCCATCATTTTGCCCAATAAGCCTTATAATCTCTTGAGCAATTTGCTTAGATAATTTGCTACTCTTATCTGCATTTGAAACAATCCCGTCAGCAGTTAGTGTCAAGGTTTCAGTATCTAAAAGTTGTTTGTGAAAAGCTTTTCTCTCTTGGGCAATTAGAGCATGCACCTTCTAAACACTCCTTTATTTTAAGGCCTACGGCTTGAGCTACTGGCGGGGGAAAGGCATTGCCTATCATACGACAAGCGGCCGTTTTTTTATGGCCAAAAGTCCAAGTGTCGGGAAAGCCTTGTAAGCGAGCCATCATGCGGCCGGTTAAGCGTGGCATACCTTCAAAATCAGGCTCAGGCGCACTGTTGGCTATACCCAATCCATCAACTCCCAACTCAGCCCAAGCTTTGCGAGAACGCACTGGCCCCAAATCCGGGCCTCCATGTTTTTTAGAGCCGCCAACCAAAGTCGGAGCCACTTTATCGGCTTTTTTCGCCCAAGCTTTAGCTCCATTCCAACCACGCTCAGCCATTAAATCTACTAAACAATTGCCAACAGTTTGGACTTGATTACTATCTCCTTTGGGATAAGAGAAATTTCCTTGCTCTCCTTCAGCAATACCTACAATAACTACTCTGGGCCTAAGTTGAGGAACTCCAAAATCTGAGGCATTTAAGAGCTTTATATGAACTCTATAACCTAAATTTTCAATAGAATCTAAAATATAGTTGCGATATTCAACAAAACCACTTTCCAGAAAACCTTTAACATTTTCCAACATAACAGCCCTAGGCTTCATTTCCCCAATTAAACGAATAGCCTCGGGGAAAAGATCACGCTCATCATTTTTCCCCAACTGTTTACCGGCTATAGAAAATGGTGGACAAGGTACCCCACCAGCCAAAAGATCGACGCCTTTAAAACTATGTCCGTTAAAATGGTGTACATCCTCACATACAACATTCCATTCAGGGCGATTTTTCTTTAGAACTTGGCAATATTCACTTTCGTATTCCACTAAGGCAAGATGGAAAAAGCCGGCTAAAGCCAATCCCAACGCCTGTCCGCCAGCTCCGGCGCAAATTTCTACACAAGTTAAGGGCTTTAGCAACTTCGTCAATTCTCTTTCGAATATTGTTTTTATACCGCTACATGATACTA
Source organism: uncultured bacterium (assembly GCA_934621605.1). GTDB lineage: Bacteria > Vulcanimicrobiota > Xenobia > Xenobiales > Xenobiaceae > Bruticola. Next base: position 142,238 of record CAKTUZ010000001.1, on the reverse strand, counting down.
AAAATATACTTTATGTCAAAAAGGATAAAAAAAAAGACCCTAACTCTCCGAGCTAAGATCCCATCTTATGGTGGACGAGAACGGACTCGAACCGCCGACCCCCTGCTTGTAAGGCAGGTGCTCTAACCAACTGAGCTACTCGTCCAAAAAAAAGAGAAGCTTATCAGCAAACGCTGTTTAACTAAATCAGCCTCTCATCCTATTTAACCGCCTTTCCTATAAAGGACAGTATTTTGAGTGGTAGCCCGGACGGGAATCGAACCCGTGATCTCCGGCTTGAAAGGCCAGCGTCCTAAACCGCTAGACCACCGGGCCATATATACTTTCTTTCCGAAAGCCAAGGGGTTTTGGTGGGCCCACCTGGATTCGAACCAGGGACCAATTAGTTATGAGCCAACTGCTCTAACCGCTGAGCTATGGGCCCGAGCTCCTCTGGCTCCGCTAATATACCATCTCGGCCCTAATAATGCAATACCCTTTTAGAAAAAAACTCATTTTTTTTCGCACTACGACTGCGCTATGCCTATTTTGCCTGTGCGACCTTGTTATACTTGTCACGCCGGTCTTTTTTTCACTATAGCACGTTCATGTAAAGCTAACATTTTATAACCGATGGCGAAAATAAGGTACAAGCCTCTATTTGAATGCGCCTACGCCTATACAAGTCAATGCCAAGCTAAAAATTCATATAAAGCTGCGCACTTTGCAAAGCTGGCAAATGGTTTTCCGAACCAAAATAGCGTTCGCAAGCCCGAGAAATTTGTTTTAATTTATATTGGCGCTTCTGAGCCACAAAAACGTAAAAACGCCACAAATTGCGATGCTTATCACGCAGTACATTAACTTCTGGCAATTGTAAAGAAGCCAGAGAGCACGGAGCCTCTGTCCCTATTTTTACCAAAACTTCGGCTTCTTTTAATTGCATATTGGCCGAAGGGCAATAAATAATCAGCTCACCCGGCTCAAGTCCAAGCTCTGTAGTAAGCTCCTCTTCAGCTTCTTTGCGCAATTCGGTTCTGTTATGAAAACGTTCCACCAACTGTGACTCTTTTTCGTAACCAATACGCCTGGTCAACACATAAGCGCGCTTATAAATTTTGCGTGAGCTGAAAGCTTTAAGCAATCCGGCAATCAGGGGATCCTCGCCAAAATGCCAGTCTATAAAAGCCAAAAGACGCTCATCGCCCAAAGGCAAAATATCTTTAAGCTTTAAACCCAATTCTAGGGCACGCTCCACTATACGAGAAATCATGGCTCCGGAAGCGGTCTTAGTATGATGAAAAAAAACGCGCTCGGTTAAGAAATAGCGCAAGCGCAGTAAATTTATAACCTCAGAAACTAAATCTTCTCTAATTACACCATTTTTCTGACAATCTAAATATAAATGGTTGCCATCTATGCGCAAGCTGCGAATAATGCGCTTGTCATATTTTTGAGATAGACCACAAAAATAGGCATCGCGAGCCAAATAATCCAAGAGATCGGCGCAAAACATACCGCTAATAAGCTCATTTGGCCAAGCTTCTTCAGTTTGTCCGCAGAGAATAGCTCTTACAGATTCGGCTATAGCCAATTTATGAAGTACTTTGCCCAGCTCAGTACGTTTATTAAAAAAAAGTTCGAAACGCTCAGGCGAATCATGACGGCTAAAAATGCGCCGCTCATCTTCTACAGTATGACCAAAGGGAATATGACCTATATCATGCAAAAGAGCAGCCGCACTCACAGCTAACCTTTTGGAAGAATCAACCTTAGTACCGAATTCCTCCAGTATATTTAGTAGGGTAAGCGCCAAGTGGCACGTACCTAAGCTGTGTTCAAAGCGAGTGTGAACTGCTCCCGGATAGACCAAAGATGCCGTACCTAACTGCTTTATGCCTCGAAGTCTCTGCATTTGAGCCGTATCTATAAGCTCAATCAACTCATCGGGCAGGAAAATATCCTCATGTACGGGATCTCTAAATATTTTCAAAATTTATTCTTCGTCTTCTCCGTCATCTTCTTCACTGAGTTCACCGGAATAGACGGAAACTTCGCGAATCATGCAATCCAACTGAGCGGCACTAAGCTGACTAACTGGACATGCTGCTTGTAAGATAACATATTCGCAATCGTCGCCCTTACTAATCATTAAGCGACTATAAATGAGGTTCTGGTCGCAGAAGCGCAATAATTCAGCCGGATCCAAATCTTCGCTGTATTCACCAATTTCAGCTTCTACTACTACAGCTTCGGCTTCATGGTACATGGCATCGTCGACATCGACCATGAAAACATCTACTTCAGGCTGATCATCCTGATAAACGCGGAAAACATTTTCTTCCGGAATCCATTCGGCTTCCATGTGCTCATCATGATATTTGGCGTAAACAATGAGCTCATCCATTAAATTGTTAAGATATTCCGGGGCCTCTAAAGACTCTTCTTCAGGATTTACAGCTTCAGGATCGGTCATAAGAAAAAACTCCTAAATACAGGCGGAAGTTTGCCGGAAAAGGCTCCGCCTTTGACAAAATTGTGCCGTTCCTAGTTCTATTAGGGTTACTCTTTCACCTTTTATAGCGCCCCAATAGAAAAAGGCTGCTGCCGAGAAAGAAGATAACTCGGCAACAGCCTTCAATAAGCTATAAAGTTTCGATCTGCCGCAGCAGCAACAGACTGAAACCTTGTTGCTTACTTGTCAAGACCCTGAGGGGCAAAGTCATTTTCAGCAGTCAAACGCACTGGCTCTTTGGTAATATCGCCGATATTGCCAAAGTGCAAATCAGTCATTTGTTCAAGCTGCTTCTGAGGAACCTGATAAACGCTGAATTTATCGGGATCGAAGCCAGAAATACCTAAACTATGATCGCTCTCAATGATGTCTTTCTGAGAAAGTACAAAGGAAGCGCTCTTTAAGTTGCCAGTTTTCTCGTCAGCCCAAACTACAGTTTTGAAGAACTGCATAGGAATCTGAACGGGCTTCTTCATGGCTCCGTTGTTGGTGAACTTAGGATCGTCATCAGAGAAGATAGGTCCAGTGATTACAGTCATCTTCTGACTACCGCCAGTTGCACTATCGAGAACATGATTTTCCAGATTTAACCATTCTTTTTGGTTCAAACCGGCATGCTGTAAAGTAGCGTTGCAGTAGCTAAAAGTATCGTTATTAGCTTGCTTGGCTTCTTTACCCCAGCAAGGATCTAAGCGACGCACCATATGGCCCTTATCGATATCATTGTTCTTATAGGCTTCGTTGCCCAATTGACAATCGCGGGGAATACGACCATCGAGTTCCCATTTGCCGCTGCGGGGCAAGTCTTGGTGAGTAGCACCATCGATATTGGAAATGGTGTAGAAGCACTGTTTGCGCTCACCATTCATAACGATGGAGAAGTGAGTATAAGGTAAAACATACTCGCCAGGCTTGTCAGTACGCATAGCCACTTTGTCTTTAATGGAACTGCCCAATTCCGGCAAAGGAAGCTCTTTACCTAAGAAAGAGCTATCATAACCGGCACGATTGCGATACATGTTGACGCCGTCGCCTTGGACAGTGATGGGGCCCTCAGCCTTTTGAGCTTGAGCACTGGCATGATTCTTGAAAAGTCTGCCGGCGCTAGCAAAGGCTTGCTCGTTAGCAAAGTCTCTGTTGTCATCGTGGATGAACACATCCTTACTGCTTCCCTGAAAGCCCTCTGGACGACTGACAGAATTTTCAATCATCTGAGGATTGTTGAATAACGAGCTGTTAGAGATACTATTGATTCCCATTTTTATCTGCTCCATTACCGAAACCTGCTTCGCCTAAAAACAGGTTAATTTCCTGATTCTAAATGTCTTACGCAGACAAAATATCTTCAGGCGTGACATGCTCCTTAACTCAAACAAAATTTGCTTAACTTAAGGATTTTGAGATATCAGCGAACTGCGCCTTCTGGTTTGAAAGCATCGGCTCTCTCTTAATAGGTGATGTCCCACCTACATGCTGCTCAGCTTCAAAGTTCCCTTGTATGCAATGATACAAAGAAAAATATTGGAGCTAAGTAACGTTTTATATAATCTTTCCCTCCCCTTTCTCCTAGATATTAGCAGTCAATTAGGCAAAAATGTTCCTTTTTTGTGAACTTTTAGTTAACGTATAAAAAATGAGCCGTCTGCTGCAAAATATTTTTACAGCGCGGCCCATCTATATTTACCTAATATGTAGCTAAGTTAAATACTTTAGCTGAGTTTAGGAGCGTAATTGTTGTCAGCGCTTAAGCACATAGCTGTTTCGGTAATATCACCGATATTGCCAAAGTGCAAATCGGTAAGACGCTCGACTTCTTTCTGCGGCACTTGATAAATTTTAAATTCACCGGGATCGAAGCCTTTGCCCTTATTCTTCTTAGCTTTAAAGAGAGAGCTATCATTATTGATAATATCTTTTTGAGAGAGAATAAAGGAAGCGCTCTTTAAGGTGCCTTTTTCATTCCAAACTACAGTTTTGAAAAACTGTAAAGGAATTTGGGTAGCTTCTTTCATGGCGCCTTTATTGTCGAACTTCGGATCGTCATCGGCAAAAATAGGGCCAGTAATTACAGTCATTTTTTGACCGGAACCGCGAGCTGAATTTAAAACGTGATCTTCTAAACGCAACCACTCTTTTTTATTGAGACCACCGTGTTGTAAAGCGGAGTTGCAATAGCTGAAAGTATCCTCACCAGCTAACTTGGCATTTTGGCCCCAACAAGGATCTAAGCGACGCACCATGTGACCGCGATCAATGCTATTTCCGCCGTAAGCTTCGTCACCAAGCTGATATTTGCGAGGAATGCGGCCATCTAAAGTCCAGGTACCTTCACGTTTTACGCTGCGAGAAGCTCTACCATCAATATTACAAATAGCGTAGAAGCATTGCTTGCGCTCTTTATTCATTACTACTGAATAGTTGGTGTAAGTAAGCTCACACTCACCAGGCTTATCGGTGCGCATAGCCACTTTATTCTGAATGGAAGAACCTAAGCCGGGCAAAGGAAGTTCTACGCCCAAGAAAGATTTGTCGTAGCCGTTGCGCCCTTCAAACATGCTGACAGGCTCGCCTTGCACGGAGATCAAAGAAGAAGCGGAATTAGTTTGTTGAGCTTCGCGACCGCAGCTTTGGAAAAGACGACCAGCCTTGGCGAATTCTTGCTCTTTAGCAAACTGAGCGCTCTCGTCACGAACAAAAACATCTTTGCCCGTACCCTGAAAGCCTTCAGGACGGCTGACACTATTCTCAGAGACCTGAGTGTTAATATATAAAGAATTGCTGGAAATGCTGCCTATTCCCACTGAAAATAGCTCCATTGTTCTCCCCCCACTGTAATATATGCAAAGTTCTCTATTTCAAAAAAGCTGCTCGACTTATTAAAATCGAGCAGCTTTCTACTCAGCTAAAACAAAATGCTAGCTTAACTTAGGAGCGTAATCGTTCTCGGCAGTTAAGCGCATAGGCTTCTCGGTGATGTCACCGATATTGCCGAAGTGCAAATCGGTCATTTGCTCGAGTTGCTTCTGAGGCACCTGGTAAACGCTGAAGCGGCCGGGATCTACACCCTTGCTCTTAAAGAGAGAGTGATCTTTATTGATAATGTCTTCCTGAGAGAGCACGAAAGAGGCGCTCTTAAGCTTGCCACCATCGTTCCAGACCACGGTCTTGAAGAACTTCATGGGGATCTGGGTAGCTTCTTTCATTCTGCCCTTGTTGTCAAACTTAGGATCGTTTTCAGAGAAGATCGGGCCAGTGATAACGGTAAGTTTCTGCTTTTCTTTGCCAGTAGTGGCGCTGTCCAAAACGTGGTTCTCTAAGCAGAGCCATTCTTTTTGGTTCAAAGCACCATGCTGCAAGGTGGCATTGCAATAGCTGAAAGTATCACGGCTGGCGCGCAGAGGATCGTCGCCCCAGCAAGGATCTAAGCGGCGCACCATGTGGCCCTTATCGATATTGTTGCCGCCATAAGCTTCGTTGCCTAATTGATATTCACGAGGAATGCGACCATCAATAGTCCAATTGCCATCGCGCTTTACGTTCTGATGACTGTTGCCATCTATATTGCAAATAGCGTAGAAGCACTGCTTGCGATCTTTATTCATTACGACGGAGTAGTTGGTGTAAGTGAGCTCACTCTTGCCGGGTTCATCGGTACGCATAGCTACTTTGTCTTTAATGGAATCACCCAAACCAGGCAAAGGAAGTTCTACACCTAAGAAGGACTTGTCGTAGCCGTTGCGTCCTTCAAACATGTTGACATTTTCAATATCAACGCCGGAAGCGGCAGACATAATATTGGTTTGCTGAGTTTCCTCAGGATTGGCTTGAGGCTGTGCCTCGCGCTGGCAGCTTTGGAAAAGGCGACCGGCCTTAGCAAAATCCTGCTCTTTGACAAATTGAGCGTTATCGTCGTGTACGAATACGTCTTTACCTGTACCCTGGAAACCTTCAGGACGGCGAATAGAACTCTCAGAGATTTGAGTATTAGTATATAAAGAACTACCAGAAATACTTCCGATACCCATTGTGAACAACCCCTAGTTTTCTCCCCACCCCAGACCTTGTTTACCAATAAATACTACAGAATTTAAAATACTATTTGTGCACAAAATTGTAACAAGCTTGTCAAATTTTCATTTAAAATCGCATTTTTTTAGTTTGTAGCTTATGATTAAGCTCCAGAACAAAAAAAAGCGCCTTGCTCTTTATTTTTTCAAGAGCAAAACGCTTCTCATCTAAATGCTCAGTTCCTTACTTATCTAAACCTACGGGAGCATAGTTATTTTCTGCAGTCAAACGCACGGCTTTTTTGCAAGTATCGCCAATGTTGCCGAAATGCAAATCGGTAAGGCGCTCAACTTCTTTTTGAGGCACTTGATAGACATCGAAACGGCCAGGCTCAAAACCGCCTTTAAGCTTAATGGTGTCATCTTCTTTGATAATATCTTCCTGGGAAAGAATGAAAGAAGCGCTCTTTAAATTGCCAGTTTTTTCGTCGGCCCAAACGACTGTTTTGAAGAATTTCATAGGAATCTGGGCAGGCTCTTTCATCTTGCCATTATTATCGAACCAAGGGTCGTTCTCGGAGAAAATAGGGCCAGTAATTACACTCATCTTCTGACCGCTGGCAGAATTGAGCACATGGTCTTCTAAAGCGAGCCATTCATCTTGGTTTAAACCGGCATGTTGCAAAGAAGCGTTGCAATAGCTGAAAGTGTCACGGCTAGCTAATTCGGCATTGCTACCCCAGCAAGGATCTAAGCGACGTACCATGTGGCCCTTGTCGATATTGTTGCGTTTGTAAGCTTCATCGCCCAATTGGTATTCACGAGGAATGCGGCCATCTAAAGTCCAGTTGCCGGAACGCTTAACAGCGTGCTGGCTATTACCGTCGATATTGCAAATAGCGTAGAAGCACTGCTTGCGATCTTTATTCATTACTACGGAGTAGTTGGTGTAAGTAAGCTCGCTCTCGCCGGGCTTGTCAGTACGCATAGCCACTTTATCTTGAATGGAAGAGCCAAGTTGAGGCAAAGGAAGCTCGGTACCTAAGAAGTTTTTGTCGTAGCCATTGCGACCATTAAACATACTGACTTTGTCGCCTTGAATTGTAACTACACCAGAAGCGGAATCAGCTTGCTGAGATTCGCGATTCCCACTTTGGAAGAGACGACCAGCTTTAGCAAAGTCCTGCTCTTTAACAAACTGAGCATTATCATCATGAACAAAGACATCTTTGCCAGTGCCCTGGAATCCTTCAGGACGGCTGATAGAGCTTTCAGGAACCTGATTATTTATATATAAAGAGCTGCCAGAAATACTTCCGATACCCACAGTCAACGACTCCGATTTTCTCCCCGCCCCAAAACTTTCTAACTCAGTAGATACTACAGAATTTAAACGACTGGTTAGGCACAAAAATGTAACAAAATTGACCAAAAGAAAAATAAAAGCGCTCTGGCTTCAATATGAAACCAAAGCGCTTATTTAAGCGTGCCGACTACAATGCGGCTTCCGCTTAGTGATATTTACTAGGCTAACTTAGGAGCGTAGTCATTCTCAGCGGTCAAGCGCATAGGCTGCTCGGTGATGTCGCCAATATTGCCAAAGTGCAAATCGGTGAGGCGCTCAACTTCTTTCTGAGGCACCTGGTAAACTTCGAAGCGATCGGGATCGAAACCGCCCTTAGCACCTAAGGAACCGTCACCATTGATAATGTCTTCCTGAGAAAGGATGAAGGAAGCGCTCTTGAGCTCTTTGCCTTCGGTCCAAACCACAGTCTTGAAGAACTTCATAGGAATCTGGGCCGGTTCTTTCATCTTGCCATGGTTGTTGAAGGAAGGATCGTCTTTGGAGAAGATAGGGCCGGTAATGACGGTCATCTTCTGGCCTTTAGCAGAATTGAGAACGTGGTCTTCGAGCTGGAGCCACTCTTTCTGGTTTAAACCAGCGTGCTGTAAGGAAGAGTTGCAATAGCTGAAAGTGTCGTGGCTAGCCAAATCGGCGTTTTTGCCCCAGCAAGGATCTAAGCGGCGAACCATGTGGCCTCTGTCGATATTGTTGTCGGCATAGGCTTCGTTGCCGAGCTGGTATTCGCGAGGAATACGACCATCGAGGCTCCAGCTACCGGAACGCTTAACATCGCGATGAGTAGTGCCATCAATGTTGCAAATGGCATAGAAGCACTGCTTGCGCTCTTTGTTCATTACTACGGAGTAGTTGGTGTAAGTAAGTTCGCACTCGCCGGGCTTGTCGGTGCGCATAGCCACTTTGTCTTTAATGGAACTACCCAAACCGGGCAAAGGAAGCTCTACGCCCAGGAAAGAGGTGTCGTAACCGTTACGCCCTTCAAACATACTTACGCCGTCGGGCTTAACTTCGCGGGGACCTTTGGGGCCCTGAGGGCCGTTGGGACCATGAGCGCCGTCATTTCTGCGGCGGTTCTTTTTCTTAGCAATCTCAAAACTGCTGTCGTTTACGCTCTGAAAGAGACGGCCAGCTTTAGCGAACTGCTGCTCTTTGGTGAGCTGAGCTTCGTCATCATGGACAAATACATCTTTGCCTGTACCCTGAAAACCTTCAGGGCGACTAATAGAACTCTCAGAAATCTGAGTGTTAGTATATAAAGAATTACCAGAAATACTTCCGATACCCATGTTCTACAATTCCTATCCCTTTAACTAGGCTTTGTAAAAAAACTTAACAGTTACAAAAACTGCCAATTTTTTCCACGAATTGAGACGAGCAAGCCCTTTTGCTACAAAACAAGTAACAAACTTACTTGCCCACAAACATTAACTAACTTGATACTACAGAATTTAAAAGCCTAATTAGGCAAAAAATTGTAACAACTTAACCAAAAAAACTTTTAAACAAAAATGCGCCCCAAAGCCAAAGCTTTTGAAGCGCATTCAATTAGCTATTTTACGTACTAAAAAGCTAATTTAGTTTAACTTAGGAGCGTAATCATTTTCGGCAGTCAGGCGCATAGGCTGTTCGGTAATATCACCGATATTGCCAAAGTGAAGATCGGTAAGGCGTTCAACCTCTTTCTGAGGCACCTGGTAAACTTCGAAGCGATCGGGATCGAAGCCACCCTTAATGCCCAAAGAGCTATCATTATTGATAATATCTTCCTGAGAAAGGATAAAAGAAGCGCTCTTGAGTTTTTGACCATCATTCCAGACCACAGTCTTGAAAAATTTCATAGGGATCTGGGTAGGTTCGCTCATACGACCGTTATTGTCGAACTTAGGATCGTCTTTGGAGAAGATAGGGCCGGTAATTACAGTCATCTTCTGCCCTTTAGCAGAACCGAGCACATGGTCTTCGAGTTGGAGCCATTCTTTTTGGTTCAAGCCGCCATGCTGCAAAGCGGCATTGCAATAGGTGAAGGTGTCACGACTAGCTAACTCGGGATTTTTACCCCAACAAGGATCTAAGCGACGCACCATATGGCCCTTGTCGATATTGTTATTTTTATAGGCCTCGTTGCCCAACTGATATTCGCGGGGAATACGACCGTCAATAGACCAATTGCCGGAACGTCTGACGTTGCGATGACTGGTACCGTCGATATTGCAAATAGCATAGAAGCACTGCTTGCGCTCTTTGTTCATAACGACGGAAAAGTTAGTGTAGGTAAGTTCGCTCTCGCCCGGCTTGTCGGTACGCATAGCTACTTTATCTTGAATGGAAGAACCGAGCTCAGGTAAAGGAAGTTCGGTGCCCAAGAAGTTTTTGTCATAGCCATTGCGACCTTCATACATACTGACGCCTTCGACTTCAACTTCGGAGGCGGCATGAATATGACCAGCCTGGGTACTCTGGAAGAGACGACCAGCTTTGGCGAACTGCTGTTCTTTGGAAAATTGAGAGCTATCGTCACGAACGAAGACATCTTTGCCTGTGCCTTGGAAGCCTTCAGGACGCTTAACGTCACTCTGCTGAATATTATTAAAGGCAGTAAAAGAACTGCTGGATATGCTACCTAAACCCATTTAGTTAAACCAACCTAGTTTTAGACATATTTTTCCCCCACGCAGTTATACTACACAATAAAAAACGTTAATTATATAGAAACAGCTTGCCAAAATGTTAACAGAGGTACAAAATCCTTTTTAATTGACTATCTATTCAATCATTATGCCAGCTGGCTTTACCGGCGACGATAGGCACTTGAGTACTTTCAATAGCGACATTTTCAGCAGTATTTCCCTCCGAAGCGTCTCCATTTTCTGCAACAGAAGCGGTTAAACTTTCTACAGATTCAATCTCATTTAATCTGTCGCTAAAAGGAGATTGCGAAACCGAACTGTCAACTTCTTTAAAGGCATTTTGATTGCTTAAATCGGGAATTTCTGTCTCTTTAAACTCTTGAGTATCTTCAGAAAAAGAAACCTGAGAATCTATAGCGGGAACGGAAGAGACAGGTTTAGGATCGGTACTGGTAGGTATATCAACATCGGGAGGTATATCAGTACCATTGTGACTAAGATGCTTCGAGTAATAGTAAGAAGTAAGCAAAAGAGCTACGCCCAAAACAAAGAAGAGCAGCAACTTGTAGCCAATGGGCAAATTCACAATATCGTAGGTTATTATTCTAAGCAAAGTAAAGCAAACAATAAAAATACCACAGTTGGTGATATAACGATTCTTAAAGCGAATACCACCCCAAAGGATTGCCGCTGCGTAGAGCATCCACAAAACAGAAGTAATAGAACTTAAATGGCAAACTGCGGCAATATTGTGTCCTTCTATATGAACTAAAGACCAGCCACTAAGCACAGCTCCAACCAGATAAATTTCAGATCCGTAAAGTACAAAAGCGGCAGCTAAAGCCAAAATAGCTAAAGCGTGAGCTAAAAAGCCGATATTAACTATAGGAATAAATTCGGCATAAATACCTGTAATGCTAAGAGTATTGATAGTCAAGCCAAATAAAGACAGAGCTAAAGCCAAATTGAAACCAATGGCAAAAGCATTGCTCTTAGCCTTTTTGGCTTGAAGCATAGCTTGCAAAGCATAAATAGAACAAACGGCCACTAAGCTAAAGCAGCTAAAAGCCCACCACTGTTGACCGTTTAAACTCAAAACGCGATCTAAAATATCGGCTAATTCTCGACCAAAATAAATATAAGCTAAGGTTATACCAGCCCAAAGGTTGAAATCTCTGTATTTTTCATCACCATTGTAGTGACGGAACATCAAATAGCCAAACAGCCAAGCAGCAATAGAAACTCCGAAAATAATTATGGCCAGCTTATGAAGTTCTCGATCAGGACTTAAGAAAAAGTCAAATTTGCCATTAAAGTCGGCCACTAGCATAATGAAAAAAGCCAATGCATTATGCAAACCGCTCCAGAAGAAGAGGCGTCGTTGTACTTCCGGTTTGATAACTTTATTAAAAGCAATCCAAAGAATAACTAAACCAGCTATAGAGAGGAAAATAACTCTGGACAATGGCTCTTGGAAGTTGTACGCAGAAAGACCGACCACAAATAAGCCAGCATTGACAAAAGCTCTAGCTAAAGTGTTCATATTTTCTGCACGCAATTTGGCTAAGCCAAATAAAGCCACCGCAGCCATCATAAAAGCAGCAAAGGCTTGACCTTCACTGTAAATACAATTGGCTCCCAAAGCCATCATAAGGTGATTAATCCAAACGGAAGGCTGCTTAGGATTATTTTCGTCTTGGCGGCGGAAGTAATCGTATATCAAGACGATAAGCCAGATGGCTCCCAAAGCATAAGGACTAAAAATTCGGTCAGCCTTTTCAAAAATACCGGTGCGAACGACAATAAAAAGCCAAGTTATGGCTAAGTTGATACTAAAAAGTGAATTCCATCTACGGCAACGCACAGTACCTATTAAACAAAAAAGAGCCAGAATTACTAAATAGACATCAAAAACATAAGTACTGTCGATAGAAGTTTGAATAAAAATTAAGTTGGCATAACCAGCCAAAGCTCCCAGACAAATAATGGATTTGCGTTGAGCCCAATAAGCCAATACATAAGTGCCCAACAAAATAAGTGAAGCCAGAGCCAAGCTTACGTAATTATCCCAAAGATCAAAGTAAACGCTGCCAGCATAAGTTACCATGATAGCCGAAGCTAATCCCAACCCCAAAAGGGTTTCGGAAAAGCCGCGCATATTGTCTTTAGGCAAAAGATAAAAACCTAAGCCCACAAGCACCGAGCTCAAAGCATAGACCGCACCAACCTTCATAGCTGCAGTCAAAGCCAAAAATGGGGATAACCACTTTATGAAGAGGATGACAAAGACGATAATAGCCAGAGCGCCTAATTTATTGAAAAGGCTGCCCAAAAAAAACTGTTCCAGACCATTTTCAGCTGAATCGGAAGACGGCAAAACAGAGTTATTTTTTGCTTCAAGTTGAGCGATAATCTTTTGTGGGCTGACCCAAGCTGCAGATTCTGGTTCGGTTGCTGCTGCCTGATTTAAGGAAATAACAGACTCACTTGACAGCGCATCTTCCTTAGTTAAGGATAGAGTTGGTCTGGCACTCTCACTAAAGCTCTTGGCAATCGGAGTATTATTAAGTTTAGCGCGTTCCTCGCCGTCGGTACAAACTGAAGAAGCCATCGATTCTTTGGCTTGCGAGTGATGTTTTATTTCCGATTCGGATAAGCGCCCAGTAGTTACAGGAAAAGAGGAGGCTAAATTTTTAAGACCTACTTCGAGCGCTTCCACGCGCTTCTTTAAGCTTTGGCAAGAAGCCATGGCTATAACAGAAAAGATAAACGGCAGGAAAAACATTCCCAAAGCCGCGATTACCAACACAATAAATTCCAATTCTGCGCCCTTCTCCAAATTATTTTTTGGCTAAAATTCTCAGCTGAAGCATAACAATTCCGTCGGCAAACTTGCCTAAAAAGAAGTCTCTTCCTTCTGAAAATTTCAAGAAAAAAAGCTGTCTCTCCGAGAACAAGCCGCAAACAGAAAACTCGCTTTCTGCTGCAGCGGCCCGCTTTTTTCAAAGAGACAGCCCTAACTGAGACTTTACGCTAAAAAATTAAGCGTTAATTCCGTGGCATTTTTTAAACTTTTTACCACTGCCGCAAGGACAAGGATCGTTGCGACCAACCTTAGCCTGAGCATAAGGATTAACTAAACTCAAAGCTTTGCGGAACTCCTCATTGTTTGGCTCAAAACCACAAGCACGATAGAAAGCGGCAGCAGCTTCTTGCTGCATACCGGCAGTCAGATAAATCCAACCGGCGGAAAGGTGAGGATAACCATAGCCTCTATCGGACTCCACCCCCTTAGCTACCTCTTCTTTGGCTTCTTCAATTTTGCCACCCCAAGCGAGAACGGCAGCTAAGTTCAAATGAGCCAAAGACTTCTTTTGACCGTTTTCTACGATCAGATATTTATTGAAACCTTTATCGCGATATTTATCGTTGGCCTGAAGCAAGAACTCAACAGCTCTAGCCTGAGGATAAGCTTCCAGAAGTCCGGCAGCACGACGTAAATACTTCTCAGCTTCATCTAAACTGCCAGTTAAAGCATAAGCCACACCGATATTCAAGCAAACCAAAGCTAAATCATCATCATTAATGTGTTTAGCTTCGATTTCTTCCATAGATTGCTTAAGATACTTCATGCCGTCTTCAACTTGATTGTTGAGCATAAGCATAAAGCCGTAGTTATTAAGTACTAAATAGTGATGGCACTTTTCTTCTTCAATTCCAGCTTTATAAACTTCCAAAGCGGCAGTCAACCCTTTGCTACCATAAGCCATAGTAGCACGGTGCATAATGGCCGGAGCCATCTCTTCGCTCATACCGAGCTCACGGAAGAATTGGCAACTGTCATCATACTCAGCCATAGCGGCGCGAGACTGATTGGCATCTACATAAAGGTTACCCATATTGCGATGACCGCGCCCCTGACCGGCCTTATCGCCTAATTCAGTCCAAACAGACAAAGCTCTGGAATAGTGGAAACGAGCTTCGTCCAAACGGTTGCGCTGATGATAAGCGGAGCCCAAATATTCGTCGGCTTGAGCCATAGCTTTCTGGTCATTTACCTTTTCGGCTTCAGCGCGACTGCGACGGAATTGTATAATAGCGTCATCCATTTTGCCTAAACGGGAGGAAGCAACTCCGCTGAGATGATAAAGACGAACCAATTCTTCGGGCTGAGAAATTTCTTCTTTGGCCAAACGGGACAGCTCTTCTGAAGCTTCTGCGTTTTTCTGAGCATTTAAAAGCTCTTCGACATTGTCAAGAGCGGCACTGAGATTTACGGCGGTATCTGACATCGAGACTCCTATGTAAGCTACGGACTTTTTAGTGATTTTTTATAAGTCAAGCCCGCATTTTTCAAACTTCGAAGCCCGATTTTTCCCCTCTGTTTTCTTTTATCCTGCTTAGCTGACTCGACTGAACCTATAGCCACAACCAAAAGCTCAAAGCGTCCAAAAAATAAACTGTCGATTGAAAATTTGCTACATTCATAGCCCTAAAAAAATTTGCCACCAAGTATAAAAAAAGATTATAATGAGCGGAAAAATAAAAATGATAAGGTCACTTAACACAGTGCTCAGTTCTCATCGTTACAGTTTCTGGATTGAAGTTAATTTAGATGCCATCCGCCACAATTTCAGAAATTTATCAAAAAACGCTCCTAATTCCCAAATTTTGGCTATAGTTAAAAGCGAAGCCTACGGACACGGTCTGGAAGCCGTAGCTCTTACTTTAGATGAAGAAGGTGCTTGGGGCTTTGGAATTGCCAATATCGACGAAGGACGCAGATTACGTAAAGCAGGCATAACTAAGCCAATCGTCTTGGTAGCTCCTATCTTAGCTACACAAATCGAGGAAGCCGTAAAACTGGATTTACGTCCTCCGATTATGGATCTGGAATTTGCTCAAGCTATTTCCGACATTGCCGTAAGATTGGGGAAAAATGCCAAAGTCCATCTTAAGGTAGACACCGGTATGGGACGTCTTTCCGTACCTCCGGATGAGTTACTCTCTTTCTGCGAACAAGCAGCCAAATTGCCCAACATAGAGATTGAGGGTATATATTCTCACTTTGCTGCTGCCGATCAACTCGATCAAACTTATACACAAACTCAATTTGCTAAGTTTGCCGATTGTATAAAAAAAATCAGAGAGCTGGGTATAAATATTCCTTATCGTCATATAGCCGCCTCAGCCGGTACTTTACTCTTACCTAAAACTTGCCTGGAATTGGTACGACCGGGTATAGCCATTTACGGTTTATGGCCTTCTCAGGAAACAGCTTTAGTAATGGCCGGACAGGGAAAAGATCTTTACAAACTGGCCGGAGAGCAAGTTAACGGTGACAAAAATTTGGATAAATTCGGCTCCGATCAATATAGAGATAACCGTGCGGTCGGATTCCTGCAGCCAGCTCTAACTTACAAAGCTATAGTTGTCCAAGTAAAAACTGCTCAAGCTGGCACTTGTATAGGTTACGGCTGCACTTTTACCTGTCACCGCACCACTGATATTGCTATTTTGCCTATAGGCTATGCCGACGGTCTGAGCCGTTCGCTAAGCAACAAGGGAGAAGTTTTAATTCGCGGTTATCGTGCCCCTATTATCGGACGCGTTTGTATGAACTTATGTATGGTAGACGTTACCGATATTCCCGGAGTGCGTCCCGACGATGAGGCTGTCATTATAGGCAAGCAAGGCAATGATTGCATTTCTGCTGACGAAATAGCTCAAAAACGCAATACTATATGCTATGAGGTTTTAACTAATCTACCTATGCATATACCCCGCTTTTACTTAGGGCGCCGTCCTTTAAATTTAGAAGAGCTATCTCAAGAGGCTAATTAAAATTAGAGATGAAAGAGTTAGATCCTCAAAAAATTTGCTTTTTCGAACGCCTCATTCGCTTGGTAGGCTTGGAAAGTTTTCATAAGTTAGAAAGCGCGCACGTCGCAGTGGTGGGCGTCGGCGGGGTCGGTTCCTGGGCCGGAGAAGCTTTGGCTCGAAGTGCTATAGGTAAACTTACTTTAGTAGATTTTGATACGATCAACCCCAGCAATATAAATCGCCAGCTTCCTTGCTTACATAACACAGTTGGCCAAAGCAAAGCCGAAGTGATGGCTGCTCGTTTACGTCAAATAAATCCTTGGGCTCAAATAGAAGCTCTCAAACTTGTCTATTCCCCGGCTACTGCAGAAAAATTTTGGCAAATTGAGCCCGACTTGGTTTTGGATTGCATAGACAATATTACTTACAAATGTCATTTACTAAATTATGCCCACGAGCACAAAATTGCCATCGTAACTTCTACCGGCGCCGGCGGAAAAATAGATCCTACGCGCATTAAAGTTTGTGACTTGAGCAACACCAAAGTCGATCCCATGGCTTTGCGCATTCGCAAAAAATTGCGTCGCGACTATGCTTTCCCTTCCAATAAGTCATTTCATATACCAGCTGTCTATTCGGAAGAAAATCCCATAAAGCCGTTTGAAGCAGATTGGAGTTCACTTTTAGATAAAATCTGCAGTGAAGAAGAAATTGTAAAAAGTTCAGCAAATTCTGTAGCCGAACATGAAGATGGCGACATTTACGAAGATGTGGAGAATTTCATTTCCGGACAGGGTAGACATGCTCCACCTTGCGGTACTTCCAGCTTCGTAACTGGGGCTTTTGGCTTAGCCGCCGCCCAACAAATAGTAAAACTTATTTTGCAAGCTCCTTTAGGGGCCGAGTCGTTTTTGCCGTAGTTTTTATTGGAACATAAAGTATCCAACTCAAAAAAAGCAGAACTTATCACCGGATAAGTTCTGCTTTTTTATAAATAGCTTTTGGCAAGCAAACTATAACGAAATAAATATAGGCAAAGAAATTGCTTTCTTCTCACGCTTAGCTTTATTAAGTTCTTGCGAGCACAGCAACGGATAAGTGAGCCGTACAGCCTGGAAAAGATCGCTTTCAGCTTGGTTAAGACTATCTAAAAATAAATCTGTCAAACCGCTATCTGAATTGCCTTTACTTGAATCAGCAGTACCATAAATTAAAGCAGTACAAGAGCTACTATCTAATTGGCTGGCAACCAAGACATTGTTTTTATCTGATTGGCTGGGCAAATTCTTCACTTGCGAAGATTTTACATCCCAAATAAGCATAAAACGGGCACCGGGCAAAGATTGCTGATATTGGCGCAAATAGTCGAAAGTTATACTAAAGTTTTCCTTTTCGTCACTGCTGACAAAAGCCAACTTTTTGCCGTCAAAATTGAAATTGCCAATTAAATAAAGCACTACCAAATCGGAAGAATTGCAGGAAGCTCTTATATTTTCCAGAGACTTCTTAATATTTTCAGCTTTAGCCTCTGCTCCGGGCAAAGTTTTAACACTAAAACCACGCTCTATAAAAGCTTGGCGTACTTGCATAGATTTTTGGCTATTAGAGACATCACTTAAATCATAGTTGGGGCCGACAATTAAAGTTCTGGTTTTCGTTCCTTGATTGGAAGCGACAGCGTATAGTTCAAAAGTTTTTTTAAGTTTGCGTCCTTCTAAATCGGCTACATCTATTTCAATTTTGTTAGTTCCCGGCTTAAGATCTACACAAAGATCTATTTCTAAATCGGCAATTTGCAAACCTAAAGGAGTATTCCAAAGCTTTTCTCCGTTAATAGTTAAGGATGCACTGAGAATACCGGCCGGAGCATCGATAGTACCACGCAAAGGAACTTGCTTAACGCTAGATATTTTATTTCCTATGGGATCAACAATATTGACAAAAGGAGAGCGATCGTCTTTAGCTATTTGCAAATCGTACGTTTTATTAACTAAGCGACGAAAACCAGCTAAGCCATAGATCGATTCACGCATATCTAAAACAACTTCCAAAGAGAGAATATCACCCTTGAGAGTAGCATTCTTTATGGAACTTATGGAGTTGTAACAAATAAAATTAGGCGAAGGTAAATCCAAGGCCGCACTCGTCTGTTCATCTAGGCTAAAAGCTTGGAAAGAGCTCAAAGGATAAAGTGCTCCTATTAAGCGCTGGCCACGCTTAATTTCCAAACCGGAATTGCCATCTAAATAGATGCGCTCCTCTACCCTATCGCCATCTATATCTTTTCTATAAAGCAAGCGCTTCGTTTTATAAGCTTGCGATTTGTAGCTAAGCCACGATTCATCAGTCACCTTGACGCTGACACTTCCGCTACTGGGAGACTGACGATTAAATTTAGCTCTGGCCAACCAATTAAGATATTGACATCCTCCGGAGCGCAAATCCCAATTTATGGAATTCTTTTCCCTGTCTTTAGAATTTAAGGAACTTTTAGCTATTTGGTATAAGCCTTCCAGTTCGGCAATTTCATAGGCCTGACTTTTAGCCTCTTCATCAGCCAAACCACTGGGCAATTCAACCTTAGAAATAAAACTTATTTTGCTCTTTTTTAAGTCTACAGCTGCAGTCGGAGCCGGGTTAGGCTCTTCATCGGCACTTTGAGCCGACGCCGATTGCATATTTACCAAAATAAACAGTAAAAAGATTGAAAGAAAAAGCGACAAAAAGAAACGGCTGTGTTCAGATAAGCGATTTAATAACATTCTACGTTACCGACCTTAATCTTTAACCTGATCTATATTTTTAAGTACAGCGCGAATCAATTTGCCCAAATCTGTTTGAGCATTTTTAGCAGCTTTCAATACCTCTTCGTGACTGGTTACACTATCGACTGCTAACTTAGCTCCTTCTAGTTTGGGAATATCGACAGGCACATCAGTGACACAAGAAAAACCCAAAACTTGCATACCGCTATAAACAGCAGCAATTACTTCCGGTACGGTAGACATACCCACCACATCGGCGCCCATTAAACGCAACATTTTACGTTCAGCCGGAGTTTCATAAGAAGGGCCGAGCATAGCTGCATAAACACCTTCATTTAAGTTAATCTTTAACT
The DNA here is from genome assembly GCA_934621605.1 of uncultured bacterium. Lineage (GTDB taxonomy): Bacteria > Vulcanimicrobiota > Xenobia > Xenobiales > Xenobiaceae > Bruticola. Next base: position 122,806 of record CAKTUZ010000001.1, on the reverse strand, counting down.
TGCGAGCCTCCCTTAAGGTCAACTTGCGCAAACCTGGAGTATAGGCCGAATTCATATCAAAAAAGCGAGGGCCTAGCTTTTCACTGTTAGGACCGACCATAGGGTTGGATCCCAAAAAATTGAGATGATCCTTTAAAAGAATCAACTCTCCCAAATAGTGACCTTGACTTATAGCACCGGAAGAATTGCTTACTATCAAAGTTTTAACTCCCAAAGCTTTGGCTACCAAAACCGGAAAGGCAACTTGGCTTATTTTATAACCTTCATAGCAATGAACTCGACCACGCATCATTACTACGTTTTTTCCTTCCAAACGACCAAAAACCAAAGCTCCTACATGGCCTTCAACAGTGGAAACGGCAAAGCCAGGAATATCTCGATAAGGAATTTCCGTTTTATCTTCAACCATATCAGCCAGAGAGCCTAGACCGGAGCCCAAAACAATCATAACTTCAGGTTTAAAGTTGATTTTTGTATTTAAAAAATCGGCTGCCTTCTGTACCTGTTCCTCAGTACTTTGCTGTTGGTAAGTTTGAGATATACGTAAACAATAATCTGGCTCAGTAGTCGCCGATTCAGCTAAACTTGGCAAAGCTGAAACAATTAAACCTATGCCTAAAGTTAAAGATATAACTACTTTTCTAAAATTCACAACTCAATATCCAGCCCTTATCTCCAAAATACTATTTTTTCAACTTCACAGTTTAACTGTACAAGCGCAAAAATTCCCGTACTACTAGCTAATTGTCCTTTCAATTTGGCCTTCCTTTTTGCCTTGTCAAGACCTTTGAGCGAAGGAAAAAGCCTGCTAAAATCTGTTTAAGAACAAAATGATTATTAGATTTCTTAACAACTTAGGAAGATATATAGAATTTCTGCTTACCGGCCAGAGCGACTTTAAAATCACTACTTCTGAATTTGAAAAAGCAGAAATCATTAATAATGAAGTGCAAGCCAAAATTGCTCTGCGAGAAGTACGCCTTTATTTGAAAAAAGCATTCTCCATAAATTTAGCTAATCCGGTAGTAATAAAATTGGGGCAACCCAAAACATGGGCCTGGAAATTGCACATGACTTCAGGTTTTAATCATATAGGCAACTATTGTTCTCAGCAATTGGGAGAAAATTCAGCCCATATGATCACTATTATTCCCGGACTAGAACGCACTAAATTTAAGTCAGTGCTTTGCCACGAACTGACCCATGCTTTTCAAGCTGAGCACGAGATGCTGCGCAATTTCAGAGGATATAAAGAAGGTATGGCTCGCTGGGTAGAATATCACTTCTTGCTAGATAGCCAAAAAGAAAGTGAAGCTAAAAAACTTAGCAGTATTGGTTCAGTCTTACTTGGCAATATGCTTACTAAAATTTTAAGTTATGAGAAAAAGTACGGACGAGCCGCAACCTGCCACTGGCTGGCTTCTATGAGTAATGACAAATAATCATCCCCATGCTTGAAGGCAGGAACCTCATCGTGGTAAAAATATACCCTCTTAACCGATTATCCCGATCGATAAAGAGGGTATATATCATTTGCTGGACTTTTTTACTACAGCTTGAACTTAGTACATAATACCAACCTAACGAGCATTACGGCAAGAACGGCGCATAGCTCCGGAAGAGCGACTACTTGAACGACGACCGGAACGAGCAACACCGGTAGTTTCAGCCCCTCTGTATGAAGCGGCAGAATTGCGACGACGAGAACGACTGCCCGAAGAAGTGCGACGACCGTACCCTCTAGAAGATCCACTGGTTTGCGTATCGTAATCTCCGTCCATATAAAGATTATCAATAGCGTAATTTCCAGGCTCGATCTGATCATAAGCATCTAAGTTAGCGTAGCTGCCTTCAGCATAAGAACCATAAGCAGGATACTCAAATTTCTCGTCCTCAAGCTCGGGAGCACTGCCATAATATCTGACATAATCATCATACGTATTGGCATCATCATAGTGACTCATATAGTCACTTCTGACATGCTCATTGTAAGCGGAGGAATCGTAGACATTATTTAGACGATAGTCGTAATTAGTTGCAGCCATACTTTTAGCAGAACTTCTGGAGCGACGCCGAGAGACTGGCTTGATATTTTCCTCAGTCGCCTTTACAGAAGAAACAGATTCAGACTTTTCTGCTCTGGAAGTATCCTCTTTTATTGGGGCATTTTTAGCGATTTCCCGACGACGGGATCTGCGCTGGCTGTAGTCTTCGCGACGATTTCTGTAAGAAGAGTTGAAAGCGCGATCATAACTGCGGCGAGCGGCCTCAATATCAGCCTTCTCCAAATCGGAAGCATGACTACCATTACTGAAGCGACGACGGTAAATAGAATTAATAACCGGCTCGTCAACCTCTACAAAAGACTGTCCTTCCACTTTGGGAAGAGCCAAAGCCTGTTCTATTTGCTCTTCACTCATTCCATTAGCGGAAGCCGAAATTTCGGCGATAGCATCCACTTCAGCAAGGGGAGTCGCCGAAGTGGAGATGGTATCTTCTTCAGCTTCAGGAACAATTTCCGTCTCGCCTTTAATTTCAGCTTTCGAACCTAAATCGAAAGTATTCTCTTCTTTTTCTTCGGAAATAAGCGGAGCGCCAGTATTTGCACTTTCAGAGTTATCATCAGCTGCAGACAACACATTAGCCTCGACAACCTCTGGCCCCTCTACAATCTCAGTTGCAACGTCACTACGACGAGAACGACGGCGACGACGCGTGGGAGAAGTCTCAGACTTAGTCTTAGTAGCCTCAATTTCATTGACTACAATACCATTTTTCTCGGAGGCCTTTTCAGACTCAGGCTCAGGTTCACCTAAAACATCTTCCACAGCGGAAGTAATAGCTCTGATTTGAGCGCACACCTTGTCCTGGGCAGTTACAGAAGTAATTTCTTCTTCGCGAACGGCCGCAGCTTTGTTGCGAGTACGACGAGAGCGTACGCTGTGGTGAGCAGATCCGCCGTGCAAAGGCGTCATCTCAAATTCAGCACGTTCCTGCGGAGTCATAGTTTGATAATATGCTTGCATATCAGCAGTAGCGTTGCGTCGGCTATCTCTAGCGGCCACAGCCAACTGCTCTTTTTTCTCAGATACCGACGAAGTGCTGAACTTTTCTGTAGTCTTATTGCTTTCAGCAGAAACGCTCTCTTCCTGACGCCGGTTACGACGACCGTTTTCATTACTGGAGCGCTTGGAACTTTCTTCAGCTTTCTCTCTGCTTTCCCGAGAGGGTTGCTTTTCAAACTGATGAGTAGGCTCAAAAATTTCATAAGTTTGACGCATACTGGCCGGCTGACGACGCGAAATAGAGAATTTACGAACTTCAACGGGACGAAGTTCGTCAGCCAAACCATCTATTCCAAAATAGCGACCAATACGACGTACCGCTTCATCCAAACGAGAATCGCGGAAAGAATTGTTAAGTTCACGGAAACGAACTACACGCTGACGCAAAGAAGAATCATCTAAGTAAATAACGAACTGTGCATCAGAACTGCTGGCGGCTTCCCGAGCGTTACCTTCCCCAGAATTGGGATAAGCTAACTCAGCATAGATACCAGCTCGACGTAAAGCATACAATACCGGCAAAAGCAAGGAAACAGCCGCCTGGCTGCTACCTGCTAAGCAAACATCGGACTGCTTCTCAATATTGGGCACCAAGTTAGCTTCTCGCACAGCCCTCAAAGTCATATCTAAATCGACAGCACAATCGACCGCCGGAATATCGCGACCTCCCAAAAGACGGGAAAGTTCATCGCAACGACCTCCAAAACTGAGTACATTGTCACCGCAACTAATTTGAAAAACAGTACGGTTATAACACTCCACATCAGGTACCAGAAGCGGAGATAAGCGATAAGAGACCTTAAGTTCATCTAAGTAAGCACGTACAGCCTCAAAGTGCTCGCGACACTCAGGACAAAGATAACCAAAAATAGAAGGGGCAACTTGAGAAAGCTCACGGCAACACTTTTCCTCACAACCCATAGTCCAAAGAGGGTGAGTGCGATAACGGTGGTGACACTTAGGACAAAGCTCACCACTGCGGCGAGAGAAATAATCATAAAGCCCTTGCTGATATTCTGCGCGACATTTTTTGCAGCCAAGAGAATTGAGCTGTAATTTTAAATTACCCAATCCCAAAGCATTAAAGAAATCATAAGCAATCATCAGAGCTTCAACATCTAGACTGGGCAAAATCGAGCCTACGGCTCCCACCCCGAAACGATGACTCTGTACGGCCGATTGTTCGCGCCCTTTGGGAGCAGAAAACACAGGAGCCAAATAATAAAGCTTAGCCGGTTCACCGTTTCTAGAAATAGGCAAATTTTCATCATTTATAGCTCTAATCATGGGCACAAGCATATTGGCACGCATAGCAAAGCGATGATTTTGCTTATCAGTTACTGTCCAAATATCATTTTCTACAAAACTGGACGTGTTACCCATTCCTTTGGCAAAGAGATCGGCACTTTCAAATACAGGCGTACGAACTTCCTGATATCCGTAAATTTCAGCTAATTCTATGGCAACATTCTCAACAAAATGCCACGGAGAAACTTCCGAAGCCAAAACATCTCTAGCCCCTTGAACATTGCGAAGCATCATATATTATTTTTCAAACCTCCAAAGCAAACTCTCTGGCCAATTCAAGCTCTGAAAACCATCTTCGCAGAATTCCTATTCTTTAGGAAGAACTGCCTTGTCCCAAACTCAAGCCGGAGCACACAACCTTCAGCAGGCAAGCTCTACGGCGAGAAACGCTATTGAATAAACCGCCAAAAAGGGACAATTCTCCTACAAAGGGCCCACAAAATATAAAAAATAAGATAAAGCTGCGCTTTCAGAAAAAAGCTATGGCCAAGCACAAAAAACTTTTAAAAAATATACGGCCGGACCACAACCAACAGGCTGGAATTTTAGCCGAACCGCACCTACAAAAACGGAGCAGTCTGCTCCTAACTTATTCTCAATGAATGGGCCAAAAGCCCTCTAATCAAAACTCTAAAAATAAAGTTTTGCTATATTCCTCCGTATAGGGAAAGTATCGAACAATCCGACTCTTCCAAGTTAAAGCTGAAGTCCGAACATCAAAAATCGCTAACAAACACACAAACCCAAAACAGAGATTTCGTTTGGAAGGGCACTCAGAACTTTTGAAGTTCCAAGTGCCATCCATCTTCTTTATCGAACTGCCAAAGAACTAACTATTCGACAACTTCCTCGATAAGAGCGCGAGGAGCAACTTCCTCATCACCAATAACAATAGACTCGAGAATGAAACGCTTAGCTTCTTCAATAGTCTCGGGCTTATTAGCATGTAATATAGCCAAAGGCTGATCTTTTTCGATCTTGGAACCTACACGATGAGTCATCTCAATGCCGACAGCGGGATCGATAGAATCCTCTTTTCTCAAACGCCCAGCCCCCAAAGCAGTGGCCGCAAAGCCAATCTTCTGAGCATGGATGGAAGTTACATAACCGGAACGAGGAGCCAAAACAGGTTCGATAATAGAAGCCTGAGGCAATAAAGACAGGTCGTTGACGACTTCACCATTACCACCTTGAGCGGAGAACATCTCGCCCAACTTACGCAAACCGGCGCCGCTAACCAAGAGTTCACGAATCTTCTGGCGAGAAGAATCCAGATCCGGACAAATACCAGCCATTTGCAAGAGATGAGAAGCCAACTCAACAGATACTGTCTCTAAAGCGGAACCGGGACGCTCGTTGCGCAAAATTTCAATAGCTTCACGAACTTCGAGAGCATTACCGATTAAAGTTCCCAAAGGCTGATCCATATCGGAGATAACGGCTCTCACCTTGCGGCCGATATGAGTGCCCAAGTCTACCATACGGCGAGCTAACTCACGAGCATCTTTAAGATTGGTCATAAAAGCACCGCGACCATACTTAACGTCTAAAAGAATACACTCGGCACCACAGGCTATCTTTTTACTCATTACCGAAGAGGCAATCAAAGGAATAGAGTCCACAGTAGCGGTGACATCGCGCAAAGCATACATTTTACCGTCGGCAGGTACCAAATTACCGGTCTGACTGATAACAGCTACACCGATACGACGAACCTGATCGAGGAACTCCTGAGAAGTAAGATTGGTGCGCAAACCAGGTACGGACTCGAGCTTGTCGAGAGTTCCGCCGGTATGTCCTAAACCGCGACCAGACATCTTAGCTACGGTAGCGCCAGCAGCAGCAGCCAAGGGAGCTAAAATAAGAGTGGTGGTATCACCTACACCGCCGGTAGAGTGCTTATCTACTTTCACACCCGGCAAGCTGGAAAGATCTACTACATCACCGGAATCGATCATAGCCTGAGTAAGGGCGGAAAGTTCGGGAACAGTCATGCCGTTAAACCAAACAGACATGAGCCAAGCAGACATTTGGTAAGGTTCTACATCATGACCCTGAGCATAATTCAAAATAAACTCGCGAATCTCTTCAGGAGTATGCTCGCCACCATTGCGCTTCTTAAGAATAAACTGATAAGGATTCATTATTTGTTCAACTCCCTTACAATACCGCGAACTAAATTGATGAAACGAGGCTTGGCCTCGGCTGCAGCTTTGAGAACATCTTCATGAGTATCATTAGAGGGACCGTGATGCAATACGTTAGTCACACAAGAAATACCGACAACTTTCATTCCGCAATGGACAGCAGCAATAGTTTCGGGCACGGTGGACATACCTACAACATCAGCGCCAAAGCCTTTGAGCATACGAATTTCAGCGGGAGTCTCGTAAGAAGGACCAGACATGGCCACATAAACGCCCTCAGCCAGTTTAAAACCAACTTGCTCAGCCACTTTGCGGGCCAATACTTGAAGCTCAGGAGTATAAGCTCTAGACATAGGCGGGAAACGAGGGCCAATCTTTTCGTCATTGGGACCAATCAAAGGATTGAAGCCCATGAAATTAATATGGTCGGTGATCAACATGAGATCGCCTACTTTAAGGTCGTCACGAATACCGCCGGCAGCATTGGTAACTACCAAAGTGTCAGCGCCCAAAGCATGCAAAACACGAATGGGGAAAACAATATTCTCCATTTTATGACCTTCGTAATAATGCACACGCCCCTTTAATATAGCTACTGGACGGCCTTCCAAGGTGCCCAGTACCATAGAACCGACATGACCGTGAACAGTAGAGACAGAAAATCCCGGAATGTCTTTATAAGGCACTTCGACAGGATTTTCTACCTGATCGGCCAGACTGCCTAAACCGGAGCCTAAAACCATAGCGACTTCAGGAACGATATCGGTATACTTGCGAATGGCCTTTACGGCATCCGCGATCATTTCACTGAGAGAGGATTTGCTCATATTGCCTTATCTCCTTATAGAGAACTATTTTCTCGCTTTTCCAAAGCCCTGATTTCGGCCGAAAAGCTGCTGATATCTTTAAAATTCTTACATATAGAAGCATAGCGCATATAGGCTACGTCATCTAGTTCGCGCAAAGCATCCATTACATATTCTCCAACTACCTTGGAAGGTACTTCTTTAAATCCCCTGCCCCTCAACTCCTGTTCAACATGACACGAGAGAGCTTCCAAGCGTTCGTAAGGGATAGGACGCTTTTTACAAGCAATCAGAACCCCGCGCAGCAGCTTCTGCCTGTCGAAGTTTACTTTGCGTCCGTCTTGCTTAATAACAATCAAGGGCAAGCCTTCGCAGCGCTCATAAGTTGTAAAGCGCTTCTTACAAACCACACACTCACGACGACGACGCACGGCAGCACCATCGTCAGATAGTCTGGAATCGACAACCTTCGTATCTTGATTTTCGCAAAACGGACAAAACACTTTTAAAACACCTTATTAAGCCAATCAGCCACAAGCTGAAATATATTCAGCGCACGCTTCGTCTTACTTTTACGCTCTTGAACCGGCAAATTGGCAACTCCGTATAAAAGCAGACCAACCACGGTAGAATATATAGGAGAAGCTAAATTCTGTGGTAAGCGGGAGGGATAACAAGGAGCAGCCACACGTACCGGTACACCTAACACCTTGCGGGCTTTCTGAGCTAATCCGAGCAATAATGAAGTGCCACCGGTAAGAACCACTCCAGAGATATTAAGCCTCAAATTGGTTGAAGCTTTTTCCATTTGCTCTTTCATCCAATCCAGCTGTTCGTCAAGCTGAGCTTCCAAAACGTTAGCCAGATCCCGCCTGGTAAAAGCTACCTGTATATCGTTGGAAACTGACTGGGCCACAACTTCTTTGTCACCACTTCCGTCGGTAAGGAATTCAGCCGAAGCGCTACCCTCTTCCAAAATAACCCTTTCGGCTTCCGATCTAGATATATTGAAAAACTGAGCAACGTCCAGAGCCAGATAACTTCCTCCTCTACCCAAAACACTAGAGTAAGCGATTTCATGATTGACATAGATTGCTAAGTCTAAAGTTCCCAATCCCATGTCAACCATCATGACGCCTAAAGACTTTTCGTCTTCAGTTAAAACTGCCCAAGAGGAAGCTATAGAAGAGGGAATAAAACCCTTATCATAGACTCCTATACCCGACCCTTCCAAAAGACTGCGCAAATTGCGTAGGTAAGAAGACGAAGCAGCACAAGCATAAGCTTCAGCTTCCAACCGATGCCCTATGAGCGCTTCCGGGTTAACTATACCGCGCTGATTATCAACAGAAAAACCACGCGGAATTACTGTAACAATCTCACTCCCGGAAGGGACTCCCACTTGATTAGTGCTCTTTATTACTCTCTCTATATCAGCTTTGGTAATGCCCTGATCATCTCCACTTACAGCCACAACCCCGGTACTGTAACTGGAAATAACAGATTCACCGGTAATACCTACAATAGCTTTATCAACCCCGTAACCAGCCTTTTCAACTTCGGCAATTACATGGTCTATAGCATCTCCGGCTTCACTTACATTAGTTAAAACTCCGTTAGTAAGTCCGCTGCAGTGATATACTCCTCTGGCAACGATATCAAGATCTCCGTCATGCGAGAACTCTGCAACAGCACAAACTACTTTGCTGGTACCTATATCCAGCGCTGCGAGGGTATCCATCTTGGCCACCCTAACACACCACCTCTCACAATCTAAAAAATATACCTTTCCCCAAAGCCGAAAAGATTACAGCCATTGCAAAGCTTCATCATCAAAACCGTACTTTTCAGTCCAAGAACTTTCATCTTTGACCTCAGACGCACCTTCAGTTGTCTCTGTCGATGCAATCGCCTCAGTTTGCCCTTCTTCCGTCTCTTCGACTTTCTGTTCCGTCGATTCTTCGACTAAATCAGAAGTTGCTTGCTTAGAATCATCAGCTGACTTTTCAACTTCAACTTCGGCCTCGGCTTCTTCATTGACTTTAACTTCAGCTTCTAACTTAGTGGCTATAGCTTCAATTTCTTCCTCGGCTTCAGCTTCGGCTTCTTCAGCTTCGGCTTTAACTCTAGCTTCAACTTCGGCATCCTTTTGTTCTGATTCTACGCTAACCTCAGTTTCAGACTTGACAGAGTCAACTACCTCAGTATCTGTCTGCTCAACTTCCTTAGCGAGCTCCTCAACCTCGGCAGCCTTTGACTCCAACTCTGTACCAACCTTAGATTCAAGATCGACAGACTCACCCTCTGCTACTTCAGATTCCGAAGCCGATTCTTGCTGTTCAGATTGTTCCGATTCTACCGTCTGTTCAGGTTGCTCACTACTTGCAATATCAGAAGAGAGACCATCAATTGCCTCTTGAGAGGCAGATTCTACGTCTTCAACCTCTGCTGCCTTGGACAAAGTTTCAACTTCATCTTCACTATCAACTTCATCATCGAAAAGGAGCAAAACCGCTTCTTTATTTTCAGCTTCACGCTGTTCCGATTCCTGCAGACGAGCCAAGCGAATCTTCTCGGAGACGCCACCTTTATATGTCCATTCTGACAAGTCTCCGTAATCTGCTATATCATCGGTTTCTTTTATAGCATTTAAGATTTTTTCAGGCCAAGCAACCCACTCCAATTCGGAAGCCAAGAAGCTTTCCAAATCCTGTAAACTGGCACTCACCAAAACAGATTTGACCACTCCATAAGCGGCCGCAACTTCCGAAGACAATACACAAGAGCGACGATAACTTCCCCACTCAATATCTTGGCGCATAGCCCTAAAGCGCTCTATTATCTCATAACCGCCATAGCTGCTCCACTCCTCAATAGGAGCGTAATGCAAAACTTTTAGAACTATTCGCAAAGCTTCTTCGGCATCGTCGCAATCAACAAGGCAATTTAAAGCTTCAAGCTCATATTTCCATCGAGAATCATTTTCAAAGATAGCATTATTCTCTTTGTACCAATTGGAAGCACAAACCGCCCAAGAAGACTCTTCATGGCCGCCTTCATAAGGCGCAAAAACGGCTCGCAAAGCGGTACAAATTTGCTGACTGCATTCTCGAGGGATACTTGCCAATATATGCAAATTTTCTTTCAATTTGCTTACAAGCTCAGAAGCGGCATGACTCCAGTCAACTTCACCACTATATCCGAACAAAGCCGGAATTTGTTCTTCCAAGAAAGGTCGATATCTGGGATAATCCTCACTGCTAACCTTTTCTAAAAGCAAGCGCAATCTTTCAGTTTCTTCATTGCCGGAAGCCCCGACAGATCGAGAATATTTAGAGAGCTCTCGATAATAAGCAAGTAAGGCTTTACCTACATTTCTCCACAGAGATCTGTCTTTATCGGGAATATCTGGACACAATTCAGCAATACCCTGTAAATAGACCAACTGTTCGGAAGTACAATCGGTAAAGACAAATTCCCAATCAGCTGGATTGCTAACCATATCGAAAATCACTTTGGCACTGACGGCCACTTCTTCGGGAACTTCTTCAGAATTAGCAAGGCGAGACTTAATTAAATTCTTGCGCAATACCAAGTAATCACGATACTGCCAAAAGGCTAAAGAAAGCAACAACTCAATCAGAGAAGGAGTAAAACCATAAGGAGCTCTGGTTAAAGCTTTTATAACACCATTGGCATCAACACTGCTGATAGACCCCGGCTTACCCAAAATTTGTGAGCACAAGAAGACATAACCTTGGGCCGCCTGAGATTCAGATTGCTCTTTTACAAGATGGAAATAATGCCAACTTCCTTCGGATTTTTCCGATTCCAACAAACCCGTTTCTACAAAAGCCGACTGAACAATATTCAGGAAGCTGCGATTATTGGAACGCAAAGCAATGGAGCCACGACATCCCAAAATGTAAGAGATAAGGCTCTGTCTGGAACGCCTAGCCATACCTCCGTCGCGCAAACTGAGCAAATCTCCGTTGCTGAGCATGGGAGGCTGTCCAACCAAAGAGCTGATAATCTTATTAACCAACAAACAAGTATCATCAAGATCTAACTCGGTATGTACCTTACCATTGTGATAGAGAAGCAAGTTCTCAGTATTAGCCACATGAGCGACGGAAACATTTAAACGATCTTTAGTCTCATTTAAAAGTTCTTGGGCTTTCTCATGTTCTACCGAAGTCGGATCACAGAAAGGAATTTCTACGGTACAAATACGCTCCAAAGCCAAAGTATCCAAGGCGTCTTTGGAGATGGAAACAGGATCTTTAAGAAGGGCTAAAATTAACTGTTCATGCTTAAAAGCACCGTCATCAGCCCATTTTTTTACACGTTCAAGCTCTGCTTTATCTTCAGCTGCAACCAATACAAAATTGACGTCACCTCTGTAAGGACGAAGCTGCTCCAAGCTTTCGCTAAACTCGGCCATAAATTTGGCAGGGTCGTCAATTTCAGAAGCCAAGACGACGCTAACTCCAGCAAAACGATCGGTGTAATATTCCCTGTTGAAATCTTCGGCTTCGATCTTGGTCATAGCTAAACCGGATCTAATTACCGAACATACATCGAGTTGAGAGCGCACACGGTTGCGCATACGAGCCAAAGCCTCACCCAAAGTGACTTTACGACGCTCGACAGGCAAAGCATATTCACCGGTTTTTTCATTAAATTCAAGCGCATTCTTTTCTTTGAGTAGCTGCAAACTATGGCTGGCTACCTTGGTTTCTTTTTCACCCAAATGCATAGCCCAAAGAATATTCTCTTCGGTGCTTCTGAAACGATCATGAGCAATAAGCTGAATAATCAAAGTCAGACGCAAAATACGACGGGCTTGAGGAACATCTCCAGCGATCATTACCGACTTATTGAGCCCTTTTACATAATCAGCATTGGCAGGATCAGCAGAAAATGTCTTTTCAAAATAAGTAAAGAGAGAATCTAAAGTATAAAGATGAAGACGACCGTTGGGCTGTACGATAGCAAAATTGCGTAAAAAGTAAAGGAAACCGCCGGGAGCAGCATCACAGAAGAAATTGAAAGCAGTTCTTCCTCGCCCGGACATGGCCAAAGCCACTCTTGGCAAAGAAAAAGCTACGGCTGGATGCAAAGGATAAGCTCCATGCATTACGGTCTCGGTAATCCACTTTTCGGAACTACCTTTGTAGAGTCCCGATTGAATCAAGCCTTCAGTAACGCTGCGAAAATCTTTATAATCGACTAACGAATCCCAAAGCTCACCCTTAATGTGTTCGATAATGGAAGAACCTACAAAGTTCTCCCACTCACCAGTACGCCCAAGTATGGAAACAGACTGAACCTTGGAAAAAACAGCTATCGCTCTATCTTCCTCTTCTAAAGAAAGACGACTGACTTCATTATTGATAGCAGCTATAAAAAGTATAGAGGAATCGCTCTGACGGCAAAAAGTGCAAAATTCTTCCAAACATACGGCAGATTCATCTTTTTTAAGAGCCTTTTCTATTAGAGAATCCGCTTCATCAAGCAGGATCAAAAGTCCCTCATAGCCATTCTGGCGCACAGAATCTACGGCCTTCTTGCAAGTATCTTCTAAACTTAAATTTGGATCTAAGGCAGCGTCGAGTTTTTTGTCCAACAAAGCGGTTTGTAAAGCTTTGCGCACAGAAATTTCAAAATCCGAACCGTCCTTATTTAAAACAGGTACAATAACAAGCCAAGGACGATTGCCAGTACGAAGCTCACCAATCTTTTTCACTAAAGAGACGTCGTCGAGCAAGGAAAGCGTGGAGGTAAATTCCTCTGAAGGTACATTTATAGATAAGAGCCTACCTAGAATAGCCAGTAAGGAAGTTTTTCCCACTCCAAAAGTTCCGGATAAAAGAACAGTACCGCCTTTGGCGGCACTTTCGGCCATGGTTTTTAAAGCCTCAAGCTGAGGAGAGAGTGGCTTAAATTTCTCATCAACGAAGAAATTATCCGGTGTAGTGATAGCTTTATATATATCAAATTCAGTTTTCTGAGTTATATTTACCCTGACTAATTGACTCAATGATTGAGTACCGATTGCAGCCATCACACGCCTCCAACACGCTACCTGGTGAACGTACTCCCTTCCCGTCTACAGGAGGTGGGAGCTTCCTGCTTCTGCAAGAACAACACTGCAATTCTGAGGAATTGCAACGACCTGTACACTCTCCACAGGCGTAGATTCCCGTGCGACCCACGGTATTTTCATTGGGCTGGTTCGCTATGCCCACCTTCATCCCCCACTCAAGAGGTAGAGGGCTTTTGGTAGGTATAGGTTAAATCACCTGTTTTATGCAAAGTGCAGGCAATAAATTACGCTAAAAAAAGCTAAAATCCTCCATTTTTTTGGGTTTTTCAGGCATTAAACCTCCTCAGCTTACAACCTAAAAACTAACGATATCTAGGAATTAAAGGAACCTCCGAGAATAGAGCTCGCCTTTAATGCGTGAGAGGCTGGACGTTAAAATGATAACTTACATTACCAAGAACTTACCGGGAATAGGCGGAGTCATGCGCACCTATCCTGAAGATTTCATTGTCGAGGAAATTCCGGCTTACGATTTAATCAATCAAGGTGAACATATTTTTGTCGAAGTTACCAAAAGGCAAATTACTACCCAAGCTGTAGTTGGTGAATTGGCGGCAGCTTTAAATATAAAATCTTCCGATATAGGTTACGCCGGCATGAAAGATCGACAAGCAGTGACGACTCAACGTTTTTCGATTCCAGCCGCTCTTTGGCCGCTCAAAGGAAATTCGGCTCCTTTAAGCGTCAACGAAATTATTACCCCCCAAGAACTGGTAGAACATTTATTTATGCCAGATAATCTTACTTTCCAACTGAAAATTCTAGGACTGCATAATAATAAGTTGCGTACCGGCCACCTAAAGGGTAATCGTTTTATAATTCGCTTGCGCCACTGTGTTTCCAATTGGCCGGAACTTGTCGAGCCTATTAGCCAAGCTATTATAAACGACGGATTTGCCAATTTTTATGGACCGCAGCGCTTCGGCCGAGAAGGTAACAATGCAGAGATAGGTCTCAAAGGCTTAAGAAGCGGTAAAATTTTTGGCCCTAAATGGCGCAAATGGCTCATTATTTCCGCCCTTCAGTCTGAATTATTTAACGTTTGGCTAAATGAGCGTATAAATGACGGACTTTTCGGTACAGCTATTTGCGGTGATGTTTTTGGCAAATTGCCTCAAGGAGGAATTTTCTATTCTACCGAACCGCAAAACGAACAGCCCAGACTGGACACCTTTGAAATTTCCCCTTTAGGCCCCATCTTCGGTTGCAAAATGTTTAAAGCTAAAGAAGAGGCTTTGGCAAGAGAACAAAAAATATTAGATCAATATAATATCAAACTTGAAGAATTTAAGCCCCTTAAAGCTGAAGGCAGCCGCCGTAAGGCTCGCCTGAAAATCGAAGATTTAAGAATTGCCACAGTTGAAGGCGACCCCGTATTTAATTTTACTTTGCCCTCAGGAAGCTACGCCAGTGTGTTGATTGGTGAATTTACCAAAACTTCCGATCAAAGCACCAGTGAAGACGACGATACCGCCTCTGAATAGTTTAGAGATACCTACCAATAATAATAGATATAACAAAAGCTCTGCTTAAAAAGACACATTTACGCAGAGCTTTTTTAATTTAATGGTTAGTTCTGAGCAAATTTTTCGAAATATTTACTCAAACGAAGAGCTACATTTTCCTGAAGGTTTACATAATAAAAACTATAGTCCAAAGAGTGGAAACTGGCCGGTCCGAAACTGGATACATGGCGGGAATAGTAAGCTTGAGGATTTTTTAAACTGCGACAAATGACGGTACCTCTCTCCAAACAAAGCTGAGCATCAGCCAATGGGGCGCCAATTTCACAGTGACCGCCTTTATCCATATGTAACGAGCCTTTATTAAGGCTTAAAGGAGCGTAAGTATCATCAGTACGCCAGTTTAAAGGATTGATAGCTTTGGTTCCAGGGGAAATAAGTACACTCTCAGCCTGCATATTTTCCGGCCCTTCGGTATTATAAGAAATAATAACACCAGTATCATCGGCACCCTGAGCCATTTTAAGGAAAGGACAACTCTTGAGAGCAGCTTCAAATACTCCAAAACCGATAACATAAGCTGCAACCATACGCTTATAATAATCTTGATGTTTGGCAAAATAGAGGGTTAGAACATAAAGAGCCATTAAGGAGCCTTGCGAATGACCAGCCAAAATAAAGGGACGACCTTTATTCACATTTGTAAAGTAATAATCCAAAGCAGCGAATACATCTTCCCTGGGAGCGCCCTCATATAATTTAAGTTCTTCTTGCTTACTGAGTTTTCCGGTGCTAAAAGCGTTACATTGGCGATATAGCGGTATGAAAACATTAGTCGATTCAGCAAATACAGAAGCCTGTAAACGCTCGTATTTTTTTGCATTAGTACGCATGGAAACATCATTTATATCGCAAATTAAGGGAGCCTCGACTTCAGAGGGCGCGTAACAGGTGGGACAAAGATAAATAGTGTCAGCAGAGTGAACCAATTCTTGAGGATAAGCTAACCAATTATTTATATTCGAATAGTCGGTAACGATATTTTCTGACATAACATTTTTGTGAGCTGCGGCAGTTTTTCTCTTAACAATGCGGCGCTCAATACCTCGCTTAATACTAATTACTGGAGATCCGGGCCGATTTAGCTAATCTAACTTTAAATCCCTGTAAATTATTTTAATTGGGCAAAACACGCTGACCGCTGCGTAATTCTTGTTGGTAGGCATAAGCATACACCACTTCGGCGCCCAGCAAAAAGACAATAGCCACAATATAGAGCCAAGTCATTAAGCCCACTAAATACCAAATAGATCCGTAAAAAGCCGACACTTGGCCAAAACGAATACCATATTCCAAATAGGCCAAGCTAGATAATTTCCAAGCCATACCGGAAAAAACTGCCCCAGGAATCAAATATCCTACTGGCAAAGATTCGGCCGGTAATAGCCTATACATCATCAAAAAGAGTACGCTGGCTCCCAAAGGCATAAAGATCCAAGAAACTATCCAGTTCCAAATTAAAGCCTGATCCAAAGAAAAACCCATAAAAGAAGGCAAAGCGAAGCTGGAAATAATGTTTTGTACCAAAGTCATCAAACCGGTAAAAGTTAAAAGAGCCACAAAAGCTAAACCGGTAACTAAAATAAGGTACATACTGACCAAATTACTAGAAAACCAATTGCGCCTATTAGTCATATTCCAAACGCGATGCAAACTGTACTCCATAGAGACAAACATATGACGACCTGACCACAACCCCAAAATTACGGAAATAATTACATTACGACCTATATGGTTAGCCAAAACTGACAGTTCTTCTTCTACCCATTCGCTGGTAGCAGGCATTAATTGCTGAATTAGTCCCACCGTATAAGCCAAACCACCAGATTCTTTTAAGGAGATCGGACTGATTTGAGAAAAGCCTGTGATAACTTGTTGATGGATCCAATCTATAGAAAAGATCCAACTGAAAAAAGAAACCAAAACCAAACACATAGGAAAGAGCGAAAGGAATGCATAAAAAGCAATACCGGCTGCCAAAAAGGTACAATCGTCTCTAATAAAATTACGAATAACATCGGCTACAACCAGTAACCAAAAACGGCAAGTGTGACGCAACCGATAGAATTTTCCTTCCTGCTCCATCTCTATCTGCACTAATTTAATTTTTAGTCTTCAAACAGCTGATCATGATACTTAATAACCTCAATATCTGTACAATATTCTTCGGCTACACTCATAGAAATTTGCCTGGTATGTAATAAATATGCTAAATGTAAATCCAAAGTTTGCATACCTTCGGCACGTCCCATCATTAAAAAGCTGCGAATTTGCGAAGTTTTTCCCTCGCGAATAATACCTGACATGCTGCTATTCATAAGCATAATTTCCATAGCAGCTACCCGTCCACCACCGTTACATCTGGGTAAAAGTTGCTGACAGATAATGGCTCGTAACGATCCGGAAAGCAAAGATCTGACCTGAGACTGCTCCTCGGGAGGAAAAACATCTACTATGCGAGCCAAAGTTTGAGCTACAGAGCTAGTATGCAAAGTAGCTAGTACCAGGTGACCAGTTTCAGCTGCACGTAAAGCCTGACTTATAGTATCCAAATCGCGCATCTCACCAACCATAAGTACATCCGGAGATTCGCGTAAAGAGGCTTTTAAAGCATCGGCAAAATTGTGAGCATGCCGCCCTAATTCACGCTGTTCCAAAAATGATTTGGCAATGGGATGTATAAACTCGATAGGATCTTCGACGGTAATAATATGATCTGTACGAGTGCAATTAATATGGTTAAGCATAGCTGCTAAAGTTGTAGACTTTCCACAGCCTGTGGGGCCAGTAACCAACACAAGACCTTTAGTCGATTCAGCAATATTCTTCAGAACTTGCGGCAATCCCAATTTACTCAATGTGGGCACTTCGTTGGGAATTACGCGAAAAACAGCTCCGCGTCCACCGTAATGATTTAAAGCGTTAACCCTGAAACGAGATACTCCAGAACAATTATAGGCAAAATCTACATCTCCCATAGTAAGGAAAGTCTGATAATCTTCCTCATTCATCAAGGGCAAAATCATATCAGCCACACTTTCCTCATCGAGTTCGTCAACGTCTAAAAAGTGAATTTTGCCTTGAATGCGCAAAGCAGGGCGACTGTTCTCCTGAATGTGCAAATCAGAAGCGCCTTTTTCAACAGCTTGACGCAGTAATTTATCTAAAGTCAGCATATACTAAAAACGCCCCCTGTTGCGACTTAAATCTAAGCGGGATCCTAATTCTTTTTTATCATGGCCACGATTAAGCGCTTCTTGATAATCGACTTTGCCTTCTTCTACCAAACGCAACAGCTCATTATCCATTAAACGCATACCTTTATTAGCGGCAGCTTCGATAATACCCACCAATTGATGACACTTATTTTCACGTATAATATTGGCGATAGCTTCGGTATTGAGCATCATTTCTATAGCCGGAATCAAACCTTTACCATCGGCCCGGGGCAAAAGTTGTTGCGAAATTACAGCATTTAAACTGTCAGCCAGCATAGTACGCACTTGCCATTGCTGGGCGGCAGGAAAGGCACTTATAACCCGACTTATGGTATGAGTGGCTGAAGTGGTATGCATAGTACCCAAAACCAAGTGACCGGTTTCAGCAGCAGTTATAGCTAACTGAATAGTCTCCAAGTCGCGTAATTCCCCTATAACAATTACGTCAGGATCCTCGCGCAGAGCTGCCGTTAAGGCACGTTGAAAATTGTACACATGAACGCCCACCTGACGCTGTACAATCATAGCCATGTTATTGGTATGCACATATTCTATAGGATCTTCTATAGTGATCATATGTACAGCCCTATTGTCATTTATATAGCGACACATAGCTGCCAAAGTGCTGGTTTTTCCGCAACCAGCCGGCCCAGTAACTAAAACTAAACCGTTGCGATTGGTAGTTAAAGAGGCTATCTGATCGGGTAAATTCAACTCGGCGATAGTTGGCGGAGTCCAAGGAATAAGCCTAAAAACGACAGATAAGCCGCGACTTTGAATATACGTATTGCAGCGAAAGCGGGTTACGCCGATCTCTTCTACGTCTTCTTCATAAGCAAAATCCAAATTGTATTCATTTTGGAAGCGCTCATATTCCAATTCAGTAAGAGCCTCTTTCAAAATTTTGTCAATCTCTTCAGATTCTACGATAGGCATATTTAAAGGTACTAAACGACCGTAGAGACGAACAGCCGGCGGATAACCGGAAGCCAATAGAAGATCAGATCCATTGGCTTTAATCATTTCAGATAAACATTTATTTAAAGAAATAGCCATTTCGATCCGAGTTTTCTAGCAATTTTTAAGCTCCTCCTCTGCTTAATCAAAGTCGATAGATAAATGTCAAATAATTTCAAAATCCTCCGAATTGGGCTGGCCCAACTCTTTGCTGAGCGCTTCCAATTTGGCTAACTTACGGCTCAAAGTTGTACGCGGTATATTAGGCTCAAACATAGTTCCCAATTCACGCAAAGAAGCTTCAGGATTTTCTAATCTGGCCAAAGCTATACTTTGAAAATCCGGAGATAAAGAAGCTAAAACTCCCTCTCGCTGCAGTAAACGCAAACAACCTATTTGACGCACAGAAGCTAAACTAGAGCGGGCCATATTGGCATTCTCAGCATTAACTCGCCTTCTGACGCCGTTGCGCGTCTCTTTAAGAGCCAAAACTTCTTCAAAATTCAATCGCGCTGAATTTGCTCCCATAATACTCAAAGCTTCGGCTATATCCGAGGCTCTTTTCAAAGTTACCACCCAAGTTTGACGTCGTTTACTTATAGAAGATTTTACTCCATCAAGTTTTAGGCATATCGAAGCTTTTTCAGCCAAGGAACGACCAGGCAGAGCCAACTCCAAACAATATTCTTTACGCGGATCGCTTATCGAGCCAAAAGTCAAAAATAATCCGCTCAACCAATGGCGTCGGCAACATAATTTCAAAGTTAAAGTTTTGCCTCCGACAGAAATATTTTCATTTTTACAGCTCCCATCCAGGCATAAGCCGCTTTTGGCTCGACCATCAGGCGAAACCCAAAAGCGCAAATCGCGCTCAGTATCCGGCAAATTCAGTAAATTTTCGCTAAGAAATTGTAAGCAGCGCCTAGTTTTACCAAGTTTTGGCTCTTCCACAAGCTTAATAATATAATGACATTTTTCCTCAACACTTGCTCGGTCGTCTTGAGCAATCGATTGAGACATCGAACGTGTCCACAAAAATTCCAAATCAAAGCTGCGCAAAATTTTAATCGCAAAACCAGCTACATTGAGCGAATTGAAACGTAAAACCAAACCATCATAAACTCGATAAGTTCTGGCAGCTTCCATAAAGGCAGCCAAAATATAGCGACGACAGCACATTTTTGGACGGCTGCGGGTTATTTCCAAACGAACTTCCGATGAAAAAGAATTGTCTTTATACATTTCTCTCTGCCGAAATAAAAAATAAGAGCGCTGCGGCAGCGCTCTCATTAAAAATAGTTGCTAAGAATTGATTAGTGCTGCTCTTAATTTTCTTCTAAAGAATCATCTTCCGATTCAGCAAAATTTTCTTCGGGCAAATTCTCATAAAAATCATCATAAGCTTCACCTTCATGAATAACTTCGTCCGATTCCTCAGCAGATTCTTCCATATTTTCGGTACCCAAAGCGGTTACTCCCTCAAGATCGTCTTCAAGAGGAATTTTATCTTCTTCTTCATCCTTAGTTACCACATAGGAAGCTTTGATTACTTTATCTCCCTCGGCAACATTGATAACCTTAACTCCTCCGGCACTGCGATGACGCAAACTTATTCCTTTAACAGAAATACGTACCACTACACCTTGAGCTGTGGAAACCATAATCTGATCTTGAGGATCGACTATCAGAGCATCTGCCACCACACCTATCTTCTCACTGATAATCATACCTATTACGCCTTGACCGCGCCTACCCTTAACGTTAAATTCATCAAGTTTCATACGCTTACCAAAACCATTTTCGGTAATAATTACAAACTCACTACCGTGGGTATCGGAAGCTAAAGCCGCTATTTTATCTTCAGAACGCAAAATTATACTTTTAACGCCCATAGAAGTCCGTCCCTGTTGGCGTACCGATTCTTCCGAGAAACGCAAAACTCGACCATTTCTAGTAATTATAAAGAGGGAATTACCACAATAGGATTCCTCCCGAACAGAAATATCTTCTTCCGATTCTTCACTGTCTTCAATTTGATCCTCTGTCTCTTCAGCTTGAACAAACTCACCAATACAATCTTCATTTATTTCTGAATCTTCCGAATCGGTACTTTCTTCCAAACCTGAAGCCGAATATATAGCCGTAGCTAATTCATCGCCATCTCTTATAATTAAAGCTTTTTTACCCTTAGAAGGCACACGCAAAAACTGGTCTAAAGAAGTTCTCTTGACAAAACCACAACCAGTAACAGTAACGATACTACCCTGATTTAGAGAAGATTCTAAAGGAATTACCGCGACAACCTTTTCACCTGGCTCTAAACTCAACAAATTGACCAAGGCCGTACCCATAGAAGCCCGTTTATTGCTAGGTAATTCGTAAACTTTCAAACGATAAACTCTAGCTTTATTGGTAAAGAAGAGTAAAACATCATGAGCTCGACAAGTAAAAAGCTGCTCTAGAGAATCGTCAGCTTTTAATTTAAGAGAACTACGTCCGCGACCTCCGCGTCCCTGAGTTCTATATTGAGACAAACTGACGCGCTTAGCATAACCGCTGCCAGAAATAGTTACTACCATTTGTTCATTGCTGATCAAATCTTCAATATCGATATCTTCACCTTCGGAAGAGAGGATGCGAGTTCTTCTGATATCAGAATAGCGAGCTTGAATTTGCAACAACTCGTCCTTAATTACGACGTCAATTTTATGTACATCGGCTAAAAGACTCTGGCAATAAGCAATAGCTTTAAGCAAATTGTCATGCTCAATCGAGAATTTTTCGTATTCCAAACCGGTAAGTTTTTGCAAACGCATATCTAAAATGGCCTGAGCTTGAATTTCACTGAAATTATAGCTTTCCATTAAACTTACTCTAGCCGAATCGACGTCGGAAGAATTTTCAATCAGCTCTATTATCTCATCAATATGATTGAGAGACTTTAAAATAGCTTGGACAATATGATCACGAGCCAAGGCTTTATCGAGTTCGTACTGAGTACGTCTGCGCACTACGCTGCGCCTGTGCTCAATATAGTATGATAAAACGTCTTTCAAAGTAAGTAAACGCGGAACGTCATTAACCAAAGCCAACATAATAACGCTGTAGTTAGATTGTAAGCGAGTATGAGTCAACAAACGATTAAGTACAACTTTGGTATTGGCATTGGCAGCCAACTCGATAACGATACGAATACCTTTGCGACTTGATTCGTCACGTAAATCGGTTATGCCGGTCAAAATCCCATCGTTCACCTTGGCAGCAATTTCTTCGACAATTCTAGCCTTATTTACCTGATAAGGAATTTCAGTGACAATAATGGCCTGCTTGCCGGGGCGAACTTCCTCAAAGGATGTTACCGAACGCACTTTTATACTGCCTCGTCCGGAAGCATAAGCATCACGAATACCGCCTTGACCACAAATTACGGCTCCAGTGGGAAAATCCGGTCCAGGAATGTAGAGCATAAGCTCGTCCAAACTGATTTCCGGATTATCTAAATAGGCCAAAATACCGTTAATAATCTCACGCAAATTGTGCGGCGGTATCTTAGTAGCCATACCTACAGCAATACCTTCGGAACCGTTGATAATTAAATTCGGCAAAAGGGCAGGCAAAATTACCGGCTCTTGAGTGGAGTTATCAAAATTGGGACGCCAATCAACCGTGTTTTTACCCAGATCGCGGATCATTTCCATAGAAATACGAGCCAACTTAGCTTCCGTATAACGCATATGAGCCGGCGCATCCCCGTCAATAGAACCGAAGTTTCCCTGTGGAGCTACTAACGGATAACGCATATTAAAAGGCTGAGCCAAACGTACCATGGCATCATATACTGAAGAATCACCATGAGGATGGTAACGGGCCAGAACATTTCCTACTGTAGAAGCCGACTTGCGGAATTTCTTATCCGGAGTTATACGCTCCTCAAACATCGTATAAATAATGCGCCTATGTACCGGCTTAAAGCCGTCGCGCACATCCGGAAGAGCTCTGGCTATAATAACGCTCATAGCGTAATCTACATAAGCTTCTTTCATGCCCTCTTCAATAGGCATAGAAACTATCTTCTGGCGTTTTTCTTCCATAACCAACTATCCCCTAATTTTCGCTCTCAATATCATCTTCTGCAATATCAATTTTATTCTCTGTCTCATCAGTATCGGCAGAAATATCTTCGACAGCGAAGTCTTCGTTTCGCTCGCTTTCATCTTCAGGTTCTGTCTCTTCTTCAAGTAAAGTATTGTCAAAGTTGACAATATTCGTACGCCGTTCATCTTGATAACGAGCTTTAACATCTAAAAGCTCATTGATGATAACTTGACTCATCTTATCGTGACTGTTTAAGAGACCTTCCAAAAATTCAATAGTCTTGAGAAGCTGATTCTTTTCATCTTCAAGCTTGCTATGTTCCAAATGGGTAAGTTTCTGTAAGCGCATATCCAAAATGGCCTGAACTTGAATATCGCTGAAATAATATCGATCTTTAAGTCCGGCTCTGGCTTCATCAACAGACGATGAAGCTTTTATAAGCGCAATGATCTCATGGATATGGGCTAAAGCTATCAACAAACCTTCTACAATATGAATCCTGGCTTTGGCTTTAGCTAAGTCATATTCGGTACGTCTGGTAACTACACTGAAGCGATGCTTAATAAAGCAATTTAAAGCCTCTTTTAAGCTGAGAATCTTAGGAGCATTATCGACTAAAGCCAATATAATAATTCCGTAAGTTGTCTCTAAGTTAGTATGAGTAAAAAGCTCACGCTCAACTTGTTCGGGATCGGCCTTTTTCTTAAGCTCAAAAACTATACGCAATCCTTTGCGGCTTGATTCGTCGCGCAAATCATAAATACCGCTAATTTTCTTATCCTTAATAGCCTGAGCTGTTTTCTCTACCAAAACAGCTTTATTGATCATATAAGGAATTTCATCGACAACAATGGCGGTACGCCCGTCGATCTCTTCGCGATGAGTAACCGAGCGCAGCAAAATCTTGCCTCTTCCGGAAGCGTAGGCTTTTTTAATACCAGCATTACCGACAATCAAAGCACCTGTGGGAAAATCAGGCCCTTTAATGTATTCCATTAAAGCTTCGGTATTTATATTATCATCTTTAATCAAAGCGATACATCCGTCGATAACTTCTCCCAAGTTGTGAGGAGGAATGCGACAGGACATACCTACAGCAATGCCTTCGGAACCGTTAATAAGCAAATTAGGAATAACTAAAGGCAAAACTTCCGGTTCTTGCGTAGAATTATCAAAATTAGGACGCCAATCTACCGTATCTTTACCTAAGTCACGCACAGTTTCCATAGCTATACGCGAAAGCTTGGCTTCTGTATAGCGCATATGAGCTGCCGGATCGCCATCTACAGAGCCAAAATTGCCTTGCGGCCATACCATAGGGTAGCGCATATTAAAAGGCTGAGCTAAACGCACCATGGCATCATAAACTGCGGAATCGCCATGAGGATGGTAACGAGCAATTACATTACCTACCGTAGCCGCAGACTTACGAAACTTGCGATCCGGAGTAATATGCTCTTCAAACATAGTGTAAAGAATACGTCTATGTACAGGCTTAAAACCGTCGCGGGCATCGGGAAGGGCTCGAGCTACAATTACGCTCATAGCGTAATCAACATAAGCCTCCTTCATTTCATCTTCAATAGGGGCCGAAGTAACGGCAATTCTATTTTCCATGGGTTCTCCTTAGAATTTATAGACCTTAAAAATTAAATATCTAAGTTTTTGACTTCGCGAGCGTATTTAATAATAAACTCGCGGCGAGGCTTTACCTCGTCACCCATTAATACGGAAAATATTCTGTCAGCTTCGACAGCATCTTCTAACTTAACTCGCTTCATAACCCTATGTTCAGGATCCATAGTCGTATCCCAAAGTTGCTCGGCATTCATTTCTCCCAAACCTTTGTAACGCTGAATTTCTACTTTATCTCCCATTTCAGCGATCATGTCTTCACATTCTTGATCTGAGTAAACATATTCGCGACGTTTGCCTTTAGTGAGCAAATATAAGGGAGGTTGGGCTACATAAATATGGCCACCCTCAATAAGCTCACGCATCTGACGATAGAAGAAGGTAAGCAACAAAGTACGAATGTGAGCTCCGTCAACATCGGCATCAGTCATAATAACTAACTTGTGATAGCGCAACTTTTCGATAGTAAAATCTTCACCTATGCCGGTGCCTAAAGCCGCAATCATAGACTTAATAACGTCGTTATCAAGCATCTTATTTAAGCGAGCTTTTTCGACGTTAAGAATTTTACCGCGCAGAGGCAAAATAGCCTGGAAACGGCGTTCACGTCCTTCTTTAGCCGAACCACCGGCTGAGTCTCCTTCTACAATGAAAAGTTCGCACTCGGAAGGATCTTTACTAGAGCAATCGGCCAATTTACCAGGCAGAGAACAGGTTTCCAATACACTTTTCCGGCGCACACTTTCACGAGCACGTCGAGCAGCGTCACGGGCATTTTTAGCTGATTGGCATTTCTCAAAAATAGTTCTGGCTACATCGGGATTTTCTTCCAAATAGGCAGTATAAAACTCATCCATAACATTATCGACTGACTGACGAACTTCAGGATTGAGTAAAGAAATTTTAGTCTGACTCTCAAACTGAGGATTGGGCAACTTCACTGAAAGAATAGCACATAAACCTTCGCGCACATCTTCACCGCTAAAATTTTCATCTTTGTCTTTAAGCCAACCACGCTTGCGCACTACGCTGTTAGTTATACGTGTCAGAGCATTGCGGAAACCCGTAACATGGCTGCCGCCCTCGTAAGTATTAATATTGTTGGCAAAAGAATAAAAATCTTCTTTATAAGACTTGTTATATTGAAGAACTAATTCAACATCAACAGGCCCAACTTCACTATCGGCAAATTTTACACTTCTATCGATATAGAAAGGAACATGTAAAGGCTCTTTACCTTCACTAAGGTAATTTACGTATTGACGAATACCATCCGGATAATGGAAATGATGAGCCTTACCAGTAGCTTCTTCACTAATGTCAATAGTTAAGCCACGATTAAGAAAAGAAAGTTCACGCAATCTCTCACTGAGCTTTTCAAATGAAAAACTTGTAGTCTCAGTAAAAATTTCAGGATCGGGCAACAAGGTAACTTTAGTGCCAGTACGTCCTTCTTCACCTTCATAAACTTGCATATCGCCAACTATTTCGCCACGGGAAAATTTTTGCACATAACGCTTACCTTCGCGATATACTTCCACCTCCAGATGCGAAGAGAGAGCATTGGTAACAGATACGCCCACACCGTGCAAACCACCAGACACTTTATAGCCTTTGCCATTAAATTTTCCGCCGGCATGAAGTTGAGTCATAACTAATTGCAAAGTAGGAATACCCGCCTGAGGGTGGATACCGGTAGGAATACCGCGACCATTGTCGGCTACGCTTACAGAACCGTCACGTTTAAGAATAACTTCTATATGATCGCAAGCTCCGGCCAAAGTTTCGTCTATAGCATTATCTACTACCTCAAAGACAATGTGATGTAAGCCGCGGATACCGGTATCTCCGATATACATACCGGGACGCAAGCGCACACCTTCCAAACCTTTTAAGACTTGAATTTCATTCTCGTCATACTCTTCAGTGACAACTTCAGCTTCGGGTGCGCTGGTCTCCACAGATTCGACCTTATATTCCTCGTCGCTGCCGAGATTGTTTGCCCCAAAGGCCGCATGTTCAGTGGAATCCATCTAAAAAAACCTCCAAAAATAAAAACAATACTTATTTCTAAAACAGAATAATAAAATTTATTTTACAAGTTCAATTTCAATACTCACAATTTCAACCAAAAAAGCTAAATAAACGGTCTATTTAAAACTCTTCTTGCTCTTCGGCCCGACTTTTAAGATAGTCTATAGTGTAAGCTGCTACAAAACCTAATAAACCGCCAATACAAAAACCAATAAGTATAGCCAAAAAGCCTATACTTCCGGCTGCTCCTTCCAAATACTCCGACTCATTGCTGGGAACCATAAGCCACCATCCCAAAGCGGAAAAGATAACTCCACCTACTACTGTAGGCAATACACAGCCTAACAGTCCTGCCCGCTCCAAAAATGTTTCTTTTAATGCCACTTTGTTCCACTCCAATTCCGACAGACGATCTAAGTTGCAGTATTTTTGTCTGTTTATTTCTATTTGCAAAGCTTTTGAAAATGCCCCAAAATTCGCAGAAATAACCAACTTTAGGGGATTCTTTTTTAGGCATCTTTATCCTGCTTTTCCCCTTAATTTAAGCCTCAGACTCTGTAGAAAGATTAATGTTTTTGTACAAGAAGCAACGAATCATAGACACTTTGATATATTGCCAAAACTGTTTTTTCAGAAAAATTATTTTCTACAAATTTGCTAGCTATTAAGCCTAATTCTTCGGCTTTTTCTCTATCGGTCCATAACTCATACATATATTGAGCAAATTTTTCGCTTTGGCCGCTATCGACACTTAAATTATATTCCGGAGGCAAAGCTTCATCCACTCCACTGGCCTTTACAGCTATAACCGGCAAACCTGAAGCTTCAGCTTCAGCTACTACCAATCCCTGAGTTTCAGTTTCGGAAGCAAATACAAAAGCTAAAGAAGAAGCGTAATAATCTTTAAGTTCTTCTCTTTTTCTCCAACCTAAAAAATGGACTAACAGCGATAAATTTTTACTATCAACCAATTTTTCCAAGTCGATTCTGGCAGGTCCGTCTCCTATTATAACCAAATGGGGCAAAGCTTTTGCGTTTTTATCCCCATTTTCTTCGGTTTTAAGCTTAGCAATTAACCCAGCAAAAGCCTCAATAATAAAATCTATAGATTTTTCATAAGCTACTCTGCCTACATACAAAAATGGCTTATCAGATAAATATAATTCTTTTTCAAGCTTATCACCGCATCCGTTTCTAAAAGAACCTAAATTTAAGCCGCTAGGAATAACCTTAAATGGAGCTTTACACCTTTGTTCAATAAGACGTTGACTTACTTTCTTACTTGGAGCTATTACTAAATAACTATTGTTCCAAAAAAGTCTCATCCAAGCTAGAATTAATCTTTTGCTTAAAGCACCGGGTAGGGGAAAATAAGTAAGGTATTCTTCAAAAAGTGTATGGTGTGTAAAGATATAAGGAATCTTAAATAATTTAGCATAAATAAGTCCCATTAAACCTACAGTCCCCGGAGTATGGATATGTATAAGTTCGGGAGAAAATTTTTTAATTTCAGACCAAATTTTCCAAGGCCAAGGAAAACCTATACGATTATCTTTGAGCTGCGGCATAACCATAGAAGCAAGATAAAGGAGTTTTATTTTTTTCTCATTCAAATCAATATCAGTCGAAAAATTACTTAATTTATCAGGAACTGAAGGAGCTATTAGCAATATTTGATGGTCCATTTCAGCTAAGCCGCCGACTAAGCTTTTAATTGAAGAACAAACTCCGTTAATGGTAGGAAAGTAACAATCGGTAAATTGAACTATTCTCATATTTAGCACCTTTCGGCAATAGACTTTATTGTACCTAACTCCACATTAAAGTAATTTACTTTTCGGATATTTTGAAAAACTTCAGAAAAATCGGCTGACACTGCGGCAGTTAAAAATACTTGTCCTAAACTTCCCAAATAATTAAGCAAAATTTCTTGTCTGCCTTTATCCAATTCTGAAAAACAATCATCTAAAAGAATTATCGATTTTTCACACCTAACTAAACTCATAATTTTAGCTTCGGCTAAACGTAAAGCTAAAGCTGCGCTGCGATGCTGGCCTTGAGAACCAAAAGTTTTTAAATTATGACCTAAAACTTCAATACCAAAATCATCGCGATGGGGACCAACTTGCGTAGAACGGAAAGATAATTCGCTTTGAGCATTTCTTTGCAAAGCGGTTATAAACAATTCTTCGAGTTTATATAAAAATTTAGGTTCAAGTTCAAGACTTAAATTAATTGACGAAGACTTCTCTAAACAATTTTTTTCTAAAATAGCTGCTTTTTCAGCCAGAACTTGATTGATTTCAAGCAAATTGGCCTTTCCCAAACGACTTTGATAAGTTAAATTTAATTGACATTTATCATCAGAAGACAGTTGAGCATAAATCCTTCCGACTACCACTTGTAAATAGGCTAAAATTATTAAACGATAATAAGTTATTTCAGCTCCTAACTTTTTTAATTGTACATTCCAAACTTGTAAGTAGCTGCGATCGGTTTCAGTTAAATAAGCTTCAGAACCGCTGCCTCTAACATGAATATGCAAAAATTTATTGCGTTGACGTAATACATGGCGATAATTTATTAAATGGGTGCAGTAAATATCAGACACTTTGCACAACAATACATCCATTAAACGACGACGTAGAGTTGGACCACCTTGAATTAAAGCCAAATCACCAGGAATAAATAAAGTCAGAGGAACTTCACCCAAAAAATCACTCAAACGTTTAACAACATTATCATCAATAAATATACGCCGTTCTAATACTTTAGAAAAAGGATTATAAGCCCAACGTATCGTTAAGCGCCTTTTTGTTCCCCTTTCAGTAAAAAGATCAGCATCAATTTCGGCATAATTAGCTTGCCACTTTATCAATTCAGTTTCATTGCGTACTCTAAAACTTTTAGAAGAAGCTAAAATATTAAGCGCTTCTAAAAAGTTAGTTTTTCCTTGAGCATTTTTACCAATAAGTATATTCAACCCGGAACCAGGCTTAAATTCCAACGCATCATAATTGCGAAAATTCTTTAACTTTATTTGTTCTACGTACATGATCTTTCGTTTTCGATTTATGGATACAATCCCTTTGCTCACATAAGCTACCCTCAATAGCTTTCGTTAAATTTTTTGTTACTTAAAACTAAGAAAAAATGAGTAAACTAAAAATAATCAATTTAGTTAACAGGACTCGACAGTTCAAAGCCTACTCAAAACTTTATTTTTGCAAAGGTGCAAAAAAATTTGTATAAAAAGGTATAGGCCTTTTCAGCGGGAGGATTATATGCAGCAAATCAGTGATAAAGAGTTTTTCAAATGGTTAGCTGTCAATAACGGACAGAAAGATAAGATTGCCCTACTCAGTCTCAGATTGGATTGGGCTAAAACAGTAGGTAAAATAGTAGCGATAAACTCTTCGCCTTGCTGTATAAAAAATGAAAAAGGCCCTCACGAAGAAGCTTATCTTTTAGTGGCATGCACTAACAGCAGCTGGGCTCAAGAACTTCAGTTACAACAACTTTATATTGTTAACAAACTTGGCCATAAGTATGGTTTTAAAAAAATACGTACATATGTAGGCAAAGTAAATTCAATTTACAAAAAAAAGAAGTCGATATTAAATTATGCTCAAAGGAATTTAGCTGTCAGTGCTGACGAAGAAAAGCAAATTAACGAAGCTTCCCAGTACATTAATGACGAAAAATTAAAAAAATCATTTAAAACATTCTTGCGAACCGTCATTTTGACAAAAAATACCGCTTTAAAAAATGGAGCTAAACTTTGTAAGAAATGTCATATGCCCACTTATTCAGTCGATGCTTTATGTTTCAATTGCCAAAATGAAGAAGATACTTCAACAAAAGCAATAACTGTCAGCAAGTTAAATGAAGATAGCGCAATTTCTAAAGAAAGTATCAACTCAGAGCTGGAAAAAGCTCAACTCCAACCCTTAATGGATTACCAATATATAAATATAAAAAACAGTTTAAATTCTCAAAAACGTGCTGAAATTTGGAAAGAAATAAATAGACTCAATGAAGGTTCCACTTTACCGGACGATTTAAAAGGGGCCATAATAGAGCTGGCTAGCTCTGTTAGCGGCAAGCCTGTCTATGAATTAACAGATATAGATGTAAAAAAAGCGCTACACCCCCGTTTAGCCAAAATATATTTTGATGATTGTATAGTTCACTTTGCAGCTAACAACTCTCAAAAAAACAAAGATTAAACAATAAAATCTTATTGTCCATTATCCAATTCATTCCACTGAAAAGTACGTTTAGATTGCCTGACAGCAGGCCTGCTAATAATACCTGGTGTAAAATCAGGCTCACCTGAAGGAGGTTGCTGAGAAACAGGATCCCTTTCGACTTGCGGCCTAGTAGGTAAACCGGGAGTAAAACTACTACGCTGACCTACAGAAGGACGAGATCCTGGAGGATAAGGACGTTCTGAAGTATAGCTTTGATTTCTATTAGGCTGAGGTTGTCGATAAGGCATTTCTGTATTAGCAGATGTGGGAGTAGGTGTAGAAAAATCGCTATTAAAGCGTACTCCTGTTCCTCCGCCAGTTGCTGGATGAGATGTCTTTTCGCGGGCAATAGTAGTTGCCAGCGGCTTAAATTCATTTTGCTCAACAGGAGCAATCGGAGGTACTATAGGCTGAGATTTGGGAGCTATAGATTGAGCAACTGGTCGACGACCAGACTGAGGCGTTAAAGGTCTGAATCCTCCTCTGGCCGAAGCCGATACAGTAGGTTGCTGAGTAAGTGAAGGAGCTTTATTAGTGACAGTTGCATTTACAGATGAAGCTTCAGGTTGTAAGTATTCGGAAATATCCCCCGATCCTCGGCGTGAATATTCAATACTTTCAGGATCACCTATTACTTCAGATTCTGTATACTCTGGTCCACTGAGAGCTTCAAGTTCCGATTTGGCATAGCTATCACCAGCTTGAGCCGCATTTTCTAAAGCAGATTCATAATCAAAAGGATCAATTTTCACTTCCCTCTTTTTGCCTATCATAGTAGTAGCGTAATCGGCTTCAGTTATACCCAAGTTGGTTTGCATTTTTTCTTCAGCCCACTTACCTAAGAAAGGTAAATGCAAAAATTTTCCCGAGCTAGCTTGCCAGGCTATATAAATAATAACCGAAAACCAAAATAAAAAAGCAAAAGTAAGTACTAAGAAAACTGTTAAGCCCACAAAACCGGAAAAAGTTACAAATGAAGACGGCAAAAGCCAAAGAAGCAAAAAAGTAATTATAGAAATAGCTATTGCGGCCGCTAAAGAAATAACCCCCAAAGCTAAAGCTTGAATGGCATGAAAATGAACAAAAGGTTCGTTCTTTTTATCTCCCATAAAAATAATAGGACATATAAAAGGCCAAAGCGGATAAGCCAAGCCTGAAAGCATACGATCGTCTTCTTGATAAGGAGGAAGAATTACAGCCACTTTTTGCTATCTCACAAACTACTTTGCACTGGCTATTCAAGGATTTTTTCTTGTTTACCTTTTACCGCAAATACTATA
Source organism: uncultured bacterium (assembly GCA_934621605.1). GTDB lineage: Bacteria > Vulcanimicrobiota > Xenobia > Xenobiales > Xenobiaceae > Bruticola. The sequence goes on along the minus strand of CAKTUZ010000001.1, from coordinate 90,376 downwards.
CCCCCTGCCTTTAATTATCTGACATATATCAGTTATATTCTGACATATGTCAGATATATTATAAATAGGGAATTGGATTGATAGGATTACCATTTTTCAAAATTTCATAATGACAATGAGGTCCGGTAGAAATTCCGGTACTACCTACCAAAGCAACTTTCTGTCCAGCTTGAACATACTGACCGTTCTGAACCAATACTTGAGAACAATGAGCGTAAAGGGTTTTTAATCCGTTCCCGTGATCAACTTCTACAGCGTAACCGTATCCTTGCATCCAACCCGCATAAGTTACACTGCCAGCTGCCGTAGCTACAATGGGTAAACCACTGGGAGCAGCTATATCAAGACCAGAATGAAAACGAGAATAACCGTAAACTGGATGAAAACGATTGCCAAAATCAGAAGAAATTTCACCATGTACAGGCCACATGGAAGGAATTTTACTCATTACTAAAGCTTTTCTTTCAGCTTCCAAAGATTGACGATATTTTTTGGCAGCCGCTTTTAATTTAGTTATGTCAGTATTTCTGTCTGACACTATGTCAATCAAATTTTTATATTTAAGTTTCAAATCGAGACTGACATGTCTGACACCAAAACGAGCTCCGCGTAAACTTTTTCTAGAGCTGTTTTTTTTCCCTACTGTTTTATTAATATTACTTATAGCATTATCCTGATCTTCTATCTGGCTACACAACTCTTCAAAACGATTCTGAGCTAAAGTAATAATCTGTTGATTTTCTCTTTCTTTTAAAGCCAAAGCACTGCGATATTGCAAATTGGATTTTTCCAATTCACTTATATGATTATCGTAACTATTTATTTTGCTTTCATACCAACTGTTAATTCCAAAAATTAAACCGCTTAATACAAAAAGAAATAGTAAAACAGTAAACAGATTAACTTTAAAATTAAAAGAATGATCTTTAAAAATAAACTTTACAACAAAACCTTTTTTGATACCGCTTTTGCTAGCCATACTTTTTAACTCCACAATATATTGACTATATTGACATTCTGACATTATTTTACATGTCAGACAATATTTCTTAATACATCTGACATTATATACTATACATTACTGACATGTCTACAATATATGTCAGACAATAAAGATATTTGTCATAAATACTTTATATAATATATTATTTAAAAAGATCGAAACCCAGGCTAACCACTTCACATTGGCGAATCTACTTAAGGCTGCTTGCTTCCGCACCTGACCTGGTTCATAGCTCTCCAATTGAATGGGGCCTAGGTTTCGAAAAATTAACACAATTCCCTCAACGGATAAACCATCGAAGGAACTCTGTCAAAAAATTTATATGGCGGAGAGAAAGAGATTCGAACTCTTGAAGCGGGTTTAAGCCCGCTTACACGACTTCCAATCGTGCGCTTTCAACCAGCTCAGCCATCTCTCCGTGCCGTTGTGCGGTAATTTTATAACATATTTTCTAACTCATTGCAAGAGGCTTTATAAAAAAAATAAAAAAAATACCTCCCGCAAAAACGGGAGGTACTCATTCTATACTTATGGCGGAGAGAAAGGGATTCGAACCCCCGAGACGAGTTTTCGCTCGCCTGCTCGATTTCGAGTCGAGTGCATTCAACCGGACTCTGCCATCTCTCCAAGTCTACAAGCCAGATGATTATCATACAATAAAAAAGATTTGTCAATGCTAGCAACTTCTTATTTCTTCGGCAAATTTTTTTAGCAAATAACTACAATCTTGTTGCATAATTCCTCCCCAACATTCAGTTTGCCAACTCATACCTGGATAATCTAAAAGATTAATAACGGAACCGCCACATCCCTCTCGTTCATTGTAAGCTCCAAAGAAAACTCGACTTAGTTTAGTTTGCAAAATAGTTCCTGAACACATTGGACAAGGTTCTAAGGTTATATAAATATCACAATTTTCCAGACGCCAATCATTAAGAAAGCTACATGCTTCTTTGATAGCATTCATTTCAGCGTGAGAAAAAATATCTCTATTTTTTTCGCGCAAATTATGACCGCGTCCGATTATATGTCCATCTTTGATAATTACGGCGCCTACCGGTATTTCTTGCTTTTCTTTAGCTAAATAAGCTTCTTCTAAAGCTTTCTTCATCCAGTATTCGTGAGACTCTATTATATTATCGCCCATTTTGCTCTACTTTGTCTTTTTTAAAAAAAAGACCGTCTACAAAGAAACGGCCTTTTATGGTGCGCCGGATAGGGATCGAACCTACAGCCTTCGGCTCCGGAGACCGACGCTCTATCCATTGAGCTACCAGCGCAAAATTTCTCAGACATTCTAACATTCAGAATTATATAAATCAAGAAGTCTATATATTCCACATAGTCAAAGCTGGGGTATTCTGATTTGACCATGGTTTTTCTGGCTGATATATTATAAATGTTTGAGAAAAGTTTATTGTATTAGTTAGCGAGTACGAACCGGCATACAAATATAAATAAAGCTAGAATCGTTCTCATTTTCTTTTACAGCTATACTGCTTTTATTATCTTGAAGTTGAACGATTATTTCTTCGCTTTCCAAAACTCTTAAAACATCTAAAATATAATTCCCATTAAAGGCAATATCTAAAGGTTCTCCTTGATAAATAGCTCCGATTCTCTCTTCAGCGCTACCTATGCTGTTGGTTTCTGAAGTAAGTAAAATAGAATCATCATTAAACGAGAATTTTATGACATCAGGAATATCTTTATCTTTAGCCATAATCATTACACGCTTAATAGTAGCTATAAAGCTTTCTCGTCCAACTTTGCACATCGATTTAAAAGTTTTAGGAATTACTCTTTCATAATCGGGAAAAACAGTATCTAAAAGTTTGCAAAAGAAACTCATATTATCAGAAGCTACGAATATGTGAGTTTTACTGTAATGGATCGTTAAATTTTGTTCTTTATCTAAAATTTTAGAGAGTTCGCTTAAAGGTCTACCCGGAATAATAATTTGCTGTAAGTCATTTTCAGCATTTTCGTAAGGAACTGTCAATTTAGATAATCTTTTTCCATCTGTAGAAGCAAAGATTATTTCATTAGGATTAAAAGATACGGAAACACCTAACATAGAGGGTCGAGTTTCATTAGAATTAGCTACTGCTATAGTAACTTTGTTTATTATCGAACAAAACTCTTCAGCAGTCATATCAATACTGTTACAGTTTTGAGGCTTGATACTTTTGGGAAATTCTTCGCTGGGTAAAGTCATCACTCTAAAAGTGGAAGATTCGTTACTTACTGTTAATTCAGAGTTTATGCTTGAATCTGTATCTAAGTTAATGAGTCCCTGTGGTAGACTATTTACTATATTGGCTATAACTTTAGCCGAACAAGTAGTGCTGCCTTCTTCTCTTAACTCTTCAATAGGTATAATACAAGTAATTCCTATATCTAAAGAAGAAGCAGTAAGTTTGAGTTTATTGTCACTGGCTTCAAATAGTATATGTCCAAGAATAGGCAAAGCTTGTTTGCTCGATATAGCTTTCGATACTTGGTCGATGGCATTTTTTAGTAAATTTCTTTCACAAGTTATGTGCATTTTATTTATCTCCTTAAATATTTTTAAAATAGTAGTAGTAGTAGTAGGGGCTGTTAATTATGTTAATATCCTTTGTAATTTCCTTTTTGATGGTATTTTCTTTCACTTTTTTTGTGTTGAAAAGCTATTAAAAACCACTTGAACTTTTTCAACTTTTTAGACCGTCATATTGCCATATTTGGATGTTAAAAGTTGTCAAGTCGATACTAACAGGTAATCCACAGCCCTTTTTACTTACTTATAAACAAATGATCAACTGTTTATGAACATATTGTTTATAAGTAATTATTTAAGCCTTTCTTTTAAATTATTCAACGGAATTTTATAAAGCTCGTCATCTAAATTGGTTTCGACTTTTCTATAAGCGTGAATAACAGTAGTATGATCTCGTCCGCCGAATTGAGCTCCTATTTCCGGATAGCTGGCTCCTGGGACCATTTCTTTACACAAGTACATAGCCAGTTGTCTGGGTTTTACTATTCTTTGGTCGCGTCGTGAACTTATTAAATCTTTTTCCGAAATTTGAAAATACTCGCATACAACTTTCTTAATTTCGTTGATGTCAACTTTTTTATCTTTATTATGATTTAAAAGTTCTTTGAGAGCTTCTTTGGCATTATCCGGAGTAAGTTCTTTTTTCATAATGCTGCAATAAGTGATGACTCGTATTAAAGCTCCTTCGAGTTCACGAATATTAGAATCGAATTCAGAAGCTATATAATTTAAAATGCTATCACTGATGCTTTTATCCAAACTGGCTGCTTTTTGCCTTAAAATAGCTACTCTGGTGTCTAGATCAGGAGGTTGTATATCAGCGATCATGCCCCACTCAAAGCGGCTGCGCAGTCTGCTCATAACTGTATTCATTTGTTTGGGAGGGCAGTCGCTGGAAATAACTATTTGCCTATTGGAACGTTTTAAAGTGTCTATAGTTTGGAATAGTTCCTCTTGAGTACCAGGTTTTCCAATAATAAAGTGTATATCATCTATCAAAAGAACATCTACATTGCGGAATTTATCACGAAAACGTTGATTAGTTCCGGAAGTCAAAGATTCCATAAATTCGTTGGTAAATTGTTCTGCTGAAGTATAGAGTACTTTTAAATTAGGATTAGTTTTTACTATGCTGTTGCCGATGGCATTGATTAAGTGAGTTTTTCCTAATCCTACACCGGAATAGAAGAATAAAGGATTGTAAATAACACCGGGAGATTGAGCTACTGCTTTGGCTGTAGCAGCTGCTATGCTGTTATTAGAGCCAGTAACAAAATTTTCGAAAAGTAAATTTTCTTGGAGGTTACTATTCCATTCCGTGCTTTTACTGCTTTTGGGATGAACTGAAGTTTGAATTTCTGTTTTGGGTTCGGATTTAACTTGATTCCTTACTTCTTTTTCTTTAACAGTAGAAGGTAGTTCTGCAATGTTATTTTTTTTGTCTTCTGCATGGAAATCCGTTCTGTTGCTTTCATTAGCTTCAACTGAACCTATAACGAATTCTATTTTGATAGATTCGCTATTAAAACAATTCTTTAATGAAGCCAGTATACGTTCGAGTCTGTCTGCTTTTCTTAAAAAATCTCTCATAAATTTATTTGGAGTAATTACAGTTAAAGTATCTCCATTTAAATCTTTGGGAGAACATTGCTCTAAGAAGGTATTTAAGGGGCTTTCCGTTTCGGATAAAAATTCGCGCCATAAAATACTTAGGCACTCAGCCGAAACAGCTTGATTAGCCATATTATCCTCCATTAAAAAATACTCTCTTGAGAAAATGTGTTTGCTTCAGTTTTTGGCAAACATTGATTTTACTCAGTTAGAGTTTATGTTTCGCAAACATAGTGAAATTGAATGACGGGCTGTTTTTCTTAGCCAGTTTCTCTCTTCCTTTGTTGAAAAATGATTTTACTTAATTGTTTTTATTAACATTTCCACAAATTAACTTATTAAACAGTGGAAAACTATACAAAAATCTGTATTTTAGGAATTTTATATATTGAATAATATGTTTATAAGGGTAAAATTATCAACATTATCAACAAGTTATCAACAAATTTGGTTTAATATAAGTTATTTTATCCACAGCGTTGCATAACTTTTTGCACATTTTGTTATAGATTTTTAATTTAAAAGTTATAACCAACTATGTTATACACAGTATTTTTCACAAAAATAGTATTTTTAATTCATATAGTTACTGATATAGTGATTTTATTTTAACTATATATAGACAAATGTATTGTTGATAACCTGTGGATATGTTGATGAAAATGCTTATAGAATATAATTCTTAGCTGTGTAGATCTGTTTGACAAACTTGCAAATGGGCTTTATACTGCTATAGCTCTAGTATTAGGGTTTTTTTAGTGTTCTCTGAAGGCTTGAAAATACAGCAGAGTCACTTTGAAATAGCCGCCGGCGCAGTCGTCGTATTTTTAGTTCGACAGAAGGGACGCTTGGAGCGGCTCTGAGTTTTTTGGAGGAATTAAAACAATGAAGCGCACTTTTCAGCCCCATCGCAAGTACAGGAAGGTAAAGCATGGATTTTTTGCCAGAATGGCTTCTTCTTCCGGTCGCAATGTTTTAGCCCGTCGTCGTGCTAAAGGTCGCAAGCGTATCTGCGCCTAATTAAGGAATGATAACTTTAACCAGGTCGAAAGATTTTGATCGTATTTTTCGGCATGGAAGTTCTGTAAGTTCTTCAGAAGTAGTTATTTACGCGCTTAAGCGTTCTAAAGGCAAGTTTTCCCAGCCGCGGGCTGCTTTTTGTGTGAGTAAAAAGTTTGGCAAAGCGGTGGCGCGCAACCGGGTAAAAAGGCGCCTTAGGGAAGTCTACCGTTTGAACGAAGGAAAGCTGGATACTCAATGGGATGTGATTCTTTTGGCCCGTCAGGGAGCTGCTGTTGTTCAGTTTGCTCAGCTGGAGAAGAAATTCCTGAGTCTGTGTCGCAGAGCCGGGATTCTCAAGGAAATTCAGAGAGTCCCGGAAACGACGAACCCGTAAAAGCGAGCTTAGCTGCTCGTGGTGCTAATCTTCTCATAAAGGGGTATCAGTTTATATCTCGCTATACTCCTGCTGTATGCCGGTTCCGACCCACTTGTTCGGAATATACACGTCAAGCAATTCTCAAGTATGGGTTCTGGCGTGGCGGTCTTATGGGGGCCTGGAGGATACTGAGGTGTAATCCTTTTAATCGTGGCGGTTACGATCCAGTTCCTTAAATATCGACTGCGAGAGTATTTTATTGATGATTGATTCCATTGCTAATTTGATGCTTGTTTTGTTGCGAGGCATTGAAAGTGTAACAGGCTCGTATGGATTAGCCATTGTAATTTTTGCCGTTATTGTCAGACTTGTTCTTTATCTTCCGACTAAGCAACAGTTTCAGTCTATGAAGGAAATGCAAGAGATTCAGCCTGAGTTGCAAAAATTGCAAGAGCTTTATAAAGATGATCAGCAGATGTTGCAGCAGAAGCAAATGGAATTTATGCGCGATCATAATGTCAATCCTTTGGCTGGGTGTCTTCCTATGCTTATCCAGATGCCGATCTTGTTCGCTATCTGGCGAGCTATTATGATGGAACAGCGTATCTTTGAAAATGCTTACTTCATGTGGATTTATCCAGGATCCTTACAGAATTTATTTCCTGATTATTTAGCTTCTAGTTTAGCCGGTCGCGATCTCCCCATGATCCTTTTCTATGGTTTGACCATGTATTTGTCTATGCGACTTACTCCTAACTCTAATGCCCAGGCGGCTGGTCAGCAGAAGCAAATGGCCGTTATTATGACGCTTATGTTCTCATGGATGATGTGGGCTTACAGATGGCCTTGCGCCTTGATAATGTATTGGAGCGTATTTTCGCTTTTGGGTATAGTTCAGCAGGCGGCAATTATGAGATCATCTTCTTTGTCTGAAAAAACTGCAGTAGCTGCCGGAGGTGCAGACAAAGGATCAGTTAAAGGCGGCAATTAGAAAAAGGTTCTATTTTGGGAGGTTTAGCTGATGGCATACGATAAAGACTACGAAGAAAATAACTTAGAAGTTACTGATGAATTTGATGAGGATGATGATCCTATAGCCGATCTTCTCTATGAAATCGTTACCCGTATGGGTTTCGAAGATGTAGATATTGAGTGGGAAGAGCGCAGTGATCATACTAGATATTTTGTAGAAGGCGAAGGTTTGGGGGTTTTAATTGGCCGCCACGGAGCAACTTTAGAAGCTCTGCAATATCTTATTGGCGTTATCAATTCTCGCCAAGATTTAGTAGAGCACAAGATTATTATAGATATTGAAGGTTACCGCGAGCGTCGTGAATGTAGCTTACGCGCTCAAGCTCACGAAGAGGCCTTAATTGCCGTTCGTGAAGGACAAGAAATTGTACTTGAGCCTATGCCTGCTTGTGACAGACGCATTATTCACGTTTGTTTGCATAGTGACCCTACTGTAGAAACCTATTCGGAAGGCATAGAACCCGAGCGTTGTGTAGTGATTAAGCCTTTAGTCCGATAAAGGTTTGCAATTCGTGAATTATTCGCCTTTAGATACAATTGTAGCAACGGCCACTCCTCCAGGTTTGGGAGGGGTGGCCATTGTGCGTATTAGCGGTTCTGAAGCCTTGTCTATACTTAAAATGACCGTTAAAAATGGTCAGCAAAAAGTTTGGCAAGCCAGATATATGTACTATTGTGAAATAGTTGATGAGCGTGGTCAAACGGTAGACAAAGCTTTAGCTGTATATATGCCCTCTCCTCACTCCTATACTGGTGAAGATGTAGCTGAAATACATTGTCACGGCGGCAGCATTTTAGCCGGTATAATTGTGGATATATGTTTATATTACGGAGCTCGTTTAGCCCAACCGGGAGAGTTTACTTATAGAGCTTTTATGGCTGGAAAGTTAGATTTGGCAGAAGCTGAATCTGTCTTAAGTTTAATAGAAGCCAAATCGAAGAGTGCGGTAGTTTTGGCGGCTAACAATTTAAATGGGGCTTTTTCCAAATCTTTAGATCAGCTCCGGAATGATATTTTAGATTTAATATCCCAATATGAAGCTGAGATTGATTATGGTGACGAAATAGCTGCTTCTGACGTATCTTTGATTGAAGATAAGTGTCAGACTTTTATTCAGTTTACAGATTCGTTGCTTTGCAGAGCCAATGAAGGGCGTACTTTAACCGAAGGATTAGAAACTGTTTTAATAGGGCCGCCTAACGCTGGTAAATCTACATTATGGAATGCTCTTATAGGACAGGACAAAGCCTTAGTTACTCCCTACCCTGGTACTACCAGAGATCAGCTAGAGGATTATGTTTATGTTGAAGGGATTACACTTCACTTAATAGATACAGCCGGAATGCATGAAGCCCAAGATCCTGTGGAACAATTGGGAATAAAGAAGGCTGAAGCGGCTTTGCAAAAGGCTGAATTGGCTGTTATTGTTCTCGATTGCAGTATTGACATCGAGCCGGACTTTAAAAAAGTAATGTCAGACATAGCTAAAAGAGCTAAGAATAGTGATGATTTTAAGGTTTTAGTTGTTTTAAATAAATGTGACTGCGGTGTCAAATTGACTCCTGATACTGTTACTGAAATGTTTAATTTCAGACATATATGTCAGGCTAGCTTAAAATTTTCAGACGGTTTAGAAGACGTGAAAAAAAATATTGCTCAATTGTGTCAGCCGCTCTTAACTTCAGACAAAGCCGCTATAAGTATGAATCGACGTCAACGCCAGGCTTTGACAAAAGTTAAAGAAGCTTTGCTCGATTTGGATTCAGGTGTAAAGTCAAATATGCCTTGTGATTGTTTGCTTTTGGATTTACACAATTGTCTGACATCTTTGAATGAACTGACGGGACATAATGTCAGTGAAGATATTTTGGATAGAGTTTTCTCTAAATTCTGTCTTGGCAAATAATACTTTGGCTTTACCCTTTCTAAGGGAGATTTTTTAGTTATATGCAAAAATTTGATGTAGCTATTATCGGTGGCGGTCATGCCGGAGTTGAGGCGGCTTTGGTTTGTAACCGTTTAGGTTGCAAAACTGCTCTAATTACTTCCAATCCTCTCAAAATGGGGGTTATGCCTTGCAATCCTTCCATAGGAGGCCCGGCTAAATCTCACTTGGTAAGAGAAATAGATGCTATGGGCGGAGAAATGGGACGGGCTATTGATGATGTTTTTATACATATAAGACGTCTTAATACGGGTAAAGGGCAAGCTGTTCAAGCTTTAAGAGCTCAAGCCGATAGGCCTCTTTATAACTGGCGTATAGTTAAAGCTATTCATGAAGCTGAAAATGTGACAGTAATTTCTGATACTGTTGCCAGTATTGTGTCAGACAATAACTTGATAAAAGGATTGATAACCCTTTCCGGTTTACATATTGAATGCAGAGCTATCGTAATATGTACAGGTACTTTTTTGGCTGGTGCTCTGCATTTGGATAAGTTTACTTTGCCGGGAGGGAGAGCCGGTGAAGCTCCGGCTTTTGACTTGAGTCGTTCTTTACGCAGCTTGGGATTGCAATTGGGACGTTTAAAAACTGGTACTTGTCCCCGACTCCATCGTGACACTGTCAGCTTTGAAGGTCTCGACATTTTGCCTTGTTCGTCAGAACCGCTCAAGTTTTCTGACATGTCACCCGATCCTGACTTCAGTAAACCGACTGTCAATTGTTATATAACCCGCACTACGGAAAAAACTCGTCAGGCTGTTATAAACAATTTAGATCGCTCCCCTCTTTATGACGGTTCTGGCACTATTACTGGCATAGGTCCGCGTTATTGTCCCTCATTGGAAGATAAGTTTGTCCGTTTTCCCGATCGGAAAGTTCATTTAGTTTTTTTAGAGCCTGAAGGTATAGATGCTAAAGAAATATATTTGCAAGGTGTTTCCACCAGTATGCCTTTGGATGTTCAATATGCTATGGTACGCAGTTTGCCAGGCTTAGAAAAGGCAGAAATTATCAGACCGGGATATGCAGTAGAATATGATTATGTATTACCGACACAATTAGACTTTTCTTTAGGTGTCAGACATATTAAAGGGCTATACTTGGCAGGTCAGATTAACGGTACTTCCGGTTATGAAGAAGCGGCTGCTCAAGGACTGATTGCTGGTCTCAATGCGGCTAGATACCTTGATAATCAAGAACCTTTTATTGTACGTCGCGATCAAGGATACATAGGAGTACTTATAGATGATTTAGTTTGTCGCGGTACCAAAGAGCCTTACCGTATGCATACGAGTCGTGCGGAATATCGTTTACTTTTGCGCGAAGATAATGCTGATGATCGCTTTATACCTCAAGCTAAAGAGATGGGTATTATCAGTGACAGACGTTGGGAGAAGTATCTGTCTTTTAAGTGTCAGGCTAAGCAAGAGATTGAAAGGTTGCGACGCAAACATTTGAATTTAGATTTGGCTATCAAATTAAGTCAGGTCTGTGACAGCAAAATTGAACCGGGACCGGCTTTGTCTGAATTGCTACATCGTCATGATGTGTCCTTGTCAATGATACGTCAATGTGAAGGTTTAGAGCCTTTGGAGTTGCGTTTAAATGAAAAAATTGAAGCAGCTATTCGCTATGAAGGATATATAGAAAGACAGCAGCGTGAGGTAAATCGTATGGCTAAGTTGGAAAATGTCAGACTGAGTCAAGACATGAATTATTCTGACATCATTGGCATGTCAGCCGAAGCCGTGGAAAAGTTGAGTAGAACTAAGCCTTACAATATAGGTCAAGCTTCAAGAATTTCAGGTATTTCGCCTTCTGACATAAATGCTTTGATGATTCATTTACGCAAAGGTATGTCTGACTAATAAGAAATGTCAGCATAATGTCAGAAAAAAATCCGGCTTTGTCAAAAAAGCCGGATTTTTTTATATCAGTAACAAGGAGAGTTATTTTTTAACTGCTGCCTTAGTGGGGGTTTCAGCTTTATTTTTATTGCCTTTGTCGTCTTTGCTGGGAGGGCCTGGTTGGACCTTTTGCGCTTCAGCTTTGGTTAGTGACATGTCAAACTCTTTATTTTTGTCAGTACTTTTAAGGTGAATAGAAATTATATTATCACCTTTGACAATAATAGGAACTTTGTCAAATTTGACTGATGCATAAGTGTCAGTAGCCTTTTTAGTTTTGTCTTTGTCAGAATAAACCAACACGTTATTGACATATACTTCCATGTCATTACTATAGAAAATATTCATGGTTGTATTTTTATAAAGATTGGGATCCTCGACAGTAAAGACGCGGCGTAAAAGTAGATTGTTGCTATTGTCATTCCAACTAATTTGAGTAGCCGGATCGAGTTCGGTGTTGTCAGTTTTTATGATATTCCCCATAGGGGCTTTTCTAATTCCCCAAGCTTTGGAGTTAAAGTCCTGAGAAAACCAGCTGGGATTATTGTTGACAAAAGTTTTGTAAGCGTCATCATTCATGACAATATATTGCCACTCGTCACCATTACTGACACCTTCGGTAATTTTCTGACCTTGATGTCTGTAATAACCTGACTTAGTCAATTCTTTTTTGTCAACATTTGGCTGATGAGCAATGGCTTTGGATAATTTCTCGTCCATTTTTGCTTTTTCAGCCGGATCTTGTTCGGGTGTACTTTGGGTTACCGGCGAAGTTCCGTTCTGAGAAGTTTTATTGTCAGGTGCATTACCCGGGCTGCAGGCGCTTAAAGATAGGCATAAAAGAGCAGCTGCTGACAAGAAAAAAGATCTTTTTAATGACATGAAAGCTTTTAACCTCAAGTAAAATTTAGTAAGTCACAACCTTCATTAGTATTTGATTGAATCCCTTTCAAATGTTTTTTTGGGTTTGCTTTGTTATTTAAACAATATTTTTATGATGTCAGACATTGTATAGAGTAGGGTAGGAGTATTACAGACATAACACTGACATTCTTTATCTTTTTGTCAGTAATATGTCTGTAATATAAAATTGTGCGGTCAGTAATGTCTGACAAGTGTCAGTAAAAATATTAAATATTACTGACAAACGTGTCTGACATTGTGTCAGTAATATCAAATGGGTTTGATAAGGTTACAAAAAATATGATAAATAAGCAAGTTAGAGATAACTGTTTTTTGGATTGCTTCTACTAAGTCAGTTTTTATTAAAATTATATATTGTGTTTTACTATTACATAGCTATTCGGAAGTGTCTATTTTTTAACTTGATACTAGCTATAAAAAAACATCAAGAGAATAAAATTAATTTTATATATAAAAATGTAATAATTAATATAGTTTAAATGCGTAATTAGAAGCTTGAGTAATAGGTATAATCATTTAATGCATTTGTCTGTTCACTCTTTTTGCTTGAGAAGGTAATAAAAACAGAGGGAAGAATGCAGAAAGAATTTTGGAACCGCAAGAACTGCGGGGATGGCCTGGTAATATTGTCTTTTAGTAGACTTTTTTATCGGGAAACTTACGACTTTGAGTCGTGGTTAGTTCAGTTTTTTTAGCAGACGAAAGGTCCTTGATTGATTTGGACAATTCTACTTCCGCAAAATTGACTGCTGAACACCAGATAGAAATCGATTCTTCTTCGCAAAATGATTTGGATTTAGAAGTTAAAGAAATTTCTATAGATGATATTTTGCAAAATCCGCTGCAACCAAGGCGTGTTTTTGAAGAATCCGCTTTGCAAGAGTTAGCTGATTCTATAAAGGCTAATGGTATTATTCAGCCTGTCATTGTTACCAAGTTGCCTGAGGGATATCGCCTTGTTGTAGGTGAACGCAGATTTAGGGCGGCCAAAATGATTGGTCGTAAAACTATTCCGGCTATAGTTCGCAATCTTACCAATAAAGATATGCTGGAATTGGCTTTAGTTGAAAATTTACAACGCCAGGACTTAAATCCCATTGAAGAAGCTCAAGCATTGTCTTTTTTAATTGGAGAATTTAAATTTTCTCATTATAAATTAGCTGAGCGTATTGGCAAAAGTCGTCCTTATATTACAAACTCTTTGCGTCTTTTAAGTTTGCCGACTCCTATAAAAGATGATTTGCAAAATAATGTGCTTTCTAGCGGTCATGCTAGAGCTATTTTATCGCTTGAAGATGAGATTCGCCAAATAGAAGCTTGGGAATATGTCAAAACAGAACAGCTTTCTGTGCGCAAAACCGAGGAATACGTAAATAAGCTTAAGGGAATAAATAGTACTGGAGATGAGTTGGAAGAGAGCCGTTCTGATAAGAAAGCTGTTTCTGTCAAGGAGCCACTTTCTCCAGAGTGGAGAGATCTTTTAGAGAAGCTTCGCTACAGTTTTGGTGCTGATATACGTTTAAATTCTCGTTCTGACGGCAAGGGCAAGTTAGAATTTCACTTTAAAAATCAGGAAGAACTGGAAAGAATTGTCGAATGCTTTATCTATCTAATGAAGTCTTAGATCGCAGTTTGGTCTTTGGGGGCTTTCTGCAGCCGTAGTTAGCCATAGTGAGTTGGATTTTATGGAGATTTTAATGAAAGAACTTATCCGACAGGGCATACAGTCTATAGATAATCCCTTAATAAAAGCTACTGAAGAAGAGCTTGATCGTTTAGCTGAGTTCGCACAAAATCTGTTAGAACATGGCAGTGAAAGGGGACTTACGGCTTTAACCAGTCCTGAAGATATAGTTAGGGAGTTAATTGTTGACTCTTTGGGAGCTATGCCTTATATAGGTGAAGGTCAGCGCCTCGCCGATATAGGGTCTGGTGCCGGTGTGCCCGGTATACCTTTGGCTATAGTGCGTCCTGAGTCATTTTTCATTATGGTCGAATCGCAAAATCGCAAGTCAGTTTGGATTGAAGAACAAATATTAAATTTAGGCATTCAAGCCAAAGCTCATGCTTTGCCTATGCGTATAGAAGATGTGGCTCACAGTGAAAATTGGCGCGGTAAGCTTGATTTTGTAACTGCTAAAGCCCTTTCTGCTTTACCATCTTTAATTGAGTTGGCCGTTCCGCTTTTAAAAGTTAATGGCTGTCTTTTGGCTTATAAAGGTGTCAAATTTCAAGAAGAAATTGAACAATCGGCCAATGCTTTGGATAAACTTCATGCTAAAGTTGATGAAGTATTCTCTTATACTCTCTATGGGCGGGAGCGTCACATATGTGTTATTAGGAAAATAAAGCCTACGCCAAAATCTTATCCAAGACGGGTGGGAATGCCTCAACACAGTCCACTTTAAATTATAAATTTTCCACAAAAAGCACAGCACACATAGTGGCTGTGCTTTTTTTTGTCAAAAATAGTGCAATAATCTGTGGATAAATTGTTAATAATGTTGATAACTTATAAAAAGACTAAGTAATATATCGTTTATTTATGCTCTAAATATTGGTAAATAACAAAAAATGTGCGCTTATTTTCTATATATACATTTTTTAGAGTAGCTATAAATTTAAAAACTCTCAATATTTTTAAATAAACATATAATTATTTTTTACTTTTATACAGTAGATAGATTAAAAATGTGTATAAAGTTGTGGAAAAGTGCATTACTAAAGTAATAAATAATCTATATTTACACTAGCTGTGCAAAATTTGTGAATAATGTGAATAAATTAGTATATATAGCTTATAAATAGCAATATCTTTTCAAGGGAAAGAAGAATCTTTAGCTAAAATTATAAAACATATAACCCTTTATGAAATTTACATTTTAGTGAGGATTATTGCCATGGCCAAATCGAAAGTTTATTTTACTGATATGTCTGTCAGTATGGAAAGACCTCTATTAGTGAAGTTTCGCCATCTTTTAGAAAAATCAGGCTTAAAAGAGCTTCCCTTAAAAGATCATTTTGTAGCTGTTAAAACTCATTTTGGAGAGTTCGGAAATTTGGCCGCTTTACGTCCCAACTATGCTAGAGTTTTATGTGATTATATAAAAGAATTGGGCGGACGTCCTTTTTTGACTGATTGCAATACTTTATATGTCGGTGGACGCAAAAATGCACTCGACCATTTAGATACGGCCAATTTTAATGGTTATAGTGTTATTACTACCGGAGTACATAATATTATTGCCGATGGTCTTAAAGGTAATGACGAAGTTGAAGTTCCGGTAGAAGGTGGAGAATATATTAAAAAGGCTAAAATTGGCCGTGCCATTATGGATGCCGACGTTTTTATTTCCTTAAGCCACTTTAAAGGGCATGAAATGGCCGGCTTTGGTGGAGCTTTGAAAAACATCGGTATGGGCTCTGGCTCGAGAGCTGGCAAAATGGAAATGCACTGTGCCGGTAAACCTACCGTAAATGAAAAATTGTGCATTGGTTGTCGTCGCTGTCAAAAAATTTGTGCTCACAATGCTCCCACACTTAAAGGCAAAGTTATGTTTATTGATCATGACAAGTGTGTCGGTTGCGGTCGTTGCTTAGCTATTTGCCCTCGCGACGCTATTGAAGCTAATGGCTACAATTCTAGTGACATTATGAATCGCAAGATTGCCGAATATAGCAAGGCTATTATTGATAAACGCCCTCACTTCCATATCTCTTTGGCCATAGATATAACTCCCACTTGTGATTGTCATGCTGACAATCCTTTGCCTATTGTTCCTAATGTAGGTATATTCGCTTCCGCTGATCCTGTGGCTATAGATGTAGCTTGCGCAGATATGGTCAACAAACAGAAACCTATTCCGGGAAGTGTTTTGGCTGAAAGTAAAGTTGAAGGTGGCGATCATTTTTATAAAACAGCTCCAGTAACCAATTGGCGCAGCTGTGTCGAACATGCTCAAAAAATTGGCATAGGCTCCATGGACTATGAGCTGATAAAAGTCAACTAAATTCGAATATATATTTTTTGCTAAGAGCTCCGTTTGTTGTAGAAGACGGAGTTTTTTTTATACGTATGTTTCACGTGAAACTATTTAAGTTTATTTTGATATACTCTCCATGATTAAAGTTAGGATATTATAGGCTATTAGCTAATTTTGTCTATTTTAGCAGTATATCTTGTGAATTGTCTCTATAATTGCCCTGTCCACTTTAAGTATTGTGAAAAGAGTACCATTTTCTCTTATCTTCTATATGTAGCAGACTACTAATACTTACGCAAATTAGGTGGGCATACCTTGTATCTCTATGTCTAAAGGTAGTGGATTTATGTCATTTATGACATTAGTTTTTTATTAAAAAATATTACTATATATAGTATCTGTTTTTTTATGCATGGCTGATTTTTGCACATATTCGAAAGTTATATTTAGTTTATGGTAATAAATATTGGACTTTTTTTCGTTTTGACTAGTTTAATATAATCCAAAGTAGGTCGGGGTAGGGAATAGGTTGGATTTGGTAGTCTTGAGCGATATTTTATTTTTAGTCAGCTTACGCATTATTTATATCTATTTTGTTGCAAAAATAAAAAATTTCCCACAGCAACAGCTGTGGGAAATTTTTTGAACTGACGCTATTCGTCCCACAGCCTAAAGACAGTAGGACGAATAGCTGATCTATCTTATAAAATTCACTTTTAAATTAAATTACCTGTTCTAGGGCATTCTTCCAAAACAGTTGCCGAATGTTGAGGCAAAGTGCAATATTTATTGACTTTATATACTCCAGGGATATTGTAAGTATTGATAACTACTTGCCATTGAGCCCAAGGTTTTGGTTGTGGCAAGGTAAATTCTCTGGGGCACATGTCATTATTGAAAAGTAGGAGGAAAGAACTGTCTTTAAGTTTGTTACATTTTTCGTCTAAATCGTCAAGCCAATCTCCGTCAATATACATACCGAAAGCGCCGCAGCTTTGTTGATCCCAGTCCGAACTGCGCATTTCCTTACCATTTAAATTGAGCCAGACTACATCTTTGGCGCCGCTTTCAGTTTGACCGCGAAAAAAAGTCGAGCGTCTGAAAGCAGGATGCTTTTGGCGAAGTTCAATCACTGTTTTGGTAAAGTCAAAAAGTTGCTGCTGTTTAGCATTTATATTCCAGTTATAATAAGAAATTTCATTATCTTGACAATAAGCATTATTATTTCCATACTGAGTGCGGGCAATTTCATCACCGCCTAAGAGCATAGGAATACCTTGGCTCAGTAAAATAGTTAAGATAAAGTTGCGCATTTGTCGCCAACGCAAATTCATAATGCCTTCATCGGTAGTGGGTCCTTCATAACCACAGTTCCAGTTATAGTTATCATTGGTACCGTCTCGGTTGCCTTCGCCGTTGGCCTGGTTGTGTTTTTGTTGATAGGTAACTAGATCGTGTAATGTGAAACCGTCATGAGCAGTCACAAAATTTATGCTGGCTAAAGGACTTCTATTCCAGTATAAATCACTAGAACCGCTCAGTTTAGAAGCCATCTTCCCTAAAAGACCGCCGTCGCCTTTCCAGAAACGTCGCACGGTATCGCGCCAGTCACCGTTCCATTCGCTCCAGCCTTTAGGAAATTTTCCTACTTGATAGCCGTCTGGGCCGCAATCCCAGGGCTCGGCAATAAGTTTGGTGCGACTTAAAATCGGATCTTGAGCCAATACTCCCAAGAAACTAGAATGAGTTCGGTAATTATTGCCGGAAGCGGTACGAGCCAAAGTGGTAGCCAGGTCAAAACGGAAACCGTCGACGTGCATTTCCTGTATCCAGTAACGCAAGCTGTCAGCTACTAATTGCAAAGTGCGCGGGTTTCTGGTATCTAAACTGTTTCCGCAACCGGTAAAATTGCAATAATTATGTTGACAAGTAGGTTCCAAGCGATAATAGGTGGGATTATCCAAACCGCGCAGAGATAACTGAGGTCCTTCGTTGCCTTGCTCAGCCGTATGGTTATAGACCACATCTAAAATAACTTCAAGGCCTGCTTTATGCAAAGCTTTAACCATAGATTTAAATTCTGTTACAGCATCGGGGACAGAACTGTAACGAGGATCGGGACAGAAAAAGCCCAAGCTGTTGTAGCCCCAATAGTTGTTCAAATTTAAGCTGTCTAAGCGTCCTTCGCTGGCAGATAAATGAATAGGAAGCAGTTCTACAGCTGTAATACCCAAATTTTTGAGATATTTTATAGAATCCGGATGAGCCAGGCCTGCGTAAGTACCGCGTATCTTTTCAGGGAGGGAAGTTTTTAGTTTAGTAAATCCCTTGACATGAACTTCATAAATAATAGTTTCATTTAGCGGTCGATTTAAGGGCTGATCTCCCTCCCAATCAAAAGCCTTGTCGTCTATAACTACGCCTTTGAGCATATAAGGCGCACTATTGCGCACGTCTCGGCTGAGTAAATTTGTTTTGCGCAAAGAATTTTGGCTGCGCTGACTGTATTTTTCATATCCGTAAAGGGCGTCGCAATTTACAAGCTGACCGCTGACAGCTTTAGCATAAGGATCCAAAAGGAGTTTATCAGGATTAAAATATAAACCATGGTTAGGATCGAAAGAACCGTGAGCTCTGTACCCATAGTGAAGGCCGGGTTTAGCTTGAGGCAAAAAACAATGCCAAACGCCTTCCCCTGGATTCATGTGTATGTTGGGCTTGATTTCTTTGCCATTTTTATCGAATAAACACAATACAACCATAGTGGCATTCTCAGAATAAACGGCAAAATTTACGCCTTCACCTGTCCAAGTTGCTCCTAAAGGGTATCTTTTTCCTGGACGAATGTCATAAGGGATACTCATAATCATAGATCCTAACGTCTGATTTAACCAAAAATTTGCTATAAATTAGCGATTTAATCTATTCCAGCTAAAAGTCCTCTACCTTTCGAAGAGAGTATGAATGCTAGAAAGCTCTTACTGTCTATAGATTGTGGCATGTGAAGCCTTTCAATATAAAATTTTAAGTCGTATATTTGCTTTAGAATATATCAAAAAGAGCAGTCTAGACTGCTCTTTTTGATATATGTAGCTTTGGAACTTAAAGTTCAGGATATAAAATTAAACGTTAAAGCGAATGTTTAGAATGTCTCCGTCCTTAACCACATAATCTTTACCTTCTACGCGAAGTAAGCCTTTTTCTTTGGCTATATTAAGTGAACCACACTCGATAAAAGTCGGATAGTCGATTACTTCAGCTCTGATAAAGCCTCGTTGCAAATCGCTGTGAATCTCTCCGGCAGCTTCGGGAGCTTTAGCACCGACTTTGGTAGTCCAAGCGCGACATTCATCTTCGCCGGCTGTAAAGAAAGTTTGTAAGCCTAGTTTTTTGTAACAAACGCTGATCAATCTGTTCAGACCGCTTTCGTTAATGCCCAAGTCGGCCATAAACTCAACACGCTCATCTTCAGAAAGATCTGCCAACTGAGCTTCAATCTCGGCAGAAATAGCCAAACAGGGAGTACCTCGTTTATCGCAGAGCTCTTTAAGAGCTTTGTAGTGTGGGCCGCCATCTTCTATATCATTTTCGGAGATATTGGCCACTACAATACGCGGTTTTATGCAAAGCAGGCCTAAGCCGGAAAGAATTTTTTTCTCTTCCTCGTCGAATTGGGGTACGGCGGCAATATCTCCATCATTTAAAGGCTTGGCCAAAGATTCCAGCAAAGCACGTTCTTTGGGATCGAGCTTTTTGGCTCGTTCAAGCTTGCCTTCCACCACTTTTAGGTCAGCCAAAAGGAGCTCTGTTTCAAAAGAATCAACGTCGGACAAAGGATCGACGCCCTCCAAGTAGGGATGACTGAAGCAGCGAACTACCTCTAACAATAGGGTGGAAGTGCGGATCTCTGCTACCGCTTGGGAGCCTAATCCTGAACTGCCGCCGCCAGGCATATCTAAAAAGTCGACTGTAGCCGGAGTAGTTTTTTTCGGTTTAAAAATATCGGACAGCCTTTGCAATCTTTCGTCAGGTACTGCTGCTCTGGCTAAAGGTTGTTTACGCCCTGAAACGTCGGATTCAGATAGACAAGTGAGAGATTTGAATAAAGTTGATTTACCGGATTGAGACAGACCGGTAATGCCAATAGATAATGCCATAATGGCCATCTTTTCTGCCAAGTACAAATTCTGTCCTGCCTTTATTGGCAGTCCGGAGCTGTGTTGATAAGTAGCAGTAGAAAACTGAATTGCTATTTAAACGGTATTCAATTTTTTAGATTTGTTGAGAAGGTTTTAACTTACTTATTCCTTAACTTTTTGTGTTCTAGAGAACATATAATTTTCAATATTTAGACATTTCCGCAATTAGGAGCAGCATTATCAGCGTTATGTCAGAGAAAAAAACTTATAGGACTATAGTCAAGACAGGCGGCTCACAAGCTGATGTTTTTATTATAAACAGTACTTCGGGCTACAATATCGGAGCTTTCTTTATTTTTACCGGTCTAGTGGGGGGGGTCCCTCTTTATTATATATTCAGTTCCTTGATATTGCGGATCGGCAAACCTAACTTATTCCCTGGTTTGATTTTGTCTTTACTTATAGTTGCCATAGGTTTGTTTGCTATTTTCTTTACTAACAAGCAAGTAAAAGTTGTTAATAATGGTAAGGGAGGTGATATCTCCATTAAAGACGGCTTGCTGGCTCAGGAGATAACTTATGCTTACGGAGAAAGTCCGAAAATAAGACTCAGTGTCTCAGAAAAGAGTAACGGAAAAATAGTTTTAGATAGCTGGGAAATAACTTTGATAGACGGACGTTGTCAATTTTTATTGGATCTTAGAGTTGGCAGTCTTCAAGAGAGTAAAGCTTTGGCTGAATTTTTAGTTAAATCGATGCGCTGCGATTTGTTGATAATATTTGACGCTAATCGCTCAGTAACTATACCCTACACTGACGTCGATTTGCCTTACTGTTTGCGCGTAAAAAAATATCCTGTTTTAGCTGCTCCCCATCCTATGCGTCCTGAAAATTGTCCCGTAAAAGTGGAAGATGTCAATTACGGTTTAGGAAGGCGTTATAGCTGGGGGTTGATGGCTTCTGGTGCACCCACCGAGCTTATAGGATTGATTTTTGCGATAATTGCTGTGGGAATTACTCCGTTTTGGAAAGTTAAAAATCACTATGTTTCATTCTTTAGCGAATCTATGAATACCGGAGATTGGTCGTTTTTTATTGGAGCAGCTGCTCTAGTTGTTTTGATTTGCGTGGTTAAATTCGGTTATAGGAGTGTTATAGAAATAAGTGAGCAAAGAGTCAATATTCGCAAAGAACTTTGGGGAATAGCCTATTATACTAGAAGTTTTATTTTGGATAATTTGGAGGAAATATTGACGCGTAAGACTGACAGTCAAAATTGTGTTGTCTTTGTCAGTGACAATTTGGTTGTCTCTATGAGAGTTGGTGGCCCTGACATAGCCGATTATTTAACTGCAGATATACAGTATTTTTTGACTTCAGGTCAGACTGCAGCCGATTTGCCCGCTGCTCCGCAAGTTTAATTTTTTTTTTACTGACACGTTTATATATGACAAATGTCAGTAATATCGACATAATTGTCAATGAAGTGTCAAATATGACTGACATTTAAAGTTAATAATAAAAATAGCTCACCTCCTTCAAAGGAAGCGAGCTATTTTTATTACTCAAGTGAAATCTAACTTAGAACAATTTATCGAGCAGTCCGTTCCTAAAGAAGGCTAAGCAAGATTTACTAGTAGTGGGAGCTACTAAACCTACTCGGACATCCTCTTCAGGTGCAGAATAATTGATAATATAGTAATTATTGGACATAGATTTTATTTTATATTGATTACTCTTATCCGTAACTGCAACAGGAACGGCTCTGCCTAAAGGATCGGCTGCATCGACACCGTGCAAATATTTCTTACTTAAGTCAATGCTCTTATAGTTATATATAGGAGAAGCATTGTCTTTGTTGCTCAGCATATTGGTAACACCGAAATCGTAATAAAGCTGGCCAAAAGCAGTACCGGTAACAGCTTCTATATTGTCAAAACTGACTCTCGGAGAAACAGCCATTTCATGAAGCTTATCTTCGCCGTAACGGTCGGTAATATATCTCATTAAGAGATAAGCTTGGCCGTATTCTCCCAATGTGTTATTAAAGGACAGTAAGCTCACTTTTCCGGGATTAGCGAGATAAGTGCTGGCTGTGCTGAAAAGGTAAGAGTTGCTGGGAGCTATAGTATCTTCGTCCTGGGTTCTCATTCTGAAACCGCATAAGTCTTCAGACAGAGTGGACTTACCTTCATTAATGGTTGTATCTTCGTATTCGCCGGAGAATTCGCCGTCTAAGCAGGCTTTCTGGTTGAAGTCGCACATATGCTGGAATTCGTGAGCAATAGTGGAGTACAAGTCGTCGTCGCTGCAATTACTGTTCAGGTAAAGAATTTCGCCTTCGTTGCTGTGCACAGAGTCTTTTTTAGAGAAAGCATCGCTGGGATTGAAGTAACCATAGAGAGTCTTCTTCATGCTGCTGCACATCATGATGACAACTTTGGTTTCACCATCACGACCGCCGTCTTTATTCCACTCTGTACCAAAGATACTACGAACTCGGTCGCCGATAGCTTTACCTTCATCGTCATAAGGGTTGGCTTTACCGAACATCTCGTCTATTTCCAAAGCTTTGGTTTCGTCAATGCAAGCCTCGTCGGTTTCAGGATCGACCTCAGCGAAAACTAAAACTGACTTAGTTTCGCTATTGTCAAGTATTTTGCGGAAGGTCGCTTCGGTATTAGTGCCGCTGAAATTGAAGTCGACATTGACTTTAATATCACCGTCTTTGGCGGTATCAGTATAGATGGTGTTGGGAGTGAAAGACTCTTTTCCCAAAACTTTAACATCGGTAGCTTTGGCTTTTAAAAGTTCGCTGGTTTGTTCGATAAGCTTGTGAGTTAAACCGTGAGGATCGGCACTTTCTTCAGCTTCAAGCTTAGCTTCCGCTTCCGTCGTGGATGAAGTTTTGGCCGGAAGAGCGGAACTGGTTATGTAAATGTCATTAGTAAAGCCCTTTTCGCTTTGGCCGTTACTAACCAGTAAAGTGGCGCTGTCAGCTGTAGTTATTGTACCGAGTGAATAGCTTTTGGTTAAATTATCGGTAGGAGACCAGTTGTCGTCATCAGAACAACCGGCCATAGTTAAGCACAGCGCCGAACAGGCGATACCTAAAAGCAATTTTTCCGTTACTCGCATTACAAGAGTCGTCTCCTTAAAATGGATTGAGGTCTGCGACCATCCGCACAGAATGAAAACCCGCCTAACCAGAGTTTATCGTTTCAATGGCGCAGCGCTATGTTACATATATTAGGAATATGGGGAGAAAAACGTGAGACTATAAGCCGGGTTCTGTATCTGCTAATAAAGCAAATGGCAGCCATTTATCTGTGAAACATGTTGCCATGTTCCTCTAGCGATCTTTTGAGAAGGGATCCGACGGGCCGCCGGGCGTTAAAAACGCTCCTTCTGCTGATCTTGCTCCAAGTGGGGTTTGCCTGGCCAGCACGTCTCCGCACTGCCGGTGGGCTCTTACCCCGCCGTTGCACCCTTACCTAAGCTTTCTGTTGAAAACCAGGCGGTCTAACATTTCTGTGGCACTTTCCTGAAGGTTACCCCTACTGGACGTTATCCAGCACCCTGCCCTAGGGAGCCCGGACTTTCCTCAGGAGTTCCATAAAAACTCCCGCGGCTGCCCGTCTCACGTCAAACTCCAATTCTACAAACTTTGCCTTTGAGTTCCTTCTTTTTGGTGTACTTCCTGCCGTTGGAACAGAACCTAGCTTTATACCGCATTGATAAGAAAAAATACGCTCGAGATTATAAAATCTCAAGCGTATAAACTATTGTCGGTGTTTTTTCGGCAATTGGCATTTCTTAAGTTTCGGAATTTTTTTCACCGGTAACGATCTCACCAGTTACTATATAACGGCCTCCGTTAACTCTTTCACCGCTATTATCCGTCTGATCCCATTTTACCGAAAAGACGCGTTCCTCATTGGGCAAGATTGTAAGCACTTTTTGATTGCTGAAGTTCTTGTTAGCCTTAGAGTAGCGCCAAATTTCAATAGGCACTTTGTCGAAAAAGACGTTAACTTGCTGCTGTACCACAAAGTCTACTTTAGAATCTTTAGAAAAATCTAAAGTTTTGGGTAAACCTGTAGTATTGGTGATAGACATTGTTAAATATATGCCGTCTTTTTCACGGTCAGATATTTTCATGGTATAGTAGAGACCGTCTGAAGATTGGTTGGCTTCGTTACCCACGGCGCCGGCACGCGAAACGATGGAATAGCGAACGAAAACCATAAAAGCAACAAACAGACAGGCTAAAACGATCATTATTAGCTTAGCGTCTGCTTTACTGTCTTGAAGGTGACGGCTACTTTTGCGCACTCTGGCTATCGGAGCTGCTGCATTGTTTAGCCCGACCGTCTCGGTATCGGACATTATATTCGTCACTTCTCCTATTGATTCTTGATTACTCATATTTATTGAAAAAGACTCCGTTTGCAGCTTAGATTCAGTGTGACTGCGCACAATTCGACTGCGACTGCTTATTACCAGACACATATTGGGCGTTGGTTTGAAACATTCCTTTTCTTATTGTACAATCGCAGAGAGGTGCTTTCTATTATTTTTCAATATGTTTAGAAACACAAACTTTGAGCAGGGAGCGAACGGTTTGCCCTTTTGCTGTTCCTGCGAGGGAGAAAAATTTATGAACCGTTTTATAGGTTTTATAATTTTGTTGTTTTTTACCTTGGCCCTCCCTGTGTTTGCCGATTTAGAGGGCATGGTAGTTAACGTGGCTCAAAACGGTGAAATAACCGTCAATCGCGGTATTGCCGATAACGTAACCCCTGGTACTCGTTGGTATATATATCGTAATGGCGCTCCTAAAGCTGAAGTGGAGGCTGTTTTGGTCGATAATTATACGACTATGGTTAGGGTTGTTTCCGGTAGCGGGGTGGCGGTAGGCGATAAAATTACTACCAAACCTTTTGCTGCCGCTCCCAAAGAGAAAAAAGAAACAGCCAAAAACATAGAGAGTAATATTCCTAAGAACCAGTTGGATCCTCGTTCAAAAAATACTCGCCGAGTTAAAGAAGAAACAGCTGAAAGTACGGAAGGGCGTTATAAAAAAGCTTTGTCCTCTTCCACTAAGAAAGCTAATTTTTCTGGCGGTATGAGTAAGCAAAGAAGAACTTCAATCAACCCTATGATGGCTTATAACCTGTTTAGTGGCTTTACAACTTCTCACGGCGGAGGCATTATTTGGCAAAATGCCGCTATGACTGTTCCCGGCGAAGTAGCTTACAACGCTACTATGAAAAATCAGAGCAAATATTGCAGTCTTGATGTTGAAGTTACCTGGTGGAGCGAAAATCTTTTAGATGCTTATTCTGACATGGTCGCCTTTAAGGAAGGACGCACCAGTATGGAGCAGCGCCTTTCTATGCGCAATGGTCTCTACTCTCAGCGCGGTGCCGATAAATTTTTGGTTTTTCACATAAAAATGAAGAATACAGGCAAGGCTAATGTTCAGGTAGAGCCTTTCCATTGGCATGTTTATTTATTGGATGGACAAGGTAACAGATTAAAAGCTGAGCGTTATGATCAAATTTTGGATAGAACTTTAACTCCAGGGCAAGAGACTGAGGGCAATGTATATTTTTCCAAGTATGATGCTTCTGGTCGCTGTTTAGCTGACGATAAAGTAACTTTAGTATTAGAAGATATTCTTACCGAGAGAGCTACGTTAAAGTTCTGATTTCTGAGTTTAATTTTTAACAAAAGAAGCCGTCATAGTTTTGCGATGGCTTCTTTTTTTCTTTGTTTGGGCAGATCTTTGAACAGTATTTCTTCATCATATGATTTGCGTTAGAATTAAAGATCTGTTACTTCTTTTCACTTGAACTAAACATTTTAAAAGGGTAAATTGGTAGGCGGGGGATTGAGATTTTAACAAGATTATAAATGTGGGAGAGCTGTATCATGTCTTCTAAAGAACATAAACACAATCACGATGCTGCCGAGCAGAGTGTTAAGACAGAGGCAGAAGAGGTTTCCGTTAAGGCTGAAGAAAAAGTTGCTCAGTCCGAAAGTGAAGAATCGGATCAAGAACAGAGCGCTCAGGATCTTTTGGAAGCTAAAGATCAAGAGATAAAACGCTTGCAGGATCAGCTTAAACGTGTTACCGCCGATACCGAAAATTATCGCAAGCGTATGGATGCCAACTTTGAGCGCAGAATTGACAGCGCCAAAGAGGATATTTTCCGAAAACTTTTGCCCATTGTCGATCATTTGGAGATGGCTATTGAGGCTTCTCATAGGGGGGGGACGGTTGAGTCTCTCTGTCAAGGTGTAGAGCTGGTTCTTAAAGACGCTTTCAAGATAATGGAGGGGTATGAGGTTGTCCCTATTGAGGCCAAGGGCAAAGTTTTCGATCCGGCTTGTCACGAGGCCGTTATGATGGAAGAATCTAATGAACTTCCCGATGAAACAGTATCTAACGAATTTAAAAAAGGTTACAAAATTGGCGACAAGGTTCTGCGTCCCAGTATGGTTTGTGTAGCTCGCAATACCAAGTAGAAATTGTTTTTTTTGTAGTGGATACAGCTTTTTTGCAGCCTTAGATTAAGGGGTTGAAGCTATGGATTATAAAGATTATTACAAGATTTTAGGTGTAGATCGTTCTGCTAGTCAAAAAGATATAAAATCGGCTTACCGTAAGCTTACGAAGAAGTACCATCCCGATCTTAACCACGGTGATAAAGAAGCTGAGCTTAAGTATCGTGACGTCAATGAAGCTTATGAAGTATTGGGCGATCCAGATAAGCGTTCAAAATATGATCAATTTGGCGCTCAGTGGAAATATGTAAAAGACGGGAAGACGCCTCCTTATGGAGCAGGTGGTTATCAACAGGGTGGTTTTGACTTTTCGGATATATTCTCTCAGTTTTCTCAAGGTAGTCAGGGAGGAGGGGCTCATTTCAGTTCCTCTTTTGGAGGTTCAGGTTATTCTCCGTTCTTTGATATGCTTTTTAACAATATGGGTAATTCCGGAGGGGCTCGCCGCAGCAGTGCCGGGTTTGGTAGTTTTGGAGGTGGGGCTCGTCGCACTTCTGCCTCTGGTAAGCCTTTGGAAACTGAGCTTACTGTTAGCTTAGCCGAAGCTTACAACGGTACAACCAAATCTGTAACTATTACCAAGCCCGCTCCTTGCGCTTCATGTTCGGGAAGTGGAGTGTTTAACGGTATGCCTTGCACCATGTGCGGAGGTACTGGTAAAGTTAACGCTACACATACTTTAGATGTAAAGGTACCTGCTGGCGTTACCAACGGATCCAAAGTAAGGGTGCGTGGCGAAAACAGCGGTGGTATTTGTGGCGATATTATGTTTAAGATAAATATCGCTCCCGATTCCACATATAAGGTAGAAGGACGCGATTTGCGTTGCGATCTTTGGGTTTCGCTCAGAGATGCTTTCTTGGGAGGAAGTGCCGATTTGAAGTTACCTAACGGCAAAGCAATCTCCATAAAAATAGCTCCTAATACTCCTAATGGCAAGACGCTTCGTATGGGTGGTTTGGGATTACCTAACCCCAGGGGTGAGGCTGGTAATATCCTAGCTCGCCTGATGGTTAAATTGCCGGAAAAGCTCACTCAGGAGCAACTTAAAGGATTAGATTTGCTTTGCCCTGTCAAATAAGGCGATAATACTTTTTTCATGAAGAAGTCGGCGCGACCGTTGGGTTGCGTCGGCTTTTTTTTTGCTATAGCAATTTGACTGTTCACTTTTTCAAAAACCTATCGCAGCCGATTAGGCAGGGAGAAGGCCTCGGCCTGTTAAACAGGAAAGCGTTTGAAATTAGGTGGGTGTTGCGTACATTATTGTTTGTCGTTTATAGCGCCCGACTGCGTCAATTGGGAAAGCGACGATGGTATTATTTTTTGAATACATTGGCAGAACGGTTCTGGGAGTTTTAGATTACCTTGGAGCCATGTTTATGCTGCTGGTGGAGTGCCTGTCCAGCATAGCCAAGGGGGCTGTCAGATTCGGGCTTGCCGTGCAGCAGATGGCTTTCCTGGGGGTAGATTCTTTAGTTATTGTTATTTTAACTACCACTTCTGCCGGTATGGTTATTTCTTTACAATTGGCTCATATCGCTGTGCAATACGGAGTTGTCAATGTGGTTGGCGGCGGTGTGGCTATTGCTATGGCTCGCGAGCTTGCTCCTATGCTTACTGCCGTGGTGGTAGCTGGTCGTGCTGGTTCAGCTATTGCTGCCGAAATAGGTACTATGAAAGTTACTGAGCAAATTTCTGCTCTAAAATGTATGGCTGTTAGTCCCGTTCGTTATTTGGTAGTACCTAGGCTCATTGCTCTGGTGACTATGATGCCTATTCTTACGCTTTTTTCTTTAATTTTTGGTACTTTAGGTGGAGCTCTGATCGCTTATCAATCGGCCAATATCCCTTATGAAGTATTTTGGGATTCTATTCAGCGTCTTTTGGTTCTCTCTGATGTAAGTTATGGTTTACTTAAAGGTGTGGTTTTTGGCTTTGAAGTGGCTCTAATTGCTTGTTATCAAGGACTTAATACCGGTCGAGGAGCTGCCGGAGTAGGTGCTTCAACTACTTCCAGTGTGGTTTATGCCACTATATTTATTTTCATAAGTAATTATCTTATGTCACTGTGGCTCTTCCCTGTGAGCTGATAATGGTTGGGAAAGAAAGTTAGTATGGTAGATCTGGCAAAAAAAAATCTTGACCAAGAGCAAGCTGTTATCAACGAACCTATCATGGAGAACAGCGTCTTGGGGCCGCGTCGTCCCATGTCCGATCCGGCTATTTCTGTGCGCAATGTCTCGGTTTCATTTGGAGGCCGGGCTATTTTGCGCAATGTCAGCTTTGATGTTCCTCGAGGTCATACTTTAGCCATTATGGGGCTGTCCGGCGTAGGTAAAAGTACGACTTTACGTTGCTTAGTCGGTTTGCAAAAGCCCGATGAGGGTGAGATATATATAGATGGTCAGAATGTCTTAGAGCTTAATCCCAAAGAATTTGATAAACTTCGCAAGCGCATAGGTATGGTTTTTCAAATGCCCGCTCTGTTTGACTCACTGAGTATCGGTGAAAATGTAGCCTTTGGTTTGCGTGAGCACACAAAGCTTTCCGAACAAGAAATTCAGCGTATAGTAGCTGAAAAATTGGCAATAGTCGATCTCCAAGGCATGGCTCACCTTTATCCAAATCAACTTTCTGGAGGTATGCAAAAAAGGGCTAGCTTAGCCAGGACTATTGCTACCGATCCTGATGTTATTTTGTATGATGAGCCTACTACCGGATTGGATCCTATTTTATCTATGGTAATCAATGAGCTTATTTGCGATTTGCAGCGCCGTTTGAAAGCTACTTCGGTAGTGGTTACTCATGATATTCGCGGTGCTTTAATGGTGGCTCATCAGATAGCCATGCTCAATAAAGGTGAGTTTATTTGGATGGGAACTCCGGAAGAGTTTCAGTCTACCGACGATCCCTTTGTTGTTCAATTCCGTGAAGGTCTAGTAAAAGGGCCTATTAGGGTGCAGTAATAATGAGACTATTTCGTTTAACTAGAGCAATGGAGGGTAAAAATGGGGCTTAGTCCTGCGGCAAGGGTGGGAATGATGACGGTAGTGGCCTTCATTATGCTTGGTCTTGTCTTCTTGCAAATTGGTAAAGTCGGGCCTGATGTGGGTGAAAAATATCATGTCATGTTTGATGATGTTCAGGGATTGCAAGTTCGCTCATCGGTACATCTTTCCGGTGTACGTATCGGCTATGTTTCCGATATAGAGCTTAATTCTCAAAATCGCGTTGATGTAACTATTATAGTTACTCGCGACGGAGCCAAGCTTTTTAGCTCAGACTATTTTGTTTACACCATCGCTTCCAATATTTTGGGTGATAAGTGGCTCGATATTAAGCCCGGCGCCGTGCCTGAGGGAGTTGAGCCCATTGCCGCTGACGAAGTGGTTATCGGTACTACTCCCATTTCGCTTGAGCAATTGGCTCAAGAGGGTAGCCAGCTTATGGAAGAGTTGCGCGGCTCCATTGCTGCTTTAAATGAGATCGTAGGTGACGAGACCTTTAAAAAAGATGTAAAAGTTACAGTTAACAATATTAGGGATATTTCTACTAACTTAAAAGATGCCAGCGGTGATGCTCGTCAGCTGATGGGTGAATTGCGGGTACGTATGGCTAATATTGCCGGTACGATGGAAAATGTGATAGATAATGCTTCTGCTACTGTGGCTCAGCTTCGTTCCGATGCAGCTGAAATTGGAAGTAATGTCAGGACTACCACTTCCACGGTAAATAATTTAGTTCAAGATAATGCTTCTAATTTGAATACTATTGTCATGAACTTGTGCCAGATGTCTTCCAGCTTGAAAAATACCGCTTCAGCTTTAGAAAATGTGGCTGACAATCCGCAAATGCGCGGTGATATTTTGGCTATTGCCGCTAATATTCGCAAAGTCAGCGAAGAAGTAGCCGGGATTGCTGGTGACATTCGCACCGTTACTGGCGATCCTCAAGTTCAGGAAGATTTGCGTGAAACTGTACATAACGTTCGTGAAGCTTCCGGATCGGTTAAGCGTGTCACTAAAAAAGTGGAAAATGCGGTTGATAAATTCCCCGGTGGCTTAAGCAAAGGAGATCGTCCTTTCTTCCAAGGTGATGTGGCTGAAGAACTCAATATGAGCAACGGTCAGCTTTCTACCAATGCCAACGCTTGGCTTTTCCCTTACGGTGGGCCGCTTACTTTCAGGGTCGGTCTCGATTCTATAGGCAATGAAAACTTGCTCAATTTGCAAGCCGGTAAGGCTTGGGACAATTGGCGGGTGCGTGGTGGCATTGTTCGTTCCAAAGTTGGTGTGGGAGCTGATGCTTGGTTCTTTGATAAGCGCTTGGAAACGTCGTTGGATATTTACGATCCGCGTGATATAAAAGTCGATGTTTTGGGTAAAGTTGTTTTGCCTGCCGATTGGTATATTTACGGAGGTGTGCGTGACGTTACCGACAAGCACAATAGCGCTCCGGTTATCGGTGCCGGCAAACGCTTTTAAGTTATTTCCGCTGGAAGTCCTTAACCTCTTAGGTGGGGGATAAAGGTCGGTATGGCGAAGCTACTGCGGGTGCTGTGAAGTCCCTGCCTTCAGGCACGGGGAGGTAAGGCACATCTACCGAATTTGCGTAAGCAATTGAAGGTGTACAACTATTATTAAACATAGAACGTGAAGGGAATCGTATTCTCTTCGCGTGGTCGCGTGGTATAAATATGTATGGGCAGGGCATTGTCCATTGTAGAAAGAGCTCGTAAGACCTGTTGATTCTCAGTAGGCAAGGCTCGTTAGTATCTCAGAATCCCTTGGCTTTAGCCATGAGGAGTATGTCAATAAAATAAGGTTGTATATCCGGCGTGTTTGGCTCTATTATTCTATATAGAGATTGGGCGCGTTGGCGTGAGCAGCAAAGGGCGGTTAATATCCAAAGCAATGCATACAGGTGATTTTACTTTAGAACCCGGCACGTTACTGGACGGTCGCTTCTATGTTGTGAAGCCGATAAAGGCAGGTGGTATGGGCGCTGTCTATGAAGTGAAAGATCGCATGGTCAATGACCGTCTCTGCGCTTTAAAACAGATGCTCGATTCTTCGGCCAGATCTGCCGAGCGTCAGGCTGCTATAGATCGCTTCCTTTCCGAAGTGCAAGTTATGCAAACTTTAAATCACCCGGGTATTCCAAAGATTTACAGCTCTTTTATTTGTGATAATTCTTTCTTCTTTGCCATGGAATATATAGAAGGTAAAGATTTGGCTACTATTCTCAAAGAAGAGGGCAATCCAGGTTTGCCTGTGCAATCTGTCGTCGGCTGGGCTCTGCAGACTTTAGATGCTTTGAAGTATTTGCATAGTCGCAATCCGGCTATTACTCATCGCGATATAAAACCTTCTAACCTTTTGGTGCGCAGCCGTGATCAGCGCTTGATGTTAATCGACTTCGGTATTTCCAGAGTCACCAATCCGGCCGATGGCTATTGGATTGGTACTCCAGGTTATGCTCCAGCCGAACAACAGCAAGGACAGCCTGAGCCCAGCAGCGATCTCTACGCTTTGGGCGCTACTATGCACGAACTACTTACCGGTCGCAAGCCAAAAGATTGGGATTTCCCGGCTTTTGAAGACTTTGGCGTCAAAGTTCCTGAAGATTTGCAACAAATTGTTTGGAATTCTTTGGGCACTTGGCCGGAAGATCGCTATGCTAGCGCCGAGGATATGTACAACGACTTAAGAAACTTGCCGGGAGTTTTTGTTAGTTTGCCGGAGAATGGACAGGCTGAGCAATTTGAAAATGCTGTAGTTAAGTTGCGCGACCGGTTGTACTTTTATCTTAACGATCTTATTCAAAAATATGCCAACGAGTGTCATACTTCGTATCTGCCGCAAAATCTAGATTTTTTTGAGTTCACCTTGGCCTGTTCTACTCCGTTTTCGCTTCGGGTAGTTAAAAATTTAGATGAAATGTGCGTACAATTTTATGAGAAACAGGGTATATTGTCTCCAATTCTTCTAGACAGCGTCAATCCTCTGAGTCCCGGCTGGGAGCGAAAGATAGAAACTTTAATTAAGCGTTTTGTTAAAGATTATGAAGACAGCAAAGGTGGAGGTTGGGGAATAAGTTTAATGTAAGTGTAAGTTAGTCCAGAATTTTTCCACCTCTATGGGTGGTAGTATGTTCGGTTGTAGTCTCAGTTCGAATATTTTTATCGTTCGGCGCGTGATAATTTAGTTTTTACCGCGCCGATTTGTTTTTGTATTGCAAAGGCAGAAATAAAAATGCGTCGTATATGCGCAAAGTAGCCGTTTAGGACTGTTTGACTTTTGTCTGAATTAGGAGCCTGAAATATGTCCGTCCGTGCCCAGTTGGCAGTTTTTTTGCTTGGGTTTATCTATACTTTGCTTTTAGTACCTTTAGTAAAGCGTTTAGCTGTTTACTGTGGTGCTTTAGATAAACCCAATGCTCGCAAAGTACACCATCAGCCCATTCCGTTATGGGGTGGATTGGGAGTAGCCGGCGGCTATTTTCTGGCTACGGCTAGCGTTATTTGTTTATCTCAGTCTTTTAAAGAGGCGGTCACTCCAATTATTACTTCACAACTTATCGGTATGACTCTGGGCGGTCTGATTATTTTAGTTGTGGGCATGATTGACGATCGCTACGGTATGCCTGCCAAAGTTAAGTTGGCTTTACAGCTTATTACCGGCCTGGTGATGTTCTACTTTGGTATTAAAATTGACTATATTACAGTACCTTGGTACGGAGTGATATTTTTAAGCACTTGGCAGAGTATTCTGGTAACGCTTTTTTGGATCGCCGGTATTACCAACGCTTTAAACTTGATCGATGGCTTGGATGGACTTTTGGCCGGTGTTTCTTTAACAGTTGCTTCCGTATTTTTTGCGGTCAGTCTACTTAAAGGGCAATTTGTAATAGCTTTAGTTATGGCTTGTTTGGCTGGGTGTTCTCTGGGATTTTTGCGCTATAATTTTAATCCGGCGCAAATTTTTATGGGTGATACCGGTAGTCTGTTTTTCGGCCTAATGTTTGCCGGTTGGTCTATAATCGGGTTACTTAAGAGCACGGCTACCTTTGCTTTTTTATTGCCGATATTTTTAATGGCTGTTCCTATTTTTGATACTGCATTTGCGATTTTACGCCGTTTACTGGCTCACAAGCCAATTTTTCAAGCTGACAAAGGTCATTTGCATCATCGTTTATTGAGTTTGGGTTTAAGTCAGCGTCAGGTAGTTTTAATTATTTATGCTATTAACACGGCCTTCGGACTTTGTGGCTTAGCCTTGTTCTATTGGACTTGCAGAGGAGAGTAATTAAAGTGCAAAATTTAATTCACGTTATGGTTGTTTTTGGCACTCGCCCTGAAGCTATCAAAATGGCTCCGGTAGTTTTGGAGCTTAAAGCTAATCCGAGGTTTAAAGTTACTACCGTAGTTACTGCTCAGCATAGAGAGATTTTGGATCAGGTATTGGAACTTTTCCATATTGAGCCCGATGTGGATTTGAATACCATGAAAGCCAATCAGACTTTGACAGGTATTACTGTGCGAGTTTTGCAAGGTCTGGAACCAGTTTTGCTTGAAAAACGTCCTGATATTGTTTTGGTACAAGGAGACACTTCTACGGCTTTTGTGGCTGGTTTGGCTGCTTTCTATCAGAAAATTCCTGTCGGCCATATTGAGGCCGGTTTGCGCACGGATAAAATTTACGATCCTTTCCCTGAAGAAATGAACAGACGCTTGCTTTCTCGCTTGGCGGAGATGCAATTCCCGCCTACAAATTGGGCTTATAACAATTTGGCTCAGGAAGGTTTGGTCTTTAAGGATACTTACATTACCGGTAATACCGTAGCCGATGCTTTGAAGCTTATTATAGCCGGTTTGCCGGAAGGTTTACCTGCCGATCTGAAAGCTGTGGCCCCTTGGGGAGAAGAGAGAGAGGGCGCTCAAGTCGATCCTTTGGATTTTGTCAAAAACTCCGGTCGGCGTATGGTTTTAGTTGAAACTCACAGAAGAGAAAACTTAGGTCAGCCTATGGCTCAGATTTGTAGTGCTTTGCGTCGTTTAACTGAAAAATTTTCCGATATTGAGTTAGTTTTCAGTGTCCATCCCAACCCCAAAGTACGTGAAGTCGTTTGTCCCGCTTTGCAAGGTTTGCCGAGAGTTCATCTCTTGGAGCCCATGCCTTACACTAATTTGTTGCGTTTAATGCGTTCAGCACACTTAATTATGACTGATTCTGGAGGTATTCAGGAAGAGGCGCCTTCCTTAGGCGTGCCTGTGGTTGTATTGAGAGAAACTACTGAGCGTCCCGAAGGTATCGATTCCGGCAATGCTGTTTTGGCAGGTTGTGATGAAGAGAGAGTTTTTACTCTAGCCAACGAAATTCTGGAAAACAACAATATTCATGAGCGCATGGCCAAAACTTCCAGTCCTTACGGTGACGGCTTAGCTTCTAAGCGAATAGCCGAGGCCATTTTGCATAAGTTCTGTCCTGATGAATTTGCTTCTCCTGAACCTTTTGCTGTTAAGTAGTAAACTTAGATTGTCGTTATGGAAGAAAATAAGAGCCGCTTAAACGATCAAGAATTGTCTGTCGAGGAGTTGGAAGCTATTTTCTCCGGCCCTTCGCTGGCTGATTCGGTTGCAAATCGTGAAGAATTGGTCGATTTTGCTCAAAAAGTTTTTAACCAAACAGAAGGTGGTTCTAAAACTTTATCCGGAACTGACGCTAGAGCTCAAGAGCTTTCCTTGGAAGATTCTGATCGTAATGTTGTTCAGAGGACAGATATAAACAAGAATGCTCAAAATAAGTCGTTGGGCAGTTCTTTAAGTGCTCAACTTAATTTAATGGCTTCCGGAGCTTCCGATATTGCTGCCCGGCGTACTTCTCAAAGTGAGTACGAAGTTAGTACGTTTGCTGTCGTTCCGGAAAAAAAGGCCGAAGTACAAGCCGTTTCGGAAGTACAAAGTCCTACTAATGAAGAGCTTTCGCTTCCCGATCCCAATTCTCCCGAAGCTTTGCGTGAACGTATAAAAGCTTATAAAGAGCATCCCAAAGAAAAGAATCTTATGGCTCAATCTTTGGGCATTGTATTTTCCTTTGGCTTTACTGTAGCTGCTGTTATTTTGGCTTTTTGGTATCTGGGGCAATGGGCAGTCGAATGCAGTGGCCGCACTTGGCTGGCTTATCCGTGTATTATTTTCGGAGTTTTATTAGGCCTATACTCCGGTGCTTTAGTACTAAAACCTTTCCTTAAGGGAGCGTTGCCGGTAGTTCCGTCTGCTAAGAATAAGCTGAAAGTAACTTGCCGACCGGTTGCCTCAACTGAAGATAGCAATTCCGAGACTCTGTCGAGTGACGATAGTGAAGGTAATGGCTGATGGGCGTTTTATCCGCACTTAATATAGAAGCTTTTCTCTGTGGTTCTGCTATCGGCATTTTACACTGGATAGTTTGGTATTGTGGAGCAAATAAGTTTTTTCAATCTTTGATTGACAAGGAATTAAATAATTCTTGGGGGAAGATGGACGGCGCATTTCTCAGAACGCAGTTCCTTTTACCGTGGCTGATCGTTACTGGAGGCGTGTATGGAGCTTTTAAGCTTCTTTCATTTCCCGTATTGCCCGTATGCTTGGGTATTGTGACTGCCGTCTCGGTTGGACTTGTTTTTGTAGTTCTTTTCATTATTAGGCAGGAGCAAACCGGCTCGCGGCGGGCTAAGGAGGAAAAATAATTATGGGCTGGAGTTGTTTGGGGGGAGTTGCAGCAAGCGCCTTTTTAGCCTCAGCGCCCATTGAGGCTGTCGGGTTTGCCAATCTTGGCAACCAGATTTTGATCGCTTCTACAATTTTAGTAATAGTTGCGGCTCTGATTTTAGCTGTTATAGGACGTCGTCAATTAGGTGTAGTTTCCACCGGTATGGGAGCCGTCTTCGAGCATATTTACGAG
Source organism: uncultured bacterium (assembly GCA_934621605.1). Taxonomy (GTDB): domain Bacteria; phylum Vulcanimicrobiota; class Xenobia; order Xenobiales; family Xenobiaceae; genus Bruticola. The sequence continues at coordinate 53,394 of CAKTUZ010000001.1, read as the reverse complement.
TTTGTCAACGATATGGCTTTTTCTTTTATGGGAGAGCGTGGTGAGCGCTATGTTCCTTTTGCCATGTCTATATTTTTGTTCGTTCTCTTGGGCAACTGGTCCGGACTTTTGCCTATACCGGCAGTGCTTTTTGGTGGAGAAGAGGGGCACTCTCATCTTATTTTTGAGGCTCCTACCGCTTCTTATAACACTACTTTGGCTTTGGCTATAGTTTCTTGTATAGCTTTTACTTACTACGGGTTGAAGCAAAAAATTTGCGGTGATCCCCTTCAAGAGCGTCTTGAAGCTGAGAAGGCCGCCCAGAAAAAAGCAGTTTTGTCAGCTGAAGGCGATTCTCAAGAAAAAGCTGTTGCTCCTCATTTTGAAGAGGGACGTGGGCTGTTCGTAGGTTTTTTTGTTTGGTTACAACATTATTTGGGACCCGTGCCTGAGTTGTGGCAGCAGTTTAGTGGGGTCATGCGTTATGTATTGGTTCCTGCTTTAGCTGTGCTATTCTGCGGTTTGAATATAATAGAAGAAGTTGCTCGTTTGTTATCTCTCTCTTTCCGTCTTTACGGAAACATTCACGGAGAACATGAAGTCAAGAGCAATTTACTCGGAGTTGGCGGAGAGTTTTTCCGCTCCGTTTTTGCTGCTGATGCTGGTATGGCTGTAAAAATCAAAGGCGCGGCTTTGAGTTTTACGATGTGGGGAGTTTCCCTTTTCGTTACTTGTATTGGTGCTTTGGCCGGTTTTATTCAGGCTTTTGTATTTTGCATTTTGACTTTGTCTTATATCAGCCACTTAGTAGCTGACGAACATTAAGAGTCTATAACAAGGTAAGCTTTTAGAGGCAACTCGCACTTATGCTGTTCTACAGACAGCGGTACAATGGAGGATGTCGCCGTTTTTTGCGAAAATGTCGGGGATCGTATTCTTTGGACTGTCAGTTGTGGCTTTGCCGACACTGGTAAAAATGTGCGAATAAATTTAGGAAATTGTCTCTAAGTTGTTTCGGAGGTAAAAAATGTACTCTAAAGTTGGAAAATTGTTTGGCATTTTGTCTGTGCTTGCCATGGGAGTTTTCTGCTCTATGCCCGCTTTGGCTCAGGAAGCTGCTGAGACTGCTGCTGCGGCTGCTGCTACTGGCAGTGAATCCTATTTCTTGAGCACCAGCGCTATTTACGCTTTATCTGCTGCTCTCGTTTTGGGCTTAGCCGCTGTAGCTGGCAGTTTTGGCCAGGCCAATGCTGCCGCCAGAGCTCTCGAAGGTGTTGCTCGCAACCCTGAAGCTTCTGGTAAGATCCAGAGTTTATGCCTCTTAAGCTTGGCCTTCATCGAATCTTTAAGCATTTACGCTTTGGTTATCGCTTTATTACTTATTAACAAATAAGCTCTTTGTTCCTTTTGAAGGCATGAGCCCTCGAGTTGGCTGTTGCAATATTAATAGACAAAATTGTCGACAGATTCGAGGCTTTAGCCTGATCCCGCTGGAAGTCTTCCGCACCCTGGATGGGGATGAAGGCGGGCGTGACGAACCTACTTCGGGAAAATACCGTGGGTCGCACGGGAATCTACGCCTGTGGAGAGAGCGTAAGTCGCTGCAGTTCCTTGGGGAGCTGCAGTGCCGTTTTCGCAGAAGCAGGAAGCCCCCACCTCTATATAGGCGGGAGTACGTTCACTTAGGAGGTGTCGATGGACATAATCCTCGCCTTGTTGAAGAATATGGGCTCTGAGCCGCTGATGATAGTAGTTCAGGTGTTCCTTTTCTATGTCTTCCATTTACTTATGAGTCAGATTCTTTATAAGCCCATGTTGGCAGCTCGTCGTGAGCGTAAGGTGCAGACTGCCGATAAAGTCAGTCAGGCTCAAGAACTGAATGAAAAGACGATCAAGGCTAAGACTGAGTATGAAGAAAAAGTCCGTCTGGCCAGAAAAAGAGCTCTTGAGCGAGTGCAAGCAGCCCAGAAAGAAGCTGAGAATCTTCGTCAGGAGCGCTTAACTGAAGCTAAGGCTGAGTCTGAAGCTATTATTGAGAAAGCCAAAGCTGCGGTCAAAGAGGATCGTTGCCGCGCCGAAGCGGAGCTCGATTCGGCTGTGTCTAAGTTGGCTTCGGAAGCTGCTTGGCGCATACTTTCTGGTCTTACTAGCGGTCGCGAGCGTGAGCGTGTCGAAAAATTTGTGAAGGAGAGCGTAAAATGACCAACTCATTTGATTTTTTTGCCGGTCTTTTGAGCTTTTGTATTCTCCTTTACGGCCTTAAGTTTGTGCTTTACGATACTTTGGTTCAGGTGGCTAAAGATCGCGCCAAATCAGCTCAAGATCGTATATCTGAAGCCGAAGATATCTTGTGTCAGGCTCAAAAACAGTCTGCCGAGTGGAATGCTAAGTTGCAAAATCTTCCGGTTGAATTGGAAGAAATTGAGGCTAAAGCTGAGCTTGATGCCGAGCAAATAATCAGCGAAGGTCAAGAACATTCCGAAAAAGAGGCGGCTGCTGTTTTGTCCAGCGCTCAAAGTGAGGCTTCTTCTTTGCGTTCTAAGGTAGAAGATGAGCTTCGCTTACATATGGCCGACAAGGTTACGGAACGTGCTGAGTCCATTATTCGCGCTTCTTTAGACGAGTCTGTCTCTCAGAATATAATTGAAAATTTCTTGACAAAGATGAGGGCTGAGCATGCTTGATGAATCATTGGCCAAACGCTACGCCGCTGCCCTTTACGCTTCTGCCAGCGCCAAGAAGCAGCAAAGAGAACAGCTTAAAGAGTTGCGCATTATTCAAAAAGAGCTGTCCGAACACGCTCAGCTGAATCAGTGTCTGGTCTCTCCGACCGTGGCTCGTTCTATAAAGAAAAAAATTGTACAAGCTGTCTTCGCCGATAAAATTTCTGTTCGCGCTTTTAATTTTTTATTTGTACTGATAGATAAAGGGCGCGAGGTTTACCTGAGCGACATTATCGAATGCTTCAAAAGGCAGTTCTGTGAAGAAAATGGCATAGTTGAAGTGACTGTTGAATCTGCTTCCGAGCTGGATATGCAGCTTTGTATCTTTATTGAAACTCACCTTAATAAAATTACGGGCAAGAAGATTAAGATGCAAACAATTGTTCGCCCTGAGCTTATCGGTGGTTTGGTTGTGAAATACGGCGGGTGTCTTTATGACGGCAGTATCAAGCGCCATCTCAGCAACATTCACAGCCTTATGGCCCCTAAGCGTTCCTAAGGTTCCGCTTTTCACAACTTTTTGGAGGAAAATATGGCAATTCGTTCAGACGAAATATCTGAAATTCTGCGCCAGCAGATAGACGGATACAATCCTGAAGTTGAAGAAACTTCGTACGGAACTGTTATCCAAGTAGGCGACAATATCGCCACAGTATATGGCCTTAAAGATGCACGTGCCGGTGAGTTGTTACGCTTTTCGAACGGTCTTTACGGTATGATTATGAACCTCGAAGAGGATTGCATCGGCTGTATCGTCATGGGGCCTGACGATGAAATCCGCGAAGGAGACCGTGTAGAGCGCACCGATCGTATTGCCGAAGTGCCTGTGGGCGAGTGTATGTTTGGCCGTGTGGTAAATGCTTTGGGACAACCTATTGATGGATTGGGTCCTATTGCCTCTACCGAGAAGCGCACCATTGAGTTTACTGCTCCTACGGTAATTGAACGCCGTTCTGTGGGTGAGCCTATGCAAACTGGGCTTAAGGCTATTGATGCCTTGGTACCGGTGGGACGTGGTCAGCGCGAATTGATTATCGGCGATCGTCAGTTAGGTAAAACCGCTATTGCTGTCGACGCTATGATCAATCAGAAAGATTCTGATGTGTACTGTATTTATGTAGCTATCGGTCAAAAGGCCAACTCAGTGGCTACTTTGGTAGATACTTTGAAGCGTGAAGGCGTTATGCATAAGTGCGCCGTGGTTGTGGCTAATGCTAATGAATCTCCTTCACTGCTTTATTTAGCTCCTTACACAGGTTGTGCTATCGGCGAGCATATGATGTATAACGGCAAGCATGTATTGATTATTTATGATGATCTCTCCAAACATGCTAAGGCTTACCGCGAAATATCTTTGCTTTTACGTCGTCCTCCGGGGCGTGAAGCTTACCCTGGCGATGTTTTCTATTTACACTCCCGTCTCTTGGAGAGAGCAGCTAAGCTTTCTGACGATTTAGGTGGCGGCTCTATGACTGCCTTGCCTATTATCGAAACTCAGTTAGGCGATGTGTCGGCTTATATCCCTACAAATGTAATCTCTATTACAGACGGTCAAATTTATCTTAACTCCGATTTATTCTATTCTGGTACCCGTCCGGCTGTGGATGTGGGGCTTTCGGTCTCTCGTGTAGGTGGCGCCGCCCAGATGAAAGCTGTGAAACAGGTAGCTGGCCCTCTGCGTATGGATTTAGCTCAATACCACGCTTTGGCTGCTTATGCAAAACTCAGTGCTGATGAACTCGACGCCGTCAGTCGTGCCCAGTTAGCTCGAGGTGATAGGGTAACGGCCGTTCTTAATCAGAGACAATATGTGCCTATGAGCGCGGAGTTGCAGGTAGCTATTATCTTTGCTGTTACCAAGGGATACCTTGATGACATAGAACTAGCTGATGTTTCTCGCTTCGAAAGTGAATTTTTGAAGTTTATGCGAGCGTCTCATAAAGATGTTTTGGATGCCATTAAGGATACTGGCAAATTAGAAGATGCTACTTCCGATAAGCTTGTTGAGGCTATCAAAGAGTTTAAACAAGGATTTACACCTTCGGCTAAATAGTCGCAGTTAACTTTTTTCAAGGAGAATCATGGCTAGCGACAGAGAATTAAAACAGCGTATTCGCTCCGTCACAAGCATTGGTCAGATTACTAATGCTATGAAGATGGTGGCCAGTTCGCAGATTCGTAAAGTCGAATCTCAGGCCATTGAAGGCCGTCCTTATGCCGATAAGTTGCGCCGAGTTATAGGTGAGCTTTCCCAGCAAATTCAAGATTCTAAGCATCCTTTGTTACAGAGTCGTGAGGTTAAAAATATCGGCATTATAGTTGTCGGTGCTGATAACGGTCTGTGCGGCGGCTATAATTCCAGCCTGAACAAAATTGCGCTTAAGACGCTTGGCGAGCTTCCCTTCCGTCCGGCTAAGCTTATTTGCTTGGGTGGTAAGGCGGCTCGCGGTGTGGTCAGAGGAGGCTATGAGCCGGATAAAACTTACTTGAAATGGGAAGCCGGTTTCGATTTGGCAAACGAGTTATCGGAAATGGTAACTAAGTGGTTTTTAGATGGCGAGGTAGATGAGGTTTGGGGAGTTTACACCAAAGCGGTGAGTACTTTGGTGTGCGAACCTACCAAACAACTTCTTTTACCTATGGCTTCTCTCAATTCTCAGGAAGATAGAAAAGTAGGCTTGGACAAGGCTAAAGTCGGAAAAAATTCCGGCATCGCCGATTATATTTTCGAACCGGACTGCAACTCTGCTTTGGAGAAGGTTGTTCCTATGTATCTGCGGGCTGTTGTCTCTCAAATGCTTTTTGAATCTAAGACTTCCGAATTCGGTTCACGCTTAAGGGCTATGACTAACGCTACGGAAAATGCCGATAAGTTGGCCTCAGAGCTCACCTTGAAGTATTACCGTGTACGTCAGAATAATATTACTACCGAGATTATTGAGATCTCTAGCGGTGCTGAAGCGCTTAACGGTTAGTCAGCTTTTTTTAGATAGCATCGCGGTGGCCGAAGGCCGCCTTTGCAGGAGGAAAATATGGCACGTGGCAAGATTGTTCAGGTTGTAGGGTCTGTGGTAGATCTTGAGTTCCCTGCTGGCGAACTCCCTGAGTTGTACAATGCTGTACGTATTGAGCGTGAAGAGTTTCGCGGACTTCGAGGTGAAGAGCTCAAAAAGCTGCCCGAGTCTCAGCGCGTTTTAGTTTTAGAAGTTATGGGTGAAAGCGGCAATAATCGTGTGCGCGCTTTGGCTTTGGGTACTACCGACGGTTTGCGTCGAGGTATGGAATGCGAAGATACCGGTGTCCCTATCACAGTTCCCGTAGGTCGCGCTACTTTAGGTCGCATGTTCAATGTATTGGGACAACCTATCGACTCTAAGCCCGATGCTCAAACCGATACTCACTATTCGATTCACCGCCAGGCTCCGCCATTGGCTGAGCAAATGCCCACTACCGAGGTTATGGAAACTGGTATTAAGGTTATCGACCTTTTGGAGCCTTATGCCCGAGGCGGTAAAACCGGTCTGTTTGGTGGCGCCGGTGTGGGTAAGACCGTACTTATTCAAGAGTTGATTCATAATGTAGCTAAAGGTCATGGTGGCTTTTCCGTTTTCGCCGGTGTAGGTGAAAGAACTCGTGAGGGTAACGACCTCTATCGCGAGATGGAAGCTTCTGGAGTATTGAAAAATACTACCATGGTCTTTGGCCAGATGGATGAGCCTCCGGGTGTACGTTTCCGCGTAGGTTTTACCGGCGTTACTATGGCTGAATATTTCCGTGATGTAGAAGGCCAAGACGTATTGCTCTTTATTGACAATATTTTCCGCTTTGTATTGGCTGGTTCTGAGGTGTCTGCCTTGCTGGGGCGTATGCCCAGCGCTGTAGGTTATCAACCTACTCTTTCTACTGAAATGGGACAGCTACAAGAGCGTATTACGACGACTAAAAAGGGATCCATTACTTCAGTACAAGCCATTTACGTCCCTGCTGACGATATTACCGACCCTGCTGTAGCCACTTCCTTTACTCACTTAGATGCTACTACAGTGCTTTCTCGTGATATTGTGGCTCAAGGTATCTACCCTGCCGTAGATCCTTTGGCTTCCACTTCTCGTTTGCTCGATCCGCGCTTTGTCGGTGACGAACATTATCAAACTGCTCGTAAAGTGCAGGAAATTTTGCAACGTTATAAGAGTTTGCAAGATATTATCGCTATTCTCGGTGTGGAAGAGCTTTCCGAGGAGGATCGCACTATCGTTTTCAGGGCCCGTCGTATTCAGCGCTTCCTTTCTCAGCCAAACTTTGTGGCTGAAGCTTTCACCGGTCGCAAGGGCGTTTATGTTAAGATTGCCGATACAGTTCGCTCCTTTAAAGAGTTAGTCGCCGGCCATTTGGATCATATCCCCGAGCAAGCTTTCTATATGAAAGGCGACATCGATTCCGTATTGGCCGAAGCTGAAAGAATGAGTGCCGAAGTCGGTCTCAGATAAGGTCTTTTTTGGCAGGAGGCCATTATGAGCGATTTGTTATTCCACTTAGAAGTTGTTACCCCAAGCAATTGTGCTTTTAGCGGAGAAGTTAGCCAAGTCTCTCTGGCGGGTGTTAAGGGGCGAATGTGTATTTTAGCTAACCATGCTCCCCTTTTGGCTCTCCTTCAGCCTGGTCTTATCGTCTTTAAAGAGGGCGGTAAGGAGCAAATGCTGGCCGCAGCCGGCGGTTTTGTGCAGGTTCAAGATAATAACGTCAGCGTTTTAGTGGATCGGGTGTGGAGAAAAGAAGACCTGCCCGAAGATCTTAGTATGGATGAGAAGCCTGCCGATTTTGATAAGAGATACGAAGCTGAGTTGCTTTATGCAGCTAAAGTTAAGTTGAAAGCAGGTGTTTAAATTATGGCCAGCAGATTGATTATTAAGGGAGGAAGGCCCTTAATCGGATCATTGGAGGCCAGCGGAGCTAAGAACGCCTGCTTGCCCATTATGGCCGCTTCTATTTTAGCTCAAGGCGTGGTCGAGTTAGAGCGTGTCCCTAACATTTCTGACGTTAGGGTCATGGCCGATATTTTGCGTGAAATCGGTGTTAAAGTAAACTTCGATGCCGCTTTGGGGCATATGCAACTCGATTCTTCAGAGTTGAAAACTACTCGTGCTCCGGAAGAATTGGTGCGCAGGATGAACGCTTCTTTTGACGTTATGGGGCCTTTGTTGGCTCGTTGCGGAGAAGGTGAAGTCAGTATGCCTGGCGGTTGTCGTTTAGGGCCTAGGCCGGTCAATTTTCACATCGAGGCCTTTAGAAAGTTGGGCGCTGAAGTAACTGTTGAAGGTGGTTTTGTTAAAGCTAAGGCTAATGGTTTGAAGGGAGCTCATATTCTCTTTCAATCTGTTAGCGTTGGGGCTACCAAAAATGCCATGATGGCGGCTACTATGGCCGAAGGTACCACTATCTTGGAAGGATGTGCCAGAGAGCCGGAAATTTCTGACTTAGCCGAATTTCTCATTAAGATGGGAGCAAAAATCAGCGGTATTGGTACTCAGACTTTGCAAATTGAGGGTGTGAAGAAGCTACACGGCGTCAAGCATTCCATTATTGCCGACCGTATCGAGGGTTGTACCTATCTTTTGGGTGCTGTTATTACCGGTGGCGACGTCACTATAGAAAAGTTCGAGGCCGAATATAGCGGAGCTCTTTTAGCTCAGTTGGAAAAAGCTGGCCAAGAGGTTATTGTTGGTGATCATTTTGTGCGCGTAAAAGGGCGTCGCCCTATTTTGCCTTTGGAAATAGCTACTGCTCCGTATCCCGGTTTTCCTACCGACTTACATCCGCAAATAGTAGCTGCTCTCACATTATCTACGGGAGTTAGTGCTTTGTCGGAGACTATTTTTGATAGTCGTTTTATGTATGTTATGGAATTAGTGCGTTTAGGCGCCGATCTTTTGGCTTCTGGCAAGTATGTGCGCATTCGCGGTGTCAAAAAATTGGTGGGCGCTCCGGTAGATGCTCCTGACATAAGAGCTGGTGGTGCTTTAGTTTTGGCCGGTTTGGCTGCTGAGGGTGAGACTATCATACGTGGCGTCAAATATATCGACCGCGGTTATCAACATCTTGAGCAAAAGCTTACTGCTTTGGGAGCTCAAATAGAAAGGGTTGAAGGGCCGTTACCGCAAGTTCTGTAAAGACTCTGTCTTTAATTATGTGGGTATAAGGTACGTCCGCCGGATTGGCGTAAGCACTTGAGAGTGGGCATTGATGTATTTAGTTTAGTCTTTTATATGCAGGGGCTCGTTGGCTTTGTTTTTTTTGCACGTTAATTTAGATCTTGGCAGTGCCAACTTACGTTTAAGTGTTGACGGCAAAATTGTTGTCGACGAGCCTTCTTTAGTTGCTGTAGATTGCAACTCTGGTCATGTAAAAGCAGTTGGGCGTACGGCTTTAGATTTAGCCGATAAGCCCTTGTCGGCTCTGTCGACAGTTTATCCTGTAAGGCGCGGTCGTATACGCGACTTTTCCTTAGCTGAAGCTTTGTTGCGCTTTTATTTGCGCAAACTTTCTAAAACGCGTCGCGTAAAAGCTTTGGTCACATTGCCGACTTTGGCCAGCAGTGTAGATAAAATCTGCTGGAAGCAACTTTTTGACTGTATAGGAGCCGTTTCTTGTAACTTTGTTCCCTCTTCTTTGGCTGCTGCCTTGGGGACCGGGATAGATATGGAATTGCCTGGTGGTATTTTGCTTGTCGATATCGGCCATGGCAAAACTGAAGTTTCTGTGCTTAGTGCCGGTGAAGTTATCATTTCTTCTTCGGCTAATGTGGGCAGTGGCGATTTTTCTTCCGAAATAGCTCGTGTTTTACGTCGCCAGTATAATATTTCCGTTTCTGAGAATGCGGTGGAATTTTTAAAAAAGAATCTGGCCTCGGCCGTGCCTTTGGAAGTTCCCAGAGAAATGAAGGTAAACGGCTTTGATTTAGTGAGCGGTTTGCCTTGTGAGCGATTAGTATCTTCTTCTGTTATAAACTCTTGTTTAGTTCGTCCTTTAAATGATATAGCCCGCGCTGTTCAAGATGTTATGCTTGAAACTCCCTGTGAGCTCTCTGCCGATTTGGTTGATAGCGGTATGATATTGGTAGGAGGCGGAGCACAAACTGTCGGAATAGATAAGTTTTTGCAAGAGCATTTTTCTATTCCGGTAAAGCTGGCTGACGATCCTCAGCATTGCTCTGTTTTGGGATGCAGTGCCATCGGATCTGCACAAATAGAAAAAGTCAAAACCGGGGGTTAAACCTTGACTAAGCTTTCTCTGACAAGCCGAGTGCTGAAAGTCGGGGGCATGGCAGCGGCTGTTTTGGCTGCTTTTTTGCTGTGTCTGACTGGCGTTCTTTATTTGTGTCTTTCTCAGTCTGCCGATTCCTTGACTGGGTATGGATTAGATATTCTTAATGATAATTTTACTGGTCAGGTTAAGCTGAAAAGAGCTGAATTTAGCAGAAAATCCCTAGTTTTAGAGGGAGTTTCTCTGGAACTGGACAGTGGAGAACCTTTAGCCAAGTTAGAAAGAGCCGAATTGGATTTCCATTGGTTCCGAGGCTTGAGTCGCCTGGATTATATGGCTATCTGTGGCGATTTGCATTTACATAATTTAAGTTTAACGCCGGAAATAGATAAAAATGGTTGCTTTAATTTTGCTCAACTGAAATCTACAAAAGCTAAAAAAGACAAAAAGCGCTGGCCTTGGGAGCAATATTTCAGTCGCTATGAAGGAACTATCAGTTTAGATAACGGTTCGGCCTTTTTCCGGGACTGGAGTCGGAGAAATTTCTGTGCTCAGCTGGATAAATTAAATATTTGTATTGTTGCTCAACCGAATCATAAAGCTGAGTTTGAAGTTTCTTTTGTGCCTGCTCAAAAAGTTAATTCTTGGGCGCCGGAAAAAGGCAAAGTTGAGTTAAAAGGCAAGATCCGTCTGGACATGGCGCCGGATTTTGACGCTACTCTCAATTTGGTTAATATAGATTTGAGTCGCTTTAGCGAATATTATCGTTTACCTCAAACTATTCGTCTATTGAGCGCACAACTTGACAGCAAAATTTGGGCAAATTGTAAAGCTTCCGATTGGAGTCAAACTTTAGAAAAACTTAATTACGGAGGCTGTATAAAGCTTAGTCACGGTTCTTTGATGGCTGCGCATTGTTTAGAGCCTGTTGATAATATTGTTTTAGAAGCAAATCTTATTTCCGGTTTGGCCTCTATAAAGAGATTGAGCGCTCAATTTGTAGGAGCTTCGCTTTCCGCCGGAGGGAAAGTTTATATTTGGAGTCCTTCTGGACAGATGAAAGATTGGCAGGGACGGGTTAAATTAGACGCTGCCATCCCCGAGTTACAATTGCGCAGATTGAGTCGAGCTTTGGGAATCAAGGTTCCCATAAATGGCAAGATTAGCACTGAATTAAATGTCGACGGCACTTTGCGCAATCCAGGCGCTAAAGGAAAAATTAAGTCGGCCAAATTGGCCTATGCCGACAAAGAAATACATCAACTTAGTATAGACATTAGCTGGAAAGATAAACTTCTCACTGTGGAGAGTTTGAAAGCTCAGGCGGCTCAGGGCACTATTCAAGGTCGGGGGTACGCTCTTTTCGAAGGTTCAAAACCGCAGTTGGTCTTTAATCTTAATGGTCGGGGGCTTTCTTTGCAGGGAATTAGTCCTGTTGGCGGTCATATCGATCAATTTAAAGTATCTATGGTGGGTACTGCCGATTCGCCTTTTGTTTATGGTGAAGGTTTGGGAGTCGGCGGTTTTTCCGGTGCCGCTTCTATACTGGAATCTGCTTCGGCCCGATTTATTATGTTGGGAGATACCGTAAGTTTAAGCAACGTCAGAGCTTACACAAATTTAGGTCAAGCCAGTATTCCCTACGCCAGCTATAACTACAAGCAACCTTATTTATATGCTTCTTTGCAAACTGATAATTTGGCTTTGCCCTCTGTAAGTATACCTTCTGTCGGCTCTGTCAGCGGTACTGTAAGCGGCAGTGCCCAAGTTATGGGTGTGCCCACCGACTTAAACAGTTTAAGCGTTTGTGCTTACAGTCAATCTACAGATTTAAATTTAGGCGGTTTACAAATCAACAATTTGCAGGGGGCGGTCGGTCTGGATCACATGAATCTCTATCTTCCGCAAATGGTCGGTGATGCGGCCGGGGGCAGTGTCTTTGCTAGCGGTTGGGTAGGCTTAAAAGGTGGTACTTCCAATGTAAGTTTGTTGGCCCGAGATGTAGACATTACTCCTTTTGCCGATATTGTTAAGTATGATATTCCTTTGAAGCTCAACGGAGTAGGGGAGATGGGGGCTAGCTGGTTTGCTAATGGAGCTGATCGTAATAATTGGATTAGTCTTTACCTAGAAGGGCAGACCGGCCCTCAAGAGTCAGTGCAAGAGGTGGCGGCTCTGGCTTTACCTACTATTGCCTCTACAGGAGATGGGGCTGCCGAAAGTGCCGTTGCTCAAATTTCTGCACAACCTCAAGTCGACTTGGGGGTAAGCACTCCCGAACCCACGCCTGTACCTGCGCTTTCTACCATTAAAACAAGTGAGAGAACGAGTACACTTTTGGCCTCTTCGGCAGGCGTAGCTGCGGAAAAGTCAGATGATTTAAGCTTATTAGCTAAATATGACGAAGCCGATTCTCGGGCTGGTATGCAAAAATTGGGCTTAGCTTATACTGTTGCTCCCGGATTTAGTCCCTTTGTAGAGCCGAGCAATTATACTGCTGCTGCGCAAGGATTTGTTGGCCGACATGGGCTTGGGTTTGTTGCTTGGGCTAAAGATCTGGCTTTGGATGGCCGCCGCCTTACGAAAGATCTGGCTCTGGAAGGGCGCTTAACTGGTCGTTTCGGAGTTTGGGGGCAACCTAAAGACTTGGCCTTTAGTTATTTTACAGCTGTAAGTGGTTCGCCAGTTAAGTTTGTGAATCAGCATACTTTGTGGTTGGCCGGTCAAGGAGCTTTAAAAAACGGCCACTTAAGTTTACGCGATAATCTTTTGGCTTGGAATTATTGGCCTCGTTCCGGTTGGGAAGCTATTCCTCATTTGGAAGGTAGTGCTTATGCTTTTTTAGGGCCGGAGATGGCTCGTCCGTTGCAACAAAATGGTTTGCTTTATTCTTGGCTTCCCAAAATAGGCTTAGTTAAAGTAGAGGGGGACATTATGTTGGGTACTCCTCTAAGTTATCAATTGGCTGCCGAAGCTACAGATATTGATATTGCTTGGCTTCACGAGCAAAATTGGTTGGCTCAGGCGGCTGATTTATTGGATAAAGCTAATATAACTGGTGGTCAAGCCAATCTTTATGCCAAAATTGGCTCCGAACGTGGAGTTCCGAAAATATTGTCCGGTACTTGGGCTTATATACCTTGGTTTACTGCGGGAAGCGCCGATAACAGTCGGGTCTTTTCTGGAGCGGCTTCTTTCTCTTCGGAAGTAGCTTTACAGCCTCAAAACAAGGACAAAGCTACTATGGGGGCTGTCAATTTTGAGCGTTTATTGGTGTCTGCTGTACCCAGAGATAAGCAGCGTCTTTTTCAAAATGAAGGATGTTTGGCCGATTATGATGGCTCTGAAACTGTACCTTTGGGGTTATTGCAAGCCAAAGGACGTATTGACGGTGGAGAGGCTGCTTTAAATATTAAAGCTAAAGACTGGAATAGCGATCAGGTTATGGCTTTGCTGCCCGGTTTAGAGGAATATAGACAAAAATTCGGCGGTTGGCTGGGGACGGACGAACTAAATATCTCCTTTGATGCGAAACGTGGCCTTTTGGATACATTATCCATGGAAGGTTCACTCTACTTCCATGATGGCAATTTAGTTTTGGCTGACGGTTTGATTCCTATAGACAAACTTTCTGCTCGAGTTAGTAGAGATAGTAATAAACTACTTTTCTCAGACTTAAATTTGCTTTCTGGTGATTTCCTTTTTCAAGGTTCTGGTTGGCGCAGTTCTTCCGGCCATTTAGAAACTAAGCTTTATGCTAAAGATATATCTTTAGATAGTCTTTCTTATTTTGATCCTTCGCTTTCCGACTTGCATGGCAGTGCCAATTTTGCTTTATGTATTGAGTCTGATGATCCGTCTTTTAGAGCGGTACAGGCCGTTTTAGCTATGGAAGGCAAAGATGTAACTTGGGGTTCTGTTCCTGTGAGCCTCTATTTCCCCGATTTTAAAATGGGTACAGTGAAAGAAGCTGAAAATGGTGAACTTTATACCGCCAAAGGATTGGGGATTGCGGCCAATTACAGAGATGGGCGTATCTATGTGGATATCCCTTCGGAAGCTATTAAATTTAGCGCTTACAGATTTTTTGAAAAGGCTTTACTTCCTAAAGAAGTGGCTGAGCGTTTAGAAAAAACTGAAGATAAAAATCAAGTAGGTTTCCGTCCTCATTCGGCTTTGGACAATAAAGGAAATATTATCGGCGCCCGCTTAGATAAAGAACCCGTATCTTTTGCTATTTCCGGAGGTTTTAATTTCTCTCCGTCTTTAAATTCGGATAGTGAAGGGTGGTTCTTCGGCCCCAACGGCCCCGAATTTGGCAGCGGTGAACAGCCTTTGACTTTCAGCTTGCGAAATTTCCAAGGCAATATGGCCAGAGCAGCTTTAGGGTTGCCTATGAGTCAGCGTCGCTTCAGTTTTAGCGGAGAATTGGGACTGAAAGGACAGTGGTACAGAGGTCATTTGGCTGAAGCTCCGGCCGGTTCTTTGCGTTATAACTTTGATATTTCCCAATTGGCTTTCGGTAGTGTTACCATAGACGAAGCGGAAAATATCAAAAAAGTCAAAGACTCGCAAATGGGGGATGATAGGAAGTTTCCCCGACGTGTCTTATGGCGCGGTCTTACTCTCAAGCAAAACTTAAAAGGTGCTTATAGTCGAGAAGAGAGAGTTGGTCGTTTCATTATTGAGCCTTTCGAGTTTGTGCCGGAGAGGCATAATTTGGGTCCGGAAGGTAAAGACGAACAAGAAGTAGCTTCCGGTAGTGTCAGCGGCAGTGTCAATTTGGCTCTTACTCGTTTGCCTGGTCGCTTATCGAATAATCGCACTTCAGAGAGTAAAAATAAAGTTGCTTTCAATAGTAAAAGTCTTGCTGCAGATGCCAATGAAGTCCACTTGAAAATAAGTCAAGTGCCTATTTCCGAATTGGGATCTTTCCTTTTCCCCAGTTTGAACAGTGGCTTTGTGGAAAATTTTGTTCTGAATGCTTCAGGCCCTGTCTATTCGCCTGTATTTAATATGCTTTTTAATGTTACTGACGGTAAGGCTGGTAATTTAGATTTAGCATCTATAACTGGTGCTGTCAGCGGTCGTCGCGATCCTCAGAGTAAGATATATCAGGTAAAGCTTGGTACTTCCGAAATGGAACTTAAGAATGAGCGGATTAAGGATATTATCAGCCAGGACTTGCAAGAGTTGGGCAATGTTGATGACTACGCAGAGGGCATTAAGGTTTACTTTGGCTCAAGAAAAAGGAGTGATCGTGTCTTTAGTATCTCCGGCATTTTGCCTTATAAAGTTAATAGGGTAAGGCCTAAAAATAACGGTTCATTGGTACCTTTCTGGCAAGGAACTAAGGTGACTTTAGACGGTGCTGTCGACATTAACGCCGATTTAAAAGATAAAGATTTGGGATTGCTTTCCAATATCGTCAGCGATGTAGTTGGAAGCGGCGGCAATATGCTAGGAAACTTGCATATTGGCGGTACTTTAATGCGTCCGGAAGTAACTGGTGAATTAAAAGTTGTTGATGGCCAAATTGAACATAAAAAAGCCGGTACGGTTTCTGATTTGAATATTGAAGCTAATTTTAGCGAAATTCTCGATCCTGAACTTAAGACTAAGTATATTGAGCAGAAAAAACTCAATTATATAACCGAGCATGGCTTTGGAGCCGTTTTGGCTGAACATCTTAGCCGAAAAGCTCAGGAAAAAAATCTGACGCAGAGTTTAGCTTCCGAACTTAAAAATACCGATAGTCAAGAAAAAACAAGTGCAGAAAAGAGCGTTTTTGAACCTCTCAATTTTAGCGAGGCCCGCTTTAATCGCATTGAATTGCGCAAATTTACCGGTAAGCTCGGTGATAAATCATTTGTTGTACAAGGACGAGCCGATATGGACGGCTTTACCCCTATGGATGTGGATTTGTCTTTAAGCGGAGAGCAGCTTCCTTTGCGTTGGGGCAGTCTCTTTGAAGGCAGAGCCGACGTCGATTTGCACTTAAGCAAAGCTGAAGTAGACGGCAAGGATATGGCTTCTTGGAAGGAGAGTTTGCGCAGTCGGACGGTACATCCCAAGCTTAGTTCTTCTGCTGTTAAAGAGCAAGTTGTACCCATTCCTAAGTTGTATTATCTGTCTGGTAAAATTTCTGTACCGCGAGGCGATGTTAGTCTTGATGTCAGTACCTTGACGGGTAGTTCTGGCGAAAGTTTTGATTGGAGTAAACTTCCAGTTGATTATCGCATTGATGTTAATATCGGTGAAGATGTTTGGATGCACGCTTTGGGCTGTCGCATCAGAGCGGCCGGCGAATTGGCTGTTGTACCCGACAAAGATACCGGCAAACCGGTTATTGATGGTGAAGTAGATCTCTCTCGCGGTCTTTTAGCCATTCCTCTGTATGATTTAAAATTTAAAGTACGCAATGGTAAAGCTGTCTTTAATCACAGTCAAATGCCCGAGTTGCAAGATGTTACTGCTGATGCCAAAGTTGACGATTATGAAGTTACGGCTTTTGTGAATGGAGCTTATCCCAATATAAAGGTGGAATTTGTTTCCAATCCTCCCTTAGCCGAAAAAGAAATTCAGAATTTGTTGGCCTTGGGCGGATTCGCTAAATATACTCCTTCCAACTCTGGATCCCAAATGGTACATACTCCGGGCAATACTACCGGAAGCCAGGCTGTAAGTACCGATTTAGATTTGAGCACTTCGGGTATTTCTATGCTTTCGAAGATTTTGTCTTCGCCTCTGACTCAAGAGATCAGCCGTATACTGTTTTTATCTGACTTTTCGGTGGATATTACTTCTCCGCATGGTTATTCTTTTAAGATAGCTAAATCTATAGATTCCAAAGATCGTTTTTTGTTTACCTTGACGCGCAGTTTGAATACCCAAACCGGAAAGGATGAAAGTGTCTATGGCATAGAGTGGCGTTTTAAAAATAATATGCTTTTCCGTTTAGGCTTCGATCAAGACGGAAAACTGCGCCCTCGCTTCCAAGGTTTTTGGGAATTCTAAGTTTAATACCTTTTCCTGGCTTGTATGCTATACAATATAGCAATAAAAGGCGCTTTTGCCTGAAATAGAGAACTTTTAATTTGTAAAAGTTATAACTTTATATAGTAAGGAAGGGTGAGAGACGTGGATTTTTTCAAAAATAAGGGCTGGTTATATATGAACCGCTGTCGTGGTTCGGCTAGAAGGGGTATGAATCTTACCAGTCCTTACTTATCTTTAGTTAAAGTTTTGAGTGATGTAACTGCAGATATAGAAGAAAAATCAATTTGTGCAGAAAATGATAAAAAACAAGAAAAGAACAATCAAAAACAAAATGAAAATATAAAAGAAAAAACTTCTCGTCCGGGCAAAGGCTCAAATTCGGCCGATGATTTTGAGTTTGATATGTCTGATGAGAGTATAGTGGTGGGGTGGAAAGGGACTAAAAAACAGCGCAGTGTAGAGTTGCCTGCTTTTTCTCCATCAGGTGTTAGGGTGACTTCCATTGCCGAAGGGGTTTTTGCCAATTCTACGGATTTAGCCAAAATTATTATACCTGAAGGTATTGTGGCTATAGGTAAAGGGGCCTTTCTGAATTGTAGCAGTCTAGGTAGCGTTGTTCTGCCCGGTACCTTAAAAAGTATCGGCGATGAAGCCTTTAAAGGGTGCGTATCTCTAAAAAATATAACTTTGGGAGCGACTTTAGACCAACTGGGCAAATCTGCTTTCAGTGAGTGTACTCTATTAAAAAAGGTGACATTTGCTCCCGGTTCTGTTTTAACTTATATTCCTTCTCTGTGTTTTTTCGAGTGTGAAAGTCTTCGTGAAATAAAATGGCCTGCAGCTTTACAGGAGATTAAAGAGGGAGCTTTTCGAGTTTGTACAAGTTTAGAGTCGCTTAGTTTGCCGTCTTCTTTAGAGCGGATTGGCTATTCTGCTTTTCGCGGTTGTGTTCATTTAAAGTCGGTACATATACCCGAAGGGGTGGATTCGATAGCAGAATTTGCTTTTGCGGAGTGTTCTGCTTTAGACAAAGTTGAGTTGCCGGAAAATATTATCTCGCTGGAAGGTGGAATTTTTAGCGGTTGCTCTAAATTGCGCTCGGTAAAGCTTAGTAGCCGTTTACGGCAAATCGGTTTTAGCGCTTTTAGCGGTTGTGTTGCCCTGGGTAATTTGTCTTTCCCCGCTTCCCTTTCTGCCATAGGAGTGCGAGCTTTTTGTGATTGCGTCGGTTTGAAGAAAGTCGATTTAAGTCGTTGTAAGTTGTCTATTTTAGAGCAAGAAGTATTTAGCGGTTGCACTGGATTACACGATATTTATTTACCTTTCTGCTTGCGGGAAATTTACAAAGCTTGTTTTAAAGGGTGCAGCGATCTGTATGCTGTGGAAATTCCCGGAGAAGTTGTCTCTTTGGGAGAACGTTGCTTCGAAAACTGTCGCAAACTTAATGAAATAGATCTTTCTTCAGTTCCTATTGCTATTCCCGAGGGTTTTTGTGCCGATTGTTCTCAACTTTCCAATATTCGCTTTCACAGTGATACTCCAGAAATAGGGGTTTGTGCTTTCTCTAACTGTCGCTCTTTGATTGAGCTTAACTTGCCGGAAAAATTGCAAGTTATTAAAGAGCGGGCCTTCCTGAATTGCTCCGCTTTGACTGAAGTAAATTGCGGTCAAGAATTGCGTCGACTTGGCTCTGAAGCTTTCAAAGGGTGTAATGCCTTACGTCGAGTAGTTTTGCCGGCCTCTTTAACTGTATTCGGCAAAGAAGGAGCGATCTTTAGTAGCGAAGCTGACGAATTGGTAATTTACGGTACGCCTAGCAGCAGTGCCGAAGACTACGCTCGTTTGCATCGCATAAAGTTTTATGATCCTTTGCTTCATGAAATCAAAGAAGATGGAGCCGAAGAGGGAGATGAGTTTGATGATGGCGATAATGTTGACGATACTTCAGATGAAGATCTCACTCCAGAAGATACCGAAGTAGAAGAATTAGTTCAGGGCAATAATACTGTACGTCGTCAGGTGTTTGGCTTGCGAGTCAATCCTTCTTCTTATAAAGCTATTACTTCAAAGGGAGATTGGATTGTTATTCGTCACAAAGCTTTTGAGAAAAAGGCGGATGCTCGTTCCAACGTTCCGATTGCTGTCCATTTGGAAGGAATTAACCATATAGGCAATAGAGCTTTTTGTAATCGCAATGTAGTTTTTCTCGATTGTTCTGACAATTTGGTTTCTATAGGTAAAGCTGCTTTTTGGGGTTGTAATTTATTACAAAAAGTGCGCTGGTCTGATCGTTTAAGTTTTATTGATAAAAGTGCTTTCTGGGGATGTAATTCGTTAAAGAGTTTGGACTTCCCTGATTCTTTGCAATTTATCGACAATTGGGCCTTCTTGGGATGCTCAGGCATAGAGAGCATACATTTACCTTCTTACTTAGTCTCTTTGGGAGATTATGTTTTTGCCTATTGCTCGAGTTTAGTTAATATTGTTATTCCTTCAGGCACACGTTCGCTGGGGGTAGGAGCATTCTTTGGTTGCAAATCTCTGCGCCGAGTAGTTATTCCTCCTTCTGTGAAGCAATTCGGTCCGGAAATGTGCAAATTTAGTCCGATTTTTGGTAGCGGTTGTGCTCTGGATAGCGGTGCAGAAGTTGAGGCTAAAGCTAAAGATACAGAGCAAATTATTATAGTTTGTCAAAAGGACTCGGCCGCTCATGAGTATGCTTTGCAATTTGGCATAAAGTATGAGCTGATCAACTTTGAAGACGGCAGTGTAACCAATGAACTGATTAAAGGTGGAGGCTATATGCTTTGCGGTTTGGGAGTATCGGACAGTGTTTCCAGATGCACTCAAGCTTTTAGTGTCAAATTAGGACAAAGTATTCCCAGGCCTGTAGTGCGTTTAGTCGAGTCAGAATCTGATAAAATTACAACTTCCAAGCATAGTGTTTTAGATCCGCATAGTTGTGCAAATTTGTCTCAGGCTGAAGTATTTGCCCTTCTTCAAGGAGCTTATGAAGTGGCTGATCTGGCCGGTTACATAAAAGCTTGGCACAGAGTTTCAGGTTCAAGCGTAAAGAGGATACTTAATTCTTCGCGTTTGTTCTCTTCCATAGAAGATATATCGCCGATTAGAGATATTATTACCAAAGATTCCAATGTAGCTAATGACGAACAGCTCGAGGAAATTGATCCTAAAAAGATTTTGAAGGCCGCTTGTGATATTTTGGATCGCATGGAAAAGATAGGTTGGTTGCACCAATTTAACTTAGGGAAGCAGAATAAGAAAGCCTGTCGTTTACATAAAAAGGCGGTTCAGGAACAGTCTGTAGGCGAGCTTGAGCAAGTTGCGGAGACGGTTATTTCTGCAGAAGATGTTATTTCTAAGGAGAAAAGCGTCGAAAGTACTGGAGCTAAGACTGAGTTAGCAGAGAGTAAGGTAACTTCTGCTGACAGTCAGCCTGCACACATTTTATCCCAACTGTCCGATTCTACTCAAGAATTGTCCGAAACGCCCAAATCTTGCGCTGTAGTCGCTGCCGGAACTTTAAGCAGTAGTTCTCCCTCACTGACGACAAAAATCAATCGAAATTTGGAACGTTATTATAAGGGGGCTCTAGCTCTGAGCGGAATAGGCCCTAATAGTGATGAGGAGCTAAGTTATCTTAAGCCTGGTAAAGTTAAAGAAAAGGCTACAGTCGATGATCATGAAGTCGACAAGAAAGCTAAGATTCAGCGAACTTCTTTGAGTTCTCCGCTGTCAGAATTGCTTAGTCCTCAAAAGTTGGAGGATTTGAAGCGCATTTCTGCAGTTGATGCCGATTCTAAAGCTGTTGATGATGGTATTGTTTTGGCTAAAGTATCTGGTTTGTCTGTATCTAAAGTTGAAGTTCCCAATGAATTGAATGGGCGTCCTGTCAAGGCTCTCAGCGACAATTTTATGAAGGGTAACGATGTTGTAGAAGAGATAAGCTTGGGGCCGTCTTTAAAGATTATCGGTTCAGATGCTTTCAGAAGTTGCAGTCGCTTACGCATCGTTAATATGGCCAAAAATGGCTTACAAGAGGTGAAAGATGGAGCTTGGCGCAGTTGTGAGCGTCTTACCGAAATAAATCTTCCCGATAGTGTTAAAGAATTAGGCAGTCGGGTCTTCTGTGCTTGTAGTCATCTTTGCGAGGTAAAATTGCCCGTCGGTTTGGTTAAGCTTGGAGAGGCCGCTTTTGCTGATTGTCGCTCTTTGCAAAGTTTAGAGCTTCCCGAAGGTCTTAAAGAAATCGGGGCTAAAGCTTTCTTTGGTTGTCGCAATTTGGAAAAGATCTTTATTCCCAAAAGCTTGACTTGTATAGAAGATAAGCTTTTTGACGTCTCTCAGAGGCTTACTATTTATGCTCCTCAGGGGTCGGCCGCCGAGTCTTACGCTGTCGCTCACGATATACCGTTTTGCGCCGCTTCTATCGATACTTGGCAAGTTGAAGTTGCCAAGAAAATACAAGATTCAGAAGTGAAAAACGAAGAGTTGCACAGTGCTATCGATAGTGAAATTATCGACGAAGATAAGGCAGATGAGACTAAAGATGTCAGTGCTTCTTTAGATAAAAAAGCTAAATACCTCAAGAGGATAGCCGCCCGAACCAAGAGCAAACGCCGCTGACAAGAGCGCTTGTTTAGTTATAGTTCGCACAGCCAAAGAAAGATGAAAGCTTATGGATAAGATTGGAAATGCTTTAGAGCGGATAGCCGGTGCCTTAGAGCGTATTGCTGCGGCTATAGAGCAAGGCGCTGTTCTCTCTCGGGATAATTTATCTGCCGCAGCTGATTTAGTTAATAAAAGTCAGGAATTGGGGCAGCAAATCGCTCAAAAGCCGATTACATCGGAAACTGCTATTGCAACAGGATTTGTAAAGGATGAAGAACTCAGCCAAGAATTTGAAGGTGGTAAGCTTGCCTCCGAATCAGACAGTGGCGAGTCCGAAGCCGTCTCTTTATCTAAGGGTGAAACTGAAGAACTTATTTTTGAATTACCCAGCAATCGTGTAAAAGAGGACTTCGCCCAGCGCTATCCCTATTTGTCTGAATTCTTGGGCAGTAGGGGCATTACTATTTGTGATGTCTTTTCTCCGCTGGTGCCCAAATCTCTCGATGACAGGCTGGAAGAGATTGCTCTTTATATGGGCAACCGTTACTCGGATATTTGCCCTTTGTTATTGGCAATAAAAGCCAATTTGCGTACTGGTTTTAATTTCTCTTTGGATTTCGCCTCTTGTTCAGCTGCTTCTGCCAAAGTGATTGATAAACTTTGCCGTGCACTTTACGAAATCGCTTTTTTAGATGAATATCGCTATTTGGGCTATCCCGATTTTAAGGTTCAGGCTCGAGCTTCTACTATAGGAATTGCCCATAACTTTTTCAGCGGTTTTTGGTTCGAACGTTATGTGGCTCAGAAAACTTCTGCTGTCGTAAAAGCGGTGCGTCGTGAATTTAATTTGGATGAAAATGATTTTGAAATTATTCGCAATGCCAAGCTTATGTGTCAGGGTATCCCTCGTGAGAGAGATATTTTAGTTCGTTGCGCTGATCAGTATTATTGGTTGGAGTGTAAATCTGGCGACAATTATATTGATAGCATTTCCGCTTACGATACCTTTTCGGCACATTTTGGCTTTGAACAAGATAATTGCTTCTTGGTCTTTTTGAGTAGCGAAGCTGGATATCACAGAGCGGCTGGATCGGGTATGCAGATTTGCTCCAGCGCTGAGTTTACTGATAGATTCGCCGATTTATTGAGGCGTAATTTAGAAAAAGCCGGTTGCGTTAGAGCTGCTCAGGCTTAGCAATAGACTTCCAACTGATTGTTTCCAGAACAGAAATAGCCGCTTCTTGGTGTTTGTATTCTATGAACAAATATCTAGAGAGCGGCTATTTTTTATCGGATATTAATCGGAAATCTACTTAACGATGTAAGCTTTTTTGATCATGGTAGGCTGTTGGTTGGCAGGTAAGCTCTTCAAATAAGCTTCACCGTTATGCCAAAGCATACCCTGATCGAGACCCATATCAGGGCTGCCTACAGACTTAAACTGATCGGCTATTTCGATACCTTTAATAATTTTGCCGAAGGTAGTGAAATTTTGGGCTTGGAGGAAATCATTATCGCCGTAGTTGATAAAGACTTGAGTAGAATTTGTATTGGGGCCGGCCTTGGCAAAAGCTAAAGTGCCGCGTTCCAAGTGGAAGAGGCTGGGATCATCGTTGAAGTTTTTATCTCTCCAGTCGATCATACCTTTGCGCCAGTTGATGCCGAACTGAGCTACGAAAGGATGAGGATTCTTGACTACGCGGAAAATGGGAGTATCGTCGTAATATCCGATTTCTACCAATTCCACAAAACGTTTGGCAGCGTTGGGAGCAGCCTGAGGATAGATTTCCATATCTATGGTGCCGTCGGTAGTTTCGAAGCGGACTAAAGTGTATTCGGTAATAGCCGGAGCATTGGAACCGAAGGGAGTGAGGGAACGATATTGAGCTGACATAGGGCTCTCCTTTTCTTGTTGTTGAGGTTGCATTTCCGAAGCAGCTTGCTCACTATGAGATTGAGCACGTGACTGATTTTCTGAGGTTGTCTCTTGCTTGGTACAACCAGATTGCACACCGGCCAATAACAAAATGGCGACCAGTGCAGACGCAGCATATTTGTTCATTTTTTTTCTCCTAAAAAAGGGCCTCACTTTGAGAAATAGGTTCGGCTCTTTAGTGAAATCTTAGTCTTTGATAATTTCAGCTTTGATAATCATGGTAGGCTGTTGGTTGGCCGGAAGTTGCTTTAAGTAGGCGTCTCCGTTGGTAGAAAGCATACCTTGATTTAGGCCCATACCTGGAGCGCCCACTTGCTTAAAGTTATGGGTAATCTCCATGCCTTTGGTGACAATGCCGAAAACCGAAAAAGTTTGTTGACGCAGGAAATCGTTATTGCCATAGTTGATAAATACTTGGGTTGAGTTGATATTGGGACCGGCTTTGGCAAAGGCTAAAGTTCCGGCTTCTAAATGGAAAAGACTGGGATCGTCGTTGAAATTCTTTTGGTTCCACTGGCGATGTCCATCTCTCCAATTAATACCGAATTGGGCTACGAAGGGCTGAGGAGTTTTTACTACACGGAAAATAGGAGTATTGTCGTAGTAACCGGATTTTACCAATTCCAGAAAACGCTTGGCCGCATTAGGGGCTGCTTGAGGATAAATTTCCATTTCGATACTGCCTGCGCTAGTTTTGAAACGCACTTTTACCATTTCGGTAAGGGCGGGAGCGGTAGTTTCGAAGGGCTTAAGATGCCTATATTTGGAAACGGCTTCTTGTTTGGCTTCTTTATGGCTGGTGGCTACAAGATTTTGCTCAATATTGACAACAGGCTTAGCTTGAGACGTTTCTGCGGCTAGAGCAGAAGCAGACCAGCAAGCACAACCCACTAGAGCTAAAGAAACGATAAGACTTTTAGTAAAGAATCTGTTCATATTTGTAAAATAGGCCGTTCCTTTCTTAAATAGGCTTATTAGGGAGAACCGGGTACGTTTTGAGCTGGAGGCAAGGCCCAGGCGTCTTTGATATGGGACATATCATTAAATGAAAGTAAAGTCGGAAAATCGCCATGATAGCGCAGACGTACAACTCCGGTATTACCCAGTTCCATAGACCATTGATATTGGCCTTGAGGAGGTCCGACAACGCTCCAGAGAATCGTTCTGATAATCCCTCCATGGCTGAAGGCTATTATGCGCCCTTCTTGGGGAAGTTCGCGTCGCCAAGCTTCGGCTCGGTCAGCTACGTCTTGTAAAGTTTCATCCGCTCCTGGAAAGCAGGTTTTATAAGGATCTTTCCACCAGGCGGTTACTCTGTCTTGTTCCTCTTTGGTGAGTTCGTCCCAAATGCGGCCTTCTACTATGCCCATAGGAATTTCTCTTAGACGCTTATCTAAGCGTATCTCTTGAGGATCTAAATTAGGAAGAGCTAAACTGGCTGTTTCTATGCAGCGGTGCAGATCTGAGCTCCAAACTTGAGTAAAGGGGACGTCTTTAAGATTGTTCGCCAGGGCCATGGCTTGACTTTTCCCCAATTCGTTGAGGGGAACGTCGCTGTGACCTTGCCAGCGTCTGACTTTATTCCAATCGGTACTGCCGTGGCGAACCAGCCAAATTTCTAACATGGCCGCCAAGTTTGCTCCTTGACAAACCAATCCTGCTATGATCGATCTTTTTGCTTGTGTGATTAGACGATTGCAAGTGCATATGTAAATTTTCACTCAGATAATAATTTAGTTTCTATTTAACTTATTATCATCTTTAGTTTATTTATCTTTTCTATATTTAACCATTAGAAAAGCCGAATTTTACGGGAGCTTTTTTACTAGATACTGAGGCTTTTTTCTCTGATAATTATCAATAACTACAAGTTGTATGAAAAAATATGCAGCTTAATGAGATTGAGGAGAAACGTATGGCTTTAGACAAAATTTCCGCTTTTTTCGGCATATCAGGTATTTCTGGCACTATGCCTTCTCTTTCCGGCACTGCTTCTGTAACATCTGGTTTTAGTTTGACCGCCGAGGATTCCGTATCTTTATCCGGTTCGGAAGCTTTAAATTCTTTAGGCTCTCTCAGTGTCGCTTCTTTGGAGGACATTAATGCTTCTGAAGAGACTGAGGGGGAAGCTCAAGCTCCAGAAGAAGCTCAAGCCGCTGAGCAAACTCAAAATGGTGAAGAAGTTTCAGAAGCCTCGGAAGCTTCAGATTCCGAAGAAACAAAAGCGACTGAGAAAGCTGAAGCTAATCAAACTGCTTCCGAAGAGGCTATAAAAGAAGCTGATAACAAAAATGCCTCTGCTTCCGAGGCTGTGGCTTCTCAGACGACAGCTCAAGCGGAAGCTTCCGAACAGGCGGTTGCGGCAACTGAAGCCAATTTGGAAGTTGATGAAGCAGATACTAACTTGGAAGCTGCTCAGCGTGAATTGGAAAATGTACTTGTTGAAGGCGATCGTGAGGGCAAAGAAGAGACGACCGCCGAGACTTTGAGCAATTTAGAAGCCGAAATGGAAGAGCTCAAAAAGGAACAGGAAGAAAAAATCGAGGAGCGTGAAGCCTTAGAGCAAAAGCAGGCTCAATTAGTAGAAGAATTGGCCGAAGCTCAGGCTGATGGTGATCAGGAAAAAATAGCCCAACTCAGCGAAGAACTGAACCAAGTTAATCAAGATCTTAATAATGCTCAAGATTCATTGAGCTCTATGCAAAATGATATCTCTCGTTTGAGTGATACTATTGATTCTACTAAAAACCAACTTGACCAAGAAAATGCAGCCAAAGCTCAAAATCAGCAAGATAAAGTTGAATCTGCTCAGAGTGCTCAGCAAAATGTTTCTTCCGATTTAGAACAAGCTCAAGCTAAAGCTGAGACTGCTAATGCTAACTCTCAGAATGCCCAGCAGCAGGCCGCTCAAGCTGGCGAAACTGCTACTGAGGCCGGTTCTGCTGCTCAAGCCTCTCAAAGTGAAGCTTCTCAAGCTGCCAATGAAGCTCAGCAGTCACAGTCTAAAGCTGAAGAGGCCCAGAGCACTTTGGAAGAATTGAGAGCGGCCGCTGAACAAGCACGCACTGAGGCTGATAGCAAGGCTGAAGAAGCCAGTCAAGCCGATTCTGAGGTATCTGAAGCCCAGTCTGCTTTAGAAACTGCTCAGTCTGCTACCAAGACTGTTGAAGATGAAGACGGCAATACCACTGAAGTGCAAGACGACGAGGCTATCGCTTCGGCTCAGTCTGCTTTGGAATCGGCTCAAGCTAAAGCCGAGGCGGCCCATACAGCTGCCGAGGAGGCTGAGAATAAAGCTTCTCAATTAGAAGATCTGGTCAGTGCTGCCGAGGGTACTTCTGAAAATGCTGAAACCGAAGCTACTCAGGCTGCCGATAATTCCGAACAGGCTCAAAATCAAGCTGATGAAGATGCTGCCCAGGCTGAAAATGCCGAGGGCGCTGCTTCCGAAGCTGATACCAAAGCTGAAGAGGTCGCCGGTCAGGCCGACAGTGCCACGGAAAATGCTGAACAGACAGAAGGTGTAGCTTCTGAAGTTGATGCCAAAGCCAATGAGGCCGAAGAAAAAAGCGCTTTTGAGGAAGCAGTTGGCGTAACTAATGAAGATTTGCAAAATCAAATTGCGGCTTTAGGCGAACAGCTGGCCGCTGCTCAGGCTGCCAATCAATCTGGCAGCGGTAGTACCGGAAGTTCCGGCGGCAGTAGCGGCTCTGGTAGTGTGGGGAGTTCCGGTAGCGTGGGCAGCTCCGGTAGTTCCGGCAGCGTAAGTTCCGGATCATCAGTTAAGAGAAGTAGTGCAGCTGGAGACTTAGATCTGTCTAATTGTTCGGATGAGGATATTGCCAGCGCCATTGATGGTTTCTTGGCCGAACAGGGCTCCGAAGCTCCTGAAGGTACCGGTAAACTCTTTGTAGAGGCTGGTAAAGAATATAATGTCGATCCTTTAATTTTGCTCTCTATTGCTGGCCAAGAGACCCAGTGGGGCAAAACAGGTATCGGTATTAACGGTTGGATGGGCGTAGGTGCTTATGACTCCGATCCTAATAATGCTACTAGAAATTCTAAGTTCTCCGGCATAGAAAATCAGATCAATGTTGGCGCCAAAACTTTTGCCAACTTGCGCGAAAAAGGCGGTTCTTCGGCTGAGGCCTCGGTGGCTGAGCAGACTGCTGCTGTCAATGAAGCCGGCTGGGCTACCGATCAGAATTGGCACAACGGCGTTACTAGTATTTACCAAAATCAGGTTAGTTCTTACATGCTTGAACATTTGGAAGGCGCTTCTACTAAGGGTGGTGAGGGCATAGACGCTGCTCTCGATGAAGCTTTATCAATGGAAGGCATGACCGAGAGTGCCAATGCTTCTGAAATTAACGCTATTACCAAAGACTGCAATCAAAGTTGGGCTTTGGATTGCCAGTCTCAACCTTGGTGCGCTGCCTTTGCTACCGGTATCTTGGCTAAAAATGGCGTTATGGACTTTAGCAATTGCTCCAACGTAAACTATACTCCCACTTTGGTGGAGTGGTCCAAGAATGAAGGCACTTGGAGCCAAGCTGGAGGTGATTATGAGCCTCAGTCTGGCGATATGATTATGTTTGACTGGGATAACACTCGCTCTGGCGCCGATCACGTAGGTATTGTAGTTAGCTACGATAGTTCTACTGGAGTTGTCACTACTGTTGAAGGTAACAGTGGCTCTCCTGGAGCTGTTAGAGTAAAAACTTATGATCGCAATCAAGCTTGCGTAATGGGCTATATTTCTCCCAATAAATAGGGGGTAATTACAGCTTTAATGCTATAAAGAACAGCTCTTTGCCAAGGCGCAAAGGGCTGTTTTTTTTATATGCAATGTAAAATAAATGTTAACATGGCTTTTTGTACTAGATTAAGCGGAAATAACGATTGATAAAAAGAATGATAAAGAGCGGGAAAGACCGTACAGCGTAGCGTTTAGCTCGTTTTTTTTGCTCTAAGAAATTGGGAGAGATTGCTGAATGTCGTTAGATAAGATTTCAAGTTTTTTGGGAATATCAGGTATTTCCGCCAATATGTCCGGCGCTTCTGCCGCGCCTACTAACAATGGGTTCGGCTTTGCTGCCGATGATTCTATTTCTTTGTCCGGCTCTGAAGCTATCAATGCTTTTGGCTCTCTCAATGTAGCCTCTTTGGATGATGAGGCTGCCGCTGCTCTTGAAGGGGCCGACAATGGTGAAGCTGCTGCTGAGGGCACTAAGGCCGACGAAAAGACTGCAAAAGCCTCTGACAAAGCTGTTAAGGCCGATGAAGAGGGCGAAAATGCCAATGCCAAAGCTGCCGTAACCGGTGAAGAGGCCCGAGTTAAAGATGCTGCTGCCGCTGAGGCCGCCGCCACCAAAGCTAAAACTCAGACTGAAGCTGTCGAACAAGCTAAGACAGCCGCTTCGGCCAATGCTGAAGTTGATGAGGCCAATACCAATTTAGAAACTGCTCAGAGCGAATTGGAAAAAGTGATCAATGAAGGTGAGCAAGAGGGCAAAGAAGCCAACACTGCCGAGACTTTGGGCACTTTAGAAGCCGAAATGGAAGAGCTCAAAAAAGAGCAAGAGAAAAAAGCTCAGGAGCGCGAGGCTTTAGAGCAGAAGCAAGCTCAGCTGGTAGAAGATTTGGCCGAAGCTCAAGCTGACGGCGATAAAGAAAAGGTGGAGCAGCTCAGTCAAGAGCTGAACCAGGTAAATCAGCAATTGAGCACTTGTCAGGATGATATGGGCTCTTTGCAGAATCGCATTTCCAATTTGGGTGATACTATTGATTCCACTCGCAACCAGCTCGATCAGGAAAATGCTGCTAAGGCTGCCGCTCAGCAAGACAAAGTAAATAGCGCTCAGTCTGCCCAGCAGAATGCTGCTTCCGGTGTCGGCGAGGCTCAAGCCAAGGCCGCTTCTGCCAATGAGCAGTCCCAGGCCGCTCAGCAAGCTGCCAGTGAAGCGGGCAATGCCGCTACCGAAGCTAATTCCGCTGCTCAAACTTCTCAAAGCGATGCTACCAAGGCCGCTGCCGACGCTCAAGATTCCAAGTCTAAAGCCGAAGCTGCTAAGTCTGAAATGGAGCAGCTTAAGTCTCAAGCTACCGAAGCTCGCACCGAAGCTACCAATAAAGCTGCCGAAGCTACTCAGGCCGATTCTGAAGTGGCTCAGGCTCAGTCCGCTTTGAAAGCTGCCAAGTCTGCTACCAAAACTATTGAAGATAAAGATGGCAACACCAAGGAAGTGCCCGATGAAGAAGCTATTGCTTCAGCTCAGTCCGCTTTAGACTCTGCTCAAGCTAAAGCCGACGCAGCTCACAGTGCTGCCGACGCCGCCGAAAGCAAAGCTTCTGAGTTGGAAAGCCAGCTCAGCGCCGCCGAAGGTAAGTCCGAGCAAGCCGAAGCTGCCGCCAGTGAATCTGCCAATGCTTCCGAACAGGCCGAAGCTAAAGCTACCGACGACGCTACCAAAGCCGAGCAAGCCGAAACTGCCGCTTCCGAAGCCGATACCAAGGCTGAAGATGCTGCCGGTCAAGTTAACAGCGCCGATCAGAAAGTTGCCAAAGCCGAAAATACTGCTGGCCAAATTGACGACAAAGCTGAGCAAGCCAAAGACGGCGTAAGCACCGTCGAAGCCGCCAACGCCGCTGACAAGGCTGCTGCCGACAGCGCCAAAGACACTGCCGACGATGCTAAGAATGCCGCCGGTCAAGGTGAAGACACTAAGGCCGCCGGTACCGAAGGTGCCAAAGAAGGCGCTAAAGATGGTGCTGCCGACAGTAGCAAAATAGATCCCGAAAAACTTCCTGATGGCGTTTTCGTGGATAAAAATGGCACGCTTTATAGCGAAGATGGCAAGAAGCTTCCCGAAGGCAGTACCCTCAATGAAGATGGTAAGTTAGTTAATGGCGAGGGCCAGTTGATTGACAATAAGGGCAACCTTGTCAATGAAGAAGGCAAGCGCATTGGTGCCGATGGTAAAGTAATGAGCGATGAAGAGATCGCTGCAGCCGATAAAGCCAAGGCCGACGAAGCCAAAGCCGGTGAAGCTAAGGCCAACGAAGGTGCTGGTCAGGCTACTGACAATTTGAGCGATTTCGAAAAAGCTACTGGTATTAGCAATGAAGATTTGCAAAAGAAGATTGAGCAACTTGGCCAGCAAATCGCCAACCAGGGTGCTGCTCAGCAAGCTGCTGGCAATAACGGTGGCTCTGGTTCCGGCGGCGGTGGCAACTATGGCGGCGGAGGCGGCGGTGTAGGCGGCTCCGGTAGCGTAGGCGGCACGGGTAGTACTGGCTCCACTTCTTCAGCTAGCAAAGCTGGTTCTATTAGTAAGGTAGAGCTTACCGACGAAAATGAGCAAGCTATGGCTAAAGCTATCGACAGCTTCTTAGCTGAAAAAGGCTCTCCCGCTCCTGAAGGCACTGGCGCTCTGTTTGTCAAGGCTGGTAAAGAAAATGACGTCGATCCGCTTATTCTGGTCTCTATTGCTGGTCAGGAAACCCGCTGGGGCACCGCTGCTGGTAGCGTTGGCATCGATGGTTGGATGGGCGTAGGCGCTTACGACTCCGATCCCAACAACTCTACTCGCAATCCTAAGTTCTCTGGTGTGGAAAAACAGATCAATGTCGGTGCTGTAACTTTCCACAACTTGCGCGAGAAGGGTGGCTCCTCTTCTTCTGACTCTATTGCCGCTCAGGCTTCTGCTGTAAATAAAGCCGGTTGGGCCAGTGACCAAAATTGGCATAATGGCGTAACTAGCATTTACCAAAATCAAGTTGCCCCTTATGTACAAGCCAAGATGGAAGAGATAAAGGCTGCTTCCGCTGCCTCTGGTACCTCTTCTAGCGGCAATAAAGGCATTGACGCCGCTATCGACGAGGCTCTTTCTATGGAAGGCATGACCGAGAGTGCCAATGCTTCTGAAATTAACGCTATTACCAAAGACTGGAACCAGAGCTGGGCTCTCGATTGCCAGCAATATCCTTGGTGCGCTGCTTTCGCTAGCGGTATCTTAGCTAAAAATGGTGTTGAAGATTTCTCTGGCTGCAAAAATGTCAATTCTACTAACTATTTGGTCGACTGGTCGCAGAGTGAAGGCACTTGGAATCATGCCAGCAGCGACTACTCACCTAAGAAGGGCGACATGATCTTTTTCGATTGGGACGGCTCTCGCACCAGTCCCGATCATGTTGGTTTGGTAGTAAAGTACGATTCTAACAGCGGTACTATTACTACAGTTGAGGGCAATAGCAGCAATTCTGTAAGAGTAAAAACTTACAATCGTAACGATGCTTGTGTATTGGGTTATACTTCGATTGGTGACTAATAATACAAATACTATGAGCCTAATTTAAGAAATTTTGATTCTCAAAGTTAGGTCGCTCATATAGTGTAAAAGCTCTCCTAAACGGTCAGATTGAAAAATCTTACCGGATAGGGGAGCCTTTTTTTGGCGCAATCTAACATGGCAAAATTCTAAAAAGCAGTTAAAATATTTTAATGTTAAATAAATGTTAAAACAGTTTTTAAGTTGTAGATAAATTTTTAGTCATAACTGATAATGAAGGCAATACGAGTGGAAAAGGTGCAAGTATGTGCCGCCTCTTTTCGTTTGCGAGGGATTAGGAGAGATTACTGAATGTCGTTAGATAAGATTTCAAGTTTTTTGGGAATATCAGGTATTTCCGCCAATATGTCCGGCGCTTCTGCCGCGCCTACTAACAATGGGTTCGGCTTTGCTGCCGATGATTCTATTTCTTTGTCCGGCTCTGAAGCTATCAATGCTTTTGGCTCT
This sequence comes from uncultured bacterium, assembly GCA_934621605.1. GTDB lineage: Bacteria > Vulcanimicrobiota > Xenobia > Xenobiales > Xenobiaceae > Bruticola. Next base: position 21,067 of record CAKTUZ010000001.1, on the reverse strand, counting down.
CTCAATGTAGCCTCTTTGGATGATGAGGCTGCCGCTGCTCTTGAAGGGGCCGACAATGGTGAAGCTGCTGCTGAGGGCACTAAGGCCGACGAAAAGACTGCAAAAGCCTCTGACAAAGCTGTTAAGGCCGATGAAGAGGGCGAAAATGCCAATGCCAAAGCTGCCGTAACCGGTGAAGAGGCCCGAGTTAAAGATGCTGCTGCCGCTGAGGCCGCCGCCACCAAAGCTAAAACTCAGACTGAAGCTGTCGAACAAGCTAAGACAGCCGCTTCGGCCAATGCTGAAGTTGATGAGGCCAATACCAATTTAGAAACTGCTCAGAGCGAATTGGAAAAAGTGATCAATGAAGGTGAGCAAGAGGGCAAAGAAGCCAACACTGCCGAGACTTTGGGCACTTTAGAAGCCGAAATGGAAGAGCTCAAAAAAGAGCAAGAGAAAAAAGCTCAGGAGCGCGAGGCTTTAGAGCAGAAGCAAGCTCAGCTGGTAGAAGATTTGGCCGAAGCTCAAGCTGACGGCGATAAAGAAAAGGTGGAGCAGCTCAGTCAAGAGCTGAACCAGGTAAATCAGCAATTGAGCACTTGTCAGGATGATATGGGCTCTTTGCAGAATCGCATTTCCAATTTGGGTGATACTATTGATTCCACTCGCAACCAGCTCGATCAGGAAAATGCTGCTAAGGCTGCCGCTCAGCAAGACAAAGTAAATAGCGCTCAGTCTGCCCAGCAGAATGCTGCTTCCGGTGTCGGCGAGGCTCAAGCCAAGGCCGCTTCTGCCAATGAGCAGTCCCAGGCCGCTCAGCAAGCTGCCAGTGAAGCGGGCAATGCCGCTACCGAAGCTAATTCCGCTGCTCAAACTTCTCAAAGCGATGCTACCAAGGCCGCTGCCGACGCTCAAGATTCCAAGTCTAAAGCCGAAGCTGCTAAGTCTGAAATGGAGCAGCTTAAGTCTCAAGCTACCGAAGCTCGCACCGAAGCTACCAATAAAGCTGCCGAAGCTACTCAGGCCGATTCTGAAGTGGCTCAGGCTCAGTCCGCTTTGAAAGCTGCCAAGTCTGCTACCAAAACTATTGAAGATAAAGATGGCAACACCAAGGAAGTGCCCGATGAAGAAGCTATTGCTTCAGCTCAGTCCGCTTTAGACTCTGCTCAAGCTAAAGCCGACGCAGCTCACAGTGCTGCCGACGCCGCCGAAAGCAAAGCTTCTGAGTTGGAAAGCCAGCTCAGCGCCGCCGAAGGTAAGTCCGAGCAAGCCGAAGCTGCCGCCAGTGAATCTGCCAATGCTTCCGAACAGGCCGAAGCTAAAGCTACCGACGACGCTACCAAAGCCGAGCAAGCCGAAACTGCCGCTTCCGAAGCCGATACCAAGGCTGAAGATGCTGCCGGTCAAGTTAACAGCGCCGATCAGAAAGTTGCCAAAGCCGAAAATACTGCTGGCCAAATTGACGACAAAGCTGAGCAAGCCAAAGACGGCGTAAGCACCGTCGAAGCCGCCAACGCCGCTGACAAGGCTGCTGCCGACAGCGCCAAAGACACTGCCGACGATGCTAAGAATGCCGCCGGTCAAGGTGAAGACACTAAGGCCGCCGGTACCGAAGGTGCCAAAGAAGGCGCTAAAGATGGTGCTGCCGACAGTAGCAAAATAGATCCCGAAAAACTTCCTGATGGCGTTTTCGTGGATAAAAATGGCACGCTTTATAGCGAAGATGGCAAGAAGCTTCCCGAAGGCAGTACCCTCAATGAAGATGGTAAGTTAGTTAATGGCGAGGGCCAGTTGATTGACAATAAGGGCAACCTTGTCAATGAAGAAGGCAAGCGCATTGGTGCCGATGGTAAAGTAATGAGCGATGAAGAGATCGCTGCAGCCGATAAAGCCAAGGCCGACGAAGCCAAAGCCGGTGAAGCTAAGGCCAACGAAGGTGCTGGTCAGGCTACTGACAGTTTGAGCGATTTCGAAAAAGCTACTGGTATCAGCAATGAAGATTTGCAAAAGAAATTAGACCAGCTTGGCCAGCAAATTGCCGCTCAGCAAGCTGCTGCCAATAATGGTGGCTCCGGATCCGGTTCCGGCGGCGGTGGCAACTATGGCGGCGGAGGCGGCGGCGTAAGTGGAGTCGGCGGCTCCGGTGGCGCTGGTAGTGTCAGTTCCGGATCTTCTGTTAAGAGAAGCAGCGCGGCCGGCGACATCGATCTTTCTAAGTGCTCCGATGAAGATATTGCTAAGGCTATCGATGGCTTCTTGGCTGAAAAAGGCTCTCCCGCTCCTGCTGGTACTGGTGCTTTGTTTGTCAAAGCTGGTAAAGAAAACGACGTAGATCCTTTGGTTCTGCTTTCCATTGCTGGTCAGGAAACCCGCTGGGGTACCGCTTCCGGCAGCGTCGGTATCAATGGTTGGATGGGCGTAGGCGCTTACGACTCCGACCCCAACAACTCTACCCGCAATCCTACCTTCTCTGGCGTAGAAAACCAGATCAATGTTGGTGCCAGAACTTTCAAAAATTTGCGTGCTAAGGGAGGCTCCTCTTCCGATGCCTCTATCGCCGATCAGGCTTCGGCTGTCAATAAAGCTGGTTGGGCCACCGACCAGAATTGGCATAACGGCGTAACTAAGATCTATCACGATCAGGTTGGTGCTTATATGCTCGAAAACCTTAAGGGTGCAGAACTTAAAGGTAACAAAGGCATTGAAGGCGCTCTCGATGAGGCTCTTTCCATGGAAGGTATGACTGAAGGCGGAAACGCTTCTCAGATCAATGCTATTACTAAAGATTGGAACCAGAGCTGGGCTCTCGATTGTCAGTCTCAGCCTTGGTGTGCCGCTTTTGCTACCGGTATTTTGGCTAAGCACGGCGTCATGGACTTTAGCGCTTGTGATAACGTGAACTATACTCCTACTCTGGTCAATTGGTCTAAAGGTCAGGGTACTTGGCGTCAGGGCGGCGGCGATTATGCTCCCAAAGCTGGCGACATGATTATGTTCGACTGGGACAATACCCGCAGTGGTGCCGATCACGTCGGTTTGGTTGTAAGCTATGACGCGGGTAGTGGTGTGGTTACTACTGTTGAAGGCAATAGTGGCAGTCCTGGAGCTGTCAGAGTCAAGACTTATGATCGCAATCAAGCCTGCGTCATGGGTTATATTGAGCCCAATAAATAGTAGAGTTTAATTTAACTGATAAGTAGCCCCTCGGCCTTAAGGCCGAGGGGCTTTTATTTCTTGAGTTGAATCTAGAAAACTTTAAAGTTAAATAAATGTTAAATCAATAGATAAATTCTAGATAAAATAGAGAAGTGCTTGATAATATAAACAACGATACCTGTACACGGGTTGAGTATACCTTGTGCTTGTAAAGGTAGGAGGAATTTTACTATGAATATTAATAGCAGCTACGATAATTCTGCCGCTATCAGACAACAGCAAGCCGAAGAGGCTCGCCGTCGTCGCGAGGCCGAAGAAGCTCGTCGCCGCCAGGAAGAGGCTCGTCGAGCTGAAGAAGCCCGCAAGGCTCAAGAAGTTCAGCAAGCTAAACAGGCTGAAGAAGCTCGCAAAGCTCAAGAGGCTCAGAGAGCTCAGGAGCAAGATAAGGTTAGTGTCAGCGATAGCGAAGTAGCTAGGGCCAGTAGAGGAGTAAAGGTTGCTTCTTTAGATGATGAATCCGGCAGCTCCTCTACTACTCATGTTTCGTCTAGCGGTAAAACACACGGCGGTACCGGCGGTACATTTGGTACTAAAGCCGAAGAGAAGGGCTTCTTAGGGAAGATCGGTGACAAGGTCAGCGATTTCTTTGATGGCGTTAAAGATAAAATAGTCGATCATGTAAAAGATAAGGTCGCCGATCGTTTAGATGGTGCTTCTGAAATAGCTGATAAGATCGGCATGGACGGACTTTCTAGTGATCTCGAAGAAATGGCCGATAAGCTTAGAGGCGAAGATGGCAAAGAACTTTCCGACGCTGATAAAGCCAAGGCTAAAGAGATTGGAAAAGAGAAGCTTGAAAAGTTAAAAGAGAAGAAGCTCGAGAAGCTTAACAAAGAGAAAGAACTCCAGACCAAGAAGCAGGAAGAGCTTGAGAAGCAGCGCGACAAGACTATTGAAGAACTTGAAGCTGCTCAAGCTGCAGGTGACCAAGCCAAAGTTAAAGAGCTCACCAACAAGCTCGACGGCATCAATGATAAGCTTTCTGAAGTAAATGACAAGCTTGACAAGATCAATAAAGAGATTGAAGAGTTAGAGCCCAAACCTGAAGAGGAAATGGAAAAACTCCAGAAAGACATGGATGAGCTTAACAAGAAAGAGGAAGCTAAGCTCAAAGAAAAGGAAGAGCTGGAGAAGAAGCAGGAAGAGCTCGTAGAAGAGTTAGCTGCTGCCAAAGCTGCCGGTGATCAGGAAAAGATTGACGAGATCACCAATAAGTTGCAGGGCGTCAATGAGGATTTGGAGCGTGTCAACGGCGAGCTCGAAGATATTCAAACTCAGAAGCAGAATCTGCAGAAGGATATTGATAAGGTTCAAGGCGAGATCGACGCCAAGAATCCTCCCGCCGAAGAGGCCGCTCAAGCTCAGGCCAGTTCTGATGAAGCTGCTGGGGCTCAAGGTGCGGCAAATGGTAATAACGGCGCTAATGGTGCCAGTGGCTCTAATGGCGGTGGTGGCAACAACGGTGGTGGCGGAGCTGTCAATAATGGCGGCGGTGGTCGTGGTACCGGCGGTACTGGCGGTGTAGGTGGTACTGGTGGTACTCAGGGCGCCGGTAATACTGGAGCGGCTACTCGCACTAGCGCGGCTGGTGATATCGATCTTTCTAAGTGCTCCGATGCTGATATCGCTAAGGCTATCGATGGCTTCTTAGCCTCCAAGGGGTCTTCAGCTCCTGAAGGTACCGGCGCTATGTTTGTCAAGGCCGGTAAAGAAAATAATGTCGATCCTTTGGTACTCCTCTCTATTGCCGGTCAAGAGACCCAGTGGGGCAAAACTGGTATCGGTATCAATGGTTGGATGGGCGTAGGCGCTTACGATTCCGATCCCAACAATGCTACTAGAAACTCTAAGTTCTCCGGCGTAGAAAATCAGATCAATGTCGGCGCTAGAACTTTTGCTAACTTGCGTGCTAAGGGCGGTTCTTCTGCCGACGCCTCTATCGCTGAGCAGACTTCCGCTGTAAATAAAGCCGGTTGGGCTACCGACCAGAATTGGCATAAGGGGGTCACTAGCATCTACCATAATCAGGTAGGCGCTTACATGCTCGAGCACCTTAAAGGCGCCGAGACCAAGGGCGGTAAGGGCGTGTCCGGTGCTCTCACTGAGGCCGGTTCCATGGTTGGCATGACCGAGAGTGGCAACTCTTCTCAGATTAATGCTATTACCAAAGATTGGAACCAGAGCTGGGCTCTCGATTGTCGCTCTCAACCTTGGTGCGCCGCTTTCGCTACCGGTATTTTGGCTAAGCATGGCGTTATGGACTTCAGTAAGTGCTCCAACGTAAACTATACTCCCACTTTGGTGGAGTGGTCCAAGGGTCAAAAGACCTGGCAGCAGGGGGGCAATGGTTATGCTCCTAAAGCCGGCGATATGATTATGTTCGATTGGGATAACACCCGCAGTAGCGCCGATCACGTCGGTATCGTAGAAAGTTACGATGCTGCCAGCGGTACTGTTACCACCATCGAAGGTAACAGCAGTAACTCCGTACGTCGTAAGACTTACAATGTTAATGCCGCTTGCATTATGGGCTTCATTATGCCCAATAAATAAAGTCTAAAGCATGGCTCCGAAATCAGGAGCGGAAGGGGAGACGGCCCTCTCGGTTGTCTCCTCTTTTATTTGTTTTAAAGGGGAGTTAAAAAAACTTTACCATCTTTTAGTTTTGAGTTATTATCTATGATAAGATGGGCTGTTTGTGTGTACTTTATAGTCCATTACATTCTACTCCCAGGGGTTCAGGAGGAACTTAATACATGTTAAATCTCCTTGCTCGCAACAAGGGGAGCAAACGTTGGCTAGGTTTGTGCCTTTTTGCTATAGCCTTCCTGTGCGTTGCTCTCGTATCCGGTTGCGGCGGTTCCGGTAGCTCTGGCAGCGGCGGTGGCGCTCCTGCCAAAGAATACTCCAATGTTATTTTCCATTTCAACGATTTAGCCGGCAAAACGTTGGCCCGTGCCGTTCCCGATGGTACTACCCAGATTCGTTTCACCGGTTCTACGAGCTCCCGTGAGGTTCTCTATGGTCCTACTACTAGAGATTATGCTCCTACCATCACTTTAGAGAGAGTTCCAGTCAGAGTTACCGGTTTCGTTCTCGAGTGTCTCAATAACAAGGGTGGCCTCACTGCCATTATTCCTGTCTCAGTGACAATAGATGGTTACAAGGACGCTATTGTTACTATTACCGAATCCCCTGCTTTGAACAGCGTCGTGAAGAATGTGGTCGTTAACCCCACTTCTATTAACAATTTGTTGGTTGGTTGCAGTGAGAGTATTACCGCTATCGCTACTTTGAGCGATGGCCAGATCGTCGATCTTACCCCTTATTTAACTTTCACCAGCTCTGATCCTGATGTCGCCACCGTTGAGCAGAATGGTTACGATGGCGCTAAAGTTACTGCCAGCAAAGGTGGTCAGACTACCATCTCCGGTTCCGTTTTGGGCGTTACTATTCCCGAAATTGATGTCGTAGTCAATGGCGGCGTGGTCGCAGACGGTATTGTTTTTAAGCCGGATAAGTTGGAAGTTGCTCGTGGTTATTATGACCAGTCTATAGTTTGTGTCCATTTTAATGATGGCTCCACAAAAAATTTAGAGAGCGCTAAAGTCACTTCTTACAAAGCAGAAACTGATGGTATTGTTAAGGTTGCACTTGATCCTGCCAAAAATGAGACTATCCTCAGGATTGAGGGGCTTACTACTGCTAGTGTTAAAGACACTACTAAGGTAATTGTGACGGCTACTCTCAGCGATGGCAGTACTCAAACAGCTAAGATGGATGTCACTATTGTTGACTCTGTTCCTGTGGAATTAGATGTTACTAACGATACTACCAGTGGTAGTTGGCCTGCTGATTTGGGGCAGAACAAGATATATATCAACGGCGAACACAGTAGTTCACAATTTGCAGCTACTGTTAAGATGAGTGATGGAACAAGTAAGCCTGTTACTGAGGGTGTAACTTGGATTAGCAGTAATACTACCGCAGCTGAGTTTGATGCTACCGGTCTGTTGACTGCGACCGGCAAATCCACTGGCACCACTAATGTGACTGCTTCTTACAATAATGTTCCTGTCAAATACAATGGCGTTGCCTCTAGTGGAATTAATATGGAGGTTATAGAGCCTGGTATAACAAAATTAGAAGTCGTTTCCGGTCTCACTCAGAGTGGTGAAATTTCTCTGCTCTTACCCTACGATTCTGAGGGTGACACAGACTTATCTGAAAAAATCTTGAAGCTTCAGGCTACCTACGGTAACGGTAAGGTAGAATACCCCTCCAAAGCAGAGGGTTTGGAGTGTAAACATCTCATTCGTCCTCAGAAGGAATCTAGTGAAGATTATCTCAGTTTTGAGGATGGCGACGAAGAAGGCGCTATAAAAGTGTCTGCTAAGCAGGAAACTACCAGCATTGACGGCGAGGCTAGTTGGGTGCAATTTACCTATAAAGAGGTTTCAACTGGTGAGATTCCTGCAATGGTTCGTAAAGATGATGTTCAGGATATTTCCATGAACTTAGTCGACCAAACTACCAACAAGGCCTATACTGTTGATCTTGCTACTGGGTATGAGATTGCTGTACCCTATGGTCGTAAGTATAGAATCTATATGAACGGTTACACTAAAGGTAAAAAGGACGTAGATCTTTCGGATAAATATTACTATGGGTTCTTCGTTGGCTACGATAAACTCAACGATGATCCTAAAACTACTCCAACTGCCCTTATAAGTGCTACCTCTGTGGACAATCCCGTGATTGTTTCCAATGTAGACACTAATGCAGATAGCCCTACTAAAGGGTGGTCAAAAACTAACGAAATATCCTCAAAAGAGGATGAATATTCTGTCGGTTTGTTTGATACTACTGACAGCAAACGCGGCAACCATAGATATAAAAAAGGTGGTGGCGAAATCGTTTTGTTGGCCAGGAATATGAAGACCAATGAAATTACTTATCGTGTTAAACTTTACTTTGCCGAACCTGCTGTTGATAGTTATATAGTTCGAAGTCACGGTGCTAAATCTCGCCGTGGTAATGACTTGACTTTTGATATTCCTCGTGGAACAAGTTTTGACTTATCTTCTACTTCTACTCATCAAGTAATTGGCGTTATGTCTGATATTGTTAAGGGTGGTGGGCACAGACAGGAGGATATTACCGGTAGTATGACTATTGATGATTCTTCTGTGCCTAGAGATAAGTTTATTCTTCCTAAAACTGGTGCAGCTGATTATCCGAGTGTTGATAGTAGTGAGGAATATGCCTCGAAAAATGACTATAATGCCGATAGCATGAATACATTTGATGTAGTTATTAACAACAACTGGGATGAAGAAGATGTATTCGGTCATAAGTCTGTTGTTGATTCAGGTAGTAAGTGGCTTAGCTACAACTGTGAGAATCCTGGCTTTATTTTCCGCTTAGAGCGTCCTATGATCAATAGTGCCGACCTTAAGGTACTCGACAGAAATAAGCATGTCGTCTCACCTGATGCGGGTAAGTACCACTTTAAGCAAGATGATGTGTTCTATTGCTATTACGGCAATCCAAAAACTAGTGATCATCAGGAAGATTATTATCCGAATATGGATTACATCAAGACTAGGGAGAATATCTCCCAAGTGAAGGTGATGAGCACTGGAAGTTGGATCTTATGTATAAAACGAGATGAAGATGCAAAGTATAGTAAAGACCCTTATCGTATGTCCAATACTACGGAGCAGCCTCTCTTGTTTAATGGTTGCAGCAGTAGTATAACGCTTACTCCAGAGGATGATCTGTATTACGATGCTAGTAAATACAATAAAACTGTAGGCTTCGTTTTGGATATTCCTTAACCTATAGTCTCTCTTAAGTTTCCCTTTGAAAAGTTAGTCTCTGCAGAGGGATACACCTAAACAGAATCCCCGCTGACTTTTGGTCAGCGGGGATTCTGTTTATTTGCCGCAGTGGTTAGGGTTGCTTATGTAGCGTTTGGGCTAGCTTACTTTTTTAAAGCTTCAGCTACGGAAACGGCTACGGCTACGGTGGCGCCAACCATGGGGTTGTTGCCCATACCGAGGAAGCCCATCATTTCGACGTGAGCGGGCACGGAGCTGGAACCGGCGAACTGAGCGTCGGAGTGCATACGGCCCATAGTGTCGGTCATACCGTAGGAGGCAGGGCCGGCAGCCATATTGTCGGGGTGTAAAGTACGGCCGGTACCACCGCCGGAAGCTACGGAGAAGTACTTCTTACCTTGCTCAATGCACTCTTTTTTGTAGGTGCCGGCTACGGGGTGCTGGAAGCGGGTAGGGTTGGTGGAGTTTCCGGTAATGGAAACGTCTACGCCCTCTAAGTGCATGATGGCTACGCCTTCGCGAACGTCGTCAGCGCCGAAGCAGCGGACTTTGGCACGCTCGCCTTTAGAGTAGGCAATCTCTTTAACTACTTCAATTTTGCCGGTGAAATAGTCAAATTTGGTTTGCACATAGGTGAAGCCGTTTATACGGGAGATAATCTGGGCGGCGTCTTTGCCTAAACCGTTTAAGATAACACGCAAGGGAGTTTTGCGGGCTTTGTTGGCGTTGTTGACAATACCGATAGCACCTTCAGCGGCGGCGAAAGACTCGTGGCCAGCCAAGAAGGCAAAACATTTGGTCTCGTCGCTCAAAAGCATAGCGCCTAAGTTGCCGTGACCGAGACCAACTTTGCGGTCGTCAGCTACGGAACCGGGGATACAAAAAGACTGCAAGCCCACGCCAATGAGGCGGGCGGCTTCGGCGGCGTCCTTGGCGCCTTTTTTGAGAGCGATGGCAGCGCCTACGGTGTAGGCCCAGCAAGCATTGTCAAAAGCGATAGGCTGGACTTTGCGGACGACATCGTAAGGAGCTATGCCATGCTCATCGCAAATAGCCTTGGCTTCTTCGATGCTGGAAATACCGTACTCGGCGAGCACAGCGTTGATTTTATCAATACGGCGTTCGTAACTTTCAAATAATGACATTGCGCTATCTCCCTATTCCTGACGAGGATCGACGAATTTGACACCGTCGGCGAAGCGGCCGTAAGTGCCGGTGGCATCCTTCATGGCCTGGGCGGGCTCTACACCCTTCTTGATAGCGGCCATCATCTTGCCGACGTTGACGAATTCATAACCAATAATAAGATTGTCAGCGTCGAGAGCAATACGAGTGACATAGCCTTCAGCCATTTCTAAGTAACGGGCGCCTTTAACCTTGGTACCGTACATGGTGCCGATCTGGCTGCGCAAAGCTTTACCCAAGTCTTCAAGACCGGCACCAATAGGAAGACCATCTTCAGAGAAAGCGGTCTGGGTGCGGCCGTAAACGATCTGGAGGAAGAGCTCGCGCATAGCTACGTTAATAGCGTCGCATACTAAGTCGGTGTTGAGAGCTTCCAAAATAGTTTTGCCGGGTAAAATCTCGGCAGCCATAGCGGCAGAATGGGTCATACCACTACAGCCGATAGTTTCAACTAAAGCTTCTTCAATAATGCCGTTTTTGACATTAAGGGTGAGTTTGCAGGCACCCTGTTGGGGAGCGCAGCGGCCTACACCATGAGTCAAGCCGCTAATTTCGCTTATCTCTTTGACCTGTACCCACTTGCCCTCTTCGGGGATAGGGGCGGGACCATGATATGCGCCCTTAGCGATAGGACACATGTGAGACACTTCTGCTGAGTAAATCATAGAATTACTCCTTAACTGAAAGAATAGCAAATTACAGCGCCGTCTGCTTCTGCGGAGAAGCGCCTAAGCCCTTCTGCCAATGTTTTCTGCCTTTCACGAACGCTTATCTATATATATAGTGGGCAGACGTCAGCTAAAAGCATATTTTTTTTACGTTATTTTAAAATAATGGTTAACTTATAGCCGTTGACTGATCGTTTAATTATCGCTATATTTAACCCTGTATCTTTGTAACATTGACTGATTGTTCAATTGATATAATCAGCGGTGCGGATTTGAACCGCATTTTTTATAGGTAAAGTAAAAGTAGCGTTGTGGATATGAATATCCTATACGATATCACACATTCAGCTAGGAGAGATATTTTCTGTTGTCTATAGACAGAAATAATGAGACTGATGAATAACAAATATTCAAATTTGCGCGTCCCTGTCGGCATGGTTTTGGTGGCAGCTACTCTATTTAGTGGAGCTGTTGGCTGTACTAAAAGTAATTCCGGTGAAGAAAAGAAAGATGTGGCTGTAACTGAAGTTAAGGCCAGTAATGTGGAATTAACTACTTCAAAATTGGGCAGCATTATGGAAGAAACCACCATTACCGGCCATCTCAATGCTGTTAGCAAAGCTGATATAGTTAGCCGTGTAGCTGGTAGGGTCGTAGGTATTTATGCTCGCGAAGGTGATTCGGTGCGCAAAGGTCAGCTTTTAGTTCAGTTGGATGATACCGTACAGAAGAATACGGTTAACTCCGCCAGAGCTAGCCTGGCTCAGGCTCAGGCCGGACTCAATCAAGCGTTGGCTAATTATAATTCGGCTCGGACCAGAGTAGGTCAAGCTCAAGAAAGTATGGGCATGACTGATGTTTCTTCCGCGCTGGAAGTGCAGAAAGCTCATCAAGGGGTAATTCAGGCTCAATCTGCTTTAGCCAGTGCTCAAGCTAACTACGACGACGCCTTGTTAAATATGCACCGTCAGCAAGACCTCTATGCCAAAGACGCCGTTTCCAGCTACGCTCGCGAGCAAGCTGAGTTGCGTGAGCGCACTTCTTTCCAACAGCTTAACACTGCCAAAAGCGCTCTTAAGGCAGCTAAAGAAAGTTTACGTATTGCCAAAACTGCCCAGCGTCAAGTTAATATTTTGAATGCAGACGTAAAAAATAGCAAAGATGCAGTGGCTCAAGCTCAGGCGGCTGTAGAACAAGCCAGAGCCACGGTACAAGCTGCCCAGGCTGCTTATAATTCTGCGCTTACCAATTTAGAAGACATGGCTATCAAGTCTCCTATTGATGGTACTGTGACTAAGCGCAATATCGAGATCGGAGCTTTCGCCAGTGACGGTAGCGGCGCTGTATTTAGCGTAGTCGACAATAAAGATTTGGAAATGATCAGCTCTTTGGACGAAAAATTTGCTCCTGCGGTTAAAGCCGGCAGCGGTTTGACTCTAAAGACTTCTATTGTTGATAAAGTACCGGCTACTGTGGTCGATATTGTCCCCGCTTCCGATCCTACCAGTCATACTATTAAAGTTCGCCTTAATATCAAAAATGAAAGCGGAGCCCTTTTAGATGGAACTTACGCCGAAGCTAATATGCCCGTTCAAGAACTGAAGGGAATTATTGTTCCTCGTACAGCTGTAAATATTGCTGTAGGTTCTGTTTTTGTTATGGCTTTCGAAGGTAACGCTGATGAAGGCACCGCTAAAAAATATCCAATCAAGATGGTATACAGTAACGGTAAAGACGCTTTAGTTACCGGTATTGATGCTGGAGTGAAAGTTGTTACTTCCGGTGCTTTGGACATTCTCGACGGACAGCCTCTCAAAGTCGCTGCTGCTAAAGCAGAGGGGAATGAGTAGCCTTGAGTATTTGGGATTTTTGTATTAAGAGGCCTGTCTTTACGACAGTGCTGGTTTTATCACTAATTATGGTCGGTCTCATGGGCTACAACCGTATGGGTGTAGACTTAATGCCCGACTTCGATATTCCGGTAGTTAGTGTTACTACCACTTATGTCGGTGCCGATCCTGAGGTTATCGATCAAGACGTTACCAACATTATTGAAGAACAAGTCGGTACTATTGAAGGTATCAAAAGTATCAAAAGTACTTCTTACGAAGGTTACTCGGCCGTCGTTATCGAGTTCGAACTTGATCGCAATATCGATGTAGCTACTCAGGAAGTGCGTGATAAGGTATCCAAAGCCGAACAAGACTTGCCTACCTCTATTGATAAGCCTTTGGTGCAGAAGATAGACCCCGATTCTTCACCTATTATTTACCTTACTTTGGCCGGTGATATTCCTTATCAACGTCTTTCTCAGTTGGCTGATGACGTATTGCAAGACCAGATTCAGAATATCAGCGGTGTAGGTAGTGTAGAACTTTACGGCTTCCGCGAGCGCAATATTCGTATTTGGCTTGATGCTGGAAAAATGGAAAAGTACAGCATTGCTCCTGCGGAAGTGCTCGGCGCTTTGGGCTCTTGGCATGTAGAATTGCCTGGTGGTCGCTTAGAGACTGAAAAACGTGAGTCTACCATCAAAATGGAAGGCGAATATACTAGCGTTGAAGAGCTCGAAACCATGACTCTGGCTTGGCGTAACGGCTCTCCTGTGCGCTTAAAGGATATTGCTCGCGTGGAAGATGGTGAGGACGATATTCGCAGTTACTCACGCGAAAATGGTCAAGCTTGCGTAACACTAGCAGTTGTTAAGCAAACTGGTTCCAATACTGTAGGTATTGCCCAGGCTGTTCGCAATAAATTGCCAGAATTGCGCGAACTTTTGCCCGGCAGTGTCAGGTTAGACGTTTCTTACGATACTTCAACCTTTATTAAAGATTCCGTACAAGGTGTAGGCGATGACTTGCTCTTGGGCGGTCTCTTTACAGCTATCGTTATTTATCTCTTCTTGCGCCACATCAAGATGACCATTATCAGCTTGATCTCTATTCCTACTTCACTTTTGGGCGCTTTTGGGTTCATGTACTTCATGGACTTTACCATCAACCAGATCACGATGTTGGCTATGTCACTAGCTGTAGGTCTGGTAATCGACGACACGATTGTAGTTTTGGAGAATATCTTCCGCATGATGGAAGAGGGCTCCGCCGATGGTAAAGATGCCGCCAGTAAAGGTACCGGCGAAGTAGCTTTTGCTGTATTGGCTGCTACTATGACTATTGCGGCTATCTTCTTGCCTGTAGCCTTTATGGGCGGTATTATCGGTCGAGTTTTCTATCAATTTGGTATCAGTGTAGGTATCGCTATTACCCTTTCTTACTGCGTATCTGTAACACTAACACCAATGCTTTGCGGCCGTTGGTTAAAGCCAGAAAATCACAACAACTTCCTTACCAATGCCGTCGGCTCTTTCCTCAGTTGGATGGATCATACTTACAGAGCTTGGCTCACTGTAGTTTTGCGCAATCGCTTTACTCGCGTGATGACCATTGTTGTAGCTTTTGCTTGTTTTGTTTTCGGCCTTTTCTTAGCTGGTTTCGTAGGCGAAGAATTTTCTCCTAACGCCGACCGCAGCGCCTTTATTGTCAGTGTGAAAACCCCTATCGGTACTTCCTTGTCTTTAACCGACGAACGTTGCAAAGCTATTACAACTATCGCCAGAAAGTATCCTGAAGTTATTAAAACTATGGAAACTATCGGTGATACCCGAACCGGTCAGGTTAATAAAGCCACTATTATTGTGAAGCTTAAGCCTCGTAAAGAACGTGAAAAATCTCAGCAGCAAATTATGGATGAAATGCGTGTTGAGTTTGAAAAGTTGGCTGGCGTTACCGCTATTCCCGCTCACATTCCTACTATGGGCGGTGGTTCTACTCAATATGACTTACAATATGCTTTACAGGGCGCCGATCTCGACACCTTGGAAGAAATTACCGGCAAGATTACTCGTTTGATGCAGAAGAATGAAAATCTCTGCGATATAGACGACGACTTGGAGCTTATTCAGCCTCAAGTTTCCGTTTTCCCCAAACGTGACAGTGCTGCTGATGTAGGCTTAACTACTAAAGATATTACTACTGCTTTACAAACTATGATGGGCGGCGTCGATGCCGCCAAGTTTAAGATCGGCAGTAAACGTTATGACGTCCGTGTTAAAGCTGAAGATTCTTTCCGCGAAGATGCTGAGTCTATCCGTAAGATCCTTTTGCGTACGCCTTCTGGTAAAAACGTTTATATGCGTAGCGTAGCTAATGTTGTTGAAGGCTTAGGCCCCAATTGTATCAGCCGTTACGACCGTATGCGTTCCGTAACTATTACTTGTAACGTAGTTGCCAATTCTATTACCACCGGTCAAGCTTCCGAATGGTTCGAAAAAGAGGTTGGTCAGGTCTTACAAAACTATCCCGGCTACAAAATTACCGCTACTGGTATGACTCAAAATCAGAAAGAGTCTATGCAATACATGATGTTTGCTCTTATGAGTTCTATTGTAATTGTATATTTAGTGCTAGCCGCTCAGTTTGAATCTTTTATCCACCCCTTCACTATTATGATGACCTTGCCTCTAGCCTTGGTCGGTGTATTCTTGGCTCTCTTCCTTTGCCATGAGAACTTAAGTATTTTTGCTTTGATTGGTATCATCATGTTGGTAGGTATCGTTACCCGTAACGGTATTTTGCTGGTAGAATTTGCCAATCAACTGCGTGAAGAAGAAGGGCTCGACCCGCACTATGCCATGCTTAAAGCCGGCCCTCTGCGTTTGCGTCCTATTCTCATGACTGCCGCTTCCTCCATTATCGGCGTTTTGCCTGTGGCTTTGGGGCTGTCCGAAGGTGGCGAAGTTCGTTCCGCTATGGGTGTAGCCGTTATCGGTGGTTTGCTCACCTCCACCTTCTTGACGCTCTTTGTAGTGCCGACCGCTTATATTACCTTTGATGGTACTATGGCTAGAATTACCGGCATTTTGCGTAAGATGGGCTTCAAGTTCGAAGATGACAGTAACTCTAACGGTACTTCTGGCAATGCGTCCTCTTCTAGTAAAAAGTCTGGTGTGGATTTAAGCAAGCCTGATGTGCCCGGCAAAGGTGTTGAAGATATTCGACATGGCAAAGTGATCGCCGATTCTAACGACAAGGAGGCTCGCTAATCATGAATTGCACTAGATTCGCAGGCTGGCCCAGCCGCTGGCGTATGTCGGTTATTGTCTTGTCTTTAGGCTTGGCTTTAGTCGGAGGCAGCCAGAGCGCCTGGTCTAATCCGGCCGGGGAGGGGGGGGCCTCTGCCACTCCCCAAGCTTCGTCAGCAGTAACTACTAAGGCTAAGGCTGTGCCTGCTGCCAAAGCTTCTACCAAAGCCAAAACAGCAAATGACGCTCATAAAGAGGCCATTCCAGCCGCTGCACCTACTTCCGCTGCGCCTGCAACTAAAGCTTATCAGCCCCAGGCTGCTCCACAACCTTCCCAGGCTGCCACCGCTTCTGTCAATACTTCTGCAGGCACCATCTTGCCTCAGGAAGTAGCTGATATCGAAGGCGCTCCTCGATATACTCTGCGTGAGGCTATGCGTATGGCGATGAAAAATTCGCCTGCACTCGATTCAGCCAGAGCTGCTTATCGTCAAGCTAAAGGAGCAACCGAAGAAGCTTATACTGCCGGTAATCCTACCGTAAACTTGAGCGCTGGTTATACCTTTACGGTACCTGAGTTGTCTGCCGATATGGGGGGAGAAAAAATTTCCGTCGGATTTCAGCATAACTATAACGCCAGTTTGGCTATCAAGCAGGTAATTTCAACTTTTGGTCGTTTGCATTATTCGGTATTGGCTTCCCAAATGGCTGAATACAGCGCTTTGGAGCAATATCGCCAAGCTTTGGAAGCTCAGTTGGCAACCACAGCTAATAAATACTTGAATGTGCTTTTGGCTCAGGAGAGCGTAGTTATTGCTGCTCAGCAATTAGAGGCTCAAAAGTCTTCCTTGCGTCAAGCCGAAGATTTGTATAAGGGTGGAACGGCAGCTAAGTTCGACGTCTTGAGCGTACGCTCGGCTGCTACATCGGCTGAACTTACTTTAATTGAAGCCAAAAATGCTTTGCGTTTGACTAAAGCCGCTCTATGCAGTGATATGGGACTCCCCATTGGTACTGAGTTTAATGTGGCTCCTTTTACTTGGGAAAAAATTCCTGACAATGTAGTTTCTACTTATGACTTGGAAGAGTCTGTTTTGGGAGCATTGGAGCGTCGCCCTGAAGTGAAGGCTACTCAATGGGCTAAAGAAGCTGCTGAAGCTCGCTTGGAACTTTCTCGCAACAACAGAAATCCGTCTTTAGCTTTGCAAAGTACAGTTTCCAACACCCGCGCTACTGCTATGTCTCATAGTACCATGTGGGTGACTAGCTTGGTACTTTCCGTGCCTATTTACGATGGCGGAGTAGAGTCTGCTCAAACTAAGCAATTACAAGCAGCTGTCGAACAGCTCGAGGCTAACTTGGAAAATGTGCGTCGCGGTGTGCGTTTAGATGTAGAACAGTGTTATTACAATTTAAACAGCCGTTGGGAACGCATTGTACAAGCTCGTGTCGGTTTGGAACAGGCCGAAGAGGCTTATCGTGTTGCCGAAGTTCGTTATGGCGCCGGTCTCTCTACGCCTACTGAACTTTTAGAGAGCCAGTCTGCTTTAGTCGCTGCCAAGCGCAGTTTGGCTACTGCCAAATACAGCTATTTGGGTGCTAACGTAGATTGGATGTTGGCTACCTCCGGGGCTTATCCTTTTGAAGTGGTTGGCCCCTTGGATGAGTCGGATCTTAAAGCTGATTTAGAGGCTTGGTACGTTTCTGCTGAAGAGTTGCGCAATGAGGCCGTAAAGTTAATTGATCCTGTTAAGGATGACAAGATTCCAGCCACTTACCGAGAACCTGCTGCTTCCGAGCCCTCTTTAAAGAAGCTCAGCGAGCAAATTAAATCGCAAACTATTGTAGAACGCTTGCCGAAATCTGAGGCTCAAGCTTCTACAAAGGAGAAAGTTTCCCAATGAATCAAGTGTCAGAACAAGAAGTCGGCAGTGACAGATATAATCGCCGTCGTGAGCAGCTTTTAGATATTGCCACCCATCTTTTTGCCAAATACGGTTTAGAGGGTACTACCACTAAGGATATAGCCGAGGCGGCCGGAGTCTCTCCCGGATTACTCTACCATTACTATAGCTCTAAAGAGGATTTGCTAATTAGTGTAATTCGTCGCTTCCGTGAGCAAAAATGCGTTTGCGAGAATGACAGTGAATATTGTGAACTTCCTCTGGGCGAGGGCCTCAAGTATATTCTTTCCAACTTTAAAGAGTTTGTTGGCAAGAATCGTGATTTACTTTGGATTGTCTTTAGAGCGGCGGCTATTTTCCCTTCGGTAAATGATGTGCTCAAAGAGTTTGAAAAATCAGATCGCGGCGGTATGGTGGCTTTTTTTGAAAAAAAGATTCAGTCCGGTGAGATGAAGAATATCGACCCCTGTTTGGTAGCTAAATCTTTGCGTCATATTATAGTAATGGCCAATTTAGGCGGACAGAGCTACGATTTGGATATCGATAAGTTGGTTGATGTCTTTTTAACTGGCATTCAAGCTTAATTCGATAGTTTACTAGATATAAGAAGAGAGCCTTTCCGGCTGTTATCGGAAAGGCTCTCTCGTTTAAGGAATCTATTTAAAAGGCTTAACGGGCAAATTCCTGGCAAAGTTTATCCCAAGCAGCAAAAGAACGCAAATTAGCTACGATTCCTTCATAATCATCTTCTGGATTTATTAAAGTATCATCGCTGGCCAGATCCTTAAGAATCTTTTCAATATCCTCACCATCTAAATTCATAAACATAACCGTTAAAGAGGTTAGATAAGCATTGTAAGCTCTCTTCAGATCGTAAGTGTGTTGATTGGAAACAAATTGAGAGAAAGATTCTCGATTATTGATCAGCTCATCTAAAGTGCCCATATCTCCTTGCTCAACTATAGCTGAGGCCAAAAATATCTCAAACCAAGAACGCAGCGTATCGGCACAGTATTCGTTGGCGCCGCCGTCATCTAAGCAATAGGCCAATAAGTAGGCAGCCATATTGTCGCAAGCGTCTTCCTCATTACCGGGTACGGCCAGATCATAATCATTTATAAGTAAGTGGGCCACTTCGTGCATCATGGAAACATTGGCCGATTGTCCGACTGTTTGAGCAATTTCCTTTTTGGTAGCTTTATTGAGCTTATCTTCCATAGTACAGAGGTTATTGTAACTTATCAGTAAATCGTCGTAAGGGATATAGATTTTAGCAGTTTCTAAATCACAATGGATGCCGTATTGGCTGTTCATGCTTAAAAAGATAACCTTGGCCGGTCTTTTAAGCTTAAAATTTTTATTGAAGCCGTCGACAGCTTTGGCTGTATCTTTTAGTTTATCCATTAGGCCTGGAGGCAGCTTCTGTTCAGGTTCTTTGAATATGATAGACAGTTCGCACTCCTCGTCTGTTTCAGCCAAAGATTGACAAGGGGCCATTCCTAAGAGAACTACTAAATTTAAAGCCAGCATTAAAGTTATTAGCTGGAGTCTGCCTAATTTTATTTTCACGCTCAGCTCCTAATTCTTTTTCGCAAGTAGATAAACATCTGTATCAGATTGTTGGTGGCGTATGTTTCAGGGTTCAATGTATTTTGGCCTTTTTGTTTTTAACTTAATAATGATTTAAGCAAAAATTGAGCGGCGATTTGCCAACAGAGCAGAGGAAGAGCGATGGCGCCGCTGAATTTTTTTAGTAAAGAACACTGATTTTTTTAGGCGGAGTTGTTATTTCCTTGACTGCAGAATCCGGTAAGCAAGTCAATCCAACCGGCAATAACTCTTCTGGCATAACGGAGGAGACGCCTAAGGCTGATATTGCCAGTCTTTTGACTAAAACAGATAAAAATGTTTCCCCTTGGTTAGCTGTCAGTTTTTCTTTATTTATTTATCCCGGTGCAGGTCAAATTATGAATCGTCGCGCCGGTAAAGGTGTTATTTTCGGTTTGATTTTTACAATCCTTATGGGATTAGCTCTGTATTACCTAATAAACGGTGCTTTAGATTTTCTTGTTCCAGAATTGCGTGAAGGGGCAGAAATGCGCAATCGTGCACTTGGTTTATGGGGGCTGAATGCTAACTTTAGCGCAGCCGTATCTTGGAGTGCTTTATCATTTGTTTGTTATTTGTGGTCTGCTTTGGACGCCATGCTTGACAGCAGGCGGCTTAAAGAAAAAAAGGAAGAGGCTGATTAACGTCTTTAAAGTGAAATTATGCTAAAAAAATCAGAAGAGAGTATTGGGAGCGCAACTGCACTTAGGAAAGCATTAAGCAGTATCAGAGACGAAAAATTGGCTGAGCATTTGCAGCGATTTTTTAAGACTAAGCCAGGGCAATACGGTTATGGGGATATTTTCTGGGGAATTAGAGTTCCGAATATACGCACTTTTGTAAAGAGATCGTCCTTTGAGGCTACAGAAGCTGTGGCATTGGTACAAGATGATATACATGAAGTGCGTTTGGCCGGATTGCTTGTTTGGAAAAAGCTTTTTGAAAAAGCTTATCGCCGTTCTTCATTTAATGTTGCCAAACAAAAAGAGATTATTGATCTCTACTTAGAAAACACTGGATTTATAAATAATTGGGATTTGGTAGATTTATCGGCTTCTTTATTGGGAATTTGGTTATTAGATAGGGACAGAGGTCTTTTGGATAAACTTAGCGCTTCTCCGATTATGTGGGAACGACGTATAGCTATTGTAGCGACGCATACTTTTATTAAGCAAGGTCAGTATGAGGATATTTTGCGCCTTTGCTGCCAACATATGAGCGACAAAGAAGATTTGATGCATAAAGCTTGCGGTTGGATGTTGCGTGAAGTAGGTAAGCGCGATCTTGCCGTTTTGGAACAATTCTTAGAAAAATATAAATTTTACTTGCCGCGCACAACGTTGCGTTACGCTATCGAACGTATGTCCGCAGAAAAACGGGCCTATTATATGCAAAAGTAAATGCTTTTATGTAATTGCCGCCCCTTTTGAGTATTCAGTCGGGAAGCTCGAAAGTGGCGGCAATTTTTTTTTTGTCTTGTTTACGCAAAAAAAATGCTGTAAATGTAAGTGAACTACCCATCACCTAAAGGTGATGGGCTTCTAAGGAGCTAACGCTCCTATTTAAGAAGTTTGATATTTAAGT